>NZ_JBWKOA010000001.1:730588-999926 GCF_059415845.1 Roseateles sp. GW821-FHT09H11 | reverse complement strand
GTGGTAGTTCAGTTGGTTAGAATACCGGCCTGTCACGCCGGGGGTCGCGGGTTCGAGCCCCGTCCACTCCGCCAACATTAAAACCCTGTCGATGCAAATCAGCAGGGTTTTTTCTTTGGTCGTCGCTTTTGTTCTTCAATCAGATATCCGGATACTCGCGCTTGCGCTGCGCCGTATAACTCCACCAATCACGGGGAGGGCCGCCGTTCATGAAATCGACGGCGGCCATATAAGTATCCAGGACGCACGGGTCATGCCGCTGACCGGTGAGTTTGCAAATCCGCTGATACAGCGCGAAGGCATCGGCGCCCACGAGATCCATCGGCTGATGAATCCCCATCAACTCGAAATCCCGCACCATCGCCGGTCCGATGTTGGGAATCTGCCGCAGAGACGCGCATTCGGCGGCCGAGGCTGCTTTGCTGTGCGTCTTTCGCGCGCTCATGAGGGGGATGGCGGCGCTCAGTGAAAGCCGCCGGAACGGATCAGACCGACTGCCAGGCCTTCGATCGCAAACTCCTCATCGGGGGTGACCTCGATCGGTTGGAAGTCCGGGTTCTCCGGCAGCAGGCGAATGCCGTCGGCATGGCGCTGAAAGCGCTTCACGGTGACCTCTTCACCGATGCGCGCCACGACGACCTGGCCGTTGCGCGCCTCGCTGATCTTCTGAACGGCGAGCAGGTCGCCGTCCATGATGCCGATGTCCTTCATGCTCATGCCTTTGACGCGGAGCAGGAAGTCGGGCGCCTTCGAGAACATCGTGGGGTCGACGCTATAGTGCTGCTCGACATGTTCCTCGGCGAGGATAGGCGCGCCGGCAGCGACGCGGCCCACGAGCGGCAGCGTCAACTGTGCGAGGCTCGCCAGCGGGAGCGCGAACTGGCTGTGCTCCCGGGCGCGATTGACCTGACGCAAGGCGGTCGACGGCAGGCGGATCCCACGTGCGGTACCGCCGACCAACTCGATGACGCCTTTTCGCGCCAGAGCCTGCAGGTGTTCCTCGGCCGCATTCGCGGACTTGAATCCCAGTTGCTGCGCGATCTCCGCGCGGGTGGGCGGCGAGCCGGTGCTCTCGATGCTGTCGCGGACCAGATCGAAGATCTGCTGTTGCCGGGCAGTGAGTTTGGGCGGTGTATCCACGAGCAAGCCTTTTTTCCATTGAGGACCGGATGTCGAGAACGCGGCGACCCTGATGGTTCAAAGGCCGCCTGAGAATTCATCCAGCATCTGGATTTTTATACAGGAGACGAGAAATTGCAAAGTGTGGCCCAGACCCTCGTGATCATCGGCACCGGCGGGACCATCGCCGGGGCCTCCGGCAGTGCGACGGACAACGTCGGCTACAAGGCCGGCTCGCTGTCGGTCGAGTCGTTGGTGAGCGCGGTACCGGCGTTGGCGTCGAAGGCGCTTGAGGCTGAGCAGCTGGCTCAGCTCGACAGCAAGGACATGGATCACGCGACCTGGGCGCGACTCGCTCTTCGGGTGCGGGAGCATCTGGATCGCCCCGAGGTCCGCGGCATCGTGATCACGCATGGCACCGACACGCTCGAGGAGACCGCTTACCTGCTGCAGCGCGTGCTGGCGCCGAAGAAGCCGGTGGTCCTGACGGCCGCGATGCGCCCGGCCACGGCTATCCAGGCGGACGGTCCGCAGAACCTGCTGGATGCGGTGGCTGTTGCCGAAGCCGAAGGCGTGCGCGGCGTCGTCGCGGTCGTGGCGGGCCAGGTGTGGTCCGGGTTGGAGCTGCGAAAGACGCACAGCTATCGCCTGAACGCCTTCGAGGCGGGGCCTGACGCCGGTCCGCTGGCCGTGGTGGAGGAGGGGGCGCTGCGCCGTTTCCGCGACTGGCCGCAAGGTGAGGCGTTGGGTGTGGGTCTGCTTCCCGAAGACGCGTCGCGGTGGCCTTGGGTCGAGGTGCTCGGCAGCCACGCCGGCTCGGAAGCGCGTTCGCTCGACGCGTGGCGTGCGGCGGGGCTCCAGGGGCTGGTGCTGGCCTGCACCGGGAACGGCACGCTGAATCGTGCGCTCGACGCGCCGGTGCAGGCGCTGAAGGACGCCGGTATCCCGGTCTGGCGAACGACGCGCTGCGCGCAGGGGCGCATCGTCGGCGCGTCCGACGAGCCCGCGGCCGCGCTGTCGCCCTGGGCGGCGCGCATCGAATTGATGCTCACGCTGCTGCGCTCCCGCTGATCTCACAGCGCCAACGAACGCGCGCGCAAGCATGCGCCAACGAAAAAGCGCCGGCATCGCCGGCGCTTTTTTTCCATCGAGAGTCCGGAACGAGCCGGACCCGGATGATCAGACGATCGTCAGCGTGACGTCGATGTTGCCGCGCGTGGCGTTCGAGTACGGGCAGACCTCATGGGCTTCGGCGACCAGCTTCTCCAGCGCGGCGCGGTCCATGCCCGGCACGGAGATCTTCATCGACACGGCGATGCCGAAGGCGCCCGGCTTGTTGGCGTGGGGGCCGATGCCGACTTCGCTGGTGATCGAGACTTCGGCCGGCAGCGCGACCTTGTTGCGACCCGAGACGGCCTTCATCGCGCCGATGAAGCAGGCCGAGTAGCCCGCTGCGAACAGCTGTTCCGGGTTGGTGCCGGGGCCGCCGCCGCCGCCGAGTTCCTTCGGCGTGGACAGATCGACCTTCAGCGCGCCGTCGGACGATTGCGCGGTGCCTTGACGGCCGCCGGTGGCGGTGGCGGTGGCGGTGTAGAGGGCTTTTTCGATGGCCATGTGAGGCTCCTTGGTGGTGATGGGTGAGGGGTGAACGGACAACTCGGGGTCAGGTCTCGCCATCCTCGTCGACAGTGACGGGATCGGCGGGATCGCGTGCCAGATGGGTCAGTACATTGGCTCGCAATTCATGCAGGCGTCTTGTCAGCGACTCCAGTTCGGCGGGACCGCAGGCGCTGGCGCAGGCCAGTTGTTCGGGGATGGCGACGGCTTGCTCACGCAGTGCGCGGCCGGCGGGCGTCAGGTGGATCTCGACGCGGCGCTCATCGGCCATGGCGCGGCGGCGTTCGATGAGGCCGTTCGATTCCAGGCGTTTCAGCAGCGGCGTCAGCGTGCCGGAGTCCAGGTTCAAGCGTTGCCCCAGATCGGAGACGCTCGGGCCGTCGGTCTCCCACAGCACCAGCATCGCCAGGTATTGCGGATAGGTCAGGCCCAGGGGAGCCAGCAGCGGCTTGTAGAGCTTCGTCATCGCCAGCGAGGTCGAATAGAGCGCGAAGCACAGCTGAACATCCAGCTTCAGCCAGTCCGTGCCCGCGGGCGCCGGCTGGGCGCGGGTCGCGGCCGGGGCGGCGGCGATCTGCGGGTTGAAGCGCTTTGTGTTCGGCATGAGCTGAACTATAGCGAGCAATTAAATTGCACGCAATTGAAATGGTCTTTGAAGGCGGTTGACGGGAACTATCGGCGGCGGCGGCGCGAAGTTCCAGAAAGAAAAACGCCCCGGGGACAAGGGTCCACCAGGGCGTCGCTGTGGAGCGGGACGGGGGGCTCAGCCCGTCGCCTGGATCGCGTCCACCTGCTCGCTGAGCTCCAGCCACCGCAGTTCCGCGGCCTCGATCTCGTCGCCGATGGCCTTCAGGCGCTTGCCGGCGTCCGCGATCTGCGCGGGCGTCTGGCCCGCGCCCGACAGCTGCGCTTCCAGCGCGGCGCGTTCGTCCGCCCACGCCTTCATGCGGGCGTCGATCTGCTCCATCTCCTTGCGCAGCGGGCGCGTCTGCTCGGACAGCTTCTGACGGGCCTGGCCGCTGAGCTTGCGGTCCTCTCGCTTGACGGGGACGGGCGGCGTCACCGGCACGGCGGCCACGGGCGCCGCTGCCACGGCCACAGGGGCCGGCGCCGGGGCGGAGGCCGCGCTGCTGGCGCGCGCGCTGCGCAGGGCCTGCTTGGCCTCTTCCTTGGCGAGTTTCGCGGCCTCCTTGGACCGATCCAGCAGCCAGCGCTGGTAATCGTCCAGGTCGCCGTCGAAGGGCGCCAGCTTGCCGTCGGCCACCAGCCAGAACTCGTCGCAGACCTCGCGCAGCAGCGCGCGGTCATGGCTGACCAGCATGACGGTGCCCTCGAACTCGTTGAGCGCCATCGACAGCGCCTCGCGCGTCTGCAGGTCCAGGTGGTTGGTCGGTTCGTCCAGCAGCAGCAGGTTGGGGCGCTGCCAGACCAGCATCGCCAGCACCAGCCGCGCCTTCTCGCCGCCCGACAGGCTGCCCACGTCCTGGTTCACCATGTCGCCGACGAAGCGGAACTGGCCGAGGAAGTCGCGCAGCTCCTGCTCGCGGGCGTTCGGGCTGACCTCCTTGGCCAGACGGATCATGTGCATCAGCGGGCCTTCATCAGGCCGCAGCACGTCCATTTCCTGCTGCGCGAAGTAGCCGATCGACAGGCCCTTGCCCTCGGTGATCGTGCCGCCCATTGCGCGCTGCATGCGGGCGACCGTCTTCACGAAGGTCGACTTGCCCTGGCCGTTCGCGCCGAGGATGCCGAAGCGCTGGCCGGCCAGCACCGAGCGGTCGATGCCGCGCACGATGACCTTCTCGCCTTCGTCCGTGTCGTAGCCGACGGACACGGTGTCGAACATCAGCATCGGATTGGGCAGGTTCAGCGGCTCGCGGAACTCGAAGCTGAAGTCCGACGCCGTCAGCACCGGCGCGAGGCGCTCCATGCGCTCCAGCGCCTTCACGCGGCTCTGCGCCTGCTTGGCCTTGCTGGCCTTGGCCTTGAAGCGGTCGATGAACTTCTGCAGATGCGCCATGCGCTCCTGCTGCTTGCTGAAGGCCTGCTGCTGCTGGAGCATGCGCTCGGCGCGCATCGACTCGAACGCGGTGTAGTTGCCGCCGTAGCGGTACAGCTTTGCATCGTCCAGATGCAGCGTGACCTTGGTGATCGCGTCCAGGAATTCGCGGTCATGGCTGATGATGATCATCGTGCCTTCATAGCGCTGCAGCCACGCTTCCAGCCAGACCAGGGCGTCCAGGTCCAAGTGGTTCGTGGGCTCGTCCAGCAGCATCAGGTCGGACGGGCACATCAGCGCGCGCGCCAGCTGCAGCCGCATGCGCCAGCCGCCGGAGAAACTGTTGACCGGCGCATCGACCTGCGCGCCCTTGAAGCCCAGGCCCATCATCAGCGCCTGCGCGCGGGCGGGGGCGTCGAGGCTGCCGGCGTCCATCAGCTGCGCGTAGGCATCGGCGATGGCGTGACCGTCGTCGGCGGCTTCGGCCTCGGCCAGGGCCTGGCGCGCGGCCATCAGGCGGACGTCACCCTCCAGCACGAACTCGGTGGCCGGCATGTCGGTCTCGGGCATGTGCTGCGCCACTTCGGCGAGCGCCCAGTGACGCGGGATCTCCACGTCGCCCTTGTCGCTGTGCAGGCGGTCGGTCAGCAGCGAGAACAGGCTGGACTTGCCCGCGCCGTTGCGGCCGACGAGGCCGACCTTCTCGCCGGGTTGCAGCACGACGCTCGCGTCATCGAGAACGACCTTGGTGCCGCGGCGCAGCACGATGTTGCGCAGCGTGATCATGGGGAAACTCCTTGTTCGTCGTCATCGCCGAAGCCCGCGGCGACCAGCGCCTCGCGGGTCAGCAGCAGGACCTGGTCTTCGCCGGCGGAGGTCTCCAGCCAGGCGGATTCAAGTTGAGGGAAGGCAGCCTCGAAGAAGGCGCGCTCGTTGCCGATCTCCAGGACCAGCACCGCGTGCGGCGTCATCTGCGCGGGGGCGTCGGACAGCAGCGTGCGGATGAAGTCCATCCCGTCGGCGCCGCCCGCGAGGGCGAGTTCGGGCTCGGCGCGGTACTCGTGCGGCAGCGCCGCCATCGAGGTGCTGTTCACGTACGGCGGGTTGCACAGGATCAGGTCGTAGGGACCCTGCGCCGGCGCGAGGCCGTCGCCCTGCAGCAGCCGGATGCGATCGCCGAGCTGATGACGCTCGACGTTGATCGCCGCCACGGCGAGCGCCTCGGCGCTCAGGTCGATGGCGTCGACCGCCACATCGGGCCAGGCCATCGCGGCCAGCACGGCCAGGCTGCCGTTGCCGGTGCACAGGTCCAGCACGCGGGTGGTCTGGTCCGACAGCCACGCGTCGATGGTCGCGTCGGCCAGCAGCTCGGCAATGAAGCTGCGCGGCACGATGGCGCGCTCATCGACATAGAAGGGCACGCCCTGCAGCCACGCTTCGCGCGTCAGGTAGGCGGCCGGCTTGCGCGTCGCGATGCGTTCAGCGACCAGTGCCTCGACCTTCGCCCGGCCAGCGTCGTCGACGGCGTCGGCCTCGTGCTCGTCCAGCGCGTCCAGCGGCAGGTCCAGCGCCCACAGGCCCAGCCAGGCGGCCTCGTCGAAGGCGTTCGTCGTGCCATGCCCAAACGAAACGCCCGCCTCACGGAGGCGGGCGGCCTGGGCCTCGATCAATTCCAACAGCGTCACAGCAGCAGATTCTCCAGGGTGCGTCGGTAGATGCGCGTCAGCGGCGCGATCTGGTCCAGCGGCACGTATTCGTCGATCTTGTGGATGCTCGCATTGAGCGGTCCGAATTCCACCACCTGCGGGCAGAGCTTGGCGATGAAGCGGCCGTCCGAGGTGCCGCCGGTCGTGGACAACTCGGCGGTCACGCCGGTCTCGGCCTCGATGGCCGCGACGATCGCGGCCGACAGCTCGCCCACCGGCGTCAGGAAGGGCTCGCCGGACAGCGTCCAGTCCAGCGCGTACTCCAGGCCGTGGCGGTCCAGCAGCGCATGCACCCGCTGGCGCAGAGCCTCTGGCGTCGATTCGGTCGAGAAGCGGAAGTTGAAGTCCACCACCATCTCGCCCGGGATCACGTTGCCGGCGCCGGTGCCGGCGGCGATGTTGGAGATCTGGAAGGTCGTCGGCGGGAAATAGGCGTTGCCGCGATCCCATTCGCTCGCGGCCAGTTCCGCCAGGGCCGGCGCGGCCTGGTGGACCGGATTGCGCGCCAGATGCGGGTAGGCGACATGGCCCTGCACGCCGATCACGCGCAGCTTGCCGGAGAGCGAGCCGCGCCGGCCGTTCTTGACGGTGTCCCCGAGGCGCTCGACGGAGGTCGGCTCGCCGACGATGCAGTAGTCGAGCCGCTCGCCGCGTGCGCGCAGGCGCTCGACGCAGACCACCGTGCCGTCACGCGCCGGGCCTTCCTCATCGCTCGTCAGCAGGAAAGCGACGCTGCCGCGATGGTCGGGATGCATCGCGGCGAAGTCTTCCGCGGCGACGACCATCGCCGCCAGCGAGGTCTTCATGTCGGCCGCGCCGCGCCCGTACAGGCGGTCGCCGCGCACGGTCGGGACGAAGGGATCGCTGCTCCACTTCGCGAGGTCACCGGTGGGCACGACGTCGGTGTGGCCGGCGAAGACCAGCAACGGACCGTCCGCCGACTGGCCGCGGCGCACGGCCCACAGGTTGCTGACGCGGAAGTCGTCCGGCCCGCTGTCCATGCGTTCGAGCGTGAAGCCCGCCCCGGCCAGCCGCGCGCCGATCAATTCCAGGCACCCGGCATCGGCCGGCGTGACCGACGGGCGGGCGATCAACTGCTCCAGCAGCGCGAGGGTCAGGTCGTCCATCGGTCGGTGGGATCGTGTGTGCGGCGCGGGCCTCAGCCCGGCTGCACGTCCAGCGTGATGGAGGTGAAGTTGGCGGTGTCCTCGGCCGGTTCTTCCCGCTTCGGTGCGCCGGGGCCGCCGGGCTTGACGCCGGGGCCGTCGTTCTGCAGACGCCAGAGCAGGTTGGTCGGCGAGTCGGCGAAGGCCAGACCTTCCTCGCGGGTGATCGTGCCCTCGGTGATGAGGCGGGCGAAGTGTTCCTCGAAGCTCTGCGAGCCCTCGGCCATCGACTTCTCCATCGCCTCCTTGACGCCGGCGAAGTCGCCTTGCTCGATCAGCTCGGCGACGAGCTTGGTGTTCAGCAGGATTTCCGTGACCGGCACGCGGCCGCCCGCGGCGGCGCGCACCAGGCGCTGCGAGACCACCGCCTTCAGGCCGGCGCCCAGGTCGTTCAGCATCGCCGGACGCGATTCCGGCGTGTAGAAGGACATGATCCGGTTGAGCGCGTGGTAGCTGTTGTTGCCGTGCAGCGTGGCGACGACCAGGTGGCCCGACAGCGCGTACGAGATCGCGGCGGTCATCGTTTCGCGGTCGCGGATCTCGCCGATCAGGATGCAGTCCGGCGCCTGGCGCAGCGCGTTCTTCAGCGCGATCTGCAGCGACGCGGTGTCGCGGCCGACCTCGCGCTGGTTGACCAGCGAGCGCTTGTTGGTGAACAGGTATTCCAGCGGATCCTCGATCGTGAGGATGTGGCCGGTCATCGTCTGGTTGCGGTGCTCCAGCATCGACGCCAGCGTGGTGCTCTTGCCGGTGCCGGTCGCGCCGACCATCAGGATCAGGCCGCGCTTTTCGGTGATCAGCTTGGCCAGGATGGGCGGCAGGCCCAGGCTGTCCAGCGTCGGGATGACGTGCGGGATGTGCCGGAACACCGCCGCGATCGAGCCGCGCTGGCGGAAGCCCGACAGCCGGAAGCTGCCGACCTTGGGGATGGAGACCGCCAGGTTGAGCTCGCCGTTGGTGTCGAGCTCGGACATGTGCTGCGGGTCGACGACCTCGGAGATCAGCGCGCGCGGCTGGGCCGGGGTCAGGAGTTGATCCGACAGCTGCAGCATCTGCCCGTTGATCCGGATCAGCACCGGCATGTTGGCCGACAGGTAGGTGTCGGATGCGCCTTTCTCGGCCATCAGGCGCAGGATGCGCTCCATGTTTCCCGTGCTCATGCGGTCTCCTCCGGACGGATGATCTTCTTCAGCGTTGCGTCGTGAGGCTCGTGGGCTCAGGCGCGCAGCAGTTCGTTGATGGACGTCTTCGCGCGGGTGCCGGCGTCGACCTTCTTCACGATGATGGCGGCGTACAGGCTGTACTTGTCGTTCTTCGGCAGGCTGCCGCTGATGACGACGGAGCCGGCCGGGACGCGGCCGTACGTGACGGTGTCCGTCTCGCGGTCGTAGATCGGGGTGCTCTGGCCGATGTAGACGCCCATCGAGATGACCGAGTTCTCCTCGACGATCACGCCCTCGACGATCTCCGAGCGGGCGCCGATGAAGCAGTTGTCCTCGATGATGGTCGGGTTGGCCTGCAGCGGCTCCAGCACGCCGCCGATGCCGACGCCGCCGGACAGGTGGACGTGCTTGCCGATCTGGGCGCAGGAGCCGACGGTGGCCCAGGTGTCGACCATCGTGCCTTCGTCGACGTAGGCGCCGATGTTCACGTAGGACGGCATCAGCACGACGTTCTTCGCCATGAAGCTGCCGCGGCGGGCGACAGCCGGAGGCACGACGCGCACGCCGGCGGCACGCAGCTGCTCGTCGGTCTGGCCGCCGAACTTGGTCGGGACCTTGTCGAAGAAGGTCATGTCGCCGGCGCCCATCTGGCGGTTGTCGTTCAGGCGGAACGACAGCAGCACGGCCTTCTTGACCCACTGGTGCACGGTCCATTCACCGACGGCCTTGCGTTCGGCCACGCGCAGCGTGCCGGCGTCCAGGGCGGCGATCACCTCGTCCACCGCCGCGCGCACTTCGGGGCTGTTGGCGGAGGTCAGGTTGGCGCGGCCTTCCCAGGCGAGGTCGATGATCGATTGCAGGTCTTGCGTCATGGTGCGGGGATGTGTTCGAGGGGATGCGGGGAGAGCGGTGTGAGTGAAGCCGTGAGTGAGGCCGTGACTGAAGCCGTGAACGGTCAGGGCGACGGTTGAAGCTGCTTCACGAAGTCGACGATGCGGCGGGCGGCTTCCAGGCATTCGGCCTGTTCGGCCACCAGCGCCAGGCGGATGCGGCCGGCGCCGGGGTTGATGCCGTGGGCGTCGCGGGCCAGCAGGCTGCCGGGCAGAACGCCGACATTGTATTGAGCGAGCAGCCCCTGGGCGAAGCCAATATCGTTACCGTCTGGCACGGCCGCCCACAGGTAGAAACCCGCGTCGGGCAGGGCGACGTCGAGGACCTCGGCCAGCAGCGGCGTGACGGCGGCGAACTTGGCGCGGTACTGCGCGCGGTTGGCGACGACGTGGTCCTCATCGTTCCAGGCGGCGATGCTCGCGGCCTGGATCAGCGGGCTCATGGCCGAGCCGTGATAGGTCCGGTACAGCAGGAAGCGCTTGATCCACGCGGCGTCGCCGGCGACGAAGCCCGAGCGCATGCCCGGCACGTTGGAGCGCTTGGACAGGCTGGTGAACGCGATCAGGTTGCGGAAGTCCGGCCGGCCGAGCCGGGCGGCGGCCTGCAGGCCCGACAGCGGCGCGGCGTCGGGGCCGTCGCGGAAGTAGATCTCGGAGTAGCACTCGTCCGACGCGATCACGAAGCCGTGCCGGTCGCTGAGTTCGAAGAGCGTCTTCCACTCGGACAGCGGCATGACCGCACCGGTGGGGTTGCCCGGCGAGCAGACGTACAGCAGTTGGGTGCGCGACCAGGTCGCCTCGTCGATCCGCGACCAGTCGGCGGCGAAGTTGCGCGCCGGGTCGGAGTTCGCGAAGGCCGGCGTCGCGCCGGCCAGCAGCGCGGCGCCCTCGTAGATCTGATAGAACGGATTGGGGCAGACGACGGTCGCGCCGGGGCGGGACGGATCGATCACCACCTGCGCGAGCGCGAACAGCGCCTCCCGCGAACCGTTGACCGGCAGGATCTGCGTGGCGGGATCGAGCGCCAGCGCATAACGCCGCTGCAGCCAGCCTGCGATGGCTTCGCGCAGCTTGGGTTCGCCGGCGGTGGCGGGGTAGCTCGACAGGCCCTTGAGATTGGCCATCAGCGCGTCCTCGACCAACTTCGGCGCCGGGTGTTTCGGCTCGCCGATGCCGAGCGAGATCGGCCGGAACTCGGGGTTCGGAACGATGCCCTGGGTCAGGGCGCGCAACCGCTCGAAGGGGTAGGGGTTCAGCAGCGCGAGCCTCGGGTTGACCGGCGGGCTGACCGGAGGCGAAACAGGGGTGGAACTCATGCGCGGAATCATAGGGGGACCGGGATCCGCTCCCGGTACTTACATCGACAACGCAGGCTTGCCGATCAGAGTGAACCTCGACATCCCGGCGCGCCACAGCGGCAGGCCAGGCGTCCCTCGTGATGGGTCAGGCCGTAGTCGACGGTGATCTCGTCGCCCGGGCCGAGATCGCGCAACGCGAAGAAGCTGATCTCACCGTCCTCGACCTGGATGCGGGCATTCGGCTGGCAGCTGTGGTTCGTGAACCGCATCGCGTCCTGCGAGCGGCTCGCGTCGATCGCCCGTGCCGGTGACAGTTCCACCAGCATCAGCCGTTGGCTTTCCTGCGCGCGGCGGCGCGCCTCGGCGACGGTGATCGACTCGCCGGTCAGCAGGCCCAGCCGCGTGCCGGCGGGGATGGCCTCGGCCGCGAACACGCCGTAGCCGTCGATGCGGCTGCGCTTGAGCGCGACCGCGACGAACTGCGTGTCCGTGTCGTAGGCCAGGGCCATCAGGTGACGTCCGTCGAAGTTCCGCTCAGCCGCTCAGCGCAGCAGGCCGCTCTCGAAGCCGTGCGCGGGCAGGTCCACCGCCGGCAGCGGCTTCCAGCCCTTCTTGCGGTGCTCGGTCACGACGTTCGTGTAGATGCCGCCGCGGACGTACCACTTCGCGGTGATGCGGATGAAGCGCGGGTTCGTGACCTTCACGATGTCCTCGAGGATGGTGTTGGTCACCTTCTCGTGGAACGCGCCCTCGTCGCGATAGCTCCAGAAGTACATCTTCAGGCTCTTGAGCTCGACGCAGTACTGGTCCGCGATCATGTCGATCGTGAAGTGCGCGAAGTCCGGCTGGCCGGTCAGCGGGCAGTGGCAGGTGAACTCGGGGATCTGGAACTGGATGACGTAGTCGCGCTCCGGGGCCGGGTTGGGGAAGACATGGATCTCCTTGCTCGGGCGGCTCGGCGGATTGGGCGGCATGTCGCGCATCTTGGGCGGGACGGCCGTGTCAGCCTTCGCGGCCTTGATCGGTGCGACCATCTTCAGCTTCGAAGCCTTCAGTGCCTTGGTGGAGGACGCGGTCGACGCGGGCTTGACGGGGGTGTTCTTGGCCATGGGCGGGGGATGAATGCGGGTGGCGGCCGGGTCGCTGCTTCAGAGGGCGGCGGCGGCCGGAATGCGAAGGGCGCGATGGTATCATCCGCCGCGAATCGAGCGCCCCGTCAAGGGGCGTTTCCACAATCAAATCAAAGGCTTAGATCACGTGACGGCTGCGACGGCCGGTGATCCCACCCGATGCGACTGAACTCGATCAAGCTCTCGGGCTTCAAGTCCTTTGCCGATCCGACGACCTTCCAGCTGCCCGGGCAGCTGGTCGGCGTGGTCGGCCCCAACGGCTGCGGCAAGTCCAACATCATGGACGCGGTGCGCTG
Source organism: Roseateles sp. GW821-FHT09H11 (assembly GCF_059415845.1). NCBI lineage: Bacteria > Pseudomonadati > Pseudomonadota > Betaproteobacteria > Burkholderiales > Sphaerotilaceae > Roseateles > Roseateles sp. GW821-FHT09H11. The sequence goes on along the minus strand of NZ_JBWKOA010000001.1, from coordinate 987,542 downwards.
GGTGCTGGGCGAAAGCAAGGCCAGCGAACTGCGCGGCGAGTCCATGCAGGACGTGATCTTCAACGGCTCGGGCAACCGCAAGCCGGCCAGCCGCTCCAGCGTGGAACTGGTGTTCGACAACACCAGCGCCCGCGCCGGCGGCCAGTGGAACCAGTTCACCGAGATCGCCGTCAAGCGCGTCCTGACCCGCGACGGCACCAGCAGCTACTTCATCAACAACCAGCCGGTGCGGCGCCGCGACGTGCAGGACGTGTTCCTGGGCACCGGCCTCGGGCCGCGCGCCTACGCCATCATCGGCCAGGGCACGATCAGCCGGATCATCGAATCCAAGCCCGAGGAACTGCGCATGTTCCTCGAGGAGGCCGCGGGCGTCTCCAAGTACAAGGAACGCAGACGCGAGACCGAGCTCCGCCTGCGCGACACGCGCGAGAACCTGACCCGCGTCGAGGACATCCTCCGCGAGCTCAACAACAACCTCGAGAAGCTGGAGCGCCAGGCCGAGGTCGCCGCGAACTACCGCAACCTGCAGGAGCAGGGCACGCTGAAGCTGCACCAGCTGTGGTTCCTGAAGCATCGCGACGCGGCGGGCGAGGCCACGCGGGTCAAGACCGAGCACTCGGAGGCGGTCAACGCGCTCGAGGCCCGGATGGCCGAGCTGCGCCAGCTCGAGGCCGAGCTGGAGACCATCCGTCAGGCCCACTATGGCGCCGGCGACGAACTGCACGCCGCGCAGGGCCGCATGGCCGAGGCGCAGATGGAGGTCAGCCGGCTCGAGGAGCGCATCCGCTACGTCGTCGAAGGCCGCCAGCGGCTGGAGCAGCGCCTGGTCGAGCTGCAGGCGCAGAACCAGCAGTGGCAGGACCGCGCCGAGCAGGCGCAGGTCGAGCTCGAGGACGTCGCCACCCAGATCGCCCAGGCCGAGGAGCAGAGCGAGATCCTCGCCGCCCAGGCCGAGGAACAGGCGATGAAGCTGCCCGAGGTCGAGGACCAGGTACGCGCCGCGCAAGGCCGCGCCAACGAGCAGCGCACGCAGGTGACGCAGGTCCAGCAGCAGATCCAGGTGCTGGCCGCGGAGAGCCGCAGCGTCGACGAGCAGCTCAAGGGCCTGCGCGGCCGCCGCGAGCGCCTCGCGCAGGAGCGCCAGGGCCTGGCGGCGCCGCAGCACGACAAGCTCGACGAGGTGAAGCGCCTGTCGGTCGCCGCCGATGAACAGCAGGCCGTCGCCGACGCGCGTCTGGCGGAACTCGCCGAAGCCGCGCCCGCCGCCGACGAGGCCCGCCAGCACGCGCAGCGCGAATCGCAGCAGCAGGCCGCGAGGCTGACGGACATCGTCGCCCGCCTGACCGCGCTGCGCGCGCTGCAGGAGAAGGTGCAGACCGAAGGCAAGCTCAAGCCCTGGCTGGCCAAGCACGGCCTGCAGGACATCAAGGGCCTGTGGACGCAGCTGCACATCACGCCGGGCTGGGAGAACGCCCTCGAGGCCGCGATGCGCGAGCGCATGGGCGCGCTCTCGGTCGGCCGGCTGGAGACGGTGCAGGCCTTCGCGTCCGATCCGCCGCCGGCGCGGCTGGCGTTCTATTCGCTGCCCAGCGGTGAGATCGTCAACACGCATCGCGCGCTGTCGCCGCTGAGCGACCTGCTCAAGCTGGAGTCCAACGGCCTGAAGGCGCTGCTGAACGACTGGCTCGAAGGCATCTACACGGCGGAGTCCATCGGCGACGCGCTGGCGCAGCGTCCGAAGCTGACCCATGGCGAGCTGATCATGACCCGCGACGGCCACGCGGTGAGCCAGTTCGCGGTGAGCTTCTACGCCCCCGACAGCGAGACCGCCGGCCTGCTGGCCCGTGCGCAGGAGATCGAGAACCTCGAGCGCGAACAGCGCGCGCAGACCCTGATCGCCGACGAGTCGCGCGCCCAGGCCGTGCGCGCCGAAGCGAGCTACACGGACGCGTCGCAGCGGCTGGCCGTGGTGCGCCGCGAGGCCTCGGAAACGCAGGCCCGCGCGCATCAGCTGCAGGTCGAGTTGCTGCGCCTGGCGCAGCAGACCGAGGCCGCCGTCGCGCGCCGCACGCAGCTCGACGACGAACTCGGCGAGATCGACGCGCAGCACGAAGCGCTGATGGAACGCCGCATGGAAGGCGAGGCGCGCTTCGAGGAACTGGATCTGCAGCTCGCGACGACGCAGGAAAAACATGCCGAGCTCGACGAGTCGGTGATCAACGCCGAGCGCAAGCTGACCGAGGCCCGTGAGCATCAGCGCGTGCTGGAGCGCCGCGCGCAGGAGGCGGTCTTCAGCGCCCGCGCGCTGGCGGCCAAGCGCGGCGAACTGCAGCGCGGCATCGAAACCTCGCGCCAGCAGGTGCAGGTCAACGAGCAGACGGTGCAGAGCATGGCGCAAGAGCGCGCCGAGCTCGACGACGCCGCCGCGCAGGCCGGCCTGCAGGACGCGCTGGCGCTGAAGATGGAGCGCGAGCAGGCGCTGGCCGTCGTTCGCGCCAACTACGACGACCTCAGCCAGCGCCTCAAGCGCAGCGAAGAGCAGCGCATGACGATCGAGCGCGCGCTCGAGCCGCTGCGCGAGCGCATCACCAAGCTGCAGCTTGACGAGCAGGCGGCCGCGCTCGGCGGCCAGCAGTTCATGGAACAGCTGGTGGCGCAGAACGTCGACCTGGAGGCGCTGGCGAAGGGCGTCGAGGACGGTGGCGTCAAGCTCTACGGCCTGCAGGGCGAGATCGACCGCATCAACCGCGACATCGCGGCGCTGGGCGCGGTGAACCTGGCGGCGCTCGACGAGCTGGGCGCGGCGCGCGAGCGCAAGACCTTCCTCGACTCGCAGATGGCCGACCTCACCAGCGCGATCACGACGCTGGAGGACGCGATCCACAAGATCGACCTGGAGACGCGCGACCTGCTGGGCTCGACCTTCACCCAGGTCAACGAGCATTTCGGGCGCATGTTCCCGAGCCTGTTCGGCGGCGGCCAGGCCAAGCTGGTCATGACCGGCGACGAGATCCTGGACGCCGGCGTGCAGGTGATGGCGCAGCCGCCGGGCAAGAAGAACTCGACCATCCACCTGCTGTCGGGCGGCGAGAAGGCGCTGACGGCGATCGCGCTGGTGTTCGCGATCTTCCAGCTGAATCCGGCGCCGTTCTGCCTGCTGGACGAGGTGGACGCGCCGCTGGACGACGCGAACACGGAACGCTACGCGCGGCTCGTGCAGGAGATGAGCAAGATCACGCAGTTCCTGTTCATCTCGCACAACAAGATCGCGATGGAGATGGCCCGTCAGCTGATCGGCGTGACGATGCAGGAGCAGGGCGTGTCGCGCATCGTGGCGGTGGACATGGAATCCGCGCTGGCGATGGCCGAGCAATGAGGATGACGACGGTGATCGCGGCGCACGAAGCGCACAAGGCGCACGAGCCGCGCGGGGCCGCAGGAGCAAATGAGCGATGACGACGGACTGGAACCTGACGACGCTGTTGGCCGCGCTGGGCGGCGTGGTGCTGGTGGGGCTGCTGGCGCAGGGCTGGTGGAGCGCGCGCAAGGCGGGCCCGCGGCGCGCCGAGCCGATCGTGCCGGCGGGCGACCGCCAGGAGCCCAGCCTGGGCGCCGGCGGCGCCGCGACGGGCCAGTCGCCGGTCACGCTGGACGGCACGGCCGACGGCGAGGCGGTGGACTCGCGCACGATGGATCTGCGCACGCTGGACGAGACGGTGCCGGCGATGGCGCGGGCACGCAAGGCGTCGACGCGGATCGACGCGCTGATCGACGCGATCGCGACGATGACGCCGGAGTCGCCGGTGAGCGGCGAGATGGCGCTGTCGCACCTGCCGGGCAGCCGGCGCGCGGGCACGAAGCCGTTCCACATCGAAGGCCTGAATGCGGACAGCGGCGAGTGGGAGCTGCCGCATCCGGGCCAGCGCTACGGCGAGTTCCAGGCGGGGCTGCAGATGGCCAACCGCAGCGGGGCGCTCAACGAGATCGAGTACTCGGAGTTCGTGCAGAAGATCCAGGGCTTCGCGGACGGCATCGGTGCGATGCCGGAGTTCCCGGACATGCTGGACGTCGTCGGCCGGGCGCGTGAGCTCGACCAGTTCGCGGCGGGCCACGACGCGCAGCTGGCGATCGTGCTGAAGGCGCGAGGCGCGGCGTGGACGCTGGGCTTCGTGCAGCAGGGGGCGCTGCGGCACGGGTTCGTGCCCGGATCGATTCCCGGCCGGCTGGTGATGCCGGCGGCCGAGGAGGGCGCGCCGCCGCTGCTGACGCTGAACTTCGATGCCCAGGCGGCCCTGGCGGAAGACCCGCAAGCCTCGGCGCTGCGGGAACTGACGCTGTCGCTGGACGTGCTGCAGACGCCGGAGGCGCTGGAGCCGTTCGCGACCTGGCAGGAATCGGCGCGCAACCTGGCCCGCGACTTCGAGGCCGACCTCTGCGACGACCGCAACCAGATCCTGAACCTGCATGCGTTCCAGTCGATCGGACAGGAACTGTCGGAGCTCTACAAGTCGCTGGCCGCGCGCGATCTCGCCGCGGGCAGCGCGGTGGCGAGACGCCTGTTCAGCTGATCGCCGAACGCGCCTTCGAATGAGCAACGGGCACCCGCAAGGTGCCCGTTGCTCATTCCGGCAGGGACTCAGGGCAGACCTGGATGCAGGAGCGGCATATCGGCTCCTTCTTCAGGGCTCCCAACAACATGCTGGCGTGGGCGACCCCGCTCGAGGTACTTCTGGGTCATCGCCTGTACGAGGCACCGATCGAGCGAGAGGCCGCGTGGCTCTACCGACAGGACGCCGACGTCCGTCTCAGGGCGGTGCTCGGCGCCGCCCATGACGAACTGATGCATCGGAGGGCGTGATGCACGCCATCTGGCACTCTCGAAAGGACGACCTCAGTCTGTCAGCCAGCGAGGCTCGGCCTCTTCTTGCCGAAGACGCGGAGTTCCAGGCATTTCTCTCGGCGCATCCCTTCATCGATCGGGTGCGGAGCGCTGGGGGACGAACGAGAATCAGCGGACAGAACCGATGGCGGCTTAAACCTTTGCCGTCGCAGCGCTTTCAGGTGCAGTCGCCAACAACCGCCGCACCTCCTCATCCGTCGTCTGCTCGAACCGCTCGTACCACTGCCCGACGGAGCGGAAGCGCTCCGGCGTCCGCGCGCAGATGACCTCGTCCGCGTCCTGCGTGATCAGGTGGCAGGTCTCCGCCGACGACACCGGCACCGCCACGACGATCCTCGCCGGCCGCAATTCCCGCAGCGCCTGCACGCCCGCGCGCATCGACGCGCCCGTCGCCATGCCGTCGTCCACGAGGATCACCTGTCGGCCGTCGACCGGTGGCATCGGCCGGTCGCCGCGATAGAGCTTCTCGCGCCGGTGCAGCTCGCGCGTCTCGGCGCGGGTCACGAGGTCGATCGCGGAATAACTGATCGCCAGCTGCTGCAGCACCTGCGTGTTGAGCACGCGCACGTCGCCCGAGGCGATGGCGCCCATGGCGTACTCGGGCTGTCCGGGCAGGCCCAGCTTGCGCACGACCAGGATGTCCAGCGGCGCTTCCAGCGCCCGCGCGATCTCCGCCGCCACCGGCACGCCGCCGCGCGGCAGCGCCAGCACCGTCACATCGTCGCGATGCGCGTAGGCCGTCAGACGGCTCGCCAGTTGTCGGCCCGCATCGCGCCGATCCAGGAATCGCTGCTCAACAGCCATCAGCAACCGGGCACGTGACTCCGGATCGGGGACGTCGGAGGAGGGGCGGACAAGCAGCATGGCGTGGGCTTCCGGGGACATGATGGCCTCGCAACGGCGGTGTTTCCATCCCCAGGACAGAGCAAGCCGGATGCCCGTGCCGGCGTGGCCTCCCTCGGTTCACGGGCGCGCGATTTGCCGATGAGTGGATTCCATCGAATCCGCCGTCGAGGTCCCCATGCCCAGCAGAACCACCTCCACGTCCTCCACGGGCAGCCGCAAACCGGCCCCGCGCCCGGCCAGTCGGAGCACCTCCGGCGCGAGCCGCAAGCGCGCTTCCAATGCCGACCGGGCGTCGCCCGCAAAGGCGGCGCACCCCAAGGCCCGGGGCAAATCCGCCGACGCGGCGTCGACCCGGGGCGACAGCGACGACGCTCCCGCCGCGCGCCGCGCGATCTGGAAGGGCGCGATCAGCTTCGGTCTGCTGCACGTGCCGGTGGCGCTGTATCCGGCCTCCCGGGACCAGCGCGTCGACTTCGACTGGCTCGACAAGCGCACCATGGACCCGGTCGGCTACAAGCGCATCAACAAGCGCACCGGCAAGGACATCGACAAGACGCAGATCGTCAAGGGCGTGAAGCAGGAGAACGGCGACTACGTCCTGGTCTCCGACGACGAGATCCGCAAGGCCTATCCGACCACCACGCAGACCATCGAGATCGAGACCTTCGTCCCCGCGACCCAGGTGTCCTTCGTCTACCTGGAAAAGCCGTACTACCTCGAGCCCATCGGCAAGTCCGGCAAGGTCTACGCGCTGCTGCGCGAGGCGATGGCGGACGCCGGCCTCATCGCGATCGCACGGCTGGTGATCCACAGCAAGGAACACCTGGCCGCGCTGCTGCCCGCGGGACCGGCGCTGATGATCGGCATGCTGCGCTGGGCCAACGAGATCCGCCCCTGCGACGACCTCGACCTGCCCGCCGAGGGCAAGTCGGCGCATGGCTTCAAACCCGCCGAACTGCAGATGGCGCGCCAGCTGATCGACGAGATGAGCAACGACTGGCACCCCGAGGACTACCACGACGAGTTCACCGCCGCGATCCGCGCGCTGATCGCGCGCAAGGTCGACGAGGGCGAGACGGAGACCGTCACGCCGCTCGAGGCCGCGCCCGAATCGGCGGGCGAGGGCGGCAACGTCGTCGACCTCACCGAGCTGCTGCGCCGCAGCCTCGGCGGGAAGTCGAAGAAGAAGGCGGCCTGAGCGCCGCGGACAAGCGAGGAGCCGTTCGATGCCGACCGCAGCGCGCCAGGATCCGCTGTCCCGCTACCGCCAGAAGCGGGACTTCCGCATCACGCCCGAGCCGGACGATGCCGGACATGACGCGGGGCCTGCCCGCCCGCGGGCGAAGCGTCCGGCCCGCGGCAGCACATCGGCAACGACGTCGGCCCAGGCGCTGTCCTTCGTCATCCAGAAGCACTGGGCCAGCCACCTGCACTACGACTTCCGACTGGAGCTCGACGGCGTGCTGCTGAGCTGGGCGGTCCCCAAGGGGCCGTCGTACGACCCGAAGGAACGCCGCATGGCGATCCACGTCGAGGATCACCCGCTGTCCTACGGCGGCTTCGAAGGCACGATCCCGCCGAAGCAGTACGGCGCCGGCGAGGTGATCGTCTGGGACAACGGCACCTGGACGCCCGAAGGCGATCCCCACGACGGACTGCGCGACGGCAAGCTGGTGTTCCGCCTGCACGGGCAGAAACTGGCCGGGCTGTGGCAGTTGATCCGGACCTCGCGCGGCGACGCCAAGCGCGAGCAGTGGCTGCTGATCAAGAAGCACGATGGCCTGGAGCGTCCGCATGCCGAGTTCGACGTCACCGTCGAGCTGCCTGACAGCGTCATCCAGCATCCGTTGGGACGGGCGGCGGCGCGTGGCGTGGAGCCCGCCAAGCCTGCCAAATCGACCAAGCCCACCAAGCCCACCGGATCCGCCAAGGCGGTGAAGGCCGATGGCGTGTCAGCGGGCGGATCCGACGACCCGTCCACCGGCATCGGCGATGGCGCCGAACCCGACCTGAGCCGCGCGAAGAAGGCGCGGCTGCCCGCCGAGCTCACGCCGCAACTCGCCACCTTGGTCAGCGCGACCCCGCCCGGCGACTGGATCGCCGAGGCGAAGTTCGACGGCTACCGGTTGATGGCACGGGTCGACAAGGGCAAGGTCCGGCTGATGACGCGCGGCGGCAACGACTGGACCTCCCGTCTGCCGTCGCTTGCCGAGGCGATCAAAGGCCTCGACATCGACAGCGGCTGGCTGGACGGTGAGATCGTCGTGCTGCGCGACGACGGCGCGCCCGACTTCAACCTGCTGCAGAACGCGATCGGCCATCCGAAGCGCACGCAACACGAGGACATCGTCTACTTCCTCTTCGACCTGCCGTTCCTGAACGGCCACGACCTGCGCGAAGTGCCCTTGATCCACCGCCGCGCCGTGCTGCGCGCGTTGATGGCCGGCCACGAGGGCGAACGCCTGCGCTTCAGCGAGGACTTCGCGGTGCCGCCCGAGGAGATGCTCGCCGCCGCGTGCCAGATGCGGCTCGAAGGGCTGATCCTGAAGCGGCCGGACAGCGGCTATGTGTCCGCCCGCAGCGACGCGTGGGTGAAGCTGAAGTGCCAGCTGCGGCAGGAGTTCGTGGTCGTCGGTTTCACGGACCGGTCCGACGGCGCGAAGGCACTGGGCAGCCTGCTGCTCGGCTACTACGAGGACGGCGAACTCCGCTACGCCGGGCGTGTGGGCACCGGCTGGTCGCTGAAGCAGGCCGGCGAGATGCACCGGCAGCTCACGGCGATCGAAGTCAAGAGGCCGCACTTCGACGAACAGACCATCGCCCGCAGTCACTGGGCCCGCATCACCGGTCGCGCCGGGGGCGCCGCGCGCTGGGTGAAGCCCACGCTCGTCGTCGAAGTCGCCTTCGCGGAGTGGACGCCGGACGGCCACGTGCGCCACGCATCGTTCCAGGGCGAGCGCGAAGACAAGGCGCCGAAGGACATCGGGCGGGAATCGGCCAAGCCCGCCGAGGCGGTCAAGGCGCCGAAGTCCTCCGGGTCTTCGAGCGCGGCGGCCAAGACCACGGCCAAGACCACGGCCAAGACCACGGCCAACACCACGGCCAACACCACGGCCAAGCGTTCGAGCAAGGCGAACGCATCGGCCTCAGCCACGTCCGGACAGTTGCGCATCACGCATCCGGAGCGCGTCATCGATCCGTCCACCGGCCACACGAAGATCGAGCTGATCCGCTTCTACGAAAGCGTGATCGAGTGGATGCAACCGCACCTGGGGCGGCGACCCGTCGCGATCGTGCGCGCGCCCGACGGCATCGAGGGCCAGCTGTTCTTCCAGAAGCACGTCGAGGGCGACGCGCTCATCGTCCTTCCCGATCCGGCCGCGCTGATGCACTTGACGCAGATGAACGCGATCGAGTTCCACACCTGGAACGCGCAGGACGACAAGCTCGACCGCGCGGACCGCTTCATCATCGACCTGGACCCGGGCGAGGGCGTCGCATTCCCCGCGGTCGTGGACGCGGCGCGCATCACGCGCGCGCTGCTCAAGGAACTCGGCCTGCGGAGCTGGCTGAAGACCAGCGGCGGCAAGGGCCTGCACGTGGTGGTCCCGCTGGCGCGGCGCCACGACCATGCGACGGCGAAGGCCTTCAGCCAGGCCCTCGTGCAGCATCTGGCCGAGACCTTCCCGAAGAAGTTCTCGGCCAAGAGCGGACCGAAGAACCGCGTCGGGAAGATCTTCCCGGACTACCTCCGCAACGGGGAAGGGCAGACCACCGCCTGCGCCTTTTCGGTCCGCGCGCGCCCCGGCCTGGGCGTGTCGATGCCGATCGACTGGGACGAGCTCGACGACGTCAAGCGCGGCGACCAGTGGACCCTCGCCAACGCGCGCGACCGGCTCAGCTTCCAGAAGGCCGATCCGTGGAAGGACTACTGGACCAGCCGCCAGACCTTGACCCAGGGCATGAAGCTCCTGGGACTCTGAGCGCGGGTCTCAGTACTGCCAGACGCCTTGCACGCGCACGCTGTTCTCGCGGCTGCCGCCGGTTTCTCCGTGCGCGGCGTGCAGGGCCAGGGTCATGCCCGGACGCGGCTGGACCGTCAGGCCCAGGTCGGCCAGCACCCCCGTGCCCGCGCCCGACGGCGCGCTGGTGACGAAGCTGTCCGCGCCCGGCAAGCGGACGCGCCGGGTGACCGTGGCCGGTCCTCCGAGGTGCTGCACGGCCGCCGTTGCCTGCAGGCCCCAGGAGGCGCCCAGCGCGAGCCACCCGTCGATGTTCCCGTGCAGGCCGGCCATGCCGAAGGAACGACTGTCGCGCGCCTTGCCGCCGGTCAGTGCCGCGGCGTCGTCGCCGCGCTCGTTGAAGCCGTCCGCCCAGGTCACGAAGCGGCCGGCCTGGAAGAAGGGCTCGATCTGGCCGAAGGGCAGGCGAGCCGGCAGACCGACTTCGATGAAGCCCTCGGCATGACGTGCCCTTTCGCTCGCCTTCAGCGCGGCGACGGTCCCGCCGCTGACCACCACGCGTCCGGTCTGGACGCGCGACTGCGCGTAGGAGAGGGCGCCCCGCAGGTGGAAGCCGTGCCACGCCAGGCCGCCATACAGCGCCAGCGAGCCCGAGCGCACGTCCGCGCGGTCGTCGCCGTTGCTGGCCACCGTCTGCCGATCCGCGCCGATCGCGACGCCGAGGCGGGCGTCCTGCGCGCTCCACAGATCGATGCCGAACAGCAGCCCGTCGGTCGTGGCGCCGAGCGTGTCGACTGCGTTGCCGACCAGCGTGCCGCGCGACTCGTAGACCGTGGCCCACAGGCCGCGACCCGAGTCCGTCGGGGGCCGTGTTCCCAGTGCGTTGCGCAACTGGCGATTCAACGCCAGTCGCTGCTGCGCCGCGGCCATCGCCGGCGCATTGAGAGCGCCCGCCTGCAGCCCGCCTGCCAGGTCTTCCAACGCGACTCCGACCTCGTTGCGGGGCAGTTTGACCAGCAGATCCGATGCCGGCGCGGTGTCCTCGTGCGACACCAGCGAGCCGGCCACGCTCTTCTGGTTGGGCGTCCGTGCCAGGTCCACGAAGGAGACCTGGTTGCGTCGCATCACCAGCGCGATGCCTTGCGACGTGTACTCGGGCGTCGGCGTCAGGAAGGCCAGGTTCGTGTCGACGGCGGAGAACCGGCCGTCGACCGCGCCGCTGCGCAGCAGATCGACGCGCTCGTTGGGTCTCCAGTCGCCGTCCTCCGCATCGACATGGAGCGACGCGCCCTCCACGGTCATCTTCCCGTCGACGATCAGGGCCGGCAGGCGGCTCGTGGCATCCAGCAGGACGTTCAACCGGGCGCCCGGGTCCAGGTGCAGGTCGCCTTTCACGCGCAGTGCCGCGCTGGCCGCCTGCAACTGCAGCGTCGCGTCCCTCGACACGCGGGCATTGCCGTCGATCGTGCCCTTGCCTTGCAGCCGGGCACCGGCGCCGATGTCGACGTTGCCGCGCAGCAGCGCGCTGCCGTCCGCGGCGGCACCGACGATGAGGCCGCCGGTGCGGACGCTGATGCTGCCCGCGGCCTGCGAGCCTTCCAGCGTCAGGTCGCCGGCGCCCGTCTTCACGAGCTGGCCGGTGCCGCTCAGGCGGCTGTCCAGCAGCGCGCCGCGCGGGACGTCGAGCTCGAGCACGGCGTTGTTCACGAGCGGGCCCGTGCCGAGGCGGGCCAGGTCCGTGCGGAGCGTGCCGGCCTCGATGCGCAGTGGGCCGGGGCCGGTGATGGTGCTGCTCAGCGTCAGGGTCCCCGCGCCCTGCTTGGAGACCGTGCCGCCGCCGGAGATCGTGTTGGCGAGCGTGCCGTCGACGGCCTGGTCCAGGATCAACGTCCCGTCGTTGCGGATGTCGCCGCCGCCGAAGCTGGACGCCGATCCCACCAGCGTGCCGGCGTTGATCGTGGTGCCGCCGCCGTAGGTGTTGGTCCCTGTCAGCGTCTGGCTGCCCGGACCTGTCTTCACCAGTGCGCCGGCACCGTCGATCGTGCCTGCGAACGCATGGTCGCCGACGGTCTCCAGCGTGAGCGTCTGCGCGCCCAGGCGGAGCCTGCCCGACGCGTCGCCGCCGTCCAGGCCGCCCAGGCGTTGCGGTCGCCCCGCGGCGCCGAGATCCAGTCCGGTGCCCACGCCCTGGAAGGTGACGACACTCCCTTCGGGCAGGCTGCCACCCGCCAGCGACAGCGTGCCCGTGATCAGCCGCGTGCCGCCGGCATACGTGTTGTCCAGGCTGGAGAGATGGATGGTCCTGCCGCTTCCGGCGTCGATGGCCACGCCGCCCGCGCCGCCGAGCGGGACTGACAGCTCCCGCGCCGTGCCGTCGGCATCGGCCGGCGCCGCGAGCGTCAGTTCCCGGCCGGCCAGCACGTCGACACCGAGCAGCCGGGCGGTCAGGTACAGACCGTCCCGGGCCGCGCCCGTGGACAGGCCATAACGCGTCGATGTGAGGGCCACGCGTTGCCCGCCCTGGACGACCTCGCCGACGGTGGTGTTCCCGACGGCTTGACCATCGATGCCGACGAGGCCGAGCCCGGCGCCATCGCCCAGCACCTGCCCGCCCGGGACGGTGCGTGCCAGCAGCAGCGACACGCCGTCATCACGCGCCAGCAGCGGGCCCATCGAGTCGGCGGCCGGCGCGCCATGCAGGTCCAGCTCGACCTGGATCGTGCCGCTGCCCGACAGGTCCAGTGAACGAGTGATCAGCAACGGTCGCACGCTCGTGGCGTCGTCCGTGGCGGCCGGCGTGAAACGGATCGATCCCCCGTTCATCCGCAGCGTGCCGATCGAGCCGGTGTCCGCGCCGGCGAGCAGCCGGCCGCCGGCATCCACGCGCAGCGCGGCGGCGGAGAGCGATTCGGCCCCCGGCCCCGTCAGCGCGAGGCCGGCGTTGTCCAGGACCAGCGTGCCCGTGAAGGCCGTGGCGCCCGCAGGAACCGCGCTCATCGTCAGCAGGCGATTCGTGTCGCCAAGATCGACGGCCACGAGTCCGTCGCCGCCGATGTGGCGCAAGGCCGTGTCGGCGGCCAGGAGGAGCACGACCTGACCCTGGCCGCCGACCGTCACCGCGCCAGTGCCCAGCAGCGCCTGCTGCGCGACGACGATCCTGCCGTCCACCACGCTCAGTCCACCGGCCGCATCGATGGCCTGCTGCAAGGTCAAGGTGCCGGCGCCGCGCTTCTCGACGCTGCCGACGCCGGAGACGGCGTTCACCCAATCGGCATCGGTGGACTGGTCGATGCGCAGCACGGCGTTGTCGACGATCGCGCCGCTGCCGAAGCTCGCGGCCGAGCCCACGAGGGTGCCGGCGCTGATCGTCGTGCCGCCGGCATAGGCGTTGGCGCCGGCGAGTGTCAGCGTGCCACTGCCGCGTTTGTCCAACGCTCCGGGGCCGGTGACGGTGCCCGAGAACGCGTGGTCCGACGCGTCGCCGGCGACCAGGGCGGCGGCACCGGTGCGGATCGTCGAGCCCGCCACGCCGTCCAGGCCGCCGATCGTCGTGACACCGGCCGTGGCCGTCAGATCGAGAAGGCTGTCGGCGCCGGTGAGCGCCAGCGCGGCGGCGGCGAGCGTGCCCGAGGCGCCGATCGCCAACTGGCCCTGAGCGATGTCCAGCGGCCCGTCCAGGCGGGTCGTGCCGCCCAGCGTCAAGGCGGCGCTCCCTTGCTTGACCCAGCGGCCGGTGCCGGTCAGATCCTGTTGCAGGGCGGCATCCGTGGCGGTGTCGATGCGCAACAGGGCGTCGTTGCGGATCGCGCCGGTGCCCAGCGCCGGCGCGGACGCACGCACTTCGCCGCCGCCGATCGTGAGGCCGCCGGAGAAACTGCCGTTGCCCGACAGCGTCAACACGGCGTCGCCGGTCTTGGTCAACTGGCCGGTGCCGGTGACGGGGCCGCCGAGGGAGAGGTCCGCCGCCGTGTCGATCGTCGCATTGCCGCCCAGCAGCAGCCACCCTGTCATCGGTGCGACCGCAGCTTCCACGCTCAGCGTCGCGGTGGCGCCGGTGCCGACCCACAGCGCGCCGTTGATGACCGAGCCGGACTGCAGCCGCAGGAGGTTGTCGCCGCCGCTCCAGTGGACCGCGGCGCCGTCCTCGCCGGCTTGGGCCTGGTAGCCGCCGCTGGCCCCGCCGACCCCGCCGGTCAGCGTGCCTCGATTGATGAGCGTGAGGTTCGCGCCCTCGACGGCGTGGCCGCCTCCGCCGCCGCCCGCGGCACGGGCGCTGATGTCCGAGCTGCCCGCGCCACGGCCCCCGGCTCCGCCGACGATGGTGCCGGCGTTGGTGAGCAATCCCCCGCCGGACATCGTGACGCCGTTGCCGCCGCCCCCGCCGCCGCCCTTGGCGCTGTTGGTGGAACCCGGCTGCCCGGTGCCGCCGGCGCCGCCGTTGCCGCCGGCCACACCGCCGGCGGCGGTGACCTCGAGCGCGAGGGGCGAGGTGGCGAACACCCCCGCGCCCCCGCCGCCGCCCGAGGCGCCGTGGAAGCGCAGGAAGCCGGCATCGGGTCCGTCCTTTCCGTTGCCGCCGAGACGCAGGGCGGTGACGCCGGTGTCCGTCGAGATCAGAAGACCGACCGCGCCGCCCTGCACCGTGGGGGCGTTGGGGCCGAGGCCATACCCTTGGCCTCCGGTGCCGTTCACGCTGTTGTTCCGCACCCGGTTGATCCCCGGCGATCCGCCCTGGCCGCCGGCATCGCCGCCCGTGCCGGTGAAATTGTTCGGGACGGCGCTGAACGGCGATGGGCCGAGGCGCCCTTCGCCGCCAGTCCCCGGCGCCACGCCGTTGTCGGCGGACGCCGTGGCCGGCCCGGACACCCAGCAGGCGAGCGACATCGCGCCGATGGCCACGCCCAGGCGGCTGCGGCGGACGCCGGCCAGCGTGCCCGACTTGCCCGACGATCGGGGACGAGGGGGTGCAGACATGGGGAAACTCCAGTGGGAACGAGGTTTGGGACTCGGACCCGGGGCCCGCCGTGGGGCCAGCCTGCCGACCCACTGGAGGACGAGGTCCAGCGCGCCGGCACGGCGCCTGGCCGACGGGGCGGAGGCGCGATGCGAGCCCGGAATGAGTACGACGCGCGAACCCTGCGGTTCACGCCGGACCACATCCCCCGCGCGCCGTCACGGCGCACGTCTGCACTGGCGGGTCAGGCAGGCGAGGGCACGAGCAGGGGCAGGCGCAGCTCGAACCGCGCGCCGCGGCTGGTGCCCTCGCTGTGCACCGAGACGCTGCCGCCGTGCATGCCGATCAACTGCTTCACCAGCGACAGGCCGATGCCCAGCCCGCCCTGCGAGCGGTCCAGCGCGCGGTCGCCCTGCACGAACAGGTCGAACATCGTCGCCTGCAGCGCGGGCGGCACGCCGATGCCGTTGTCGCTGACGCGGATCAGCGCGATGCCGGGGCCGCCGGACGGGGACGGCTCCTCGCTCATCGCCAGCTCGATCCGGCCTTCCGGATCGGTGTATTTCGCCGCGTTCGTCAGCACGTTGGCCACGCACTGCACCAGCCGGGCCAGGTCGCCGTGCACGCGCACCGGCAAGCCGCCGGTGGTCACCGAGAAGTGGTGGCGCCGCTCCCGCATCAGCGGCTCCGCCGTCTCCACCGCCTGCGCGATGACCTCCGACAGCAGCACCGGCCCGCACTGCAGTTCCACCCGGCCCTGCGTGATCCGCGAGACGTCCAGCAGGTCGTCCACCAGCCGCGTCAGCGTCTGGACCTGGCGGCGGATGATGTCCACCATCTTGGTCGAGCGTTCGTCCGGCAGGCCCAGACGCGACAGCACGTCGCCCGCGCTGCGGATCGGCGCGATCGGATTGCGCAGCTCGTGCGCCAGCATCGCCAGGAACTGGTCCTTCTGGCGGTCCGCCGCCTCCAGCCGCCGCCGCGCCTTCAGATGCGCGGAGATCTCGCGGAAGTAGCACACCACGCCCGGCGCGCCGTCCGCCAGCGGGATCCGGCTGATCTGCCATTCGTAGGCCTCGATGACACCCAGGTCGCTGCGCTCCTGGATGAACTCGGGCGTGTGGTACGGGTCGCCGGTCTCCAGCGTGCGCTGGAACAGGGACACGATCTGGTCCGACAGCGGATGGCCCCACTGCCGCTCCACGAGCGCGTCGAATCGTTCGCCGATCAGCGCGCCGATCAGGTCCGGCGGACCGCCGAAGGCCGCGCGCGCCGTCGGATTGGCCTCGCGCAGGCGCAGCGCCGTCCCGTCGTGCTCGACCAGGAACACGCCCATCGGCGCCTCGTTGAGCAGCGTCTCGAACTGCTCGGTGCGCAGCCGGAATGCCGCCTCCGACGATTGCCGCAGGCGCCGCAGTTCCAGCAGCGCGCCCAGCCGCGCGAGCAGCTCGCGCGACGAGAACGGCTTGATCAGGTAGTCGTCGGCGCCGGTGTCCAGGCCCTCGATGCGGGCCTCCTCGCCGGCCCGCGCCGACAGCAGCACCACCGGCACGCCGCCGAGCCGCGCATCCGCGCGGATCGCCGCCAGCAGCGCCAGGCCGTCCAGCCTCGGCATCATGACGTCGCTCAGCAGCAGGTCCGGCGGCTCGCGCCGCGCGGCCTCCAGGGCCTGCAGGCCGTCCGCGGTGAGCTCCACCGCGTAGTACGGCGACAGCAGGTCGCGCAGGTAGGCGCGCATGTCGGCGTTGTCGTCGGCGACGATGACCCGCGCGCCGAAGGTCGCGGCGAAGCGCTGGTCCGCCGCCGGCCAGCCGGCGCCCGGGTCGCGCCCGGGGTCGACGCCATCGGCACCGGGGCGTCCGGGCGCGGCCTCCCGCAGCGGCTCCGGCGCGGGCAGCCAACGCAGCGCCTCGTCGACGTAGGCCCGCGCGCCGGTCGTGCTGGCTGGCGACGCGGGGACGCCGGCGCGCCCGTGGCGCTCCTGCGCGCGCTCGAGGCGTTCGACGTGCTCCGGCGGCAGGTGCTCCCACCCCAGCGGGAGCAGGACGCGGAAGAGCGTGCCCTCGCCATGGACGCTGGAGACCTCGATCCGGCCGCCGTGCAGGCGCACGAGTTCCTGCACCAGCGCCAGTCCGATGCCCGACCCCTCGTGGGTGCGACCCTCCGCGCCCGCGACGCGATGGAAACGATCGAAGACCTTCGGCAACTCGTCCGCGGGGATGCCGGTGCCGGTGTCGGCCACCTCCAGCACGGCGAGGGCCGGCTCGCCGCCGGGTTCACGTCCGGATTCACGCAGCCGCACCGTCACCTGCCCCCGCATCGTGAACTTGAAGGCGTTGGACAGCAGGTTCAGGACGATCTTTTCCCACATCTCGCGGTCGACGTAGGCGTGCGCGCCCAGCGGCGCGCAGTCGACCTCGAAGGCCAGCCCGGCGCGCTCCATCGCGGAGCGGAAGGTGCTCGCCAGGTCGCGCGTCAGCGCCGCGAGGTCGCTCGCCTGGTAGCGCGCCTGCGAGCGGCCGGCCTCGATGCGCGAGAAATCCAGCAGCGTGTTGACCAGCCGCTGCAGCCGCGTGGCGTTGCGCAGCACCAGCGCCAGCCGGTCCCGCGCCGGGCCGTCCAGGCCGGGCGCGGTCACCAGTTCCTCGAGCGGGCCCAGCATCAGCGTCAGCGGCGTGCGGAACTCGTGGCTGATGTTGGAGAAGAAGGCCGTCTTCGCCCGGTCGAGCGCGGCCAGCGATTCCGCGCGACGGCGTTCCGCCTCGTAGGCGGACGCGTCGGCGAGCGCCGCCGACACCTGGCCCGCGACCAGGTTCAGGAAATCGCGGTAGTCCTCGTCCAGCGGGCGGCGCGGGCTGACGCCCAGCACCAGGAAACCGGCCAGGTCCTTGCCCGCGCTGCGCAGCGGCAGCAGCACGGCGCGCGTCAGCGTTTCGGGCCAGGGCGGCAGCGTCAGCGACACGCCCAGCGCCGGCATGTCGGGGAGGTCGCGTGCCGCGCCGCCCGCGGCGAGATCCTGCAACGGCCAGCCGTCCGGCGGATCGAGCAGGCTGATGAGCTCGGGGAAGGGGACCTCGGCCCCCTCCGCCCCCGCGCCGCCCGGGAGGCTGAAGCAGATGCGTCGCGCGGTCTGGCCGCCGGGTTCGTCCAGGTAGAGCGCCGCGAACGGCAGGTCCATCGGATAGTCGGACACCACGTGGCAGGCCCGCCGCGCGCATTCGTGCGGCTGGTCCGCGCCGACGGTGCGTGTCGCGAGGTCGCGCAGCACGCGCAGGCGGCGCTCGCCGATCACCCGGTCCGTGACCTCGGTGACGACGCACAGCATGCCGTTCACGCGCAGTTCGTCGTCGTAGACCGGGCTGTAGGAGAAGGTGTGATACGTCTCCTCGGCGAAACCGCTGCGTTCCAGGAACAGCAGCAGCCCCTCGTCCCAGGTCGCCTCGCCGGTCGCCTGCACATGGCGGATGCGGCTGTACGCGGCGTCCCAGACCTCGGCCCAGACCTGTTGCGAACGCGCCCCGAGCGCCCATTCGCGCTTCATGCCCAGCGTCGGCAGGTAGGCGTCGTTGCAGAAGAAGGTCATCTCCGACCCCCACGCCATCCACATCGCGTAGCGCGAGTCCAGCATCATCCGCACGACCGTCTTCAGCGCGCCCGGCCAGCCGTCCGGCGGACCGAGGGGCGTGGCGCTCCAGTCCAGCGCGCGCATGCGTTCGCCCATCTCGCCGCCGCCGTCCAGGAAATGGCGGCGGCGCGGCGCCGGAAGTGGCGCGGGGATCGGCGCGGAGGGGAGGCCGTCGGAACCGGCTGGCGAAGCATGCATCGGCAGAATTTTCCTTGTGAAAGCCCGATTCAAGCGAGTCCATGGGCCCCAAGCAAGCCGCGCACCCGCACCAGCCTGGTGAACCCGGGGCCTTCACGGGTCGGCGCCGAGGGGGTTTCTGGCCTGGACGGGCCACCCGGGCCGCGGGAGGCGCCCGCTACACTGGCGGCTCCCCCATTCCGAAAGCCGCCTTGAGTTCCAGCCTGCTGCTCATCCTCCTGCTGATCTGTGCCAGCGCGTTCTTCTCGATGGCGGAACTCTCGCTGGCCGCGTCGCGGCGATTGAAGCTGCGGCAGCTGGCGGACGAGGGCGACCACCGCGCCGCGCAGGTGCTGAAGGTGCAGGAACAGCCCGGCTATTACTTCACCGTCGTGCAGATCGGCGTGAACACGCTGGCGATCCTGGCCGGCGTGGTCGGGGAGGGCGCGCTGACGCCGCATTTCGAATCGCTGCTGCGCCCGCTGATCGACATCGACACCGCGCAGCGCGCCGCCTTCGCGCTGTCCTTCACCTGCGTGACCATCCTCTTCGTCGTGCTGGCGGACCTGCTGCCCAAGCGGCTGTCGATGAACGAACCCGAGCGGGTCGCGATGGCGCTGATCCGGCCGATGCTGTTCCTCACCCTCGTGCTGCGGCCGCTGGCCTGGGGACTGAACCACGTCGCCGACGGCCTGCTGCGGCTGCTGGGCCGGCCGATGAGCCCGGACAACACGATCACCCACGACGACATCCTCGCCCTGGCCGCGGCGGGCCAGCGCGCCGGCGTCGTCTCGGCGGCGGACCAGCAGGTGATCGAGAACGTCTTCGAGCTCGAGACCCGCACCGTCGAGTCCTCGATGACCTCGCGCGAGCGCGTCGTCTACTTCTCGCTCGACGACGACGAGGCGCTGATCCGCACCCGGATCGCGGACTCGCCGCATTCGACCTACCTGGTCTGCGCCGGCGAGATCGACCAGGTCGTGGGTTACGTCGACGCGACCGACCTGTTCCAGCGCGTGCTGCGCGGCGAGATCATCTCGCTGCGCGCCGAGCCCGCGCTGGTCAAGAAGGTGCTGATCGTGCCGGACCGGCTGACGCTGGCCGAGGTGCTGACGCATTTCAGGAACGCGCACGAGGACTTCGCCGTGATCGTCAACGAGTACTCGCTGGTCGTCGGCGTGATCACGCTGAACGACGTGATGAGCACGGTGATGGGTTCGCTGGTCTCCACCGCCGAGGAGGAGCAGCAGATCATCCGGCGCGACGACGGCAGCTTCCTGGCCGACGGCATCACGCCCATCCCCGACGTGCAGCGCGCGCTGGGCGTGGACGACTTCCCGCACCACGGCCAGTACGACACGCTGGCCGGCTTCCTGATGGTGATGCTGCGCCGCATCCCCAAGCGCACCGACGTCGTCGAATGGCACGGCTGGCGCTTCGAGGTCGTCGACGTCGACAGCCACCGCGTCGACCAGGTCATGATCGCGCGGGTGGGCGGTCCGCCGTCGGGGGACGCGGAGGCGTCGGGATCATCGGAGCGCGGAGACTGAGCTCCGCGCGCAGCGCCGCGTACCGCCGCAGCACCTGATGCGCATAGGCCAACCGCTTGGCCGGATCGCGCGCGTTGTAGGCCCCCAGCGCATCGACCGTGCGCCCCATCGAACGGAAGTTGCTGCCCAGGATCCACGCCCCGACCAGGATGTTGGCGCAGGGCACGCGCAGGTCGTCCTCCTTGACGCCATGCCGCGCCAGCACGGGCAGCCAGGAGGAGTTGATCTGCATCAGGCCGATGTCGGTCGAGCCGTTGGCATTGCGATGGACTGCCGCCGGGTTCAGGCCGGACTCCTGGCGCGCGACGGCCTTCAGCAGCAGCGGCGAAACGCCGTAGCGATCGCCCGCGAGCTGGAAGCAGCGGTCGAACCGGGCGTCGTTCAAGCGCGCTGTCCTTCCGACCGGTGGCACTTTCCCAGCCTGGGCCTGGGCCTGGGCCTGGGCCTGCGCCGGCATCGCGGCCGCCAGCGCCAGCATCGCCGCCGCGATCGCGCGCCTCACAGGCCCCCCATGTCGGATTGAAGGCTGCTCTGCGCCTCCATGACGGTGCTCAGGAAACCGCCGAGCAGGAACAGCAGCAGCATGGCCGCGGCGACCATCAGCAGCCCGTTCAGGCGCGCGGCCGAGTCGGAGATGCCCAGCTGCAGGCGATCGATCGAGCCGATGCCGATCCGCACGAACGCGGCGACGGGGTCGCGGCGCTCGGCTGCGTCCTGCACGCGTTCCTCCATGCGGGGGTTGAGCACGCCGGTGGCGAAGGCGCGACCGAACTGCGCCGATTCACGTCCGGACAGTCGCGACAGGATCTGCCGCAGGTGCCAGCGCATCCACGGGGCGCTGAACCGGCCCGCGCGCTCCAGCGACGCCCGCAGCGACACGCCGGCCCGCATCAGCGACGACAGCGAGATCACCAGCATCGCCCCGGAGAAATCGCGGTAGAGGCTGAACGGCGGGTGCCGGTCCAGCCAGCGTCGCGTGCGGCCCTGCCAGCGCGGCAGGGACCACACGAAGAGCCCGCCCGCGACGAGCACCGCCGCGCCCAGCGTCAGGCCGTGGTGGCGGATCGTCCACGCGACCGCGTACAGCGCGCGCCCCAGCGGCGGCCAGCGTTCCGGGGCGATCAGGTCGGCCAGCACCGGCACCGCGTGCAGCGAGAAGGCCACCAGGATGGCGGTCATCGCGCCGAGCAGCAGCAGCGGATAGGCCACCGCCTTGCGCACCGCGCGGAACATGCCGTCGACCTTCTCGACGGTGCCGGACAGGAAGTGCAGGCCCTGGGCCAGGCGCTCATCGCCGCCGCCCTGCAACGCGTCGATCATGAGCAGCTCGGTCGGCGGCATGACGCCGTGCAGCGCGCGGGCCAGGGATCCGCCCATCGCCGCGCGCAACATGCGGCGGTACAGCAGCTGGTCGCCGCGCGAGCGCCGGCGGGCGCGGGCCTCGAGCTTGCGCAGGATGGTGTACAGCGGGACGCGGTCCTCCAGCGCCGAGGCCAGGTCGTAGTAGAAATCGCCGCGCCGGCGGCGCAGGCGCCGGGCCGCCGCGCGCAGCAGCAGCCAGTCGAGCGGGTGGGTCATCGGGGCGGGCGCATGTCGAAGTGTGGGTCGAGGTCGAGGGCAGGGTCGCGATCGTGGTCCGGGCCGAGGCGGATCGCGACGTCCGCGGCGGCGGGTTCAGGCATCGTCGGCGGCGAGCGTCTGGGCCAGCAGCGCCGCGCTGCCGAAGGTCCGCTCGAAGTGATAGGGATCGACGCGCCCGTGGGCGACGTCGTACAGCACATGCCCCCAGGCGTCCTTGCCGTCCATGTCCGGATCGGTGAACGGCGCCGTGCGGCGGCGCCGCCAGTGGCGCCGGGCCTCGGCGTCCCGGCCCTGCCGCAGCAGGTCCAGCAGACGCAGGTCCGGAACGATCACTTCCGCGCCGACCTTGACGCCGGCCGTGCCGTCGTGGGTGTCGTCGGCGCGTTCAGCGGTTCGGGCGCTTTGGGCGCTTTGGGCGCTTCGGACGCCTTGGCGGTCTCCGGCGCTTCCGGCGCTTCCGGCGCCGGCGGGGTATCCAGGGGTCATGCCGTCCCCGTAGTCGATGCCGGGCCGCCGGCAGTGCGTGCAGCCGTGCGCGCTGGCGCAGTAAATCTTGTCCGGGTCGAGGCCGAAACCCGCCTGCAGCGTCTGCAGCGTGTCCGCGCCCATGACGGCGGCGGCGGGGCGCTTGCAGTGCTCGCAGTTGATCGGCATCAGCACCTGGTAGACCATCGCGGAGAGGAACTCCGGATCGCACAGGTCCTCGCGGTCCAGTCCGAGCAGGCGCGACGAGAGCCGGCCCACGATGCCCAGCGCGGAGGTCGCATGGACCGTCGACAGGATCTTGTGCCCGGTCTGGATGGCGGCCTGCGCCATCGACGCCGACAGGCCGTCCCGGATCTCGCCGAACAGGCCGACGTCGGGATCCATGCGCAGGAACGCCAGCATCGCGCCATGGAACGGATCCGCGCCGCCCGCCGCGCCGCGCTGGATGGAGAGATGGCTGACGCCGGGCGTCTCGTACTCGACCGGATCCTCGATGGTGAAGAGCTTGCGCGAGCCGTCGCGGGCCAGCATGGTCATCATCGCGTTGAGCGTCGTGGTCTTGCCCGAGCCGGTGACTCCGGCGACGAACACGCCGCCCCAGGCCGAGGCCAGCGCCTCGCGCAGGCGGCCGGCCTGCCACGGCGTGAAGCCCAGCGCTTCCAGCGACGCCAGGCGCGGTCGGCCCGCGAGCGATCCGGCGTCGTGCGGTCCGGCGTCGGGTGATCCGGCGGCGTCATCGCGACCGCTGCCGGAGGCGCGCAACAGGCGGATCACCACGTCCATGCCGCCGACCGCGGGATGGCTCTGGTACCGGAGCGTCAGCCGCAGGCCGGGCAGTTCCAGCGGGATCATCGCGGCCTGCGGCACTGCGCCGTTGAAGGCGACCTCGGTGCGGGAACGCTCCTCCGCCAGCATCGTGTAGGCGGCCGACAGCCCGTCGACGGCGGTGCGCGCCGGATGGCGGTCCAGCACCCGCATGCGGCCGTCCAGCCGCACCCGGGCCAGCGCGACCGGCCCCCGCAGTTCGATGTGCAGGTCGCTCGCGCCGGCCAGGCGGCAGCGCTGCACGATGGCGCGGAACCATTCCAGCGGCGAGGAGCCCGCGACCATGGCGTCGATGTCGCGGGCCGTCTCGGCGGCCTGGCGTTCGTCGGCGGTGGCCTCGGGGGCTTCCAGCGGGGCGTTCACCCGCGTCGCCGCGCCAGCGAGCAGCGCGGCGAAGACCTCGGGCGCGGCGGTCAGGTGGCCGGCATAGGTCAGGCCTTTCGCCTTCCCGGCCTGGACGAGGCGATACCAGTCGGGCCGATGGACCTCGTCCACCGCCGACACGACGAGGAAGCGCCCGCCGACCAGCGCGAGCGCCGCCAGCCGGTCCTGCTTGTGGCTGGCGACCGGCAGTCCGTCGACCGCGGGCGCGGCGAGCAACGCGTCCGCGGCGACGGACAGCACGCGCTCGAACGGAGGCAGGCGCGCCGGGTCGTCGACGTGGCGGCTGAAGGGGGAACTCAAGGCGTTGCTCAAAGGGAGGGCGCGCTGGACGGCGCCGCGGCTGCGGGGGCCGCGGGCAGGGGCAATGCCGTGGCGCGGTGGACGGCGTCGCCGTCACCGCCGTCACCGCCGTGACCGCCGTGACCGCCATCGCCGATGCCATCGCCGCTGTCGTCGTTTCCGTCTCCGTCATCGAGCCGTCCAAGGCCGGCTTGCGCGGAGG
The DNA here is from genome assembly GCF_059415845.1 of Roseateles sp. GW821-FHT09H11. Classification (NCBI taxonomy): domain Bacteria; kingdom Pseudomonadati; phylum Pseudomonadota; class Betaproteobacteria; order Burkholderiales; family Sphaerotilaceae; genus Roseateles; species Roseateles sp. GW821-FHT09H11. Next base: position 963,750 of record NZ_JBWKOA010000001.1, on the reverse strand, counting down.
CGCCGGCGGCGAGCGACCTGCCGCCGTCGAAGCGATAGCTCGCGGCCGCGGCTCCCTGTGCGGGTGGCGGCAGCACGAGGGGACGAGGTGGACGTCCGCTCGCCGCGACCCGTTCGACACGCAGTCCCTCCGATGTCAGTCCGAGCACACGCCACGGTCCGACGCGGGTCTCCGGCCCGGACGAGCTGTCGACGGCATGCAGGCGCCCCCTCAACAGCACCTCGGCCCGCCAGCGGTCTCCGGCGGCCATGAGCGACCAGAGCCGGGGCAGCTCGGCCAGCGCGGCACCCCGTGCCGTTGACGGCGCCGGCACCGCCGCATCACCGGGCGGGCGCGGCGTGCCCGCCAGACGGGCCGTGGCGGCGGCCAGCTCCGCCGCCTTGTTGTGTCGCGCCACATCGACCAGGTGGCGCAAGCTGACGCCCGGCGTGGTCTCGGGCGCGCGGCTTCCGTCGCCGCCGGCATGGGCTGTCGACAGGGCGGTCGAGAAGGTCATCGACAGCGTCACCGACAGCGCCGCCTGCAGGCAGGACCCCAGCGCCGTCGCGCGGACCCGCCGGCAGTGTCGGGGAGTGAAGACCTCAATAACGCAGGCCATGGGCGAAGAGGGATCCGGAAAGCTCATAGCTGATCTGTGACGCGGCGAAATTCAGGGTGAGGGTCTCCACGACGACGTACGGCGGCACCTGGACCAGCGGCAGGGACCAGACGCCGTCCTTCAAGCGCCAGACCATCCGGACGACCGGCTGCGCGACGAGGTCCGCGCGCTCCTGGTCCGCACCGGTCATGCCGGTCGTGGAGGCCGTGCCTGTCGTGGTGCTCATGGCTGTCGTGCCTGTCGTGCCTGTCGTGGAAGCTGCATCTGTCGTGGTGCTCATGCCTGTCCTGGCTGTCGCGGTGCTCGTGGTGGTCGGGTCGCTGACGCCGGCCTCGCCGTCGAGGGGCGGTCCCGGCGTGAGCGACGCGTCGGCGCCGCCGACGGTCGCCAGCTCCTGCAGGTGGCTGCCCCAGACGTTCATGGCCAGGCGCAACGGCGGCAGCCGCGCGGCGATGAGCGCCTCGCCCCGCTTCAGCGGCGGCTCGACGGTGTCCGCCAGCGGCGTCTGCATCGAGGCCGCGAGGGCGTCCTCGCCGGCTGACAGCTCGGGCCGCATCGACGGCGCGCCGATCACGCCGACCGGCAGCCCGTCCAGCATCTCGAGGCTGCCGTGATGGCGCGCCCAGGTGGCGACGCATCCGTTCGAGCGATCGCAGTCGACCTGCTGAAGCGTCCATCCCGCGCGGCTCAGGGGCAGCGCGGCGATGGCGGCACGCCAGCGGTCCAACGGGGCGAGGCCCGGCCGACCCGCCTGCTCCAGCAGGCTGCCCAGTCGGCGGGCGCGTTGGGCGGAGGCTTGCGCACGGGACGCCGCCGTCGCCGCAAGATGGCGCGCCGCGTCGAGCGTCGCGCGCTCCACCTCGCGCTGATGCCGCATCCACATCGTGAAGCCGACGCTCAGGCCCAGCGCGGCCAGGCCCGCGGCGAGCGCGGCCGGCCAGCGCGCAGGCAGCAGGGGACGCAGGCGCGTGTCGCCGTCGGGCTGGCCGAACAGCAGGTCCGGTGCGAGCGCCTCGCCGATGCGGTCCTGCCCGGGCAGATGGCTGGCGACGCGGACCTCCTGGTCCGGATGCATGTCGCGGAACTCCTGCAGCACCGCCAGCGCCGCGTCGAGGTCGGGCAGCACGCGGTCAAAGCCTGGCACCGGCCGCCGCTCCATCAGGCCGACAAAGGCCACGCGCGTGCTCGTACCACCAGACGCTCGGATGCCGATGCCGATGCCGATGCCGGTGCCGGAGGCGGTGCCGGAGGCGGCGATCAGGCAGGCCTCCGCGCCGCGCTCCGCGAAGCGGGCCACCAGCAAGGCCACCGCCGAATGGGCGCGGCGATGCAGAAGTCGATGCGCGCGTCGACCCGTGTCGATCCGGCGCGCCAGTCCCAGCAGGGCACCGTCCGGCAGTCGCGCGACGAAGCGGTAGCCGGCGGCGCGCGCCTGGCGCAGGTCGGGGCCCGGCTCGTCGGGCCGCGCCACCGGGTGCCAGTCCAGCCCGAAGGCCAGCCGCACGCCGGCGACGGCGATCACCCGGGCCACGCCGTGCTCGTCGAGACCGCGGGCCTCGCTGGCTTCGCGCGTTGCTCGGGCCTCGCGCCCCTCGGCGGTCCTGTCGGCGCCGTCCGGCGGTGTCGGTCGCGCGCCCATCATGGCCCCACCAGTCTTGGCGTGATCAGCACGACCGTCCCTTGTCTGGCGTGCATGCCGCGCCGCGCCAGCGGCACCAGGCCGCGCACCATGTCCGCGTCGTCGAGCTGGGTCTGCCGGCGCTCGAAGCCGGCCAGCACCAGCGTGCGACCGGCCGGCACGCTGATGCGCTGCAGGGTGCTGAAGCTCATCGTCTCGGGCAACTGCACCGACCGTGCCAGCTGGCCGCTGCCGCTGGTGAAGGCGCGCAGCTGCCGCAGCTCGCTGATCTGCAGCGCGGTCTGCAGCAGCACGAGGTGCGAATCCAGGATCACCGGCAGCACCGTCAGACCGAGACCGGTCGTGAGCTTGCCGGGCTCCAGCGCGCCCGCGGTGGTCAGGCCGGTGGTCGGGCTCACGGTCGGCGCCGTCGCGCGCTGCACGTACGAGCGCGTCTGCAACGCGCCGACCGGCACCGGCATCCGGTTCGTGGTGGTGACCACGCTCGAATAGGCGGTCGACACGCGCCCGTACTCTTGCAGCGCCTTGGCGACCCATTCGCTGGGCGATCCGCGCGAGCCCGACTGGCCGAGCACGAAGCTCAGCGCCGCGGGCGTGCCCGCGCCCAGCGGACCGAGCGCCACCGGCGCGACCAGGTCCAGCTGGTTGCCCTGGCCGAGCCGGCCCAGCATCAGGCGCCAGTCGATGCCGTTGCTGAACTCGTCGGTGAAGCTCACCTGCAGCACCTCGATCTCGAGCACGACCTGGCGCAGCAGGTTGGCGTTGAGCGCGTCGAGGTAGGTCTGCACGCGCTCGACGTTGGCGAGCGCGTCCGTGACGGTCACGAGTCCCGCGCGCGGATCCACCTGCAGCGCCGCGGCCGGGGAGAGCATCGGCTTGAGCGCGTCGGGCAGCCCGGCCCAGAAGTCGCTCTGCGCGTTGCCGTCGATCTTGGCGGCACCTCCGCCGGAGCTTTCCGCGCCGCCGAACACGTCGAACGACGCGCTCGCGTCCAGGCCGCCAGGCAGCGCCTTGACCGGCATCGCGCGCGTGACCACGCGGGAGAACACGATGCGTCCGCCGGCGTGGCGCCAGTGCAGTCCCGCCTGCGCCGCGATGCGGTCCAGCAGCGGACGCAGGGGACCGGCGTGGTCGATCTCGACGGTGTTCTGATGTTCCGGCGCGGAGATGTCCAGCCGCAGGGCGCCCGCCCGGCCGGCCCGGCGCAGCGCGGCCGTCTCCTCGGGCGCGGCGGTCGCCGCGTCGAAGGCCGGCCGCGGCGCGGGACCGGGCGCGTAGTCGGCGGCGCTGTGCAGCGCGTCCGGCGTCATGATCACCGGCAGGCCGATCGCGCGCGAGAGCAGTTCGGCCACCGCGGCCAGCGGCAGTCGACCCGGCGCGTGCAGGCGGATGTCGCCGAGGTGGTCCGGCAGCCGCTCGTCGCGGCGCAGCGGGATGGATCGGCTCGCGAAGCGCGGCGTCGGATCGCTCACGACCAGCGGCGGCAGTGTGGCCGGCTCGCGCAGCCGGGCCTGCAACGCCTCGGCGCGATCGAGCAGTGCCTGCTGGGCCCGCTCGGTCTCGCGCGCGGCCGGCACCGCGCATCCGGCGATGGCGATGGCGACGCAGGCCGCCATCCCGCTAGTGATGACGAGGCGCCGGGGAGCGCCGCCCGGAAGACGCGGGAGGGAGTGCGGTGACGAACGCAGCGACGAACGCAGCGACTGACGCAGCGACGAACGCAGCGATGAACACGGCGACGAGCGCAGTGATGAACACGGCGATGAGCGCGGTGAGGACCGCGAGAAAAACGGCACGGGGAAGTTCCTCACTGGCGAGCGCCATCGGGCAGGTAGCGGACGATCCGCACCACGCGGGTTCCCGACTGGACGCGGGCCTGCAGCGGGAAGTCGGTGTCGCGCAACACGGCCATCGCCTGGGTCAACGCGTCCAGGAAATCGCCGCGCAGCGTGACCTCGGCATCGATGGGGAAGTCGCGATCGACCTCCCACACCAGCTGCCAGCCCGCCTCGCGTGTCCAGCGCTGCAACGCCTGATGGACGGTGCCGTCGACGCGGGCGAAGGTCCACCCCATCGCAGCGTCGGTCTCGAGGTCCGCCCGTGCGGCGGCGACCGGCCGTGGACCGGTGTCCGGCGGCAGGGGCGATGCGGAGATCGCCGCGCCGGACATCAGTGCGCAGACGCAGAGGAATCGTGACGAGACCATCGGTGCGCGTTCAGTTGGCCATCAACGCGTGGACGGTGACCACGGCGCTCTCGGTCTTGCATGCATCGACGAGTTTGCCGACGCCGATCGGTTCGGCCGAGCCGGGCACTTTCACGACCTTGTTGTCGGCGGGCTTCGTGTGCCTGATCTCGGCCGTCTCCTCGCCGACCCAGATGCCGTCGGCCACGAGCGCGAGTCCCCGCGCGACGCTGGCGCACTGCGACGTGGGAATGCCGGTGTAGCTCAGCGTGAACGCCTCGCCCTTCTTCGCGGCTCCGAAGTCGTCGTTGAAGCCTGCGACGAAGATCTGGCCGCCGAGCTCGTGCTTCACGGTGACCGTGTTGCCCGCCATGTTGACGGACTCGCGCGGGAAGGCGCTCAGGCCGTGTGCCTGGGCGGTGGTCAGCTCGGCGAGGTTCACCGAACCCGTTTTCCCGAAGCCAGCCACGTTGGCCCGGATCTGCGGCGCCTGCCGCAGCAGGGCGGAGCGGTCCATCTGCGCGTTGAGGTTGCGCATGCCCATCAGCACGATGACCATGACAACGATGATCACGCCGACCCCGATCAGGAGTTCGAGCAGGGTGACGCCGCGTTGCGGACGGGCGCCGGCGCGGCGGTGCTTCGAACGGGCGAGGGGAGCGGATGCGGTGACGACGTCGAGGGTCATGGGAACAGACCTCCTTTCCAGAGAGTGCGAGAAGACAGGGGTGCCAGCCGTGACCAGCGGTGGCTCAGTGGGGGTGCGCCACAATGCGCGCATGACTCCCTCGAGGTCCGCTTCCGTGTCTTCGCTCTCCGCCCAACAAGCCACCGCCCGCGCCGCCGAACTCCGCGCGTTACTTCATCACCACGCTCACCTGTACTACGTGCTCGACACGCCGTCGCTGCCCGATGCCGAGTACGACAAGCTGTTCCAGGAACTGCAGGCCATCGAGGCCGCGTTCCCGGCGCTGCTGACGCCGGACTCGCCGACGCAGCGCGTGGGCGGGCAGGTGCTGGAGGGCTTCGAGCCGGTGAGGCACGTGGTGCCGATGTTGTCGATCCGCACCGAGACCGACACCGAGGCCAGCGGCGCCGAGAACTTCGACGCGCGTGTGCGCCGCGAACTGGACCTGGGCGAGAACGCCGCGCCGGTCGAGTACGCGGCGGAGCTGAAATTCGACGGCCTGGCGATCAGCCTGCGCTACGAACACGGCGTGCTGGTGCAGGCCGCCACGCGCGGCAACGGCGAGACCGGCGAGGACGTGACGCAGAACGTGCGCACGATCAAGCAGATCCCGTTGAAACTGTCGGGCGAGGGCGCGAAGGCCGCAGTGCTGGAGGTGCGCGGCGAGGCCTACATGCGTCGCGACGATTTCGAGGCGCTCAACGAACGCCAGCGGGCCGCGAACGAGAAGACCTTCGTCAATCCGCGCAACACGGCCGCCGGGGCGATCCGGCAGCTGGACCCGGCGCTGGTGCGGCAGCGGCCGCTGAGCTTCTTCGCCTACGGCATCGGGGAGACGCAGGGCTGGGAGATCCCGGCGACGCACAGCGCGATGCTGGACGCGCTGCAGGCCTACGGCCTGCCGGTCAATGCCGACCGCGCGGTGGTGCGCGGCGCCGAAGGCCTGGTCGCCTTCCATCAATCGATCGGCGAGAAGCGCGATGCGCTGCCCTTCGACATCGACGGCGTCGTCTACAAGGTCAACAGCCGCGAGCTGCAGCGGCGGCTGGGCTTCGTCTCGCGCGAGCCGCGCTGGGCGGTGGCGCACAAGTACCCCGCGCAGGAGCAGGTCACGACGCTCGACCGCATCGACATCCAGGTTGGCCGCACCGGCAAGCTGACGCCGGTGGCCAAGCTGGAGCCGGTCTTCGTCGGCGGCACGACGGTCAGCAACGCGACGCTGCACAACCTCTTCGAGATGCGACGCAAGGGCATCCGCGTCGGCGACCAGGTCATCATCCGGCGCGCCGGCGACGTGATCCCCGAGGTCGTCGGCAAGGTCGACGCGAAGCGCGCGAGCTACGTGCCCAACTTCCGCATGCCGAAGCACTGCCCGATCTGCGGCAGCGACGTCGTGCGCGAGAAGGGCGGCATCGACCACCGCTGCAGCGGCGGCATCTTCTGCCCCGCGCAGCGCAAGCAGGCGATGCTGCACTTCGCCGGGCGGCGCGCGATGGACATCGAGGGCCTGGGCGACAAGCTCGTCGACCAGCTCGTCGACGGCGGCATCGTCACCAGCCTGCCGGGGCTCTACAAGCTCGGCGTGGCCAAGCTCACCGCGCTGGAACGCATGGGGGACCGGAGCGCGCTGAACCTGATCGACGCGCTGGAGAAGAGCAAGCGCACGACGATGGCGCGCTTCCTCTTCGCGCTGGGCATCCGGCAGGTCGGCGAGACCACGGCCAAGGATCTGGCGAAGCACTTCGGCAACCTGGACGCGCTGATGGGCGCGACCGAGGAGCAGTTGCTGGCGGTCAAGGACGTCGGGCCGATCGTCGCGAAGAGCATCGCGGCGTTCTTCTCCGAGGCGCACAACCGCGAGGTCGTCGAGCAGCTGCTCGCCGCGGGCGTCGAATTCCCGCAATCGGAAGGGGCCGCCGCGGCGCCCGCCGGACCGCAGCCGCTGGCCGGCAAGACGCTGGTGCTGACCGGCACGCTGCCGACGTTGTCGCGCGACGAGGCCAAGGAGTTGATCGAGGCCGCCGGCGGCAAGGTCAGCGGCTCGGTGTCGAAGAAGACCAGCTACGTGATCGCGGGCGAGGAGGCGGGCTCCAAGCTCGACAAGGCGCGCGAGCTGGGTGTCACTGTCCTCGACGAGGAAGGCCTGCAGGCGCTGCTCGCCGCGCCTCCGGATGCGATCGCGGCGGAATGAATAAAGGGACGGCGAACCGTCCCTTCGATGCACGCTGTATCGGGGCCTTCGGGCCCCGATGTCATTGGAGGCTCAACTCGCAGCGACCGTCTTCCGACGGATCACCATCGCCATGATCGCCGCCAGCAGGCAGGCCGCGCCGGCGACGTACAGCGCCGGGGCGTAGCTCAGCAGCAGGCTGCGGCTCAGCCCCGCGCCGTAGGCCGCGACCGCCGCGCCGATCTGGTGGCCCGCGAAGATCCAACCGAACACCATCCCCACCTTCGCCGCGCCGAAGCGCTCCGCCGTCAGGCGCACCGTCGGCGGTACCGTGGCGATCCAGTCCAGTCCGTAGAACACCGCGAACAGCGACAGCCCGTAGAGCGTGAACTCCGCGTTCGGCAACCACATCAGCGACAGCCCGCGCAGCGCGTAGTACCAGCACAGCAGCTTGCGGGTGTCGTAGCGGTCGCTGAGCCAGCCCGACAGGATCGTGCCGATGAAGTCGAAGATCCCCATCATCGCCAGCACCGAGGCCGCCGGCACCGCCGCCAGACCGTAGTCGCCGCACAGCGAGATGAAATGGGTCTGCACCAGGCCGTTGGTGGACAGCCCGCAGATGAAGAAGGTGCCGAAGAGCAGCCAGAAGGTCGGCTGGCTCGACGCTTCACGCAAGGCGGTGAACGGCGTGAGCCACGTGACCTTGGCGGCGGGCGCGGCCGGCGCCGCAGCAGCGGCAGGATCGGCGCCATAGGGCGCGAGGCCCACATCCGACGGCCGGTCGCGCATGAACAGCAGCACCAGGCTCATCACCGCCAGGCACAGCACGGCCAGCGGCAGCAGCGGGGCGCGCCAGCCCCAGCGCTCGATCATCCAGGCGGCGATCGGCAGGCAGATCAACTGGCCGGTCGCGGCGCTCGCGGTCAGGATGCCCATGATCAGGCCCTTGCGCGTCGCGAACCAGCGGTTGGACACGATGGCGCCGAGCACCAGCGCCGTCATGCCGCTGCCCAGACCCAGCACCACGCCCCACAGCACGACCAGGTGCCACAGCTGCGTGACCAGCCCGGCCAGCAGCATGCCGCCGCCGACCAGCCCCAGCGCCACGCTGACGACGGCGCGCACGCCGAAGCGCTCCATCAGCACCGCCGCGAACGGCCCCATCAATCCGAACAGCGCGAAACGCAACGCCAGCGCCGACGAGATCTGGCTGGTGGACCAGCCGAATTCCTGGGCCAGCGGCTGCAGCATCGCGCCGGGCAGGCCCAGCGCCGCCGACATGAACAGCATCGTCAGGAAGGTCAGCCCGGCGATCACCCAGCTGAAGTGCAGACCCCGGTGGGTCATGCGTCGGGACATGGCGGCGGCAAGCATGCGGGAGGATCCTTCCAGGGGTGCCTGTTTTAATGATGGCCGCCATCGTATCGAGATTTCCGACGTCCGCCGCAGATTTGATGATGCCCCTACTCAAAATCGTGACATCGCGCCTTGGCCGGAAGTTGTAGCGGGGCTTCCTACAATGGTGCCCATCATGAAAGTCACCAAAGAGCAATCGGCCGCCAACCGCAAGGCGCTGGTCGACGCGGCGTCCAAGTTGTACCGCGAGCGGGGCGTGGCCGGGGTCGGTCTGGCGGAGATCTCCCGCGAGGCCGGCTTCACGCACGGCGGCTTCTATGGGCGCTTCGCGTCGAAGGAGGAACTCGCGGCCGAAGCCTGCGACGTGGCCTTCGAAGGCTCGCTGTCGCGGCTGGGCGCGCAGCTGGAGAAGCACGGCGGCGACTACCAGCCTTTCCTCAAACGCTACTTCGGCGCCGCGCATCGCGACGCGCCCGGGGCGGGATGCCCGATGGCGGCGCTGGGCGTCGACGCGGCGCGCGAGGGCGGTCTGCTGCGCGAATCGATGAGCACCGGCATCGCCGCCTACCTGCGCGAGCTGGCCGTGCACCGGCCCGACGGCACGATCGTCGACGAGCCGACCGCGGAGGACGAAGCCCGCGCGATCGGCGTGCTGTCGACGATGGTCGGCGGGATGATCCTGGCCCGGGCCTGCGCGGGCGCGGCACCGGGCCTGTCGGACAGGATCCTCAGGACGTCGCTGGAGGCGACGTCGAAGGCAGCTTGAGCACACCCACCGCCAGCGCGGTGCCGAGCAGCACGACGAGGCAACCCGCGGCCATGCTGGCGCTCAGCGTCTCGCCGAGGAAGATCCAGCCCCACAGCAGGCCGAAGACCGGGATCAGGAAGGTCACCGAGATCGTGTTGGTCGGGCCGACGCGCTTCATCAGCCGGAAGAACAGGATGTAGGCGATGCCGGTGCACAGCAGCGCCAGCAACGCCACCGCGCCCCAGGCATGACCGCTCGGCATCGCGGCCGGACGCAGGGACCAGGCCGGCGCGGCCAACAGCAACGCGGCCGCGAACTGGCTGCCGGTGGCGACGGCCAGCGGGCTGGCGCCGGTGAGGTAGCGCTTGGTGGCGCTGGCGGCGACGCCGTAGCTCAGCGCGGCGATCAGGCAGGCGACGATCGCGAAGCCGCTGCCGCCGGGCTTGAACGAGGCCTTGTCCCAGGCCAGCAGCACGACACCCGCGAAGCCCAGCGCCAGGCCCAGCATCCGCGACCCGTCCAGGCGTTGCCCGAACCAGGCCCAGGCGACCAGCGCGCCCCACATCGGCGTGGTGGCGTTGAGGATGCTCGACAGGCCGGCGTTGATCGACAGCGCCGCGAAGCTGAACAGCGCGAACGGGAAGGCGCTGTTCAGCAGACCGACCAGCAGCAGGCCCTTCCAGTGGGTGCGCAGGTCGCCGAGTCCTTCGCGCAGGCCCAGCAGCGGGATCAGGAACAGCGAGGCCCCGGCCACGCGCACAGCAGCCGTCGCCACCGCGCCGAACTCCGGCGCGGCCACCCGCATGAACAGGAAGGACGCGCCCCAGATGGCGGCCAGGACCAGCAGTTCGATCAGATCGCTTCGCTTCACGCGGGGGCCTCTTGGTTGTTGTCGTGCTTGCCGGGACGGCGAAGGGCCGGGGTCCCGGGAGGAGTCTCTATGGGCGAGGAGCGCAGCTTAGCGGGCAGGCCTCCTTCGATTGTCAGTAGGGCTTCCTTGCGGTGGAGGCCGCCGGCGTAGCCGGTGAGGCTGCCGTCGGCGCCGAGGACGCGGTGGCACGGGATCAGCACCGACACCGGGTTGCGCCCCACCGCCGCCGCGACGGCGCGCACGGCCTCCGGCCGGCCCAGGCGTGCGGCGAGCTGGCCGTAGGTCAGGGTCTCGCCCGCCGGGATGCCGAGCAGGGCCCGCCACACGGCTTGCTGGAATGCGGTGCCCGAGGGCGACATCGGGGGAAGCGCCGCGGTCCGGCCAGCGAAGTAGTCCTTCATCGCCGCGACGGTGTCGCGCAGCAGCGCGTCCTCATCGTCGCGGGGAGCAGCAAGGGCGCCGGGGTGGTACTTCTGGTCCTCGAACCACAGACCCGACAAGCCCTCGGCATTGCGCGCGATCAGCAGGCGGCCGAGCGGGGTGTCGGTCTCGGTCCAGGCAGTGTGGTGGCGGTGGTTCATCGAAACTCTCCTTGGTGGGCGGGAGGCCGGGCCTTGGTTTGGCGGGAGGTCCGCCAACTCCGGTGGGCCAAGCGCGGGCTCTCCACGAGGCAGGGGGCATCCCTCCGGGAACCCCCAGCCTCATTCCGGCCCCACAACCCTGGGTTGACTTCGCGTGGTTTTGGCAGCGGCGGACTTCGAAACGGACTTGGCGGCGGCCGACTTCGAGAGAGTCCTCGCAGCGGCGGATTTCGTTGCGGCATCCCGCCATAGTTGCAACACGGCGTAGCTGCGGTAAGGAGCGAAATGCTCGGCGGCAGCGATCAGTTCGCGCGGACGCAGCGGCTGGCCGGCGCGTTCTTCAAGGCATTGCTTCAGCACGACATCGCCCGGCAGATAGGCGTCGGGCCAGCTCCAGCCGCGCATCAACATGTAGTGCGCCGTCCACGGACCGAGGCCGGGCAGGGCGGCGAGCTCCGCGATCGCGTCCTCCACCGTGCCGCGGCCCTGGGCGAAGGCCAGCGTCGGCCATTGGCGGGCGAGGTGGATCAGCGCCTCGGCCCGGCGGCCGGGCATGCCGATCGGGGCGATGTCGTCGACCGTGGCGGCGGCCAACGTGGCCGGCGTCGGGAACACATGCGTCACGCCGGGCGGGGCGCCAGCGGCATCGGGCAACGGCTCGCCGAATCTGGCGATCAGGCGCGTGGCCAGCGTGCGTGCGGCCGCGACCGTCACCTGCTGACCGAGCACGGCGCGGATCGCGAGTTCGAATCGGTCCAGCGACCCCGGCAGGCGCAGTCCCGCGGCGGCAGGACCCAGGGTCTCGCCGAGCGCGGCGGCGATGGCCTGCGGGTCGGCATCGAGGTCGAGCCAGCGGCGCAGGCGCGGCATCAGCGGCGCGATCACCGGCCACAACGACGCGCTCAGCGACAGGCGCACGCGCGGCCGTTCATCGCCGTCGGGGGGCAGTCGCAGCGACAGCCAGCCCAGCACGTCCGCCTGGCCCGGGCGCACCAGTCGCACGCTGCGCGACAGCGACAGGCGCTCGACATCGACCTGCTCAACACCTGGCACCGCGCGGGCGGCGAGGAAGTTCAGCAGCGCCGAGCTCAGCAGCGGCGGGCGCAGGTCCAGACGCAGCTCGGCGGTCTCCAGCGCGTTGCCGGATGCGCTCGCATCGGCCTCGGCGCCGCCCTTGCGCAGCGCGCTGGGACTCAGACGGTAGTGTTCCTGGAAGGCGGCGTTGAAGCGGCGCAGGCTCGAGAAGCCTGCCGCGAGCGCGACCTCGCCGATCGGCAGCCGCGTGTCGGTCAGCAGCTGCTTGGCCAGCAGCAGCCGGCGCGTCTGCAGGTACTGCAACGGTGCAACGCCGTGCACGGCGGTGAAGACGCGACGCACATGGCGCTCGCTGACGCCCAGGTGCGCGGCGAGTGTGGGCAGCGAGGCTTCTTCTGGCGCGCATTCGTCGAGCCAGCGTGCGGCTTCGCGTGCCAGCACCTCGGCGGCGTCCATCGTGCTCCATGGGCGTGCGGCCGGCGCCAGTTCGGGGCGGCATTTCAGGCACGGGCGGAAGTGGGCGGCCTCGGCCAACGAGGCGCTGGGGAAGAAGCGGCAGTTCTCTCGTCGCGGCGCGCGCACCCGGCAGATCGGGCGGCAATAGACGCCGGTCGAGGTCACGCCGACGAACCATTGACCGTCGAAGCGCGCGTCGCGCGCCAGCAGCGCGGGGTAGCAGTGATCCGGGTCGAGAAGGAAGTCCATGGCAAGGATCATAGGAGTCGGTGTCCGGCGGTTCTCGCCGTTTTCGGACATGTCCCTGTTCCCCCTGCGGGCCCACCACGAGACGTCCGGAGGGAACCGGCCAGGGCCCCCTTTTCGGAAGTCAAGGAGGGAATTTGGAGGCCGGGGCGGCCGACAAAGGAGGGACATGGAGAAAAGGGGGCCCTGGCCGGTTCCCGATCGCTCGGTCCCAAGGAGCCTTGGCCGGTTCCCGACCGCTCGGTCCCAAGGCGGCCTGGCCGATCCCCGCGCGCTCAATCCTGGCCCGGGAATTGCCCTCTGTAGCCCGCCGTGCACCGGGTTACACGGACCTCTCATAGGCGCTGCCTACAATGCGCCCCAGTTTCGAACCACCACCAATTCCTGCAAGGAAGCACATGCAAGTTCACGCATCCATCTTCAAGGCCTATGACATCCGCGGGGTCGTGGGCACGACGCTGGACGAGACGCTCGCCGAGCATCTCGGCAAGTCCTTCGGCACCGAGGCGATCAACGCCGGTGAGAAGGCCGTTGCCGTCGGCCGCGACGGCCGCCTGTCGGGCCCGTCGCTGGTGAACGCGCTGATCCGCGGGCTGAAGTCGACCGGTCTGGACGTCGTCGACATCGGCGCCGTCACGACGCCGATGCTGTACTACGTGGCCGCGACGCGCGGCAAGCATGGCTGCAACTCCGGCATCATGGTCACGGGCAGCCACAACCCGAAGGATTACAACGGCTTCAAGATGGTCCTGAAGGGCGCCGCCGTCTACGGCGAGCAGATCCAGGGCCTGAAGCGCCGCATCGAGTCCGAGGACTACGCCACCGGCAACGGCCGCGTCGGCCAGATGGACGTCATCGCCGAGTACACCCAGCGCATCGTCAAGGATGCCAAGCTGTCGCGTCCGATGAAGGTCGTGGTCGACAGCGGCAACGGCATCCCGGGCGCGACCGCCCCGGCCATCCTGCGCGCGCTGGGCTGCGAGGTGGTGGACATCTTCTCGAAGGTGGACGGCGACTTCCCCAACCACCATCCGGATCCGTCGCGTCCCGAGAACCTCGAGGACCTCAAGCGCATCGTGCACGCGACCGACGCCGAGCTGGGCCTGGCCTTCGACGGCGACGGCGACCGCCTGGGCATCGTCACCAAGGACGGCACGATGATCATGCCGGACCGCCAGATCATGCTGATCGCGGCGGACATCCTGACGCGCCTGCCGGGCTCGGAGATCATCTTCGACGTCAAGTGCACGCAACGCCTGGCCCCGTGGATCGTCGAGCACGGCGGCAAGCCGCTGATGTGGATGACGGGCCACTCGCTGGCCAAGGCCAAGCTGAAGGAAACCGGCGCGCCGCTGGCCGGCGAGCTGTCGGGCCACATCTTCTTCGCCGAGCGCTGGTACGGCTTCGACGACGCGATGTACACCGCCGCGCGCATGCTGGAAATCCTCTCGCGCAGCGACGACCCGAGCAAAGTCCTGAACGACCTGCCCAACAGCGTCAACACGCCGGAACTGAACGTCCCCTGCAAGGAAGGCGAGCACCACGAGGTTGTCGCCAAGCTCAAGGAGATCGCCGAGTTCCCGAACGCCAAGGACATCATCACGATCGACGGCATCCGCGTGGAGTACGACGACGGCTTCGGCCTGGTGCGCGCGTCCAACACGACGCCGGTGCTGGTGCTGCGCTTCGAAGGCCACACGCAGGAAGCGCTGGAGCGCATCCAGAAGGAAGTGCTGGCCCAGCTCCAGCGCGTGAAGCCGGACATCACGTTCACGTCCGGCCATTGAGCGGCGCATCGTTGAGCGGCCCATCGTTGGCGGGCTCCTTGATCGCGGCATGGGGCATTCGCCTTTGAGTTCCGATTCGTTCAAGGAGCGCCTGGCGCGCGCGGTCTTCAGCACCGTGCTGAGGCTCGCGACGCCGGCCTACCTGGCGCGCGTGCTGCTGCGCGGACGCGTGGAGCCGCTCTACGCGGTGCATCCGGGCGAACGCTTCGGCTTCGGCGAGGCGATCGCCCCGGGCGCGATCTGGGTGCATGCGGTCTCGCTGGGCGAGACGCGGGCGGCCGCGGCGCTGATCGAGCGACTGCGCCAGGAGCGGCCCGGCATGCGTCTGCTGCTCACGCACACGACGGCGACCGGCCGGGAGGCCGGCCGCGCGCTGCTGCGCGACGGCGACACGCAGCGCTGGCTGCCCTTCGACACGCCCGGCGCGGTGCGCCGTTTCCTGAAGCGCACGCGGCCGGCGGTCGGCGTGCTGATGGAAACCGAGATCTGGCCCAACGTGCAGCACGAGACGCGGAAGGCGGGCGTGCCGATGGTGCTCGCGAATGCGCGGCTGTCTGCGCGCAGCCTGCGTCGCGGCGAGAAGTTCAAGGCGCTGCTGGCGCCGGCGGCGCGCAGCCTGCGGCTGGCGCTGGCGCAGACGGCGGCCGATGCCGATCGGCTGCGTCAGGCCGGCGTCGAGGACGTGCGCGTCTGCGGCAACCTGAAGTTCGACCTCCAGCCCGATGACGCGCTGCTCGCGCGAGGCCGCGCGTGGCGCGCCGGGCTGAACCGGCCCGTGGTGATGCTGGCGGTGTCTCGCGAAGGCGAGGAGGCCGCGATGCTGGCCGCCTGGAAGGCGGCGTCGCAGGCGAGGGCGCAGGCGGGTTCACCGCTGCTGCTGATCGTGCCGCGGCACCCGCAGCGCTTCGACGAGATCGCCGCGATGGTGACCGAGGCGGGCCTCACGCTCGCGCGCCGCAGCGCCTTCGGCACCAGCGACATCGCCACGCCGCCGCTGAGCGCGGGCGTGGCGGACGTGTGGCTGGGCGACTCGATGCGCGAGATGGCGCTGTACTACGGCCTGGCCGACGTCGCGCTGCTCGGCGGCAGCTTCGAGAAGCTCGGCGGACAGAACCTGATCGAGACGGCCGCCTGCGGCGTGCCGCTGTTCATGGGACCGCACACCTTCAACTTCGCCGAGGCGGCGGAGCTGTCGCTGCAGGCGGGCGCCGCGCGGCGCGTCGAGACGCTGACGCAAGGACTGGCTGAAGCGCTCGTGCTTCTCACCAAGGCCGATGAGCGTGATGCGATGGCGGCGGCGGCCACGGCCTTTGCCGCGGCGCATCGCGGCGCGGCGGCGCGGATGGCGGCGCCGATCCTGGACCTCCTGGCGCGCTAGGCGCCGCCAGTCCCGAACGCCCGCGAACGCCCGCGAACGGGCGCCGCGGCGCGGTTCAGGACGGGATCTCGCCCGGGAGCCGTGGCATCAGAGTTCCTCGATGGCGTGGACCGAGAGCCACTCCTCGAAGTTCTTCTTGGCGAGACTCGTCAGGATGCCTTGGAACAGCGTCTTGTCGCCCAGATAGAGGCTGTGACGGATCACGGTGAAAGGATTCATCCGGTTCTCGGAACTGTCTTCGAAGTGGACCTGGTATCGCTTGACGATGCCGATGTTCTCGCGCAGGTACTGGTTGAACTCCGAGCGTGAAATGGACGGCTGCGCCGTCACGATCTCCTGAACGAAGCCATCCACCTTCTGCGGCACGAAGTCGAAGGTGGGGAAGAAATGGCTGGCGATCTTCAGGAAATTGAAGGCGTTGAGCTTCGCGCTGCGACGCTCGGTCGCCGGGGACTCGGGAGGCTCGGCACGCGGCGCTTCACCTGGCGCCGCACCATTGACGCCTTGCGGAACCGACGTTTCCGCTGGCTCGGCCGGCTCGTCCTCTTCCTTTTGAAGCTCCTCTTCGGTGGAGTCCCGAATCTGCCGGAACTCCCGGTCGGCCAGCTCGAAGAGCGCGGCCAGCGTGTTGATCCGGCGCTTCAGATGGTTGGGAATGGACTTCTTGTACTTGATCTTGTGATCCAGCACGCTCCAGGAGTCCTGCACGATCGTCCGTACCTGCACTTCGAACTGAAGGTCCGCATAGGCCCGGTACTCGGGCAACTCGAGCCGCGGGTTCTTGAGCTTGAGATCGAAATGCAGACCCTTGTAGCCGAACGAGGCCTCCGTGTTCTCGATGGTCGAGATCTTGTCGGTGACTTCGACCACCTCGAACTCGCTCTGGAGAATCGCGCCGATCTTCTCGATGTCGTCCTCATAGAGGCAGACGATGCGCAGGCCCACCAGGTCACTGACATGGTTCCTGATCTCGTACGCCGTCGAGCCGGCTTCCAGGGCTTGACGGTATTTGAGATTGAATTTCTTGATGCACTCCTCGCGGTCCTTCAGCCGCGACTCGATCTTGGAGAAGGGCACCGAGCCGAGTTGCGGGAGCAGGTCCGTGAGGAGGCTGACCAGCGACCTGCTGGCGTTCTCCAGCATCGCCGAATTGGCGTCGTAGAAGACACGGAACTGTGCCTTCTCGCCCTCGAAGTCCAGACTCGCCATGGTTCTCCTCTCCATTGCGATCGCCGGCTTCCAACCGGCGACCGTCTCATCGATCGACTCGCCAGGGCGCAGCGGCCCTGCGACACCTGTACAGCGCTCAGTCCGGAAACGGGTGCGCTCGTGCTCGTGCCCATCATCGCACCGTGCGCCGGCCGCAGTCGTCGGCAGCGCAGAGGCCCGGTCCAGGGAAACTCTGCACAACTCCCCGCAGCCGCCGCGGCGAGTCATGCAACGCCGGCCTGGCAAGACCTGACACGCTTGCCCTGACGCAAATGCTCACGCTATCCTGCTCCGCGACCTGGGCGTGAGGGAGCATCAATGCAACATCTGATGAAGGCCGCCTTGGTGGCCCTGCTGTGGCTGGGGGCGGCCATGTTGTCGCGGTCGATGGCCCATGCCGCGACGCAGACCACGCTGGTCTGGCTGAGCAGCGGCATCACGTTCGCCGCTCTGCTGGTCAGCGCCCGCTGGGCCTGGCCGGCGCTTCTGGCAGGCGCCGGGGTGGCCGCCACCGTGTGGGGCCTTGTGGATCACCGGCTCGGGGTCGGTCCGGCATTGGCGTTCGCCGGCATCGAGGTGTCGAGCATGGCGCTGGGCGCCTGGATCGCGACGCTCGGCCGACAGGATTCGCAGACGGCTCGCGGGGCGGCGCTCTTGATGGCCGGCGCCGTGGCGGCGTCGCTGATCGGGGCCACGCTGGCGACCTTGCTGTGGGGCTGGCAACGTCCGGACGCGGACCTCGGCGTCGAGTGGCGCGCGTGGGCGCTGTCGACGATCGTCGGCCTGCTGCTGGTCGCGCCGCTGGTCACCGCCTTCCAGGGCTTCCGCATCAGACGATCGGGCGGCCTGCCGATGGCGCCGTTCCTCGGCGGGGTGGTGGCATTCGCCGGCTTCATCATCGCCGTGCTGCTGGTGTTCTCGGACCAGGCCGCGCAGCGTTGGGGCGGCGTCGCGGCGACCTTGGCCTACGTGCCGATGCCTTTCCTGCTGGTGGCGTCGCTGATGTGGGGCGCTCGCGGCGGCACGCTGGCCACCTTGCTCGGCGCCTTGCTGATCATCGGACGCACGGCGCAGGGCGACGGGCCGTTCGCGTTCCATGAAGGCTTCCGCGGCGAGGCCGTCGTCGAGGTGCAGGGCTTCGTGATGGTGTGGGCGGCCGTGCTGCTGGTGACCCGCGCGCTGGCCGAAGGGCGCCGCGCCGCGCTTGCCCGCGCGGACGAGTGGCACCTGCGCTACGAGCGCACGCTGCGGGCCGTGGGCGTGGCCAGCGTCGAGTACGACGCCACCACCGGCCGGGCCACCTGGGGGGCGGGTGCCGACCAGGTCCTGGGCCGCGCGGCGTTGGCCGCCGTCACTATCCAGGACTGGCTCGACTTGATCGACCCCGCGGAACGCGGCCTGGTGGAAGCCACCTGGCAGGCGGTGGCGCAGGGCGTGCGCGCCTCCAGCGAGCAGGCCTACACGCTGCGACTGCCGGGCGGACAGGTGCAGCGCGTGCGCGAGCGGCTGGCCGCGGTGCACGGCGGCGACGGTCGGGTCGAGCTGGTCGTGGCCCTGCTGAGTCTGGCGGCCGGGGAGAAGACCCATGGCTGAGCCGGCCGTTTTCCTGATCCATGGCCTCGGCGGCACGCAGTACGACCTGGGCTCGATGCACAAGCGCCTGAAGAACGCGGGCTTCGTCACCTACTCGATCACGCTGCCGGGCCACGGCGGCCAGCCGTCCGACCTGCTCGGCGTGCGCGCCGAGGACTGGCTGGAGGCGGTCCGGGCCAAGTACCGCGAGATCGTCGACCAGCACGAGGTGCTGCATGTGATGGGCATGTGCATGGGCTCGCTGCTGGCCATCGAGACCTGCAAGCGCGAACGGCACGACAAGGGACGTCTGGTCGCATTGGCGCCGCCGGTCTTCATCGACGGCTGGTCCACGCCCTGGTATCGCGAGCTGCGCCACCTGCTGTACCTGGTGCCGGGCGTGACGGACCGGATGCGCGTGGATGAGGAGGATCCGTACGGCATCAAGAACGATCAGCTGCGCGCCATCGTGCGCGCCAAGTTCGAGCGCGGCGATGCCTTCGCCTACAGCTGGGTCCCCTTGGCCTGCATCCGCGAGGTGGATCGCCTGCGCCGCTTCGTGAGGAAGGACCTGACCCGCATTCCCTGTCCCACGCTGGTGATCCATGCGCGCGAGGATGAATTGACCAGCGTCCGCTCCGCCAATTTCCTCGTCGAGCACATCGGCGCCGGCAAGCGCGCCGGCCAGGCGCGCATGGTGATCCTTGAGAACAGCTATCACCTGATCTGCGTGGACAACGACAAGGAGATCGTCGCCCAGCGCACCCTGGAATTCTTCGGCGCCAGCGACGCTGGCCTGGGCGTGAGCCGCGACGATCCGCGCATGAGCCGCGAGGCGATCGACGCGCTGCTGGCCGCCGCCCGCGCGGACCTGGAGCGCGCCGACTTCGCCGCCTTGTACGAGCGCGGCATCCCCGACTTCACCTGGTACCAGCCGGGCCACAACCGCAGCACCGGCATCTTCCGCGGCGGCAAGGGCCTGGCGCGCTTGCAGGCTTGGGCGGGCGAGGGGCTGACGTTCACCGCCTTCGGCACGCCGGTGCTCAATGCCGGCATGGCGGTGCTGCCGACGACGCTGAAGACCGGTTCACTGGCCTCCCAGGGCGTGCTGGCGATCAGCCTGCATCAGGGGCGGCTGATCGAGGCGCGATGGTTCCCGGACGAGCCCACGCTGGAGGACGAGCACTTCGGCGGCGAGCCCGTGCCCGATGGCCCCAGCCCGGCCGAAGCGGCCTTCGAGGCCGCGGCCGCGCTGTCCCGGACGCTCGCCAGGGCGCCCGATGAGGCCAGTCTGCTGCGGCTGTATGCGCTGTACAAGCAGGGCAGCCTCGGCGACGCCACCGGCGAGCGGCCGGGCGTCCTGGACGTGGTGGGGCGGGCGAAGTACGACGCCTGGGCGAGCCTACGAGGTCGGCCGCGTGAGCAGGCCATGAGCGAGTACGTCGCGCTGGTGCAGCAGCTCAAGGCTGCCGATGCCCAGGCCGTCGCGGCCTGAGGCCGAAAGGCCTGGAAGGGCCGAAAGCGCCGAAAGCGCCGAATGGGCCGAAAGTGCCGAATGGGCCGGCGCCGGCCTGTGTGTGCCGGTGCACAGACGGCGCGGGCGGATGCCCGCAACCTGATCTCCCATGGTGATGCGTCAGCGTCAGGAGACAGAGTGAAGCCAGCCGCGTTCTACGACCTGAGTTCCGGATCCATCCGCTTCTGGGTGCTCGTTGGCGAGCAATTCATCGGCGCCTCCGTCCGGCGCGAGACGCTGCACTATCGCTACAGCCCCAACGGCACGAACGACGATCCGCTGCAGACCTTTCAGGCCCACACGGATGAACTCGAAGGGATCGTCCGACGCCGCATCGCCGGCGGCTCTCGCGAGCCCATCATGCTGCGCGATCACGACCTGAAGGTCGAATAGCCACTCGCGGGCCACTCGCGGGCCACTCGCGATGGCGCGTCGCGACAGGACCTCGCGACCGCACCTCGCGACGGGGGGCTACTGGTTGCTGGTCGACCGGACCTCGCCGAGCGTCGTGACCCCTTGCAGGACTTTCGCGATCCCGTCCTGTCTCAGTGTCGTCATGCCTTCGGACATCGCCAGATGCATGAGTTCTTCCGCGCGCCCGCCGGTCTGGATGAGGCGGCGGATGGGCCGGGTGACGGTCAGCAGCTCATGCAGGCCCGCGCGGCCCTTGAAGCCGGTGTGGTCGCACTTGTCGCAGCCGGGCGAGTGGTACTGAAGCAGGTTGGGCTGGCCGTACAGGCCCTTCCACTCGGCGAGGACCTTCTCGCGGTCCGGCCGGTTCTCGGCCGAGAACACATGCAGGTAGTCGTCGAGCAGCTCGTTGAGCGTCGTGTCCGACATCGGTTCGGACTTGCGGCACGACGGGCAGATGCGCCGCACCAGCCGTTGCGCCAGCACCGCCAGCAGCGAGTCGGCGAAGTTGAACGGATCCATGCCCATGTCGAGCAGCCGCGTGACCGTCTCCGGCGCGCTGTTGGTGTGCAGCGTGGAGAGCACCAGGTGACCCGTCAGCGAGGCCTCGACCGCGATCTCGGCGGTTTCCTCGTCGCGGATCTCGCCCACCATGATCACGTCCGGGTCCGCGCGCAGGAAGGCGCGCAGCGCCTTGGCGAAGGTCCAGTCGATCTTCGGATTGACCTGCACCTGCCGCAGCCCCGCCTGCGTGATTTCGACCGGGTCCTCGGCCGTCCAGATCTTGCGTTCCGGCGTGTTGATGTTGGCCAGCACCGAGTGCAGCGTCGTCGTCTTGCCCGACCCCGTCGGACCGACGCACAGCACCATGCCGTACGGCCGCTCCGAGGCCGCCTTCAGCTCGCGCAGGTTGCGTTCCGAGAAGCCCAACTTCTCCATCGGGATCGGCTTGGCCGACGCCAGGATCCGCATCACCACGTCCTCGAGGCTGTTGTTGGTCGGGATGGTCGCGACCCGCAGCTCGATCTTGTGGCGTTCGGAGAACTTGGCGAAGTTGATCTTGCCGTCCTGCGGCTTGCGGCGCTCGGAGATGTCGAGGTCGCACATGATCTTGATCCGCGCGATCAGCGCGCTGCGATAGGTGTGCGGCAGCTCCAGGTGGGGCTGCAGCACGCCGTCCTTGCGGAAGCGGATCTTGACCTTCTCCTTGCCGGGATAGGTCTCGATGTGGATGTCGGACACGTTCTGGTTGTGCGCGTCGATGATCATCGTGTTGATCAGCCGCACCAGCGAGTTGTCGCTCTGCTCGATCTGCCGGTCCTTCTCCTCCTCGCGCGCCGTCTCGCGGGCGGACTGCTCCTGGCCCTCGCGCTCGAGCGTCTCGATCAGCTTGTCAGAGCTGTCGAGCTCGAAGTCCATCGTCAGCGCGGGCAGGGCACCGCCGATGGCGGAGACCGGCTGGTTGCCGAAGCGCTCATAGGCGCCGGGGATCGCGAAGGTCAGCGAGCCCAGGCGCGCCAGCGCCGGCACGACCTTGAGCTGGGTGATGAACTCGACCTCGTCGATGCAGTCGCGCCGCGTGGGATCTTCCATCGCCACGATCAGGCGCCCGTCGCGCAGCACCAGCGGCAGCACCTCCAGCCGCTTGGCGACGGAGAAGGGGAGCTTGCGCACCGAGTCCGGCTCGATCGCGAAGTTGTCCGCGTCGACCAGCGGATAACCCATCTTGCGGGCCAGCGCCGATTGCAGCTGCGCGCGCGTGACGATGCCCTTGCGCACCAGCAGCTCGCCCAGCGGGACCGAGCGGTCCTGCTTCTGCTGCGCGAGCGCCTCGTCCAGCTGCGCCTGCGTGATCAGGTCCAGCGCCAGCAGCGCCTCGCCGATGCGCACCATCGGCATCTTGGCCTGCTGCTCGATGGCCTGCATCAACTGCTCGGCGCTGACGATGTGCTGCGCCACCAGGATGTCGCCGACGCGGCGGTCGCGCAGTTCGCGCTGCTCGTCGGCGGCGGCGTCGACCTGCTCCTGCGTCACCACCAGCTGGCGCACCAGCAGGTCGCCGATGCGCTCGCCGACCTCGAAGCTGACCAGGACCTCGCGCGGCACGAACATGCAGCGCACCCAGTCGCTGGTCTCGCTGACCGGCGGGAAGAGGAACACGCCGAGCTCGGTCTCGTGGTGGCCGATGGTCGTGCCCTTCTGTTCCTCGCCGCCCTGGTAGACCAGCTTGAATTCGCTGCGCGGGCGCTGGTCCAGCGAGGTCGCGTCATCCGCCGTGGACGGGTCGCGCGGCGGGACCTCGATCGCATGCAGCAGCTTGAGCGCCTTGAACTGCGAGAACTTCAGCGGCATCGCGTTGCGCGCCGGCGGCACGACGACCTGGGCCAGCCGCTCCGACGGCACCATCAGGATCACCTTGCCGACCGTGCGACTGCCGTTCAGGCCGAGGATCTCGCAGGCCTGCGGCTCGCGCTGCGGGCGCGGGCGCGGATAGGCGGCGAAGGGCGGGGTGGGCCACTCGAACTGCGGTG
The DNA here is from genome assembly GCF_059415845.1 of Roseateles sp. GW821-FHT09H11. Lineage (NCBI taxonomy): Bacteria > Pseudomonadati > Pseudomonadota > Betaproteobacteria > Burkholderiales > Sphaerotilaceae > Roseateles > Roseateles sp. GW821-FHT09H11. Next base: position 940,773 of record NZ_JBWKOA010000001.1, on the reverse strand, counting down.
CCGCTTCGGCCGGCGCGCTGCCTGGCTGGGCTGTGGGCCATTGAAGCGGCACGGACGGGTCGGTCATCGGTCGGTCTCCGCGGGGAATTTGTATCTGGACATTCTTGAAGCGGGAGATTAACCCGTTTGAAGAGTGGTCACTACCCAGATAAGCAGGTGGCATGCCTGACTGCGGCATCGGGCGAACCGTCCGCGCACCGGCGGGGGCCAGGTCTCGCGTCTAGACTCGTTGTCATGAAGAACCTTCTGGTCACGGGCTTCGACCCGTTCGGCGGCGAGGACGTCAACCCGTCCTGGGAACTGGCGCGATCGCTCAACGGCGAGGTCATCGCCGGCGCCCGTGTCGTGGCCGTGCAGTTGCCTTGCGTGTTCGGAGAAGCCCTGCACCGGCTGGACGAGGCCCTGCAGCGGGTGCGGCCCGCGATGGTGCTGGCGATCGGCCAGGCGGGCGGGCGCTGCGACCTGTCGCTGGAGCGGGTCGCGATCAACGTGGACGACGCGCGGATCCCGGACAACGCCGGCGCGCAACCGGTCGACGAGCCTGTCGTGGCCGACGGCCCGGCGGCGTATTTCTCGACGCTGCCGATCAAGGCGATCGTCGCCGGACTGCGGGCGGCGGGGTTCCCGGCGTCCGTGTCGCAGACGGCGGGCACCTTCGTCTGCAATCACCTGTTCTACGGCTTGCAGCACCGGCTGGACGGCCAGGGCGTGCGCAGCGGGTTCATGCACATCCCCTACCTGCCGGAGCAGGCCGCGCGCCATCCCGGCGCGCCCAGCCTGCCGTTGCCGACGCTGGTCGCGGCGACCCGGCTGGCGATGGAACTGGCCGTCACCGCCCAGGAGATCCGGGCCGGGGGCGGGCAGCTCGACTGAGCGCCAGGGCGCGGCGCAGCGATCGTCTGGTGGTTCTCGGTGAGGCGTTCGCGCGCTTGACCGATGTCAATGAACGCCCACCAGGCGCAGAGCGAGGGGACACGATGGCCCAACTGAGGGGGCAGGCGGGGCGGGGCGGTCGATCCGGTGGATCCGGTCGATGGCCGCGTCCGTCGCCTGTCACCTTCGCGGGCACCGACCCGCTCATCGGAGTCCGCCATGTCCATTCGCCAGATCGTCCTCGCTGCGCTGACGGCCGCGCTGTCCGCGGGTCCTTCGGGGGGCGCCCGCGCCGCCGACGGCCGGGCCAGGGGCCAGTGCCTGGATCTGGCCCAGGCGGGCCAGCACGTGTGCGCGGGGCCCTCGGCCGACGAGCACACGCCCGGCGAATGGGCGTACGTCGCGAAGGGCGTCCGGTGAAGCGCGGCACCACCCTGTGGCCGGTCGCGGTCGGCATCGGCTGGCGCCAGCCCCATTACCGGGAGGTGATGGCGCACAGCGCGCTCGATCTCGACTTCCTGGAGGTGCACACCGAGAACTTCCTCGCGCCCGGCGGTGCCGGACGTCAGCTCCTGCTGGACGCCGCGCGCCGGTGCCCGGTCAGCCTGCACGGGGTGGGACTGGGCCTGGGTTCGGCGGTCGGCGTCGACTACCGGCACCTCCAACGCGTGCGTGCGCTGATCGAGGCGGTCAAGCCCGCGGTGGTGTCGGAACACGCCGGCTTCACCCGCGTGCGGCATCGTCACGGGATCGTGCATGCGCACCAGCCGCTGCCGGTTCCCCTCAGCCCGCGCGGCCTGTCGCGGCTGGTGTCGCAGGTGGACGCGGTGCAGCAGGGCCTGGGTCGCCAGATCCTGATCGAGAACCTTGGCGCCCATCTGGGCTGGGACGAGGACGTGATCAGCGAGCCCGACTTCCTCAACGCGCTGGCCGAGCGCACCGGATGCGGGCTGCTGCTCGACCTGAACAGCGTGTTCGTCCATGCGCTCAATCGCGGCCTGGACGACGAGGCCGCGTTGCGGGCTGGCCTGGGCTGGCTCGACGGCGTGGAACCGGCCGCCGTCTGCCAGTACCACGTGTCGGGCCATTCGCGGGTGGACGGCCTGGTCTTCGCCGACCACGGCAGCGCGGTCGGGGAGGCGGTGTGGTCGCTGTACCGCCATGCGCTGATCCACATCGGCGCCCGGCCGACCCTGATCGAATGGGACAACGCGCTGCCGCCGCTCACGGCCCTGTGCGGGGAAGTGGCCCGGGCCCGTCGGGAGCAGGCCGCGCTGGACCGGGAGCTGATCGCGCCGCCGCCGCCGCGGCCGTCCTCGCGTCACGAGCGTGTGCGGCCGACGTCGCGCACGGCGGAGCGTGGCACGGCGCCGATGCTGTCGACGGCGGTGTGCCAGCCGCCCCCTCGGGAGCGGCAGGGCCTGCCGGACCTACACGACCTTCCCGACCTGCCGGATCTACCGGATCTACTCGATCTGCAGGCCTGCCTGGTGACCGCGCTGCTGGCGGGACCGGGCGCCGACATCGCCCTGCTGGCGCCTCCCGGGCTGCGCGCCCTGGCCGGCATCGCCGGCGGACTGCCCAGGGCGCTGCGGGCGTACCAGGCGCATCTCAGCGCCCAGGCCGAGCGCGCGCTGGCGGTGGTCTATCCGCGCCTGCGCGAGCGCGTGGAGGCCGACGAGCCCGGGAGCTTCGCCTCGCTGGCCTGGGCCTGCTGGCGCCGTCACCCGCCCGCCGACGGCGATCTGGGTGAATGGGGCGAGGCGCTTGTCGGCCTGCTGGCCGGCGCCGAGACCGAAGGCCTGCCGCCGCTGTGGACGGCGCTGGCCCGGATCGAATGGGAACTGCACCGCGTGGCGCGCATCGCGGATCCGCAGGCGGACCTGGACTCGCTCGCGCTGCTGGGACGCCTGCCGGCCGGCGCGGTGCGGCTGGTGCTCGCGGACCATGTCGCGCTGCATGGCTGCGACGCGCCCGGCCCGCGGGCCTTGCTCGAACTTGCCAGCGAGTCCTTCGGCAGCGGACCGCGCCACGCGCTGATGGTGTGGCGGGACGGCTGGGGCGGTCAGTCGATCGCGCTGGACGGCGTGACCACGCGCTGGTTCGAATCGCTGCGTGCCGGGCTGGATCTGGAGCGCGCCCTGCACGAGGTGGGCGCGGCCTTCGACTTCAGCGCCTGGCTCTCGACGGCGGTCACGCGCGGCTGGCTGGCCCGCGTCGAGACCGTCGAGATGGCCGTCACTCCCTGGGGCGGAAGGTGATGATCATCACCCGCGGCACGGTGCCGTCGGTGTCGGTGGGCAGCTTCTCCGTCTTGTCGAGCGCGCGCAGCACGGCGCTGTCGAAGTCCGGCAGCCCGCTCGACTGGACGATCTTGCGCGCGACGATCGTGCCGTCCGGACCGGCACGCACTTCGACCTCCGCCTCGGGGTTGGAAGCGCCGCCCGGATCGTTGTAGATGATGTTCGGACGCACGCGGGCCTTGATCCGCCCTGCGTAGTTCGCCGACGGTCCGGAGCTTCTCGCCGCCGTGCCGGTCGAGGTCGGTGCGCCCGTCCCGCCGGCCATGCCCTGGATGCGGCGCAGGTTCTCCTGGCGTTGCGCCTCGGCCTTGGCTTCAGACTCCTTGCGGGCCTTCTCGGCCTTGGCCTTGTCGGCGGCCTTGGTCTCGTCCTTCTTGGCCTCGTCCTTCTTCGCCTGCTCTTCCTTGGCCTTGCGGTCGCGTTCCTTCTGGTCCGCTTCGTCCTTCCTGCGCTGTTCCTGCTTGCGCTTGTCCTCGGCCTCGCGCTGCTCCTGCTCTTCCTTGAGCTTGCGCTCCTTGGCCTTGGCGACCGCGATGTCCGCGTCGCGCTGGGCCTGGACCTCCTGCGGGGTCGGTTGTTGCGGCTTCGGAGGTTCGGGCTGGGGTTTCGGCGGTTCGGGCTGCTTCTCGGTGGGCAGCTGCTCCTTGGGCGCGGCGGCCTGCGGGACGGCCGACCACAGCTCCGCGTCCATCGCCGGCACCGGCGCCGAACGCCAGCTCACGCCGAAGCTCAGGGCCGCCACCAGCAGGATGTGCGCGACGATCGCGAAGCTGAAGCCGCGGCCCAGTCCGGGCGCGGGCGGCGGACGCAGGGGGTCGCGGTCCGGGTGGAATCGGGAGACCAGGGTGCTCATCGCGTGCGATCGTTGTCCGGTCTCAGCGGTCGGCCGCGGCGCCGTTCTTCACGGACAGGCCCACGCGCTGGATGCCCGCGCGCTGCAGCACGTCCATCGTCTTGACGACGGCCTCGTACTTCACGTTGCGGTCGGCGGAGATCACGACCGGCGTGGCCGCGTCGCCCTTCTGCGCGTCCTTGACGCGCGCGGCCAGCGCCTTGAGCGGCACCGGCGACGGATCCTGGTCGCCGTCGAGCTTGATCTTGAGCTGCTCGTCGGTGCCGACGATCACCTGGATCACGTGCTGCGGCTGCGTGCGGCTGGAGCCGACGCTGGGCAGGTCGACGACGCCGGTGGTGATGAGGGGCGCGCTGACCATGAAGATGATCAGCAGCACCAGCATGACGTCGATGAACGGGACCATGTTGATCTCGTTCATCGTGCGGCGGCGCGAACCGCCGCGGGAGGACATCGCGGGCATGACCGGGTCTCCGGATCAGCGCTGCGCGGCCGGCGCGGGCTGGCCGGCGTTGCGTTGCAGGATGTTGGAGAACTCCTCGATGAAGGTCTCCAGCGTGATCGCGTTGCGGTCGATCTGGCGCGCGAAACGGTTGTAGGCCAGCACCGCCGGGATCGCGGCGAACAGGCCGATCGCCGTCGCCACCAGGGCCTCGGCGATGCCGGGCGCGACGGTGGCCAGCGTCACCTGCGTCAGGTTGGACAGGCCGACGAAGGCGTGCATGATCCCCCAGATGGTCCCGAACAGGCCCACGTACGGCGACACCGAGCCCACCGACGCCAGGAAGGACAGGTGCGATTCCATCGCGTCGAGCTCGCGCTGGAAGCTGGCGCGCATCGCGCGGCGGGCGCCGTCCAGCAGCTGGCCGGAGTCGACCACGCGCTTCTCGCGCAGCTTCAGGAACTCGCGCATGCCGGAGGCGAAGATGCGCTCCAGCGGTGCGCCGTCCTGGCGGTTGGAGACGTTGTTGTAGAGGTCGTTGAGGTTCTTGCCCGACCAGAACTCCTGCTCGAAGCCCTCGTTGCGCGAGCGGATGCGGCCCAGCGAGATGAGCTTGCTGAAGATCACGCTCCAGCTGGCCAGCGAGACCAGCAGCAGCGCGGCGATCACCAGCTGCACCGTGAGGCTGGCATGGGCGATCAGGGAAACGATGGAGAGGTCTTGGTTCATGAGGTCGACGGGCGGTGGTCGGGGATCAGGGGCGGATCGGCGGCGGATCGAGGACGGGATCGAGGACGGGATCGAGGACGGGATCGAGGACGAATTGTGACAAGACTGGCGGGGTCCTCGGCAAACGGCGGACCAGCCACATGCAAAGAAGCGTGTCAGCGGCGTCAGCGATGGGCGGGCGAGACCGACCCCGCGGCCCCCGGCGTCGGCTGCAGCGCTTGCAGGATGCGTGCCGGGATGCGCGCCGGTTTCAGGCTGATCGCATCGACGCAGCCGATGCGGATGCGTCCCTGCGTCAGCAGCTGCTCGCCGCGCCAGACCTGCTGGTCGATGACCAGGCTGGCGCGGCCGACCTCGGCCGGCACGACGCTGACGCGCAGCCAGTCGTCCAGACGCGCCGGCGCCAGGTAGCGCAGCGCGGTGTCGCTGACGACGAACATCAGGCCCTCGTCGCGTCGCATCGTCTCCTGCTCGAAGCCCAGGCCGCGCAGCCATTCGGTGCGGGCGCGTTCCATGAACTTCAGGTAGTTGGCGTAGAAGACGACGCCGCCGGCGTCGGTGTCTTCCCAGTAGACGCGCAGTTCGTGCTGGTGGACGGGCAGGGCGGGCGACGGTCCGGCGACGGTCAGCGGACCGCCGAGCAGCGCCGGGACGGTGGCGGCGCCCGGGTCGGCGCCGGCGCCGGATTGGGCGTCGGAGGAGCAGTCGGAGGAAGGGTCGGGCGCGGTCATGCGGCGCGGGCTTTCAGTTGGTCGAGGCGGACGCGGACGCGGTCGAGCGCCTCGCGGAGGTCGTCCATGCTGCTGGCGAAGGACAGGCGCAGGAAACGTTCGCCGAAGGCCGGGCCGAAGTCTCGGCCGGGCGTCAGCGCGACCTGGGCGTGTTCCATCAGGTCCATGCACAGGTCCCAGCTGCCGAGGCCGGTGCCCGAGGCGTCGGCCCAGGCGTAGAACGCGCCGTCCGGCACGACCGGCACGGGCAGGCCCATCGCCTCGAGCGCGGGCACGACGACGTCGCGACGGCGGCGCAGTTCTTCGCGGCGGCGTTCGTACTCGGTGATCGAGTCGGGTTCGAAGCAGGCCAGCGCGGCGTGCTGGGCGATCGTCGACGGACAGATGTAGAGGTTCTGCGCGAGCTTCTCGACCGCGCCGACCATCGCCGTCGGCAGCACCAGCCAGCCGAGCCGCCAGCCGGTCATGCCGAAGTACTTGGAGAAGCTGTTGATCGACACGACGTCGTCGCCGAGCGTCAGCGCGCTGCGCGCATAGCGGTCGTCGTAGCCGAGCGGCTGGTAGATCTCGTCGACGACGGTGACGCCGCCGCGCTCGCGCACGAAGGCGTGGATGCGGGCGAGTTCGTCCGGCGCGATCGAGGTGCCCGTCGGGTTGCTCGGCGAGGCGAGCAGCACGCCGCGGCTGCGGTCGTTCCAGTGCGCGCGCAGCCGCTCGAGGCTGAGCTGGAAGCGCTCTCCCGCGGTCGACGGGATCAGCACCGGCGTCGCGTCGACGGCGGCGACGAAGTGCCGGTTGCACGGATAGCTGGGGTCCGGCATCAGGACCTCGTCGCCGGCCTGGAACAGCGCGAGGCAGGCGAGCTGCAACGCGGCGGACGCGCCCGCGGTGATGACGATGCGATCGGGATCGAGGGTCAGCTGTTGCGTCTGGCCGTACCAGTCGGCGATGCGCTGACGCAGTGCGCGCAGGCCGTTGGCCTGCGTGTAGGGGATGCGGCCCTCGGCGGTGAAGCGCGCGGCGGCCTCGCGGACGCCGGGGCTGGCGCCGAAGTCAGGTTCGCCGATGTTCAGGTAGATCATGCGCCGGCCGCCCCGGGCCGGATCACAGATCGCCGAGCGGGCGATCTCGTCGGCCCGCTTGGCGCACTCCATGACATAGAACGGGTCGATGTTCCCGACACGATTCGAAAGTCTCATGCGCGCCATCATAGGGTGAGATGCGGCGAGGTCCGCGTCGGGATCGCAGACGCCCGATCGATGGGGATTGATGCGGTCTTGGCGCGATCCTGAGACGACGCGGAGGCCGCCGTGAGTGCCTGTTGAAGCGGCCTTGACGCCAGCTTGAAGTGCCTGACAAGCGGATACCGATGAGGCGGAAAACATGTCAACGACGGGCCTTGGGACCCCGTTGGCAAGGGCATCGCAGTCAACCCCCTTCATGCCCATGCACCACTCGTTCCGTCTTGCCGCGCCTGCCGCGGCTGTCCTCGCGGTGCTCCTCGCCGGTTGCGTCGCGCCCACGCACACGACCGTCCATGCCGATGCGTCCTACCGCGCGCCGTCCACCTGGGCGCCCCTGCCGCCACCGCCGCCGCCCGCACCGGTCGTGAGCGTCTATGTGGAGCCTCCGCTGGTGCAACCCGAGCCCGTCTTCGTCGACGTCGCGCCGCCGCCGATGCTGGTCGAGGTCCCGCCGCCGCAGCCCTATCCCGGCGCCGTGTGGACCGGCGGCTACTGGGGCTGGCAAGGCCGCTGGGTCTGGTGCACGGGGCGGTGGTCCTCGCCGCCGCGGCCGGACTATGTCTGGGTGCATCCCTATTACGAGCATCGTGACGGCGCGGTCGTGTTCGTCTCCGGCTACTGGGCGGCGCATGGCGTGGGCTTCGTCCCGCCGCCGCCGGGACTGCACCTCTCGGTCCAGATCGCGATCGGCGGCGGTGCCCGGCCGATGGGGCCGATGGGCGTCTTCGTGCCGCCGCCGCCGGGATCGCGTCCGGGCCTGATCGTTCCGGCGCCGCTCGGCACGCCGCCCGCCGTGGTGGTCAGCGCGCCGCCGATCACCAACGTCGGCATGCGCATCCAGCACAACACGCAGATCAACCACACGGTCATCAACAACACGGTGGTCAACAACACGACGAATGTGAACAACGTTCGCAACGAGACGAACATCACCAACGTGACCATCGTGGCGCCGGCCAGCTCGACGGCGAGCGGCAAGCCCTTCCAGGGCGAGGTGCCGGCCGCCGCGCATCTGGCGGCGGCCCTGCCGGCGGTCGTGCACGCGCCGGCGCCGGTGCAGCAGCAGCCTCAGCAAGCGCAGCATCAACAGCCGCAACCGCAACCGCAACCGCAACCGCAACCGCAACCGCAACCGCAACCGCAACCGCAACCGCAACCGCAACCGCAACCGGGAGCGCAAGCGCAGCAGCAACAGCAACTGCATCAGCAGCAACTGAATCAGCAGCAGCAGCAGCAGCAGCAGCAGCAGCAGCAGGCGAACCATGCGGCGCCGATGCCGTCATTCAACAATCCTCCTCCATCGCCGCAGCCGTCGCGCGCGATGCAGGAGCCGGTCAATGCGCCCCTTGAGCGTGACCGGGCGCTTGAGCAGGCGCGTCCGCGCGACGGCGTGCGGGAGCAGGAGGTCCAGCGCGAGCGCGAAGACGCTCGTGCCCATGACGCGCCGCGCGAACGCGAAGCCGCGCGGCAGCGCGCATTGGAGACGGAGGCCGCGCGACAGCGCGCACTGGGGGCTGAGGCCGCGCGTCCCGCGGCGAGCACGCCACCCCCACGCCAGGCCGCGCATGCCGATGATCGTCATGAGGACGCCCGGGCGCGCGATCACGACCGGGCGCGCGCGAAGGACAAGGAGAAGGACAAGCAGCGGGAGATCGAGAAGCAGCGCGAGATCGAGAAGGAGAAGGAACGCGAGCGCTGAGCGTCCAGTCTTTCAGCTCCACGGGGTCCGGTGGAGGCGCGCCGTCGCCGACGACAATGGCGGCGTGCCCTTGACGGACCCGTCGAATGAACGGCTCGATCCTGCTCATCCTGCTGTTGACCGTGTGCGTCGCCGCCTTGCTGTGGCGGCTGCATCTCGAGCGCACGGTGCACGCCCGCGCCCGCACCCGTGACGAGCGCGTGGTGGGCGTGCTCACCAGCGTCCTGCGCGCCAACCGCATGGTGCAGCGCATCGACGACGAGCGCGAGCTCCTGCGGGAGGCCTGCCAGATCTGCGTCGACGCGGGCTACGCCATCCTGGCCGCCGTCTATCAGAGGGACGGTGACCTGGCCCGCCGGGCCGCGTCTGCCGGGCCGGCGGCGGAGGTGCTGGCGAACGTGCCGGACCCGCTGGACCTGCGGGACGCGGAGATCCAGCGCAGCTACACCGCCCGGGTGCTCCGTGACGGCGTGAGTGCCGTCAGCAACAACTACGTCCTCGATGCGCAGGCGGGGCGATGGCGGGCGGAGGCGGTCGCCCAGGGCATCCGGGCCATCGCGTGGATCCCCGTGCGTCGCGCGGGGGAGGTCGAGTGTGTCCTGATGCTTTGCGCCCGCGAGGCGGACTTCTTCGACGCCGAACTGATGACGATGCTGGAGGAGCTGGGCGCGGATCTTTCCTTCGCGATGGACATCGTCGACGCTCGACGCGCCCGGGAGCTGAACTTCCGCGAGATCGAGGCCGGCCGGGAACGGTTCCGGCGCCTGTTCCAGGCCGCCCCGATCCCGATGGCCATCGTGGCGCTGAAGGACCGGCGCATCGTCGAGGCCAACCAGGCGCTGTGCCAGCGGTATGGGAAGTCCGAGGGGGAGATCCTCGGGACCTCGACGGCGTCACACGCCTACGGCGTCCTGCCGGAGGACAGGGATCTGTTCTACCGCGTCCTGGCGACGAACGGGCGGGTCCGCGACCTGCGGCTGCGATTGCAGGGCGCGAACGGCGAAGTGACCCCGGTCATCCTGTGCGCCGAACCCATCGAGCATCTGGGCGAGAGCTGCTGTCTGATCACGAGCCTCGAGCTGCAGCCGATGAACCTCGATGAACCCCAATGACCGATACCCGTTGACCGTTGACCGTTGACCGGTGACCGGTGACCGGTGACGGCGGGTGATCCGCGGAAGATCGACAGAGGTTGGGCGGATGACGGGCGAGCCTTGCGGCAGAATGCCGCGTCCGCTCCATCGCTCATCTTCCGCGCCGTCTCCCTCCCGATGCCGTCGTCCCGCCGATTCGGTTCCCCCTGGCTGCTCCTGCTCGTGCTGGTGTGCAGTCTGCTGGGCCGTCCGATGCATGACGCGTGGCACATCGCGCATCCGTTCGGCGAGTCCGAGCGGGGGGCGGCCCTCGTGGCCGTCGTTGTTGCCGATGTCGATACCGACGTCGCCGCGATCGGTGGCGGAGAGGGGCCAGGCGGCCCGCAGGACGACGTCGACAACGTGGACGACGATGGCGGCCTGAAGTCCGACGCCTGCGCCTGGTGCCTGTTCCACGCGCAGGCCGCGGCGCCCGGCCGGGCGCCCGATGCGCTGCTGACCCACGCCGAAGCCAGCGCGCCCCCCGTGGCGCTGCCGCGCGGGCCGCTGCCCGCGCTCGTCTGGACCGTCGCGAAGCCTCGCGGACCGCCGTCCGCCTGAACCGTCCCTGCGCCTGGCGCGCAGTCATCCCCTCCGGTTCACTTCGCCGGGGAGCCGTCGACACGTCGTCGTGCGCTCCCCGGGGTCACTCCTTGCCTGTCATGTCCACCATCTCCGTTTCGCGTGCCGGTGTCGCACGCTCGTTCGTCGCATGCCTCGTCGTTCCTTCGCTCTGCGCAGCAGCATCGGAGGGCAGCGCCGACGCCACCCTCGATGCCGTTGCCGTGAACGGCACCCGTCAACCCTATCGAACCCTCGTCGTCACCGGCGCGATGAAGACCGACACCCCCGTGCGCGACCTCGCGCAGAGCGTGCGCGTGCTGTCCGAGACCCTGCTGGCCGATGCCGGCGTCACGCGGCTGGACCAGGCGCTGGACCTCGCGAGCGGCATCTCCCGGCAGAGCAACCTCGGCGGGCTGTGGGACAGCTATGCGATGCGCGGCTTCACCGGCGATCCGAACTTCGGCTCCGACTACCTGGTCAACGGCTTCAGTTCGAGCCGCGGCTACAACGGCGTGCGCGACACGGCGAACGCCGCCTCGGTCGAGGTCCTGAAGGGCCCGGCCTCCGCGCTCTACGGTCGCGGCGAGCCCGGCGGCACGGTCAACATCACGACCAGGAAGCCGCTGTTCGTGCCCGAGCACGCGCTCGGCTTGTCCGTCGGCAGCCACGGCAGCCACCGGACGACCGCCGAATCGACGGGCCCGCTGGGCGAGCGGCTCGCGTACCGCCTGACCGCCGCGCAGGAGCGCGTCGGCAGCGATCGCGATCACGTCGAGTCACGCCGCGCGATGGTCTCGCCGTCCTTCCTCTGGATGCCGGACGCCGACACGACCGTCTCCTACGAGCTCGAGTTCTCGAGGCAGAAGGCGACCTTCGACCGCGGCGTCGTCGCCATCGACGGCCAGCTCGGGCGCGTGCCGCGCCATGCGTTCTACGGCGAGCCCGGCGACGGCCCGACGGCCACGCGCAGCGTGGGCCATCAGCTCTTCGTCCAGCATCAGCTGAATGACGACTGGTCGCTGCAGACCGGCCTGAGCTACCGCGACAGCGCGCTGGCGGGCACGGCCACCGAGGCGCGCTTCGTGCAGACGGACAAGCGCACGCTGGTCCGCCAGCGTCGCACGCGGGCGTTCGACGGCACCGACCTGTCGGGCCGCTTCGAGCTGCTCGGCACCGTGCGCGCGGGCGGCCTCGCGCACCACCTGCTGTTCGGTGCCGATGCCTACCGCTTCGTCGACCGCCGGGAGCAGTACCGCGTCGCCACCTCGACGCCGATCGACCTGTTCGAGCCGGTCTACGGCGCGGCGCCGCCCGCGATGGCGCTCAACACCTGGACCCGCGAGACGCAGAAGTCCCGCGCCGTCTATGCGCAGGACCAGATGGACCTCGGCGAACGTTGGAAGCTGCTGGTCGGTCTGCGTCACGACCGCTACGACCAGTCGCTGCTCAATCGCCGCAACGGCGTCACGACGGACCAGTCGCTCGGCGCGACGTCGCCGCGCGCGGGCCTGGTCTATCAGCCGAGCGGCACGCTCGCGCTGTACGCGACGGCCTCGCGCAGCTTCCGGCCCAACAGCGGCGTGAGCCGCGCCTACACGTCGTTCCCGGCGGAGCAGGGCCGTTCCGTCGAGACCGGCGCCAAGTACGACGCCGCCGACGGCCGGCTGTCCGCCACGCTGGCCGTCTACCGCATCGCGAAGAACAACGTCCTGACGCCGGACCCGACCGATCCCAACAACTTCTCCGTCGCGGCCGGCGAGGTGCGCAGCGAAGGCGTGGAACTCGACGTCGGCGGCGAAGTGGCCCGGGACCTGCGCCTGTCCTTCGCCTATGCGTTCACGCACGCGCAGGTGACCCGCGACAACAACGCGTTTCTCGTCGGGCGGCCACTCGCCAACGTGCCCCGGCACAGCGCGACGCTGCTGCTGGTCCAGGGGTTTGCGCTCGGCGCCGGGCGGGCGACGGCGGGCTTCGGCGTGAACCTCGTCGCCGCGCGCGAAGGCGCCGTCGCGCCGCTCGCCGCCGCCGACGACTTCAAGCTGCCCGGTTACGGCACGCTCAAGCTGCTCGCCGGCTACCGGCCCGACAGGCACTGGACGTTCTCGCTCGACGTCGACAACCTGCTCGACCGCGTCTACTACGCCAGCGCCTACAGCCAGGTCTGGGTCGCGCCGGGCGCGGGGCGCAAGCTCGTCCTGTCCGCGCGCCACGTCTTCTGAACCCGCGAGTGCCCATGACTGCCGCCGCCTTGTCCCGTCCGCCGTCCTCCCGCATCGCGTCGATCGACGCGCTGCGCGGATTCGTGATGATCGTGATGCTGCTCGATCACGTCCGCGAGACCTTCTACCTGCACCTGCAGGTCACGGATCCGATGACGGTGCCCGGCACGCCGCCGGAGCTCTTCTTCTCGCGGCTCGCGGCGCATCTCTGCGCGCCGGTGTTCGTGTTCCTGACCGGGCTCTCGGCCTGGCTCCACGCCCACCCCGACGGTGCGCCGCCGCGCGACGTCCGCGGCTTCCTGCTCAAGCGCGGCCTGCTGCTGATCGGGCTGGAGCTGACGCTGGTGAACTTCGCGTGGAGCGCGAGCTTCGGCGTGATCTACCTCCAGGTGATCTGGGCGATCGGCTTCAGCATGCTGGCGCTCGCGCTGCTGTCGGGGCTGCCGCGCTGGGCGCTCGTGGGCATCGGGCTCGTGATCGTCGGGGGACACAACGCGCTGACCGGCCTGTCGGTGCCGCCCGACGGCGGCTGGCGGGCGTTGTGGACGCTGATGCTGCATCGCGACTGGCTCATCCCGGAAGGGCTCGTGAGGGTGCGCGTGAGTTATCCGGCCCTGCCGTGGGTCGGGGTGATCCTGCTGGGCTTCGCGACGGGGCCGCTGTTCTCGCGCGCAACGCCGGTGCGGCAGCGGCGGCGCGTGCTGTGCGGCCTCGCGGCGGCCTGCCTGTTCGCGCTCGCGGTCCTGCGCGGCTTCAATCGCTACGGCGAGAACGCACCTTGGGTCACCGGTGCCACGGCGCTGGACACGGCGATGTCCTTCCTGAACTTCACGAAGTACCCGCCGTCGCTGGACTTCCTGCTGTTGACGCTGGGGATCGGAGCGGTCCTGCTGGCCGCGTTCGAGCACGGGCGCCATGCCTTCCTCCGCGTATGCGCGGTCTTCGGCGGCGCGCCGATGTTCTATTACCTGCTGCACCTCTACGTGCTGCTGATCGGCTATCGCGTGCTGCTCGCGGTCTTCGGCCCCAACCAGGGCGTGCGATTCGGCGTGGATGCCGGCCAGTTCCCGCTGATCTGGCTCATCTGGCTGGGCCTGGTGCCGCTGCTCTATCCGCCGGTGAAGGCGTTCGCGGCCTACAAGCGGCGCACGCACCGGGCCTGGGTCAAGTACCTGTGACCGCACCGGGTCCCCTGCAGGGCCCGTGTGGGGCCCGGCACAGCGACCCTCCCAGGCTCAGCGGACGAAGCGGTTGCCTTCCCCGACGATGGAGAGATCCGCGAAGTCCAGGCCCGAGTGATCGCTCGGGCTGTAGCTGATCTCCAGGCCGCCGATGTTGACCTTCTGCAGGCCTTCCAGCGTGTCGCGGAGCTTCTGCCGCGTCGGGTGCGGGCCGGCGCGGCGCAGGGCCTCCACCAGCACCTTGGCGCCGGCGAAGCCCTCGATCATGGCCGGCGTGATGTCGCCGTGGCCCTGGGCGGTGGCGAGTCCCTGCGCCTCGGTCACGATGGCGGCGGCGCGGGAGCGCTCATACGGGAAGACCTGCCCGACGATGATGCCGCGCGCGTTCTTGCCGAGCGAGGCGACGAAGCCCGACGAGGCGTTGTTGGACAGGGTCACGATCTGGACGCGCGAGCCGCTGTCGCGGATCGCGGCCACGCCGTCGACCACGGCCTGTCCCGAGCCCAGGAAGATCACGGCTTGCGCCGAGGTCGACTGCGTCTTGGCGACGGTCGCCTTGAAGTCGGGGTGGGCGCGGTCGAACTTCTCGACGAAGGCGGCCGACTTGCCGACCGCGGCGAAGCCCGTCATCACGCCGACCACCGCGTCCGCGCCGAACGAGTCGTCGACCTGGACCACGCCGATCTTGTCGATGCCGATCAGGCTCAGATGGCGCACCGCGCGTTCCGCTTCGCGCTGGTAGGTGGCGCGGACGTTGAAGAGCCACGGATGGACGGGCTTGTGCAGCGCCATCGCGCCGGTGGACGGGGCGATCAGGGGCACGCGGTGCTCGGTGAGCAGCGGCATGATGGCCTGGTTGTGCGGCGTGCCGCGGGTGAGGAACAGCGCCAGCACGTTGTTGTCGACGATCAGCGTGCGGGCGTTCTCCGCGGCCAGCTTCGGGTCGAACTTGTCGTCCAGCGAGATCAGCTTGATCCGCTCGCCGTTCACGCCGCCGGCCTTGTTCACGGCGTCGAGGTAGAGCTTGGCGCCGTCGGTCGTTTCCTTGACGCTGGCCGCGACCGGTCCGGTGAATCCGGAGGTCTGGCCGATGAGCACATCGGCGTGGCAGGTCGTCGCGAACAGGAGGGAGAGCATCAGCCCACAGAGATTTCTCACATGCATTCCTGGCAAGAAGTTGGGGCGCCATGATCGGGCGCGTGGCGGACGCGAGCGTCGTCGGCACGCCACGTCGGTGCGCGTGGGCGATCGTCGGAGCGAAGCGCTGTCTTGAGGTGCGAAATGTACGGCGATGTGGGGACGCCGCTGCGAGGGCTTCCCCGGTTCGGACACCGGCGGTTGCATGAATTACCTCGACGTCGGTAGCGCGGAGTGACCGGCGCGACCCTCGCCGTGCTCGCCGTGATCAAGGTGATCGGTGGGGCGCCATCGACCTGCAGAGCTCGAACACCAGGCCGCGCAGCCACTGGTGTCCTGGATCCTTCTCGAGCCGCGGGTGCCACATCTGGGAGACGGTGATCGGCTCGGTCGGCACCGGCAAGGGCAGGGCGCGGAGTGCGCCCTGGACGAAGTCCGGCCGGAAGAAGGTCGACGGCACCAGGGCCACCAGGTCCGTCGCGGCCGCGATCGACAGCGCCGCGCGGAAGCTCGGTACGACGACGGCGACGCGACGCGCCAGTCCGCGTGCAGCCAGCACCCCGTCCACCGGGCCCGCGCGACGGCCCCGCCGTGAGGTGACCACGTGGGCGCAGGCCGCATAGCTCGCGGCGTCGAGTCCACGCGTCTCCAGCAACACGTGACCCTCGCGCACCGCGGCGACGAAATGGTCGCGATAGAGCGCCTGGATGCGCACCTCGGGGCCGGACTCGCCGAGCACGCCGATGTCGAGATCGATCAGTCCCTCGCGCAGCGGGCGCACGTCCTTGTCGGGCTTGGGGGCGAAGCGCAGGCACACGCCCGGCGCTTCTTCCGCCGCGCGTGCGACCAGCGCCGGCGCGAAGGCCTCGATGAAGCCGTCGTTCGCGCGCAGCGTGAAGGTCCGTTTCAGCTGGCGCAGGTCCCAGCCCGCGCCCGCCGGCTGCAGCACGGCGCGCGCGCCCTGCGCCAGCTCGCGGACCTGGTCGCGCAGCGCCAGCGCGTGCGGTGTCGGCACCATGGTGCGGCCCGCGCGCACGAGCAGCGGATCTCCGGTGGCCGCGCGCAGTCGCGCCAGCGTGCGGCTCATCGCGGATTCGCTGAGCCGCAGGCGCTCGGCGGCCCGCGCCACGCTGCCTTCGGCGAGCAGCGCGTCGAGCGCGGTGAGCAGGTTGAGATCGATGTCGTCGGCCATCCGGCCACGCTAGCACGCGCGCGATCAGTGCGGATGGCGTCGCATGCAGGGACTCCCTGCGCCCGGCGCGCTGGTCGCGTCGCCGGACGGCTCCTATGCTGGACACACCTCCTGCCGAATCGCCGCCCCGATGTCCGCCACGCCGTCCGCTTCATCCGCCACATCCGTTGCATCTGCCGCATCTGCCGCATCTGCTGTGTCGGATGCATCCGTCTCAACCGGACATCCGCCCGACATGCCCGACACCGACGGCGTGCCGTTGCCCCGACGTCACGCCGCGGTCGCCGCGCTGCTCGGCGCGATCGCGCTGGTGGTGCTGGACGGTGCGATCGCCAACGTCGCGCTGCCCAACATCGCGCAGACCCTCGACAGCTCGCCGGCCGATGCCATCTGGGTCGCGACGGCCTATCAGCTGGCGGTGGTGATGTTCCTGCTGCCGGCATCGGCCCTGGGCGAGCGGCTCGGCTATCGGCGCGTGTTCGTCGCGGGCGTCTCGCTCTTCACCGCGGCCTCGGCGCTGTGCGCGCTGGCTCCTTCGCTGGGCTGGCTGGTGGCGGGGCGCTGCCTGCAGGGCCTGGGCAGCGCGGCGGTGATGCCGCTCGGCCTGGCGCTGCTGCGTTTCACTTATCCGAAGCGGCTGCTCGGACAGGCCATCGCGTACAACGCGCTGGCGGTCGCGGGCGCGTCGGCGGCCGGACCCGCCATCGGCGCGGCCATCCTGTCGGTGGCCGGCTGGCCGTGGCTGTTCGCGGTGAACCTGCCGGTCGGCCTGCTGGTGCTCATCGCCGCGCGCGGATTGCCGAGCACGCCGGGCACCCGGCGGCCGCTCGATGTCGTGAGCGTCGCCCTCAACGCGGGCATGTTCGCGGCCTTCGTGCTCGGCGGCGACCAGGTGCTGGCGAAGCCGCTGGAAGGCGGCGCGCTGCTGATCGCGGCGATCGTCTGCGGCGCGCTGCTGGTCCGCCGCGAGCTGCCGCGCGCGGCGCCGCTGATCCCGATTGACCTGCTGCGCTCGCCATCGTTCCGGATGTCGATCATCGCGTCGGTGTGTTGCTTCACCGGGCAGATGGCGAGCTATGTCGCGCTGCCGTTCTACATGCATCACGTGCTGGGCCTGAGCGTGCTCGAGACCGGACTGCTGATGACGCCGTGGCCGCTGGCGGTGATGCTGGCCGCGCCCTTGTCCGGTCGACTGGCCGACCGCCTGCCGACGGCCTGGCTCTGCGCGGCCGGCGCCGGCGGTCTCGCTGCGGGGCTCGCGCTCTGCGCCGCATGGCCGGCGCAGGCGGACCCGCGGCCGTTGCTGGTCGTCTTCACCGCGCTGGCGGGACTGGGATTTGGCTTCTTCCAGACACCCAACAACCGCAACATGCTGCTGTCCGCGCCGAAGGAGCGCAGCGGCGCGGCCGGCGGCGCGCAAGGCGTGGCACGGTTGACCGGTCAGACGCTGGGCAGCCTGTTGATGGGGCTGCTCTTCACGTGGCTGCCGGCGTCACGGGCCTCGCATGCGGGGCTCGGCATGGCTGCGGGATTCGCGCTGGTCGCAGGCCTCGTGAGCGTGTGGCGGGGAAAGACGGCGCGATGACGCAATGAGGCGACGTGCCGTGTCCTTGACCGATTCGATATGAAACCGAGGGCTGGGTGAAATTGAAGGTTTTTCCACGGGTGGAGACTGATCGCCTGCTCAACAACTGGATCTCTCCAACATGCAGGCACACACGATTTCCCCCGGCGCCGCCACGCCCTTCATTCCCCATCGCCACTCGCCGAAGTCCCGCAAGTCAGGTCGCCACGCGGGTCATCGAGAACATGGTTGGTCCGTGTACCAGGAACGGTTTGTCCTGGACCGGCTGGATCAGCTCTCGTCGGACGTGTCCGGTCTCAAGACGGCCTTCGGCGCGCTCGATGCTCGCATCGACGGCATCGACTTGCGGATAGACAGGATCGAGACGAGGATGGACCGCCTGGAAGACAAGGTAGATGGCTCGTTCAAGACCTTGTCGGACAAGATTGACGTATTGGGCGGCAAGGTTGACAAGGCGCTGGAGACGCAGGCGTTCCAACGCGGTGCCGGCTGGGTGATCGGCTGTCTGTTGGTTGGTATGGTCTCCACGTTGGGCTGGGTCGGTGCCCGCGTCGTGGATAGGACGCACATCACCTTCAGCCTTCCCACGGAGCCCCAGCATGCGATGGCAACACCAACACCGACGCCGACGCCGGAGGCTCCTTGACCGCCGCGTGGCAGCGGTGGCTCAGAATTTTGCGATTGACCCTCAATGACAAAGGCCCGGAGGCAAACGCCATCCGGGCCTTTTGCATGCCGGGGGTGGAGATCAGTTGCCGCGGACGGCCTTGACCTCGACGGGACGCAGGTCGATCGCGGCGCGGTCCAGCACGCCGTTGACGTACTTGTGGCCGTCCGTGCCGCCGAAGGACTTGGCCAATTCGACGGCCTCGTTGATCGCGACCTTGTACGGGATGTCGATGCAGTTCTTCAGCTCGTACGCGCCGATCATCAGGATCGCGTGCTCGATCGGCGACAGCTCGGTCGTCTTGCGGTCCGCGTGGCGGGCCAGCACCGCGTCCAGATCGGCCGCTTCCTCGATCGCGCCGTTGAAGAGCTTGTCGTAATGACCGCGGTCAGCCTTCTCGAAGCCGTCCTGCTCGCGCGTGTGCGCGTCGATCACGCCGAGGTCGTCGCCGGTCACCAGCCACTGGTAGATGCCTTGCAGCGCGTGCTCGCGCGAGCGGCGGCGCGCCGACTTGGCCGGCGCCTTCTTCGCGCCCGGCTTGCCTGCGCTCTTGCCGGCGGGGGTGTTGTCCTTGGTGTTCACTTGAGTTCTTTCAGCAGCTGTGCCATTTCGACGGCAACGGTCCCGGCATCGCGGCCCTTGTCTTCGGCCCGCGCCCAGGCCTGTTCCTCGTTCTCGACCGTCAGGATCGCGTTGGCGATCGGCAGGCGGTGGTCCAGCGTCAGGCGCGTCACGCCGGCGCCGCTCTCGTTGGCGACCAGCTCGAAGTGATAGGTCTCGCCGCGGATGATGCAGCCCAGCGCGACGAGCGCGTCGAACCTGCCGCTGACGGCCATCGCCTGCAGCGCCACCGGCACTTCCAGCGCGCCCGGCACGGTCACGTGGCGGATGTCGGCGTCCTGGACGCCCAGACGGGCGAGTTCGCCCAGGCAGGCCTTGGCCAGCGCCGTCGTCAACTCGTCGTTGAACCGCGCCTGGACGATGCCGACGCGCAGGCCCCGTCCGTCCAATCGGGTCGACTGACCCTTGTCAGATCCTTGCATGCGGTCCTCAGCAATTCTTGTCGTTGGCACCGGCCTGGGCGGCCTGGAAACCGGTCACTTCCAGCCCGTAGCCGGTCATGCTCGGCATGCGGCGCGGGCTGCCCAGCAGCTTCATCCGCTGCACGCCGAGTTCGCGCAGGATCTGCGCGCCGACGCCGTAGGTGCGCAGGTCCATGGTCTGACGGGAATCTTCCGACGCGGCCGGCTGCAGGCGCGCCAGCAGCGCGTCCGCGTCCTCGCCGCAGTTCAGCAGCACCGCGACGCCGGAGCCCTCGCGCTGGATCGCCGCCAGCGCCTGCGGCAGCGGCCAGCTGTGGCCGCATCGGCCGGCGTCGAGCAGGTCCATCGCGGAGAAGGGCTCGTGCACCCGCACCAGCACCTCCTGGTCGGGCTGCCATTGGCCCAGCGCCAGCGCCATGTGCACGTTGTTCGAGCGGTCGCGGAAGACGTGGCAGTCGAAGCGGCCTTCGCGCGTGTCCAGCGGACGCTGCGCGATGCGCTGCACGATCGACTCGTTGCGGCTGCGGTATTCGATCAGGTCGGCGATGGTGCCGATCTTCAGGCCGTGTTCCTTGGCGAAGATCTCCAGATCCGGCAGACGGGCCATGGTGCCGTCGTCGTTCATGATCTCGCAGATCACGCCGGCGGGCGTCAGGCCGGCCATGCGCGACAGGTCGCAACCGGCTTCGGTGTGGCCGGCGCGCATGAGCACGCCGCCGTCCTGCGCCTGCAGCGGGAAGATGTGGCCCGGTTGCACGAGGTCCGACGCGACCGCGCCCTTGGCGACCGCCGCCTGCACGGTCCGCGCGCGATCGGCGGCGGAGATGCCGGTGGTGACGCCGGTGGCCGCCTCGATCGACACGGTGAAGGCCGTGCCGTGCTTGGTGCCGTTGCGGGTGGCCATCGGCGGCAGCTGCAGCTGCTCGCAGCGCTCGCGGGTCAGGGTCAGGCAGATCAGGCCCCGGCCATGCTTGGCCATGAAGTTGATCGCCTCCGGCGTGACGTGGTCGGCGGCGAGGACGAGGTCCCCCTCGTTCTCGCGGTCCTCTTCGTCGACGAGGATGACCATGCGGCCGGCCGCCAGCTCGGCGACCAGCTCGGGAATCGGTGAAATAGGCATGGGTGCGATTGTAGGCGGGGCGGCCCGGTGGTCGGACTCGCGGGGTTCCTCGGGAAGGTCGGGCGATCCTGGCGCTGCCAGGCCGACGCGCCCGATGCGGCTGAAGTCGATGAAGTCGATGAAGTCGCTAGGTCGATGAAGCGGCGAGCGGCCGCAGTCTCAGCCGCAGATCGCCCCCGACGGACTGGCAGTCGACCATCCGGAAGCGCGGCGCCCCGTCGAGCGTCGTCAGACCGCCCAGGTCGACCACGCCGCGGCCCTCGCCCAGCAGCATCGGCGCGACGTAGATCAGCAATTCGTCGATCAGTCCGGCCCGCAGCAGCGAGCCGTTGAGCTTGTAGCCGGCCTCGATGTGGAGCTCATTGACCTGGCGTCGGCCCAGGTCGCGGATCGCCGCGCCCAGGTCGACCTTGCCCCTGGTCGGGTCGGCGACGGAGACCAGCTCCGCCCCGCGCGACGCCAGCGCGGCGCCACGCTCGCCCGGCTCGGCCAGGGCGTGATAGATCAGCAGTTGCCCGGGCGGCGCCAGCAGGCGCGCGTCCGGGGACAGCTCCAGGCGCGAGTCGATCAACACGCGCTGCGGCTGCAGCACGGTGTCGACGTCCCGGACATCCAGGCGCGGATCGTCCTCGCGCGCGGTGCCGATGCCGGTCAGCACGGCGCCGGCACGACGCCGCCAGGCGTGGCCGTCGCGCCGGGCCTCGGGGCCGGTGATCCATTGGCTGACGCCGTTCGAGAGCGCGGTCCGCCCGTCGAGCGACGCGGCGATCTTCATCCGCACGAAGGGGCGTCCGTGCTGCATGCGGGTCAGGAAACCGATGTTGAGTTCGTGCGCCTCGACGGCGGACGGGTGGTCGGTCGGCAGCACCTCCGTGGCGATGCCGGCGGCGCGCATCCGCGCGAGGCCCTGACCGGCGACTTGCGGGTTCGGGTCGCCGAGCGCGACCACGACCCGTCCGACGCCGGCCGCGATCAGCGCGTCGCAGCAGGGCGGGGTGCGGCCATGGTGGGCGCAGGGTTCGAGGGTCACGTAAACGGTCGCGCCGCGCACGTCCTGACCCCGGGCCTGGGCATCGCGCAAGGCCATGACCTCGGCGTGGGCCTGTCCGGCGGCCTGCGTGTGCCCCTGGCCGAGCACGCGATCCTCGCCGTCGACGATGACGCAGCCCACTCGGGGGTTGGGGTCGGTGAGGCCGACCGCGTCGTGGGCCAGGCGCACCGCCTCGGTCATCCAACGGTCGTCGCGCGGCGGCGTGGAGGTGCTGGATGCGGCGGAGGCGCCGGACGCACCCGAGGCAGTGGCCGACGGCAGGCCGGAGGGCGGTTCGGGCGGCAGGGCGGGCGATCGGACGTCTTGCATGGCGCGGAGTCTAGCGGCGCGATCCCGGCGGGAGTTGCAGCAGGCCGGAGAGGGCAGGATCGGTGAGGGGGAGCAGGCTCTCGAGGGTGACGGACCGGGACCGTCCGGTGCGATCCGTCCACTGCACGCGCACCTGCACAGGTCGCAGCGGCGGCGTGACGGCGCCGGCCCCGGCCTCCGGCGCGCCCTCGTCGGCGCCGCGGTCCAGCGCGTCGGCCGCGGGCACCGCGCGGCCCGCGATGGCGAACTCGATGTCCGGTCCTTCCCATGACAGCGCGGGGGAGGGGCCGCCCGGCTGCCAGCGCCAGCGCTCGAGTTCATTGTGGGCGAGGCGCAGGGCCTGATCCTGGTGGCGTGCCTCGTCTGCGGCCACGCGCAGCCGGGCCTGCAACGTCATGAGGGCCACCGCGCCGATGGACAGCAACACCAGCGCGACCAGCGCCTCGACGATCGTGAATCCGCTGCCGATATGGCGACGGGCGCGACCGGATCGAGGATGGCGAAGGGATCGGGCAAGGGATTGGGGAAGGCACTTCATCGTGTCGGTGTCCAGCCGCCAGGGACCGGTACGAAACTGCCCATCTGTCGATGGATGCGGTAGAGGACGGCGGCGTCATGGATCAATTCGACCGAGCCCGCCTTGTCGACACGGGCATCGCTGACCACCGCCCCGCGCAGCGAGGTCGGCATGCCGGCAGGCGGGTGCCAGTCGACGCCGTCCCGCGCGTAGAGCACGCCTTGTGGATGGCCGGGAGCGGCGAGGTCCAGCCGCCCGTCGACGATCAGCACAAGCGGCGTGCCGTCGAGCGCCGACGCTGGCCATTGGGACAGGTGCGCGTCGCCGTCGATCCAGATCAGGCGGCGCCCGCGCGCCAGCGCCTGGGCGAGCGAGCCGTCGCAATCGCCGCCACAGCGCAGTCGGGTGATGGCGGGCTGGTCGCGATAGCGTCCCGGCGGATAACCGAAGACCCGGAGAAAGCTCCCCGGCCCCTCCACCAGGGCGGACGGAGGCGGCACGCGCAGGGCGCTGAGGAGCGCCAGATGCTGGGCGGACTCGGCCACGCCGATCGGGCCGTTGGAGACATCGTCGCAGTCCGTCCGGCGGTCGCTGCAGCCGCGTGCGATCAGCTTCAGCTGGCCCGGCCCACCCGCGTCGGCGAAGCGGATGCTGAACTGCGGTTGCGCTTCGCCGTCGGCGCGCGGTCCGCCCGCATCCGCGTTGCCGGAGGCGCCGCAGCGGCAGGACCAACGCAGGGGCCCGGAGTTCGCACAGGCCGGCGTTGCCGATGCGGCCGGTGCTGGCGACGCTGGCGACGCTGGCGCGGCTGGCGGCGAACCTGGCGCGTGATAGTAGCCATCGGCGCCGATCAGCAGGAATCGGCCGCGGAAGTCAGACGATGTCGCGCCGTCGACCGCTGGTCGAGCCGTCGCAG
This sequence comes from Roseateles sp. GW821-FHT09H11, assembly GCF_059415845.1. NCBI lineage: Bacteria > Pseudomonadati > Pseudomonadota > Betaproteobacteria > Burkholderiales > Sphaerotilaceae > Roseateles > Roseateles sp. GW821-FHT09H11. Next base: position 917,265 of record NZ_JBWKOA010000001.1, on the reverse strand, counting down.
GCCGGCAGGCCTCGTCGATGGCGCCGCCGTTGAGCATGGCGACCGCCCAGGCCATGCCGGACTCGGCGGCCTCGGACGCCGTGGCGGCCCGCAGGTCGTTGGCCGCCACGCGCTGCGCCGTCGCCAACTGCCGCGCCGCCCAGGCGGCTCCCAGTGCCAGCACGCCCAGCAGCACCATGCACATCGCCAGCGTGCCCAGGCCTCGCTCGTTCCGCCGGGTCATGGGCAGGCTCCCGAGAGCGCGTGGTTGTGCAACTGGCTCAGCAGTTCGAGGTGATGGCTGACGCGCGGGTCATGCACGGCCTCGGCATCGACGGTCAAGGTCACCAGGCGCGCGGACAAGGTCGGCGGGCAGGCGCCGCCACCAGCGCCCGAGCCCGAGCCCGAGCCCGAGCCCGAGCCCGAGCCCGAGCCCGAGCCCGAATCGGAACCGGAACCGGAGGCACAGGCCGGGTCGCACGCGTCCCCCAACGGATACGCCTGCGACGCGAGTCGCACCTCCAGCCGCCGCACGCGCAGCAGGTCGGGATCCGTCAGCGGCTGGTAGCGGCCCGCGATCAACTGGTCGATCCGACCATCGTTCAAGCGGAAGCCGGAGGTCTCGCGGACGCTCCCGCCGCCGGGGGCGCTCCCGTCCCGGGCGAAGCTGTAGGTCAGGCGCCGGCCGGCGTCCTCGACCGTGAGATCCGCGTAGGGATTGCGGACCGGCGCGTCGGTATCGTCCTGCCAGACGCCGTCCTGCGCACGGTCCCAGAACGCCGCGCGACGCAGGTCGCGCAGCAGGAGTTCGGCGGTGGCGCGCAGTTCCTGCTGGACCTGCAGTTCCAGCATGAGCCGGTGGTGCTCGCCGAGCTGGACGCCCGCCATCGAGAACGCTCCGGCGAGGAGCAGGAGGCCGATCGTCAGTCCGATCATGAATTCGACGAGCGTGAATCCTCGCGCGGATCCTCGTGTCGAACTGCGAATCAAGCCTTGGCAGAGGTGGTTCGTCATGCTGGTTCCGTCACTGTGGCCAGCAGGCGTCTGCCTGCTCGACCCCTTGCTCGTCGAATCCGGTGGTGTAGACCGCGCCGAGCTCCAGCCGCAGCGTCAGCACGCGGCATCGACGGTCGGCGGACTGGCTGCCTTGCGCGACGGCCTCGGCCCGGTAGCGCGTGGCGTCGGCCTGGACGAGGCGCAGCCGATAGAGCCCGCCCTTCGTCGTCGCGGGCTGCTCGATGTCTTCGAGGCGGTCGGCGTATCGCGGGCTGCGCGAGCGGAAACGCTCCTGCGCGAGCTGGATCTCCTGCAGCGCCTCGCGCGCCTCGGCGCGCCGGCCCTTCATGACCTGATCGCGGAAACCGGGGAGCGTCAGCGCCGCCAGCACGGCAACGATCGCCAGCACGGTCAGGATCTCGATCAACGAGAAACCGCGGCGGCCCAGTGGCTTGCTTTCTCGCATGCCCGTTCGCATGTCCTTTCGCATGTTCATTCGCACGTTGGTTCGCGCTGTCATGCGGGGCTTCATCGGCGGCTTCACCGACGACGGCGTCAGCGGCGTCATCAGCGGCGTCATGCGCACCTCGGCAGGCGGTTCAGCGCGCCATCGGGCGTGCAACTGCGCACGCGGCCCGTGATGCTCACGATGTGACGGACCGTGCCGATGCTGGCGATGCGGACCTCGACCGTGCCGCTGACCGACACGGTCCCCTGGCGTCCGCTGAACAGCATCGAGGGCACGTTGGCCGTGACCTCCGGCCGTCCCCGGTCTCGCACCCAGCGCGCCTGCTTGATCGCCTGCGCGTCGGCGCGGCAGGTGGGTGGTGCATCCAGGTGGCAGTCGCAGCCACCGGCGGCGCCGGTGTGCAGCACGTAGCAGCGGCCGCTGCCGCTGACGGCGGATTCATCACCGCCGAAGCGCAGGCTCACGTTGTGCGAGCCCTGGATCGCCTCGCTGCGAGCCAGTTGGAGATCGCCGAGGACGGCCTGCGCGGCATTCGCGAGTCGCTGGCGCCAGAGCCAGTCGCGCAGGTCCGGCCCGGCGAGCAGGGCCACGAGCACGACCAGCGCGACGCTGACCAGCACCTCGATGAGGCTGATGCCGCGCGGGGCGGTGGGGCGATGGCAGGGGAACGGGGAAGCGGAGGGCTGCAAGGAAGATCTCCCGAAGAGTTGCCAGGAACTCTAGGGAGACGGCGGCCGTTGCGCTTCGCCTTCAGGAGGGAAAAGCCGGCCCGCTGAAGGGGGCCGGCTTTTGGGGGATGCTTGGGGGATGCGCGGGGGATGCGCCTGAAAAGTCCGTGAAGGCCGCGTCAATGACGCACGACTTCAGTGCCGCACACGCGCGGCGTCCCGCGACCTCAGATGTCTCGGATCAGCTGCCGGAACTCGTCGACGTCTTCGAACGAGCGGTACACCGAGGCGAAGCGCACGTAGGCGACCTTGTCGATGCGCTTGAGCTCGCGCATCACGTGCTCGCCCAGCTTGGTCGACGGGATCTCGCGCACGCCGGTGCTGAGCAGCTTCTCCTGGATGCGCTCCAGCGCCGCGTCGATCTGCTCGATGCTCACCGGCCGCTTGCGCAGCGCCAGCGTCATCGACGCGCGCAGCTTGCCCATGTCGAACTCGGCGCGCGTGCCGTCCTTCTTCACGACCATCGGCAGCGCGATGTCCGCGCGCTCGTAGGTCGTGAAGCGCTTGTCACAGGACTGGCAGCGACGGCGGCGACGCACCACGTCGCCTTCGTCGGACTCCCGGGTCTCCGACACCTGCGTGTCGCCGTGACCGCAGAACGGGCATCGCATGCGCCGCGGACTCCGCTCAGCGGTAGACCGGGAACTGACGCGTCAGCTCGGCCACCTGCTCACGCACGCGGGCCAGATTGGCCTCGTCATGCGGGTTGTCCAGCACGTCGGCGATCAGGTGGGCGGTCTTGCGGACCTGCTCCTCCTTGAAGCCGCGCGTGGTCATCGCCGGCGTGCCCAGGCGGACGCCGCTGGTCACCATCGGCTTCTGCGGGTCGTTCGGGATGCCGTTCTTGTTGCAGGTCATGTGCGCCGCGCCCAGGATGGCCTCGGCTTCCTTGCCGGTCAGGTTCTTGGGGCGCAGGTCCACCAGCATCACGTGGCTCTGCGTGCCGCCGGAGACGATGCGCAGGCCGCGCTCGATCAGCGTGTCGGCCAGCACCTTGGCGTTGGCGACGACCTGCTGCTGGTAGGCCTTGAACTCGGGCGTCAGCGCTTCCTTGAAGGCCACCGCCTTGCCGGCGATCACGTGCATCAGCGGGCCGCCCTGGATGCCGGGGAAGATCGCCGAGTTGATCTTCTTGGCGATCGCTTCGTCGTTGGTCAGGATGATGCCGCCGCGCGGGCCGCGCAGGCTCTTGTGCGTCGTCGAGGTCACGACGTCGGCATGCGGCAGCGGGTTCGGGTAGACGCCCGCGGCGATCAGGCCGGCGTAGTGCGCCATGTCGACCATGAAGTAGGCGCCGATCTCCTTGGCGATCTTGCCGAAGCGCTCGAAGTCGATGTGCAGCGAGTACGCCGACGCGCCCGCGATGATCAGCTTGGGCTTCTTCTCGCGCGCCAGCGCTTCCATCGCGTCGTAGTCGATCGCCTCCTTGGCGTCCAGGCCGTAGGAGATGACGTTGAACCACTTGCCGCTCATGTTCAGCGCCATGCCGTGGGTCAGGTGGCCGCCTTCGGCCAGGCTCATGCCCATGATGGTGTCGCCGGGCTGCAGCAGCGCGAAGAACACGCCCTGGTTGGCCTGCGAGCCGCTGTTGGGCTGCACGTTGGCGAACTCGGCGCCGTAGAGCTGCTTCAGGCGGTCGATCGCCAGCTGCTCGACGATGTCCACGTACTCGCAGCCGCCGTAGTAGCGCTTGCCGGGGTAGCCCTCGGCGTACTTGTTGGTCAGCTGGCTGCCCTGGGCTTCCATCACCGCCGGAGAGGTGTAGTTCTCCGAGGCGATCAGCTCGATGTGGTCTTCCTGGCGCCGGGTCTCCTGCTGGATGGCGGCGAAGACTTCGGCGTCGACGTTGGCGAGGGTCTGTTGGGTGCGGTCAAACATGATGATGTCGGCTCAAGGGTTGGCGCCGCCCGGCCGGCAACGCATCGGCGTGGTCGCCATTCTTCTGGAATGACAGCGACCCGGCGACGGAGGACGGAACGACGGCGGCCCAGGCGAACGGCACGGACAGCCAGGGAGATCCCCGGCCGTTCGCGCTTCCCGGTGGTGGCCCACCTCGGGCGACGCCTGTGCGGAGACCGATCCGTCTCCGGGCAGGGCGCCCTGATCGCCAGTTGCGCGAAGCCCGCAGTGTAGCCGCACCGTCGAGGGGCGCCGGGCATCTCGTGACATTGTTCCCACGGCAGAGGGGTCGCCGGCTTCGCCCAATGAGAAACGGGTTCCCGTGGAACCCGTTGATCGAGGTCGCGGAACGGCCGTTCAGCGCATGACGGCGGTCATGGCGACCTGCTCGCCGGTCGAGGCCGGCGCGGACGCCGGCTCGCGGATCGGACGCGGCGCCGAGGGGCTGACGTTGCGTCCCTGGGCGACGGCCTTCAGCAGGTCCTGCTCGGCCAGCACGCGCGAGGCGTAGCCGGTGTCGTCGGGCAGGTTGGCGGCACCGACGTAGCGGCGCAGGCCTTCCTCGAGGCTGCCGGCGCGCTGGATGCACTCCTTGAGCACCTGCACGCCGACGCGCAGGTTGGTGACCGGGTCGAAGGCGGCCAGGTTGCCACCGAAGGCCTCGTACTTGTCGTCGTGGACGCGTGTCATCACCTGCATCAGGCCCTGGGCGCCGACGGCGCTCTGGGCGAACGGGTTGAAACCGGACTCGATCGCCATGATGGACAGGATCAGCGTCGGCTCGACACGGGCGCGCTGGCCGACTTCCCAGGCTTCCTTGACCAGGCGGCTGACCGGTTCCGGCGCGACGCGGTAGCGTCTGGCCAGGTAGTTGGCCACCAGCGCCTGCTGACGGGTGAGCTCCTTCGGATCCACCGCGGTGGCGCGGGTGATCGCGTCGGGCTCGGCCATCAAGGCGAGCACGTCGCCGGAGGCCTCGACGCGCGCCTCGTGGCGCGCATTGAGCCAACCCAGCACCTGGCCTTCCAGTTGCTGGCGCAGGTCGGCCTGGCTGGCGAAGACCAGCCCGACGGCGACGACGGCGAAGCCCACCAGGGCGAGCGTGTTGTGGCTGACGACCAGGAGGCCCTGGCCGATGTCCTTGACGAAAAGCACCAGGGCGGCTTGCGCCTGGCGGGGCAGGGATAGCAGGTCTGAACGCGCTGTCATGCGACTCCTTTCTCCGACCACGCCCGGTGTGTGTCTGGCGAGCCGCTCGAAGCGTTCACTCGCGGGACACCCACCTGGGGGTGGTGATAATGGGCCGGCTCGGGCGTCGTCGACGGCTCGGAGGGCTCTCAGAGGGCTCCGGGCTCTTGATGCGACAGACGGGCGATCCAGCGTCCATTGGCAGCACACCGGCTTCGCGTCCCACAGCGAAGACCGGGATAACCCTGGGGGTCAGGGCAGGGCGCGATTCTATGGATCAAAAATAACCCGTCAACCGTATGGGCCATGTTCTTAAATACTTTTGGTTATGAAGTACCGAGATCTGCGTGACTTTATGGGCGCTTTGGAGGCCATGGGCGAGCTGCGCCGCGTGGCCGAGCCGGTGTCTCCGGTGCTCGAGATGACGGCCGTCAGCGACCTGGTCCTCAAGGCGGAGGGCCCGGCGCTGCTGTTCGAACAGCCGACCGGCTACCGGATGCCGGTGCTGGCGAACCTGTTCGGGACGCCGCGGCGCGTGGCGCTGGGCATGGGGGCCGAGTCGACCACCCAGTTGAGGGAGGTCGGCCAGCTGCTGGCGACGCTGAAGGAGCCGGAGCCGCCGCGCGGCCTGCGCGACGTGGGCAAGCTGGCGCAGATGGGCAAGGCGCTGTGGGACATGAAGCCGTCGCTGGTGAAGCGGCCGGCCTGTCAGGAGCAGGTGATCGAGGGCGACGACGTCGACCTGAAGCGGTTGCCGATCCAGACCTGCTGGCCCGGCGACGTCGGCCCGCTGCTGACCTGGGGGCTGGTGGTGACGCGGGGGCCGCAGAAGATCGCGAACCCGCGCCTGCGTCAGAACCTCGGTATCTATAGACAGCAGTTGATCGGCAAGCGGCAACTGATCATGCGCTGGCTGGCGCATCGCGGGGGTGCCCTGGATTTCCGCGACTTCGGCATCGCGAATCCGGGACAGCCGTTCCCCATCGCCGTGGCGCTCGGCGCCGACCCGGCGACGACGCTGGGCGCGGTGACGCCGGTGCCGGACACGCTGTCCGAATACCAGTTCGCCGGCCTGCTGCGCGGCTCGCGGACCGAGGTCGCCGACACGAACGTCGGCGAGGCCGGCCGCATGCTGCAGGTGCCGGCGACGGCGGAGATCGTGCTCGAGGGCCACATCCCGCCGGCGGCGCCGGGCTTCACCGGCCACAGCGAGGACGGCATCCCGCTGAAGGAGAAGGGCGGCTACCTGCACGCGCTGGAAGGTCCCTACGGCGACCACACCGGGTACTACAACGAGCAGGACTGGTTCCCCGTCTTCGAGGTGAACCGGATCACCCAGCGCGACGGCGCGATCTACCACTCGACCTACACCGGCAAGCCGCCCGACGAGCCGGCGGTCCTGGGCGTGGCGTTGAACGAGGTGTTCGTCCCCATCCTGCAGAAGCAGTTCCCGGAGATCGTCGACTTCTATCTGCCGCCTGAAGGCTGCAGCTACCGGATGGCGGTCATCTCGATCAAGAAGGCCTATCCGGGCCACGCCAAGCGGCTGATGTTCGGCCTGTGGAGCTACCTGCGCCAGTTCATGTACACGAAGTTCATCGTGATCGTGGACGAGGACGTCGACATCCGCAGTTGGCAGGACGTGATCTGGGCGATCACGACGCGCATGGACCCGGTGCGGGACACGACGCTGGTCGAGGGCACGCCGATCGACTACCTGGATTTCGCCTCGCCGGTCAGCGGGCTGGGCGGGAAGATGGGCCTGGACGCGACCAACAAGTGGCCGGGCGAGACGCCGCGCGAATGGGGCCGCGTGATCGAGATGCCAGCCGAGCAGAAAGCCCGTGCGGCGGATCTCTATCAGCGTTTGTTCGGGGGCTAGGAAATTACGGGTTCCCGGGCAACACGGCTTGAAAGGACCGGGAGGCGGACCTAAGGTTGTCTGGCCTTTCCGGCACTTCCTCTGGCGCAGTCTCTGCGCGCCAGGAGCCCTGCGGCAAATCGCCACGGAGCCCCAAAGGCGGCTGGTCCGCCCACCCCTTCCTCGTCCGGCACGCCCGGCGCGGAGGGGGTTTCTCTTTGGGCCGTCAATGACCGCCGACGTAGCCCAGCCATTCGTAACCCAGATAACGCGCCCGCGAGATGCCTTCCTGCGAGGGCAGCAGGTCGCGCCATTCGAACCCCGGCAGCGCCAGGCCGAGCGGCGCGGGGAACACCTCCACCTCCGCCGGCAGCGCCTCGCGGAAGGCCCGCAGCGCGCGGCGCATGTGCACGTCGTGCGTGACCAGCACGACGCGCCGGATCGGCTGCCCGCGCAGCAGCTCGGCGGTGAACTGAGCGTTCTCGCGCGTGTCGGTGGCGCGGTCTTCCTTGGCCGCGAGCGTGAAGCCGAATTCCTGCGCCGCGGTGCGTTCGGCCAGCGCTGCTTCGGTCATGCGTTCGTCCGAGGCGTCGCGTGGCGTGCCGCCGGTGAACATCAGCGGGATGCCGGTCCGTCGCGACAACCAGATCCCGTAGCGCAGCCGCTCGATCGACAGGGCCTTGAGCTGGGCGCCGCCGTATTCCGGCATCAGCTTGCGGGCGCCGCCGCCGAGCACGACGATGAGGGTCTCCTTGGGCGGGACGTCCTTCAGGCGCTCGACCCGCACCGCCTGCTGCGGCCCCAGCAGACGGTCCTGCAGCCACAGCGCGCCGAGCTCGGTGCTGCCGACCCAGACGGCGATCAGCCCGGTCGCGAACAGCGCGCCGGAGAGCCAGCGGCGGCGGTGCCGCAGCCACCACGCGAGCAGCAGCAGCGGAAACGCGCCGGTGGGCGGCAGCAGGAAGGCCGCGACCGCATGTATCAGGTCGTTCATCGAGAGCCGGGGATGGGTGTCAGGTGTTGAGGCCCGCCAGCATAATCAGCTTCCTTGACGACTCGTCCGGGTTTTGCCGGCTGTTCCCGTGTTCTTCTCTGCTCTTCCCGTCTGGCCGCGACGCGCGCTGCGTGTGTTCGTGGGTCTGGTGCTCTTCGTCGTCGCGTTGCTGCTCGTGGCCTGGGTGGCGCTGCCGATGTGGATCGAGCGGGCGGGCGTGCGCATCGCTTCGGAGCAACTGGGGCGTCCCGTCACGCTGGGTGGGGCCAGCTTCACGCCGTGGCGGCTCGCGCTCACGCTGGACGAGCTGAAGATCGCCGGTCCGACGGCCGGCGCGCCGCCGCTGTTCGAGGTCCAGCGCGTGCGCACGGTGCTGTCGCCGCGATCGCTGTGGCATCTGGCGCCGGTGCTGTCGTCGCTGACGGTGGCGTCGCCGCGGGTGCGCGTCGCGTTGCTGCCCGATGGCAAGACCGATCTGGACGACATCGTCGCGAGGCTGGCCGCTTCGCCGAAGAAGACGCCGACGCCGGACGACGGCCCCGCCGAGGCGGCGCTCTACAACATCGAACTGACCGACGGCGAATTCCGCCTGGACGACCGCGGCGCCGGCATGGTCCACGAGCTGAAGGCGCTGCAGCTGGGCATTCCGTTCCTGTCGACGCTGGATGCGGACGTCGAGGTGCATGTGCAGCCGCGTCTGTCGGGACGCCTGAACGGCGTCGGCTTCCAGAGCGAGGGTCAGGTACAGCCCTTCGCCGATACGCGCAGCGCGAGCATGACGGTCAAGCTCGACGCGCTCGACCTGTCGGCGTACCGCGCCTACTGGCCCAAGGAGCTGCCGATGCGGCTGGCCAAGGGCCTGGTCGATTCGCAGCTGACGCTGGATTTCAAGCAGCCGCCGAAGCAGCCGCCCGAGGTCAAGCTCAGCGGCCGGACGTCGGTGCGCGAGCTGTCGCTGCAGCGGCGCGCGGACGCTGGATCGGACGGCAAGGCGGACAGTGATTGGGAGGACTGGCTGCGCTGGCAGACGCTGAGCGTCGAGCTGGCTGACGTGCAGCCGCTCAAGCGGCAGGTGCTGCTGGGCGCGGTGACGCTGAAGCAGCCGGAGCTGCTGATGGGCCGCGACGCGCAAGGCCGCTTGTGGCTGCCGGAGATGTCCGCGGGCTCCACGCCGGCATCCGCGACGCCGGCGCCGAAGGCCGTCGCCGCGTCGCCGAAGGCGGCGTCCTCCGATGCGGCGAAGACATCCGCCGCGGGCGCGGCGCCCTGGCGGGTCGGCGTGCAGCAACTGGCGCTGGAAGGCGGTCGCGTCGGCTGGACCGACCAGACGCTCCGTCCCGCGGCCCGATGGACGGTCGACGGCCTGACGGTCAAGGGCAGCGGACTGAGCTGGCCGTTGGCCGCGAAGGCTGCGCCGGTGGAGATCGCCGCGACGCTGTCGCCTGAAGGCGCGAAGACTCCGGCGGCGTTCAGTGGCAAGGGTGAGGTCGGCAAGGCCGGCATCGCGCTCGCCTGGGCGCTGAAGGATCTCGCGCTGGACGGCTTCGCGCCGTATCTGAAGGCGGCGACGCCGCTGTCGGTCCAGGGCCGCTTCGCCACGCAGGGTGCCGTGAGCGCGGGACCGGCGGGCGAGAACCTCAAGCTGTCGCTGAAGGCGCTCAGCCTCGACGACGTTCAACTCGCCGACGGCAAGAAGCCGGTGCTGGCGCTCAAGCAGTTGAGCCTCGACCAGGCGGAGCTCGCGCTGGACAGCCGCCAACTGACGGCCGGCCGGCTGGCGCTGGTGGCGCCGAAGGCGCAACTGGGCCGCGACAAGGCCGGCAAGTGGAGCTGGGACGCCTGGATGGGCGCCTCGGCCGCGTCGCACGCGGCGAGCGGGCAGGGCGCCGCAGTCGCCACAGGCGCAGCAACTGCCTCACGCCGACGCGAACCCGAAGGGCGCGGCGATCGCCTGACCTTGAGCGCGCCGGACCATCCCGAGCTGGCCGCTGCCAAAGCGGCGAACGATGCGCCGTGGACCGCGCAGATTGCCGAGATCGCCGTGGAAGGCGGCGAGGCAACCTTGCTCGATCTGGCGACGCATGTGCTCGACGACGAACCGGCCCGGCCGATCGGTGTTCAGGAACTGATGCTGAAGGTGTCCGGCATCGACTGGGACGGTCGGCAACTGCGCAAGCCGCTGCCCGTGCAACTGGCAGCGACGCTGCGCCGGCCCGACGCCACGCGCCGCAACGCGCGCGAGGTGCCGAAGTTCCGTTGGGACGGTCAACTCGCGCTGACGCCGCTGACAGCCTCGGGACGCCTGAGCGCCGAGCACTTGCCGCTGCACTGGGTCGATCCCTACCTCGATCCGTCCATCGGCATCCACCTGCAGCGTGCCGAGGGGTCGATGCGCGGCGGCTTCGAGTTCACCGAGACGCCCAAGGGACCGTCGGTGCGCGCCGACGGCGAGTTGCTGATCTCCGACCTCCGGCTGCGCCAGGCGCGGCTGCAGGACGGCAGACGCCGTTCGGCCGAGGACCTGTTGAGCTGGCAGGGCCTGAAGCTCGGCGGGCTGCGGGTGGCGCTGGCGCCCGGCGGAGCGCCGGACGTGAAGATCCAGCAGGCCGTGCTGGACGAGTTCTACGCGCGCCTGATCATCAACGAGCAGGGCCGCCTCAACCTGCGCGACCTGAACCAGACCGAGCAGGGCCAGGCCGTGGCGGCCGTGGCAGGCACGTCGGCGGCGTCCGCGCCGGTGGCGGCGACGGTGGCTCGCGCGACGTCGGCGCCGACACCGGCGACGGCGTCGACCGGCACTGCGCCGGTAGTCGGCGCGGCCTCGTCCGCGGCCGGCGATCCGCCGCTGCGGCTCAGCATCGGCGAGACCCGCGTCAACGGCGGCAAGGTCGATTTCAACGACCGCTTCATCAAGCCCAACTACAGCGCCAACCTCAGCGAACTCACAGGGACGCTGGGCGCGTTCTCGGCCGGTTCGGCGGCGATGGCGCCGCTGCAGCTCAAGGGCAAGGTCGAGGGCACCGGCCTGCTCGACATCAGCGGCCAGTTGAACCCCAGCGGCGCGCCGCTGGCGCTGGACATCACCGCCAGCGCCACCGACATCGAGCTCGCGCCGCTGTCGCCGTATGCCGGCAAGTACGCGGGCTACGCGATCGAGCGCGGCAAGCTGTCCACACGGGTCCATTACCAGATCGAGCCCGGCGGTCGCCTGGAGGCCGACAACAAGATCGTGCTCAATCAGCTGACCTTCGGCGATCGCATCGACAGCCCGACGGCGACCCGGCTGCCGGTCAAGCTGGCGGTGGCGCTGCTCAAGGACAGCGACGGCGTCATCGACGTGAACCTGCCGGTCAGCGGCTCGCTCAACGATCCGGAGTTCAGCGTCGGCGGCCTGGTCGTGAAGCTCATCGTCAATCTGCTGACGAAGGCGCTGACGGCGCCGTTCTCGCTGCTGTCGGGCGGCGGCGGTGGCGCCGAGATGAGCCAGCTCGAGTTCAAGCCGGGCACGGCGGCGCTGCAGCCGGAGGCGGCGAAGAAGCTCGAACCGCTGACGAAGGTGCTGGCCGACAAGCCGGTGCTGCAGCTGAGCATCACCGGCTGGGTCGATCCCGACGCGGAACGCCGCGCGGCGCAGGGCGCCCGGCTGGAGGACGCGCTGATCGCCGAGCGTCGCCGTGAACTGCGGCGCGCGTCGGTCACGCAGGCGGTGAACGCACCTGGCGCGGCCGCTTCGAGCAGTTCCGGCGCTTCGGGTGCGTCGGGCGTGTCCGGCACCGCCGACGCGGGCCCCGCGCCGATCGTGCTCGACGACGCGCAACGCGCGCGGCTGCTCAAGGTCGTCTACGACAACGCCAAGCTGCCCAACAAGCCGCGCAACCTGATCGGGCTGTCCAAGGACATCCCGGCGGCGCAGATGCGCGACTTGCTGATGGACAGCTACACCGTCACCGACGAGCAGCTGCGCGAGCTGGCCCTGCAGCGCGCGGTCGCCGTCCGCGACGCGTTGCTTGAGCGCGGTGTGCCGAATGCGCGCATGTTCCTCGCCTCGCCGAAGCTGCACGCGAAGGACGACGAGCGTGGCGGCGACAAGGACAAGCCCTGGTCGCCTCGCGTGGATCTGGCGCTGAGCGCACAGTAAGTCCGTGGCGCCAGGGCTTGATCGCCGATGATCCGCCCACAAGTGACCCGGCCGACCGATTCATGAGGACCTCGCCATGACCACCACCCCGAACCCCGTCCAACTCCAGCCCGGCGAGGACCTCATCACCCTCGGCGGCGGCTGCTTCTGGTGCACCGAGGCGGTGTTCCTGCGCGTCAAGGGCGTCCTCGGCGTGGAGTCCGGCTACACCAACGGGCCGCTCGCCAGCCCTAACTACGAGCAGGTCTGCTCCGGCACCACCGGTCATGCCGAGGTCGTGCGCGTGCGCTTCGATACCCAGGTCGTCAGCCTGGAGGACCTGCTGCAGGTCTTCTTCACCATCCACGACCCGACCACGCTGAACCGCCAGGGCGCCGACGTCGGCACGCAGTACCGGTCCGGCATCTACTACACGCGGCCCGAGCAGCTCGGCGTGATCCGGCAGGTCGTCGACGAGGCCCAGCGCGCCCACGGCGGCAAGGTCGTCACCGAGGTCCAACCCGAAGACAACTACTGGCCCGCCGAGGCGTATCACCAGGACTACTTCGCCAACCATCCGGAGCAGGGCTACTGCGCGTTCGTCGTCGCGCCCAAGGTCGACAAGTTCGCCAAGAAGTTCAAGGAACTGCTGAAGGACGAGGCGGCAGGCTGATGTCGGAAGCGGCGGGGGCGGCTGGCGCCGTGAAGTCCGCCGAGGCGGCCAGGACGTCGGAGCGGCCGGAGGGCTGGCCGATGATCGCCTGCGACGGGCTGCGCTTCCGCTACGGCGGCGCGGGCCGGTCGGGGCAGGGCGTCGACCTCGGCGTCGAGCTCGACCTGCAGTTTCCGGACTTCGCGCTGCCCGCCGGCGGGCATCTGCTGGTGCGCGGCACCTCGGGCAGCGGCAAGAGCACCCTGCTCGCGCTGATGGCGGGGCTGCTGACGCCGTCGGCGGGTTATCTGATGCTGGCCGGCATGGAGGTGGCCCGGATGCCTCCCGCCCAGCGCGACGCGTGGCGCGGGGAGTACCTCGGCTTCGTGCCGCAGCGGCTGCACCTCAGTCCGTCGCTCACCGTGCGCGACAACCTCTCGCTGCCCTATGTGGCGGCCGGTCTGGCGCCGGACCTTCCGCGCATCCGGCGCCTGCTCAATGAACTCGGCGTCGGCGCGCTGGAGCATCGCCGGCCGCATGCGCTCAGCCAAGGGCAGGCGCAGCGGGTGGCGCTCGCCAGGGCGCTGCTGCGCGCGCCGCGCATCTTGATCGCCGACGAGCCCACCGCCAACCTCGACGACGAGGCCTGCGAGGCGACGCTCTCGCTGTTGCGGCGCGCAGCCGCCGAGCACGGCGTGCACCTGGTGATCGCCTCGCATGACGCACGGGTGGAGGCGGCCTGGGTCGACTGGCCCGAGCCGTATCGACTGCGCCTCCCGAGCCGGGGCGCCGCTTCTTCCGTGACATCGACGACCTCGACCTCATGAGCCGCGCGCCGTTGAACCTGCCGCGCCTCGCGTGGCGCTACCTCTGGGCGCGTCCGATGCTGACGGCGCTCAACCTGATGCTGCTGAGCCTCGGGCTAGCGGCGATCGGGTTCGTCGTCCTGGTCAGCGAGCAGATGGAGCAGGGCCTCAAGCGCGATCTCGGCGGCCTCGACCTGGTCGTCGGCGCCAAGGGCAGCCCGATGCAGATCCTGTTGGCGGGCGTGTTCCACCTCGACCAGTCGACCGGCAACATCCCGCTGGCCACCGTGTCGCAACTGCGCGCGCAGCCGCTGGTCGCGCAGGCGGTGCCGATCTCGCTCGGCGACAGCGTCCAGGGCTTCCGCATCGTCGGCACGACGGCCGACTATCTGGCGCTCTATCAACTCGCCCTGGCCCAGGGCCAAGCCTGGAAGGCGCCGATGCAGGCCGTGCTGGGCGCCGAGGTGGCGGGGCGCTCCGGGTTGAAGCCGGGCGACCGGTTCCACGGCACGCACGGACTGGCGTCCGGCGGCGACGAGCACGAGGAGGCCTATGAGGTCGTCGGCGTTCTGGCGCCGACGGGCGGCGTGGTCGACCGGCTCGTGCTGACGGACCTCGCGTCCGTCTGGGAGGCGCATGCGGCGCATGGGCACGGCGAGGCTGCGCCTCACGACGAGGCCTCTCTGGAAGTGAGCATGGTGCTGGTCCGCTACCGCAGCCCGCTGGCCGCGGTGATGCTGCCGCGCTGGGTGAATGCGCAGCCGGGCCTGCAGGCGTCGGTGCCCGCGCTGGAAACGGCGCGGCTGCTGAGCATGGTCGGCGTAGGAGTCGATGTGTTGCGCGGGTTCGGCGGCGTGCTGCTGCTGGCGGCGGCCCTGTCGGTGCTGGTGGCGCTGCTGCATGCGGTGCGGGAGCGCCAGGGCGATCTCGCCATGCTGCGGATGCTCGGCGCCACGCCGGCGCGCGTGGCCGCGCTGATCGCGATGGAGGCGCTGATGCTGGCGGGACTCGCCACGCTGCTGGCACTGGGCCTGGCCCATGCGCTGACGGCGGGACTGGGCGTGGTGCTTGCGCAGCAGCAGTCGGTGCGGATCTCCGGCGCCTGGGTGTCGGGGTGGGAGGCGCTCGTGCCGGCGCTGGCGCTCGGGCTGGCCGTGCTTGCGGCGGCGTGGCCGGCGTGGCGCGGCTATCGGCTCGACGTCACCGAACTGCTGCAGACGCCGCGCTGAGCGACGCCGAGGCGGCTTGGCCGACCGCCCGCCTGATCCGGCGCTGGTCGCCGCTCGCCCGGACCTTGCTTCGGGCGGTCACCGAGCCGGTGCACAATGCTGAGCTTCACGCGGCCCTGAGGCCGCATTGACGCCACCGCCCTCGATGAGCACTCGCATCACCTCCGCTGCAACGCGCGCCCGCCGGGCGGCGATCGCGCTCGTGACGATCGTCATGGGGGGCGCCGTCTTCGCGCAGGCGGCGCCGGCCGCTTCCGGCGCTGCGGTCCCGATGGGCTCCGGCCCCGGTTATCACGACCCGCGCAGCCCCTTCAAGCCGCTGCAGGAGGTCGAGGGCGTCGTCAGTTGGAAGCTGCTGTCCTCGGTCACCGTGAAGGCGGACAAGAGCAAGGTCACCCCGAGCTTCCCGTCCGGCGTGCTGGCGCTGAACCAGCGCACGGTGAAGGTCCAGGGATTCATGATGCCGCTGGAGCCGGGCGACAAGCAGAGCCACTTCCTGCTGTCGTCGGTGCCGACGAGTTGCTCGTTCTGCGTGCCGGCCGGACCGGAAGGCCTGGTCGAGGTCCGCAGCAAGACACCGGTGCGCTACACGCTGGACGTCGTGACCGTGGAGGGTCAGATGGCCGTCCTCAACGACGATCCCTACGGCATGTTCTATCGCGTGACGGACGCCGTCCGCGCGACGCGCTGAAGCCGGTTGCTGCCGATGTCCCGTTCGACCTCCACCGCCATGGCCCGCCGGCAACGCTGGTGGATCTGGCTGTGCGTGGCCGCGGTGATGGGCTTCCAGGCGCTCGGCCTGGTGCACCGGACGCTGCACGGATCGCCTGCCGCGTCCTCGCGTCTGGCGTTCACGGTCGCAGCACTGGCCGCGGCGGCTGAAGCGGCGGTCGATGTCACCGACACTAGCGCCGACGTGACGTTCGATGTCGGTGGCGGCGACGCCACCACCGTGGCGACGGACGAAGGCAGCACACCGCGCTTCGGTCACGCGGCTGGAACGCCCGACTGCCAACTGCTCGACCAGCTCAGCCATGTGCTGGGTCCCATCGTCCAGGCGTCCGCCTGGGCCGCGCTGCCGCCGGACATTCCCACCGGCATCGACCCGCCGCATGACGCCACGCTCGCGCAGCAGTGGCGCAAGAGCGCTCGCGGGCCACCGAGAGCCTGACACCTCCATCGATTCCGCCCTTGCTCAGGCGCGCCCCCCGGCGCGACCGGGCCGTTCGCGCATGCCTTCGGCGTCGCGGCGTGCCGGCACGGGCCCTCCAAGAATTTGATGGCGCCGCGACGTTCCGCCGCCGGTGCTCGAGAGTGTTTCCATGGCCATCCTGTCCACTTCGATCCGTTTGATCCGTTCGTCGGCGCCGTCGCGCGCCCCTGTCCAGCCCACGCTCCTGGCCGTCGCGCTGAGCGCCGCCGCAAGCGGCGCCTGGGCCCAGCCAGCCCCGCCCGCACCCGCACCCGCGCCGGCTCCTGCCGCGGCGGCTGTCGATCCGACCTCGGCCGATGCCGGCGCCGTATCCGGCGGTGCCGATCGGGCTCACAAGCACAAGCTCGACGTGGTCGTCGTGACGGGCAATCCGCTGAGCCAGCGCGAACTCGCCGCGCCGGTGCAGGTGCTGAGCGGCGACGCGCTGACCCTCAAGCGCGGCGCGAGCCTTGGCGAGACCCTGGACGGGCTGGCCGGCGTGGGCTCGACCTACTTCGGTCCGAACAGCAACCGGCCGACGATGCGCGGTCTCGACGGTGATCGCGTCCGGATGCTCAGCAACTCCGGCGCTTCCGTCGATGCGTCCAGCCTGAGCTTCGACCACGCGCTGCCGGTCGATCCGCTGGTGCTGACGCGCGTCGAGGTGCTGCGCGGCGCGGCCGCGCTGCAGTACGGCGGCAACGCGATCGGCGGCGTCGTCAATGCGATCGACAACCGCATCCCGCGACTGGCCCAGCCCGGACTGAACGGCGCGGCGGAGCTGCGCCTGGGCGGCGCCTCGAAGGAACGCGGCGGTGCCGTGGTGCTGGACGGTGGCACGACGGGCTTCGCCTGGCACGTGGACGCGGCCGACCGCCGCGCCGACGACCAGCGCGTGCCGCGCTTCGAGAGCGAGGACGGCGCCTCAACGCATGTCCGCAACTCCGACAGTCACGGCCGCAGCGGCGCGGTGGGCGGCTCGCTGCTGTTCTCGCAGGGGTATGCCGGCGTGTCGGTCGAGGACTATCACAACGACTACGGCGTCACCGTCGAGCCCGACGTGCGCATCGAGATGCAGCGTCAGCGCCTCGCGACCGCCGGCGAATGGCGGGATCCGCTGCCGGGCCTGGCGCGCGTGACCTGGCAGTTCGCGAGCAGCCGCTACAAGCACCAGGAAGTGGAGGGCAGCGGCGAGGTCGGCACCGTCTTCTCGTCCGACGGCAAGGACGGCCGTGTCGAGGCGACGCATGCCGCCTTCCAGGGCGACTGGGGCTCGATGCAGGGCGTGCTCGGCTGGCAATGGGAACTCAGCGATTTCTCTGCCCTCGGCGAGGAGGCGTTGGTCCCTGGCACCAAGACCCGCAACAACGCGCTGTTCCTGATCGAGCAGTTCCGCTCGGGTCCCTGGAGTCTGCAGGCTGGCGCGCGCGCGGAGCGCGTCAACATCGGCTCGACCGGCGGCGACGAGGAGCGTTTCGGCGACCCGGTGACGCGGCGCTTCAGCCCGAAGAGCTTCTCGCTGAGCGGGGCCTACGAACTGGGCAACGGCTTCAGCCTGTCGAGCAACCTGAGCAGCAGCCAGCGCGCGCCGACCTTCTACGAACTCTTCGCCAACGGCGTGCACGTGGCGTCGGGTGCCTACGAGGTGGGCGACATCAACCTGGGCCTGGAGCGCGCGAAGGCGGTCGACCTCGGCCTGCACTGGAAGCAGGGCGACGCGAAGTGGAGCGTGCAGGTCTACCAGACGCGTTTCTCCAACTACATCGCGCTGGACGCGAGCGGCCGCAGCATCGACGAGGTCGGTGAGGACGGCGGGATCGAATCGGTGCCCGAGTACCTCTACCGCGGCGTGCGTGCCCGGATGCACGGCGTGGAGCTGGAAGGCAAGCAGCCGCTGCCCAGGCTGGCGGGTTGGGACCTGACTTTGGGCACGACGATCGACCTCGTGCGCGGCACCAACCGCGACACCAACGAGCCGCTGCCGCGCCTGGCGCCGGTGCGTGGAAGCATCTCGCTCCAGGCGGAACGTGGCCCGTGGCTGGTCCAGGCCGAGCTGCGCGGCGCGATGCGCCAGGACCGCGTGCCGGCGCTGGACACGCCGACGGCGGGTTACGGCATCCTGCGTCTGAACATCGCGCGCCACTTCGACATCGGCAATTTGGACGCGATGTGGTACGTCAAGCTGGACAACCTGGCCAACAAGCTCGCCTACAACGCGAGCAGCGTGCAGACGATCCGCGAGCTGACGCCGCTGCCCGGCCGCAGCCTCTTCGCGGGGCTGCAGGTCAAGTTCTGAGCGGCCTGCTCTTCTCCCTCTCCCGCTTGCGGGAGAGGGCAGGGGTGAGGGCCAGCGGCCGCGGCAGTACTGAAGCCTCTTGGGCTTTGATCTGGTTCAAGGCGCGAGCCGTTCGCGGACCCACTCGTCGCCTTCACGGCGATACACGAGCCGGTCATGCAGCCGCGACTTGCGCCCTTGCCAGAACTCCCAGCGCTCGGGCACGAGCCGGTAACCGCCCCAGTGCGGCGGCCGGCCCGGATTCAATCCGTGCTGCGCGGCGGCCTTCGCGGCATTGGCGACCAGCACGGCGCGCGACGAGATCACCTGGCTCTGCGGCGAGGCCCATGCGCCCAGGCGCGAGTCCAGCGGCCGCGACGCGAAGTAGGCATCGGACTGCGCCGCGTCGACCTGCTCGACGGCGCCTTCGATGCGGACCACGCGTTCCAGCTCGACCCAGTGGAACTGCAGGGCGGCGAACGGATGCAGCGCCAGCTCGCGGCCCTTGCGGCTGTCATAGTTGGTGTACCAGACAAGGCCGCGTTCCTCGATGTCCTTGATCAGCACGATGCGCGTGGACGGACGTCCGTCCGGCCCGACCGTTGCCAGTGTCATCGCGTTGGGTTCGGGCACCTGGGCGTCCAGCGCCTGCTGGAACCATTCACGGAACTGGCGCAGCGGCTCGCCCGCGGACTGGTGTTCGTCGAGCTCGGCGCGCTCGTAGCTCTTTCGAAGGTCGGAGAGTTTGTCCATCTTGCAAGTATCGGGTGAATCCTCGGGACGCCCTGCCGAGGGGAGTTATGCAGGGCATCCCTTAAGTAGAGCTCCCAATCGTGAAACTCCGGGTGGGAGCGCTTTCGCGCCACAGGCATGCTTGCTCCCATCCAGCCGCGCCACAGAGCCGGCCCAGGGGGATCGGGACCAAACCAGAAGGAAGTTCGCATGAATCAGCGACGACCCGCCGTCGTCGTGCTCGCGGCAGGGCGCGGCCAGCGCTTTCGCGGCGAGGGCCACAAGCTGGAACAGGTCTTGAACGGAGATACCGTGCTGGCGCTGACCTTGCGCCAGACGATGGCCTCCGGCCTGCCGATGCTCGTGGTGACCTCGACCGCGTTGGCGCCTCTGGTCCGACGCCATGTGGCCTCGCGCGACATGCTGGTGCTGCCCGACCAGGACCGCCTCGGGCGCCCCGCGCCGCTGGGCATGGGGCATTCGATCGCGGCCGGCGTGGCCGCGACCGGGGACGCGCCCGGCTGGCTGATCCTGCCCGCGGACATGCCGATGGTGCGGTCGACCACCTTGACGGCCGTCGCGCAGGCGATCGAGCACGATCCGATCGCGTATGCCCAGCACCGCGGACGGCGCGGACATCCGGTGGGGTTCAATGCGGAACTCTTCTCCGAGCTCACCAGCCTGCAAGGCGACGAGGGCGCGCGCCGGCTGCTGGCGCGTTATCCGGCACAGGCCGTGGACGTCGACGATCCGGGGGTGCTCATCGACGTCGACACCGTCGAGGACCTGCAGCGCCTGGCCGTCGATTCGTCGAAGCCACGTCCGAGCAGCGAAGGCCTGCGGTCCTTGGGCTGAGGCGAGCCTCGATCGGGCGGCTCCGAAGCCATCCCGCCATCGGTCTCAGAGACCGTTCGAACGGGCCAGCGCCAGCTGCCGTTCCAACGCGCGATCGCGGATGCCATGCTCCCGCAGGCAGGTCACGGCACGCTGCAGGTAATCGAGCGTCGTGCCGTAACGGCCACGCGCGTGGCGCAGGATGTGCAGCAACCGGTCGTCGGCGATATCGCCCACCCAGCCCGGACTGCGTCGCGACAGCGTGAAGGCCAGCGCCTTGCGTGTGCCCAGACCGTCGGCGCAATGACAGTCCAGCCAACGCGGCACATAGGTGCCGACCACCATCTCGCGCAGCCACAGGCGACGCAGCGTCGCCTCGCTGTCCTTGGGTTCGACGCGGTACATCAAGCCCCGGCAACTGCCGCCCGACAGCAGCGTCATCACCAGGCCGGGCTGCTCGGTGCTGCCGCGGTTCACCAGCGAGCGCAACCGCAGCGCGCGGTGATACCCCTGGACCCTGGCCACCAGCGTCTGCGCAGGGTCAAAGCCAGGGTTCCACATCAGGGAGCCATAAGCGAACATCATCAGGCCGTGCTCGCGGTCCCAGGTGCGTTCCGCCACTTCCAGCAGCTGCTGGCTGTGGGCGGGCAGGTCTTCCAGGCGGGCTTCCGCAAGGGGGTCGTGAATCATGAATCGAATGCTGCCATACCGGCCGCCCGCGTCGGGTACGTGGCCTGCCGCGAAGGTGTGGCGTGCGCCCTGTTTCTGTAACCACCTTGTACCCGGGAAACCGGCCAGGGAGGGCCACACACGCTCTGGGGCGTGTAATATGGTTACCAATCTAACCCTGGCCGAGTTACATCGGCAGTCGGCATGAACAAGACCATTCTGGATGTCACCGCGCGGATCAAGGCGCGCAGCGCCGCGTCGCGCGAGCGCTATCTGGACCTGATCGAGCGCATGGCGGGTCGGCAGCGCGGCGTGCAACGCCTGGGCTGCGCGAACGTGGCGCATGCGGTGGCCGCGATGCCGGCCAACGACAAGCTGCGCATCGTGGCGGAGAAGGCGCCGCATCTCGGCATCGTCACGGCCTACAACGACATGCTGTCGGCGCACCAGCCGTATGAGACCTACCCGGGCATCATCCGCGACGAGGTCCATCGCCTGGGGGCGACCGCGCAGGTCGCTGGCGGCGTGCCGGCGATGTGCGACGGCGTCACGCAGGGCACGCCGGGCATGGAGCTCAGCCTGTTCTCGCGCGACACGATCGCGATGGGCACGGCGGTGGCGCTGTCGCACGATGTGTTCGACGCGGCGCTGCTGCTGGGCATCTGCGACAAGATCGTGCCCGGTCTGTTGATCGGCGCGCTGCACTTCGGGCATCTGCCCTGCGTGTTCGTGCCGGCGGGGCCGATGAGCTCGGGGCTGTCCAACAACGACAAGGCCAAGGTGCGCGAGCTCTACGCGCAAGGCAAGGTGGGCCGCGACGAGCTGCTGCAGGCCGAGTCCCAGGCCTATCACGGCGCGGGCACCTGCACCTTCTACGGCACGGCCAACAGCAACCAGATGCTGCTGGAGGCGATGGGCCTGCACGTGCCGGGCGCGGCCTTCGTCCATCCGCACGATGGCCTGCGCGAGGCGCTGACCCGCGAAGCGGTGCGTCAGGCGTTGAAGATCATTCCGCAGCGCGACTACACGCCGATCGGCCGCATGGTCGACGAGCGCAGCATCGTCAATGCGATGGCCGCGCTGCTGGCCACGGGCGGCTCGACGAACCACCTGATCCACTGGGTCGCGGTGGCGCGCTCGGCGGGGATCCTGATCGACTGGAGCGACTTCTCCGAGCTGTCGGGCGTCGTGCCGCTGCTGTCGCGCGTGTACCCGAACGGCAGCGCCGACGTGAACCAGTTCCAGGCCGCCGGCGGTCCGGGCTTCGTGATCAAGGAGCTGATCGGCGCCGGGCTGATGCACGGCGATGTGCTGACGTCGGTGTCGGGTCAGAACCTGAGCGCCTTCGGACGCCTGCCGCATCGTGCGGACGACGGCTCGGTCACGTGGACCGACCTGCCGGCCAAGAGCGGCGACGACACCGTCGTGCGCACGGCCGCCGCGCCGTTCTCGCCGACCGGCGGATTGAAGCTGCTGGCGGGCAACCTGGGCCGCGCGGTGATCAAGGTGTCCGCGGTGCCGGAGGACCGGCACACGGTCGAAGCACCGGCGCGCATCTTCGACAGCCAGGAAGCGATGCAGGCCGCGTTCAAGGCCGGCGAACTGGAGCGCGACGTGGTGGTCGTGGTCCGCTTCCAGGGGCCTCAGGCCAACGGCATGCCGGAGCTGCACAAACTGACGCCGCCGCTGGCGGTGCTGCAGGGCAAGGGCTTCAAGGTGGCGCTGGTGACGGACGGGCGCATGAGCGGCGCCTCGGGCAAGGTGCCGGCCGCGATCCACGTGAGCCCCGAGGCGCTGGCCGGCGGTCCGTTGGCCAAGCTGCGCGACGGCGATCTGGTGCGCGTCTGCGCCAACACCGGCGTGCTGAGCGCGCTGGTGCCGGCCGCCGAATGGGATCGCCGCGAGCTGGCGCAGATCACCGCCGATGCGGTGATCGAGAACGGCGCCGGCCTGGGCCGTGAGCTCTTCGCCGGCATGCGGCGCAACGTGACGACGGCGGAGGAGGGCGCGATCAGCTGGCTGTGAGGCCGAGCTCAACGCCCACTGATTTCGACTAAAAGGACACTCACATGACTGCCATCAAGGACACCCTGAGCCTGGCCGAACACGGCCCGGTCATTCCGGTCATCGTCATCGACCGCGTCGAGGACGCGGTGCCGCTGGCCCGCGCGCTGGTGGCGGGCGGCGTGAAGGTGCTGGAGGTGACGCTGCGCACGCCGGTGGCGCTCGAGGCGATCGCCGCGATCGCGCGCGAGGTGCCGGAAGCGCTCGTCGGCGCCGGCACGCTGCGCACCTCGGCCGATGCCATCGCCGCGAAGAAGGCCGGCGCCAGCTTCGCCGTCAGTCCCGGCTTCACGATGGATGTGGCGGGTGCCTGCTCGGCGCATTTCCTGCCGCTGCTGCCGGGCGTGTCGACGGCCAGCGAGGTGATGATGGCCAGCGATGCCGGCTTCCGCTTCCTGAAGCTGTTCCCGGCCACGGCCGTCGGCGGCACGAGCCTGTTGAAGGCCCTGGCGGGCCCGTTCCCGGACGTCGCGTTCTGTCCGACGGGCGGCATCACAGTGCAGACGGCGCCGGACTTCCTGGCGCTGCCGAACGTGAAGGTCTGCGGCGGCTCGTGGCTGACGCCGGCGGATGCGGTGAGGGCGGGCGATTGGGCCCGCATCACGCAACTGGCCAAGGAGGCCAGCGCGCTGCGCGCTTGAAATCCCCGGTGAAGGAGGCTCTGGCAGCTTCCATTCACCCGGTGAACGAAGCTCTGGAAGCCTCCATTCACCCGGTGAACGAAGCTCTGGAAGCCCTCTTTATCGTTTCGCTCCCACCCCATCCCCGCCCTCCAAGCGGGCGGGGCAGAAGTCACCCCACCCCGGCCCGCCCCCGTGGGGCGGGTGAGCGGCAACGGGCTTAGCGTTTCGGTGGGTCGAACACCAGGCACGTGGTGCTGGCGTGTGCATACAACTTGCCGTCGTGGCCAAGCAGGTCGGCCTCGGCGGTCGCCATCTGGCGGCCGACGTGACGCACGCGGCCGATGGCGCGCACGACCGGCACCTTCTCGTTGAGCGCGCGAACAAGGTTGATCTTCAGTTCGAGCGTCGTGTAGGCGCGGCCCACATCCATCGTCGTGTGCACCGCGCAGCCCAGCGCCGAATCGAGCAGCGTCGCGTACCAGCCGCCGTGCACCGTGCCCATCGGGTTGTAGTGCCGGAACTTCGGCGTGCCCTGGCAGATCACCTCGCCCTTGCTCGCGCGCAGCAGCGTGAAGTCCAGCGTCTGCGCGATCGGCGGCGGCGGGAGCTTGCCGTCGAGCATCGCCAGCATCTGCTCCAGACCGTTCATGCCGGCAATCTCGGCCATCGTGGCCACGCCGTGTTCAGGGCGGAGCCGGGCGCGAACCTCCTTCTCTTCCGCCTGCCATTGGGCCAGCGCTTCGTCGTGGGACACGACGGATGAGGCGGTGGGCGAGGGTGTCAGTGCTGCGCTCATGATGGAGTCCTGTGGCGGTGGGGCTGGGTGAAAGCTTGTGGCTGCAATGGTTGCAGCTACAATCTTCCGCTGTCAAGCCTCCCGGCGACACCTTGAGAGATCACTCCAATGAGCGCTTCCGTCTCTCCCTCGAAGACAACGCCTTCGCAGACGCAGGCGGAGCCGATCTCGCCCAAGGGCTGTACCAACTTCAAGCTGCGTCAGGTGACGCGGCTGGTGTCCAACCACTGCGAGGCGCAGTTCGCCGAGTCCGGCCTGACCACGACGCAGTACGCGCTGCTGTCGCACATCGTGGTGCTGGGGCCGATCCAGCCCAGCGAGCTCGCGCGGCGCATGGACATCGATCTCTCGACACTGTCTCGCAACGTGCAGCCGCTCCAGGCCTTGGGCCTGGTGGAGACACTGCCCGGCGCGGACGCGCGCAGCCGACAGCTGCAGGCGACGGAAGAGGGCCACGCGCGGCGCAGACAGATGAAGGCGACGTGGAAGCGCGCGCAGCTCTCGCTGAACGAGCGCCTCGGCGACGAACGCGTGCAGCGCCTGCATGCGTTGCTGGACGAATGTGCCGCGTTGATGCGCGGCGAGCTCGCGCCGGACTGACCGGCGCGCAGCGTTCGGGCAGGGCGCTCAGTCGATCGTGACGATCACCGGCGCGTGGTCGCTCGGCTTGGGCAGCTTGCGCATCTGCCGGTCGATCGTGCAGGCGGTGACCCTGGACTTCAGCGCCGCGCTCACCAGGATGTGGTCGATGCGCAGGCCCTTGTTCTTCTGGAAGCCCAGCATCCGGTAGTCCCACCAGCTGTAGCTCTTGGGCGGCTGCTCGAACATCCGGTAGGCGTCGGTGAGCCCCATGTCGATCAGCGCCTGGAAGTGCGCGCGCTCCTGCGGCGAGGTGTGCGTCTGGCCGACGAAGGCGGCCGGGTCATAGCAGTCGCGGTCCTCGGGGGCGATGTTGAAGTCGCCCATCAGCACCAGCTTCTCGTGCTGCTGCATCTCGGTGGCGAGCCAGGCGCGCAGGCCGTCCAGCCAGGCCATCTTGTAGACGAACTTGTCGCTGTCCAGCGCCTGGCCGTTCGGGAAGTAGGCGCCGATCACGCGCACATCGCCCACCGTTCCCGCGATCAGCCGCGCCTGCTCGTCGGCATAGCCGGTGATGTTCTTGACCACGTCCTGGGCCGGCGTCCGGCTCAGCAGGGCCACGCCGTTGTAGGTCTTCTGACCGAACCACTGGACCTGGTAGCCGGCGTCGCCGATCTCCATCGTCGGGAACTTGTCGTCGGTGAGCTTGGTCTCCTGCAGCACGAGCGCGTCCACGGGATTGGCGGCCAGCCAGTCGAGCAGTTGCGGCAGGCGCACGGCCAGGGAGTTGACGTTCCAGGTGGCGAATTTCATGGGCGGGCGGAGCGCGGTGGGCCGCGCGTCGGAGTTCAGGCGAGAGGAATGGGCCTGATTGTCACCCCTTGATCGCACCTCCATCGCCAACACGGGCCCGACGGGCCAGACGGGGAACACGCCTATCGCTTGTCTTGGGGCCGCAGTCCGCGGGGGGCGAGGGTGAAGGGTTAACCCCTGAATCTTCAAACTTGTGCGAATGGCAGAATCGCACCGTCGATAGAGTTCCATTAAATGGAACCTCTGAAGCGGAGTCACGGCGCGGAGCGGTCAAATCATGAGGCTTGAAGGCAAGGTCGCGATCGTCACCGGCGTCGGACACGGCATCGGACGGGCCGTGCTGCGGCGCTTCGTGCGCGAAGGCGCCCGCGTGGTGGCGGTGGAATGGGATGAAGTCGCTGCCCGTGATGCGCTGCGGGGTCTGGATACCAGCGCCGTGCATCTGCTGTGCCGCGACGCGCACGCGCAACGCACGGTGGACGAGGCGCTGCGTCATGCGCGCGACTGCTTCGGCGGGCTGCATCTGCTGGTGAACAACGCGGTGTCGTACCGCGAGCGCAGCGTCGTCGACTGCAGCGATGAGGACTGGGCCGCCACGCTGGACTCCGCGCTGGGCGCCACGTTCCGCTTCTGCCGCGGCGCCATTCCTGCGATGCTGGCCAGCGGGGGCGGCGCCATCGTCAACCTGGCGTCCATCCACCAGATCGTGGCCAATCCGGGCCTGGCAGCCTACACCGCGGCCAAGGGCGGCGTGCACGCGCTGACCAAGCAGATCGCGGTCGAGTACGGCCCCCGCGGCATCCGCTGCAACGCGGTGTCGCCGGCCTTGATCGCCACCGAGCGGACCTTGCGCGGCGCCACCGAACGCGACATGCGGCTCAATCGCGAGTGCTATCCGGCGGGGCGCATCGGCACGCCCGCGGACGTCGCCTCCGCGGTCCTGTTCCTGGCGTCCGATGAAGCGTCCTTCATCACCGGCACCGACCTGGTGGTGGACGGTGGGCTGACCTCGATGGCCGCGAGCGCGCTGCTGTCCACCCGCATCCGCGGCTGGTGGGGGCGATCGCCGATCGAGCCGCCGCCCGAGCGCCCCGAGCCCGTCGAACGCGCCGAACGCGCTGATTGCCTCGACATCGTCGACCACCCCGAGGCCACCCAGGAGAGCCCCCATGGCGAGGCTTGAACGCCAGGGCGTGCGCCGGACCTTCGGTTTCCTCCCCGTGATCCAGGGCGTGGATCCGCAGGTCGCCGACGGCGAGTCCTGCGTCTTGGTCAGCCCTCGGGGAGCCGCAAGTCCGTCAGCCCGCGAACGTGGCTTCGGGCAGTCCCCGCACGTCGGGAATCTCCAGCGCGAACAGCGAGCCCGACAAGGGCGCGTTGGCCAGCGCCTCCTCGCTCAGGCGCACGGAGGCGCTGGTGACATACAGCGTCTCCAGGCTGGCGCCGCCGAAGCAGCAACTGGTGGGGCGGGGCACGGGCATGCGGATGCGATGCATCTCGCGTCCGTCCGGGGAGAAGCGCGCGATGTGCCACGCGTCCCACAGCGCCACCCAGAGGCAGCCGGCGTCGTCGACCGTGAGGCCGTCCGGCCGGCCGTCGTCGGCACCGAAGACGATGAGTTCGCGGCGATTGGCGATCGTGCCGGACAGCAGGTCAAAGTCGTACTGGTAGATCGTCCGGCGATAGGTGTCGGTGAAGTACATCTTGCGGTCGTCCGGGCTCCATCCCAGGCCGTTGGGCACGGTGAAGCCGGTGTCCATCCGCTTCCATGAGCCGTCCGCGTCGACGCGGAACAGGCTGCCGCGATTGGCCGCCGTGCCCATGTCCATCGAGGCGACCCAGAGCCTGCCGCGACGGTCGCATTTGCCGTCGTTGTAGCGGTTGCCGGGGCGGTCGGCCTCGGGATGGCTCAGCAGGCTCATGCGTTTGGTGTCCGGATCCAGCGTCATCAGTCCGCCCGGCGTCGCCACCAGCAGGCCGCCGGTGGCCTTGGGGATGACGACGCTGGCCATGGTGCCCAGCTTGATCTCGGTATTGACGCCGCCGGACGCGCGGTGGGTGTGCACCGACGGCGTCAGGATGTCGACCCAGTACAGCGCATTGTCCCGCGGCGACCACATCGGTCCTTCGCCGAGCAGCGCCCGCGTCTCGTTGATGCAGCGCACGTCGACCGGCGGCGCGGCGGGCGCGGGCCTGCCGGACATCGCGATCGTCGTGGCGTCGCCGGCGGCGGCGTGGGAGATGCCCCGCGCGGTGGCGATCAGCGCCGCGCTCAGGCTGTGGGCGCGGGCGCCGCCCAGGCGGGATGCCGGTCCGGTCACGGACAGGGCGCCGATCGGGCGCCCCTCGTAGTCGAAGATCGGCGCGGCGACGGAGACGCTGGTCTCGTCGAACTCGCCTTCGTCCACGGCATACCCCCGCGCCCGCGCCAGCGCCAGGTCGCCCTGGAGGCCGGCCGCGTCGCGCAGCGTGTTCGTCGTGAACGCGTGGAAGTCCAGGTTCTCCAGCAGGTGGCGCAGCCGCAGCGGGTCGAGGTTGGCGGCGATGGCCTTGCCCGCCGCGGTGGCGTGCACCGGCAGCCGCACGCCGACGCTGGACACGGGCGCGACGTCGCGACCCGCCTGCTCGCTGGCCACCACGACGACCTGCTGGCCGTTCAGCACGGAGAGCTGCACCGATTCGCCCAGCTTGTCGCGCAGCCGCACCAGCGCGTCCTGGGCGGCCAGCCGCAGGTCGAAATCGCTCCAGACCTCGTGGGCCAGTTCGAGCAGCCGGAACCCGAGCTGGAAGCTCCTGTTGTAGGGATCGTGGCGCAGCAGGCCTTCCCGCACCAGCGTGCCCAGGATCCGGTGCAGCGTGGCCTTGGGCAGCGACGAGGCGCGCAACAGGTCGGTGAAGGTCATCGGCGCCCGCTTGGCGGACACGATGTTGAGCAGGCCCATCGCCTTTTCCAGGACCCCGAGACCCTGTTGACCGTTGGCGGATCGATCTCCCGTTGACATGTCCTGTCTTCCGCTCCCCGGAACTTTTGAATCGCGCGATTGTAGGCATTTCGTCTTTCGGTCGCCCCGAAGCTGGCTATAGTTCCAATTAGTGAAACTTCAGGGGGCGACATGGAATCCACGGCCTTGATCACCTTGGACTGGGGTTCTTCCAATCTGCGGGCGCGCCTGTTCGACCGGCAGGGGAAGGTGGTGGAGATCCGCTCCAGCGCCCAAGGCTTGCTGAACCTGCGGGAACGCTCGTTCGAATCGGCCCTGCGGGCGTTGTGTGGCGGTTGGCTCCGGGGGAGCCGGGTACCGCTCATCGCCAACGGCATGATCGGCGCCCGTGAAGGATGGGTGGAGGCGCCTTACCTGAAGTGCCCCGCGACGGCCCTGGATGCCGCGGGCGCGCTGGTGAAGGTGACGCTGTCGGACGGGGCGGAGCTGCACATCGTGCCCGGGTTGCGGTGCCAGTCCCCGTCGGGGCAGGAGGACGTGATGCGGGGCGAGGAGACTCAGCTCTGGGGCCTGGAGCCGGGCGATCCCGCGTGCTGCCTGCTGCCGGGCACGCACAGCAAGTGGGCCAGGCTCGATGGTTGGGGCCGGGTCACCAGCTTCGAGACGAGCCTGACCGGCGAGCTGTACGCGCTGCTGACCCGGCACGGCATGCTGGCCAAGCTGATGCGCTTCGACGGGGAGCGGCTCGACTGCTTCGACGAAGGCGCGGCGCTGGGGCTGGCGCAGTACGACCGCCTGTCCGTGGCGCTGTTTTCCGCCCGCGCAGCCAGCCTGTTGGGCCGTGTGCCGCCCGAGGGCCTGCCGGACTTCCTGTCGGGCCTGCTGATCGGCGCGGAGGTCGGCAGCGCGCTGGCCTACTGGCCACAAGGCGGCATCAAGCTGCTGGGCGAGCCCGACCTGTGCGCGCGTTATGAGCGGGTATTGCGCCGCGCCGGCACGGTGGCGGCACCGGCGCCGGCCGACGCCACGGCACGCGGCCAGTGGCGCATCGCGGTGCTGGCCGGGCTGGTGGAGGCCGCCGGATGAACGGCCTGATCGCGATCCTGCGGGGCGTGCTCCCCGACGACGTGCTGGCGGTCGGCGAGATCCTGCTGGAGCACGGCATCCGGATCATCGAGGTCCCGCTGAATTCGCCTCGTCCGCTGGAGAGCATCGAACTGCTGGCCCGGCGCTTCGGGCCGGAGGCGGAGATCGGTGCGGGCACGGTGCTCGATGTCGACGACGTGGCCCGGGTCCAGCAGGCCGGCGGACGGCTGGTGCTGTCGCCCAATGTGAATCCGGGCGTGGTCCGCCGCAGCAAGGCGCTGGGCCTGCGATCGATGCCGGGCGTGGCCACGCCCACCGAGGGCTTCGCCGCGCTGGCGGCGGGGGCGGATGCGCTCAAGCTCTTCCCGGCCGATACCCTGGGACCGGCGGCGATCCGGGCGTGGCGCGCGGTGTTTCCGGACGGGACGCCGATGTTCGGCGTGGGCGGCATCGGTCGGGACAATCTGGGCAGCTTCCGGGAAGCCGGGGCCAGCGGTGCAGGACTGGGGTCGTCGCTGTACACGCCGGGGATCTCCGCCGCGGAACTGCGTCAGCGCGCCCGTGCGATGCGGGTCGCCTGGGACGCCGCCGGGTTTCGGGCGGCGTCCGGCTGACGCCGAGGAGATCCGGCTCAGCGCAGACGTTCCGTGACGCTGCGCTGCGAGGGCCACTCGTTGTGCGCCGTCGCCTTGAAGTTCTCGACCTGCGTGAAAGTCTTGAGCCGCTGCTCGTCGGTCTTGCGCAGGGCGCGCGAGAGCGAGTCCTTCACCGTGTCGATCAGCGTCGTGACAGTCTTGCTGTCCTTGACCGTGGAGGCATCGTAGTTGCCGTTGTCACGGTCGAGCGTGAAGGTGCGCGACTTCTCGAAGTGGGCGTCCATCTCCTCGGTCTGCGTCTGCGTGATCGCGCGGCCGCCGGTCACCGTGTTCGGACGCTCGGTGGTGGTCTGGCCGATCCGGTAGTCGGCGTGGCCGGCTTCCTTGATGCTGCCGATGCGGCTGGTGCGCTGCGAGTCGGCGCTGAAGTCCGCCTTGAAGTCCGCCAGGCCGCTCTGCAGCGACTGCACCTGCGATCGCAGCCCGTCACTCATCGGCGGCGGGGCCGCGGCGGCGTCGTCCGCCTCGGCGGCTTTCGCTGCCGTCGTGTTGACGGCGATGGCGGTGGGCTTCGCGGCGTCGTTCGCGCCGACGGGCACGGCGCTCGACACCTCGCCATCGACCGGCGGCGCCTGCAGTTGCTGGAACGCGTCCTTGAACGACTTCGTCATGGCGGCGTCGGCGTGGCCGCGGTCGGCGGCCGCATCGATCTGCTTCAGCAGTTGATCGATGGCGGACCAGCGCTGCCCGTTGTTGACGCCGCCCTTGGGCGGCGTGGCGTCGACCTCCAGGTTCATTTCGCCGCTGGTGGTGCGCATCGACACCGACTTCGTGTCCGTGCCCAGATGCAGCGAGAACGCCCGCATCACGCCGGGCACGTCGGCCGGCGCGTTCGGGTTCTCGACCTTCAGATCGAGCCCGGACAGCACGCCGCCGCGGTCGAAGGCCATCAGTTCGGACAGGTCGAGCGTGGGTGCGCCTTCGCCCAGGCCTTCGAGGGCGCGGTCGAGTCCGTCGCCCAGCTCGGCGAGCGCCTTGCGCTCCGCGCTGCTGAGCGCGCCCGAGCTCTTGACCTCGACCTGCAGGCCGCGCGTGCCGCCCTGGTCGCCGCTGTTGACGCCGATCGTGAGCTCGACGGTCTGGCCGGAGCGCGTCTGGATCTTGAGATTCACCTCGGCGGCGTTCGTGCTGACGCCACCGATGGCCTGTTCCTGGAGCGCCGCGGCCGCCGCGGCGGCTTCGCTGCCGCTGGCGCCGTCCATCGCGCTGACGCCGTCGGCGGGCGGCACGTAGTCGGCGAGCGTCTGCTTGTACGCCGTGCCGGTGTCCGCCAACTGCTTCAGCAAGCCGCTGCCGAGCCCGCGCCAGCGGTCGGACAAGGTGACGGCGTCCTTGCCGCTGTTGCGGGTCATGAGTTCGCTGAGGCTGTCGTCGCGCGCATGGGCCCAGAAGCGCTGGGGGCCGAACCCTGGCGTCTTCGGCTTCGCGTAGACGAGGTCGCTGGCCGCCGCTGCGTCGAGCGTCAGGCGCGTGGGGGCGGACGAGGCGGCAGACGCCGAGGACGCGGAAGCCGCGGTCCTGGCGGCGGCGCTGGCCGCCTGCGCCGACACGCCCGCGGGGCGGTACGTCGACGCCGTGCGGCTCGCGGCGATGCGGTCGAGCACGCTCGCGCCGGTCGAGGTGATGAGGGTCATTGCGAAGCGCCTCCCTGGCGGCAATCCCGCGGTGCTCTGATGGCGTGGCGGTGATCCCTTCGCTATCGGCCGGGCGCTCAGGAACTTGAGTGATCTCCCCCGGCGGTGGGGGTCGCGATCGCCCGTGTGGTGCGACCTGCGATCAGACGTGCAGCCACGCGGCGATGCCCAGGCCGACGCCGATCGCGCCGGCGCCCAGCGTGGCGAACTCCATCCAGCGGCGCTTGGTCAGCAGCGCGATCGCGGCCAGCGCGATGGCGACCTGCAAGGCCGTCGTGGCCTGTGCCCAGCGATGGTGGAGGTGCAACTGCTCGTCGCTCTTGTGGTCCCACGCGGCGGACTCGGCCTCGAGCTTCTCGGCCTGCGCCTTGATGTCGTTCTTCTCGGTCTCGTAGCGGGCGATCTTCTCGCGGTACTTGGCCCGCTGCTCCTCGCTGGGGGTCAGGTCGAGTGCGAACTCGGCCAGGTTCTGCTTGCTGCTCTTGGCCTGGAAGTAGTTCCAGCGGTTGGCGGCCTCGGTCTTGGTGATCGCCGCGTTGTTCTTGAACAGGCCGGCGTTGGCCTGCGTGGCGCCGCCCATGTACGAGAAGCACGCGCCCAGCGTGGCGAGCACGGCGGTGATCACCGCCAACTGGCCGGCGAGCCCGTGGGGCTCGTGCTGCGCGGCGTGTTCGAGTTCGTGGTCGTGCGGACCGTGGACGTGGAAATGGTTGCCGGACATGGGGTTCGGAATGTGGAAGTCGATGAGGAAGGCGGGGTGGACGGCCGAGGCGCCAGGACGGCCGAGGCAGGCGTCGGGGCGCAGGCGTCAGCGCCGGCGCTCGTAGCGCACGAAGTCGTAGTGCCAGTCGTGGCCGCGATCGGCGGGGCTGTGGTGGCGCTCTCTGCGCAGCTCGGCGAAGACCTGCGGGTCGACGGCGGGGAAGAACGCGTCGGCGTCGAAGGCGGCGTCGATCTCGGTGAGTTCCAGGGCGTCGGCGCGGGGCAGGGTGAGTTCGTAGACCTGGGCACCGCCCATGACGAACACGGCCTCGTCGGCCGAGCAGGCGGCGAGCGCCGCGTCCAAGGTCTCGAAGACCTCCGCGCCGTCGAGCACGAGCCCCGGCTGCCGCGACAGCACGAGGTTGCGGCGCTGCACGAGCGGCCGGAACTTCGCGGGGATCGAGTCCCAGGTCTTGCGTCCCATGATGACCGTGTGCCCGATCGTGAGCGCCTTGAAGCGCGCCATGTCCTCGGGCAGGCGGACCAGCAGTTCGTTGTCGCGGCCGATGCCGCGCATGCGGTCGAGGGCGGCGATGAGGGTCAGGTGGGGCATGGGGCTTCAGGCGGAGCGCGGACGGGGCAGGGACGGGAGTTTACGGACTGCGCGGGGCCGCGCTGGTGAAGTCTGGCAACAACTGAGCGCGGATGCGCGAGCACGCGTGCGAGTGCGCGGCGGGGGAAGACGGCCCAGCGCCGCTCATCCCGCCGCGCCGGCCACCGACTCGTAGTGCGACACCACCGGGAACGGGTCGTAGAAGTGGTGCAGCAGCGCGCGCCAGTCCTGGTACTGCGGCGACTTGCGGAAGCCGACCTCGTGGTCCTCGAGCGTGCGCCAGCGGACGAGCAGGAGGTACTCGCCCGGCCGCTCCACGCAGCGCTGGAGCTCGTGCCCCAGGTAGCCGGGCATGGCGGAGAGGATGGCCTGCGCCTGCAGGAACGCGGCTTCGAACGCGGCCTCGTGGCCGGCGCGGACGGGGAGCGGGGCGACTTCAAGGATCATGGGGACCTCCGGGGTCGCATTCTCGCCAGACATTGATGAATCTGTGCGACGACCGCCGCCCCTTCGCCGATCGCGCCGCCGACCCGCTTCACCGAGCCGGAGCGCACGTCGCCCACCGCGAACACGCCCGGCACGCTCGATTCCAGCGCCGCCGGGCCGCTCTCGATCTGCCACTCCAGGTCCGCGGCCAGGGTCGGGTCCGCCCGCCGCTGCGCACGTCGCACGTCCGCCCCGGTCAGCACGAAGCCCTTGGCGTCGGACAACACCGGGCAGCCCGCCAGCCAATCCGTCTCCGGCTCGGCGCCGACGAAGAGGAAGACGTTGCGCGTGTCCTGGCGCGACTCGGTGCCCGTGCGGGCGCAGCGCCAGGTCACCGCCTCCAGCCCGCGCAGCGGATCGCCGTGCAGCTCGGTGATCTCCGTGTAAGGACGCAACACGATGTTGGAGGTGGCCTCGATGCGGTCGATCAGGTAGCGCGACATGCTGTCGGCAAGACCCGGCCCCCGCACCAGCACGTGCACGCGCGAGGCGTGCTCGGACAGGAAGACCGCCGCCTGTCCCGCCGAGTTGCCGCCGCCGACCAGCACCACCTCGCTGCCCACGCACAGCGGCGCCTCCAGCGCCGAAGCCCAGTACCAGATGCCGCGGCCTTCGAAGTCGTTCAGGCGCGGCACCGCCAACCGGCGGTAGCGCGCACCACTGGCGATGACCGCGGTGCGTGCGCGCAGCTTGCGGCCGTCGGTCAAGGCGATCAGGAGCTCACCTTCCGGCCCTTCGCGGGCGCAGTCCAGCGATTCGACCTCGGTGGGAATCAGCAGCTCGGCGCCGAACTTCTCGGCCTGCACGCAGGCGCGACCGGTCAGCGCGCCGCCGGAGATGCCGGTCGGGAAGCCGAGGTAGTTCTCGATCCGCGCGCTGTTGCCCGCCTGGCCGCCATAGGCGCGGCGGTCAAGCACGACCACGCGCAGCCCCTCCGACGCGGCGTACACCGCCGTCGCCAGCCCCGCGGGGCCGGCGCCGGCGATGGCGACGTCGAAGAGCTCCTCGCGCGGCGTCGTGTCCACCATGCCGATGCAGCGCGCCAGCGTCGCCTCGGGCGGATTCACCAGCACCGCGCCGTCCGGGCAGACGGCGACCACGTCGCCCGGCGCGGCGCCGTATTCCTCGATCAAGGCGGCCGCCGCCGCGTCCTGCGCCACGTCGACCACGCGATACGGCTCGCCGTTGCTGTGCAGGAAGCTCTGCAGCCGCAGCAGCGCGGCCGAGTTGGGGCGGCCGATCAGCACCGGCCCGCTCGCCCCCGATTCGATCAGGCCCACGCGGCGCAGGATCATCGCCCGCACCAGGCGCTCGCCGAGGTCGGCCTCCGCGATGATCAGCGCGCGCAGCTGGCTCGGCGGCAGCAGCAGCGTCTCGACCGTGTCCACCGCGATCGCGTCGACCAGCGACGGCTTGCCCGACATCGCCGCCAGCTCGCCCGAGAAGTTGCCCCGCGTGTGCTGCACCAGCGGCGTGGTGTTGCCCATGCCGTCGCGATGACACACGTCCACCGTGCCGGCGAGGATCAGGTAGAGCCCCGGGCCGGGCTTGCCCGCGCTGAGCAGCGTCTGGCCGGGCTGGAAGGTCTGCGGCGTGCCGAAGCGTTGCATGCGCGCCATGTCGCAGGCGCTCAGCCGCGGATACATCTGATGGCGGCGGGTTTCCAGCGAGTGGTGCGAGGCCTCTGCGATCATGGCGTGTCCCCTGCGTCGGGTGTTCGGGATGGTTGCGGTACCGCTGATCGCGGGTCTACAGTGGCCCCCACAGTGGGGGAGTCTCGCGGAGTGGCCTTCGAGCACCGGGGGTCACCCGCCCAGCACAACGAGGTGCGCGACCATGTCCCATCTTGGACCGACCTTCGTCCAGATCGTCCACGAGGAAGCCCTGACCTGCGCGGGATGCGCGGCGGTGCTGAGCCGCCGCGCCGACCTGGCGGCCTCGATCTGCAGTCTGGCGCACGCGGTGCGGATCGTGTCGGGCGAGTCGCCCGAACGATGCGACGTCCTCATCGCCGACTACACCAGCGCGCTGGCGCTGGCCCTGACCGCGCGTCAGGCGGCGCGGCGGCCCGGCGGCCATCCCGGCGGCCGATGTCCCCGCATCCTCGTCCTGACCGCGATGGACCGCGAGTGGGACGTCCGTGCCGCGATGGAGGCCGGCGTGCACGGCTACCTGCTGCAGCGATGCCGCCCCGAGCAACTGGTCGAGGCGGTCGACGCGGTGATGCTCGGCGTGCAGTTCGTGTCCGTCGAGCTGGCGCCCAAGCTCGCGCGCAGCCTGACGCAGGACCGGCTCACCAAGCGCGAGATGGACGTGCTGGTCGCGATGTCCACCGGCGCGTCGAACAAGGACATCTCGCAGCGGCTGGGCATCACCGGCGCCACCGTCAAGACGCATGTGCGCGCGATCCTCAGCAAGGTCGGCGCGGGCGCGCGCACCGAGGCCGTCGCGATCGCCGCCCGCAGCGGGCTGACGGCCCGACCGCCGCAGGAGTCGGCGCTCCTGGCACAGGCGGACCCGACGGCCCGGACGGCGGCGGCTCAGACGGCAGCCCAGACAGCGCGGACCGCCTTCGCGGAGGCCGCGCGCGCCGGTCACTTCGCCGGGCAGAAGGCGCCGGTCTTGATCCAGGCGTCGACCAGTTCCCCGAACTGAGCCTGCGTCCCCGGCGCCGGCTCGCGCTGCGCGCCGGGCATCCACGCCCAGCCGACCAGCGTGTCGTGCGCCATGTGCTCGTGGATCTGCGCCAGCGTGCGCTTGCCGTTGCGCGCGGGATCCTTGATCTGCTCGCAGATCTCGCCGAGCGACAGGTTCTGCCAGGCCATCTCGCGCGGCGCGACGTGCCACATCGCATGACCCGGCACGCCGGACGCGTCGTTGTTCTTCGCCTGATGGCAGCTCGAGCAGCGCAGCGCCGGCACGCCCTTGCCGTCCGCACCGCGAGTGACGTTGGGGATGTGCAGCCGCGTCTGCACGCCCTGACCCTGCAGCGGCCGGTCGCCGGAAGGGTGGCAGTTCACGCAGCGCGGGCTCTGGATGACGCGGCCGGCCTCGACGAAGATCGCCCGCGAGCGCTCCTTCGGATCGGCGATCGCGTCGAAGCTCTGCACCGTGCGCAGCGGGGCGACCGCGGCCGACGCGGCGGCGGGGCGGGCGTCCTGAGCGTGCGCGGTGGCGGCGAGTCCGGCGGACGCGGCCAGCACCACCAGCGCGCCGCGCATCGCTGTTGCGACGGCTGCCAAGGTGATCGCCGAGGTGGTCGTCGGGATGATCGCCGAGCCCGGACGACCGGTGGAGGGGGAGATCGGGTGGTTCATGCCTTCAGCTCCTCGACGGCGACGGGATAGCTGCGGAAGCGCTTGCCGGTCGCGGCATACAGCGCGTTGATGTAGGCCGGCGCGATGATTGCGGTGCCGATCTCGCCGACGCCGCCGGGCTCCGCGCCGCTGCGGACCAGGTGCACGTCGATCCGCGGCGTCTGGTCGATGCGCATCAGCGGGAAGTCGTGGAAGTTGCTCTGTTCCACGCGGCCCTTGTCGATGGTGAGCTTGCCCAGCATCACCGCCGTCAGGCCGAAGATGTGACCGCCTTCCATCTGCGCGACGACGCTGTCCGGGTTGACGGCGATGCCGCAGTCCAGCGCCGTGGTCAGACGGCGCAGCATCACCGCGCCGTCGGGCGTGACGCTGAGCTCCATCACCATCGCGATGTGGCTGCCCCAGGCGTTGAGCACCGCCACGCCCCGGCCGGTACGCGCCGGCAGCGGCGTGCCCCAGCCGGACTTCGCAGCGGCGGTCTCCAGCACCGCCTTCAGCCGAGGGTTGTCGTTCAGGTGCGCGAGGCGGAAGGCCACCGGATCGGCCTTGGCCGTGACGGCGAGCTCGTCCATGAAGCCCTCGACGGCCCAGGCGTTGTGGTTGGGGCCGACGCCGCGCCAGAACGCGGTCATGTAGCCGGACGGCGGCTCGACCGGGACGTACTCGACGATCTTCGCGGGGATCGAATAAGGCGTCTCGGCGGCCTCGACGGCGTCGGGATCGGCGACGCCGGGCTGCAGCCATTGCGGCGCGTAGCGAGCCACGATCGACGAGCCGGACAGGCGGTGCGAGATCGCCGTGATCTTGCCGGCGCTGTCGAGCGTCGCGGCCATCTCGTCGCAGTAGAGCGGGCGGAAGCTGCCATGGCGGATGTCCTCCTCGCGGCTGTAGATCACCTTGAGCGGGAAGTCGACCTGCCGGGCGAGCTTCGCGGCCTGGCCGACGTATTCGGCGTCGAGCCGGCGTCCGAAGCCGCCGCCGATCAGGAAGTTGTGGACCTGGATCTTCTCGACCGGCACGCTGCTGACGGCGGCGATCGCCTGCTGCGCCTTCACCGGCGCCTGCGTGCCGAGCCATACGTCGCAGGCGCCGTCGTGGAAGTGCAGGGTGCAGTTCATCGGCTCCAGCGGCGCGTGGACCATCGTCGGCGCGTCGTACTCGACCTCGACGAGCCGGGTGCCCGGCGCGGCCTTGGCCGCGGCGAAGTCGCCCTCCTGCTTGGACACGATGCCCTTGCGCTTGAGCGCGTCGCGCACCGAGGTCTTCCAGGCCGTGGTGGAGAAACCCGCATTCGGCCCCTCGTCCCAATCGATGACCAGCGCGGCGAGGCCTTTGCGCGCGGCGCCGTAGTGGTCCGCGACCACGCCGACGATGTCGTCCGCGACCAGCACCCGACGCACGCCGCGCACGGCCAGCGCCTTGCTGTCGTCCACGCGGCGCACCTTGCCGCCGACCACCGGGCAGTGCGTGATCGCGGCGACCTTCATGCCGGGCAGGCGCGTGTCGATGCCGAACTGGGCGCTGCCGTTGGTCTTGCTCCTCGTGTCCAGCCGCTTGGCCGGCGTGCCGACGAGCTGGTAGGCCTTCGGGTCCTTCGGCGGCACGTCCTTGGGCACGGGCATCCCGGCGGCCTTGGTCACGAGCGCGCCGTACGCCAGCTGTTTGCCGGTGGCCGCCTGCACGACCTTGCCGTCCCGCGTGACGCATTCCTGCGCCGTGCATTGCCAGGTGTCGGCGGCGGCGTTGACCAGCATCGCGCGGCAGGTCGCGCCGGCGGTTCGCACCGCCTTCCACGCGGCGATCATCGAGGCCGACCCGCCCGTGATCTGCATGCCGAAGACCGGGTTGGCGTAGCGCTTCTCGTCGGCCGGGGCCTGCTCGATGGTGACGGTCGAGAGCGGGACGTCCATCTCCTCGGCCAGCATCATCGGGATGGCGGTGAAGGAGCCCTGGCCCATCTCGACGAAGGGGATCACATAGGTGACCTTGCCGGACGGCGCGATGCGGATGTAGACGCTGGGTTCGAAGGAGGCGACCGCGGAGGAAGCAGCGGTCCCGCCCTTGGCGGCCTTCGCGGCACCGGCGGCGTCTGCGCGGAGGGGCAGGCAGAACGAGGCGACGAAGGCGCCGCCCGTGCCGGCGCCGATCTTGAGGAAATCACGGCGTTCCATGGCTCACCCCTTGACCGGCGCGCCGGCGGCCGCCATCAGGATGGCGGACTTGATGCGCGGGTAGGTGCCGCAGCGGCACAGGTTGCCCGACATCGCGGCGTCGATGTCGGCCTCGGTGGGGCGCGGGTTCTGCTTGAGCAGCGCGCAGGCCGACATGATCTGGCCCGACTGGCAATAGCCGCACTGCGGCACGTCCTTGTCGACCCAGACGGCCTGGATGCGCTTGCCGACGGGGGTCTGGCCGATGGCCTCGATCGTGGTGATGGCCTGCTTGCCGACGCCCTCGACGGGGAAGGAGCAGGAGCGGACGGGATTGCCGTCGAGGTGCACGGTGCAGGCGCCGCACATCGCCATGCCGCACCCGAACTTGGTGCCGGTCAGGCCGACGACGTCGCGCAGCACCCAGAGCAGCGGGGTGTCGCCGTCGACATCGACGCTCCGCAGCTTGCCGTTGATCTTGAGCTGGTAGGCCATGAGCGGGATCCTCCTGTGGAAGACCCACTGTCCGGCCATGGCGGGGCGGTGTCGTCAGCACGGGGGATGCATGCCGGCTCGTTCGGGGCGGGGAGACGCGCCTCATCCCTCGGGATGAGGCCGGATCGGTCGGCCGGGGCATCGTCACGCCGCCGTCACCGCGCTGGCGGATGATCGAGGCTTCCACCATTCCGTCCCCGCCGACCATGAGCTCAGCATCCGACCGCGACGATCTCGTCGAACGCATCCGCCGCGACCTGCAGGACGGCTACGACGAGGAACTGGAGCTGGAGATCGAGGACCGCCACGTCGACGAGGCGCTGCGCGCGCTGGACGAGAGCGATTCCGACAGCGCGCACGGCGAGCGCATCGCCTATTTCAAGCACCTGTTCCGCCTGCAGCGCGAGCTGGTGAAGCTGCAGGACTGGGTGCACCACACGCGGCAGAAGGTCGTGATCCTCTTCGAGGGCCGCGACGCCGCCGGCAAGGGCGGGGCGATCAAGCGCATCACGCAGCGGCTCAACCCGCGGGTGTGCCGCGTGGTGGCGCTGCCCGCGCCCAACGACCGCGAGCGCACGCAGTGGTACTTCCAGCGCTACGTGCCGCATCTGCCGGCCGCCGGCGAGATCGTGCTCTTCGACCGCAGCTGGTACAACCGCGCCGGCGTCGAGCGGGTGATGGGCTTCTGCGGCGAGGACGACGTCGAGGAGTTCTTCCGCTCGGTGCCCGAGTTTGAGCGCATGCTGGTGCGCTCCGGCATCACGCTGATCAAGTACTGGTTCTCCATCAGCGACGAGGAGCAGCACCTGCGCTTCCTGGGCCGCATCCACGATCCGCTCAAGCAGTGGAAGCTGTCGCCGATGGACCTCGAGTCGCGCCGCCGCTGGGAGGACTACACGCGCGCCAAGGAAGTGATGCTCGACCGCACGCACATCCCCGAGGCGCCGTGGTGGGTGGTGGCGGCCGACGACAAGAAGCGCGCGCGGCTGAACTGCATCCAGCATCTGCTGGACCAGTTCCCGTACCACGAGGTCGAACGCACCGAGATCCGCCTGCCGGATCGCGAGCGGCACGACGACTACATGCGGCATCCGGTGCCGGAGTCGATGTTCGTGCCGGCGAAGTACTGAGCAGGCATCGATCAACGGCGCTCGGCGAGCGCCACCGCATCCGGCCCGGCGGCGCGATGCAGGCGATCCGTCGTGTCGTTGGCGGCCAGCCAGACGGCCTCGGCGACGTCCTCCGGCGTCGTCGTGAGCGAAGCGCCGACGAACTCCGCAAAGATGCGCTGCGCGTAGGCCGCGTAGGGCGCCGTGATCAGGCCCTGGATACGTTCGCCGGCGTTCGCCGAGAAGTTCGTGCCCGGGCCGTAGCCGGGTTCGACGAGGCGCACGCGCACGTCGAAGTCGCGCAGCTCCAGCGCCAGCGAGGCGCTGAACCCCTCGATCGCCGTCTTGCTGGCCGTGTAGGCCGCCACGAGCGGGAAGGGCGCCAGCGTCGCGCTGGACGTCACGTTGACGATGGTGCCCGAGCGCTGCTCGCGCAGGCGGGGGATCACCGCCTGGCACATCGCCAGGGTCCCGAAGGTGTTGGTCTCGAAGACGTCGCGCACGGTGGTCATCGGCGTCGCTTCGAAGGCGCCGAACAGGCCGATGCCGGCGTTGTTCACCAGCACATCGATGGTCCCGATGTCCTCGAGCGCGCGGGCGATGCTCTCCGGTCGGGTGACGTCCAGCGCCACGACCCGCAAGCGGGAGGAGGGCGGGATGTCGATGTCGCGCGGGGTGCGCATGGTGGCGATGACCTGCCAGCCCTGGGCGTGGAAGTGGCGGGCGGTGGCGAGGCCGTAGCCGGACGAGCAGCCGGTGATCAGGACGGTCTTCATCGGGAATCTCCATGGGTGGGTGGGAACAGGGAGCCACGATAGAGATCCGTCGCCGGACGAACGAGGGTGTATCGTCCGCATTTCTTTGGCCATCGTCCGGACATGAGCGATCCGCTTTCCGATGTCGTGCGCCTGCTGCGCCCGCG
Organism: Roseateles sp. GW821-FHT09H11; assembly: GCF_059415845.1. NCBI lineage: Bacteria > Pseudomonadati > Pseudomonadota > Betaproteobacteria > Burkholderiales > Sphaerotilaceae > Roseateles > Roseateles sp. GW821-FHT09H11. The sequence continues at coordinate 875,658 of NZ_JBWKOA010000001.1, read as the reverse complement.
CGCGGTCATGGCCAACCTGATCAGCGGCAAGGGCGGCTGGGCGGTGCGGTACACCGAGTACGGCCAGCCGAGCTTCTGCATCGTGCTGGAAGGGCACAGCCGATTGGCGGTCGATGGCCATGACGCGGTGACGCTGCAGGCCGGCGACTTCGTCCTGCTGCCGACGACACCGGCCTTCACGCTATCGAGCGTGGACGCGGTGCCGGTGATGCCGATGGATCCGCGGGAAGCCGCGAAGACGCGCGGCGAGTTGCGCTATGGCGAGCGCCGCGGTCCGGCTGACATGCGCTCGCTCGGCGGCGCGTTCGCCTTCGACTGTACCGATCCAGGCCTGCTGGTGGCGTTGCTGCCGCGCGTGGTGCACGTGCGAGGCTCATCCCGACTGGCGCTGCTCGTGCAACTGGTCAGCGAGGAGGCGATGGCGCCCAAGCCCGGCGGCGAATTCATGATGTCGCGCCTGGTCGAAGCCATGCTGATCGAGGCGATGCGGGCGAGCTCCACCGCGGACGCACCGGCGGGCCTGCTGCGCGGGCTCGCCGATGAGCGGCTCGCGAAGGCGCTGCAGCAGATGCACGCCCGGGTCGAGCGCGCGTGGACGGTGGCGCAACTGGCGAAGCTCGCGGCGCTGTCGCGGTCCGCGTTCTACGAGCGCTTCACGCGCACGGTCGGCGTCGCGCCGATGGAATACTTGCTGGCCTGGCGCATGGAGATCGCCAAGGAGCTGCTGCGGGCGGGCAAGGTGCCGGTCTCGGAAGTGGCGGAGCGCGTCGGTTACGGCTCGACGAGCACCTTCAGCACGGCGTTCAGCCGGCACGTGGGTATGGCGCCGAGTCGTCATGCGCGCGGCTGAGCCGCGCGGAACACAGCGTGTGTGAGCGCGGTTCGCGCCAGCAGACACGTCGAGTCCAGCAGTGGCGGCAGAGGGGGCGCGTCGCCGCTGAAGCGGCGCGAGGGCCCTCAGCTCAGACGCAGGTTGGACTGGTTCTCGTCCACGAGGCGGCGATAGACGCGGAAGTGGGCGGCGGAGGCGCGCGGCTCGCCGAGCTGCTCGCACAGCGAGCCCAGGCGGTAATGCGCTTCAGCCAGCGCCGGGTTCAGGTCCAGCGCCTGCTCGAAGGCCGCGATGGCCTGCGTCAGGCGGCCGGCGCTCTCCTGGACCTTGCCGGCGAAGAAGTACAGCGACGCGATGTCGCTGCACCAGCCGACGGCCTGGTCGATCAGCTCCAGCGCGTCGTCATGACGGCCCTGGCGGCTGAGCAGCGAGGTCAGCTGCGCGAAGGCCTCGATGTGGCAGGGATCGTTGGCGATGGCCTTGCGATAGCCTGCCTCGGCGGCGGCTTCGTCGGTCGTCTCGGTCAGTGCCGCGAGCTCGACCAGCGCGTCCAGCGCGGCGTTGCTCAGGCGGCGCGCCGAGCTGTGCAGCTCGACGTCTTCGACGCGCACGGCGGGGCGCGCGGACGTGATGTGGGCCAGGAGGATGTCGGCGGCGGAGATCGGCGGGTTGGTGGTCATGGCAGTGCTCTGGTGAGTTGCCGTGAATGGTGCCGGGGGTCGGGACTTGCCTCTGCCGGAGAGCGGTGCGAGTGCGTGTAGGACAAGCGGAAGGGCCCCGTGCATGGTCCGCGCGAGGCGAGAAGGCGAGGCGCGAGGCGGGGGCGATCCGCCTCGCCGATCTCACTTGAGCGTGACGAGTTCTTCGGCGATGGTCGGATGCAGGGCGACCGTGCTGCGGAAGTCCTGCCAGGTCGCGTTCGCCTTCAAGGCGACGGCGATGAACTGGATCATCTCCGCGACCCCGTCGCCGAGCAGGTGCACGCCCACCACGCGGTCGGTCGCGTCATCGACGAGCACCTTGAAGAAGACCTGATCCCGCGAGCCGGCGAAGGCCTGCGCCATCGAGCGGAACCGGGTCTTCAGCACGCGCAGGCCGGGAAAGCGTTCGCGCGCCTGCGCTTCGGTCAGGCCCACGACGCCGATCTCGGGCGTGGTGAAGACCGCGGTCGGGACCAGCGCGTAGTCGATCTCCGGCACCTCGATGTGGCCGTAGTGGCGGTCCGCAAACGCCTGACCCTCGCGGATGGCCACCGGCGTCAGGTTCAGACGATCGGTGACGTCACCGATGGCGAAGATCGATGCGACGGTCGTGCTGCCGCCGGGGCCGACCACGATGGCGCCTTTGTCGTTGACCTCGACGCCGGCCGCCTCGAGCCCCAGGCCTTCGATGTTCGGGCGGCGGCCGGTGCTGAGCAGGACGGCATCCACCTCGAAGGAGCGCCCGCCGGTCGTGGCGACGCGCAGGGCCGCGCCTTCCCGCCGCAGCACTTCGATGCGGTCATCGAAGACCAGGTCGACGCCGCGCATGGACAGATGCTCGCGCAGTGTCTCGGCGATCTCGCCGTCGAAGCCGCGAAGCAGCGCCGGGCCCCGCACGAGCTGGGTCACCTGGCTGCCCAGGCCGGCAAAGACGCTGGCGAACTCGACGGCGATGTAGCCGCCTCCGACGATCAGGAGGCGCCGCGGCTGCTCGCTCAGATGGAAGAGCTCGTCCGAGGTGATCGCCAGTTCGACGCCGGGGAAGCTGGGGCGGTCAGGGGCCGCGCCGGTGGCGATCAGGATCCGCTCGGCCGTCACGACCTTGCCGCTGCTGCGCAGCCGCACGGTGTGGGCGCCCAGCAGCGTGGCATGTTCGGGGAAGGTCTGCACGCCTACCCCGTGGAGGTTGCGCTCGTAGACGCTCTCCAGGCGGTCGATTTCGGTGTCCTTGTTGTTCATCAACGCGTGCCAGTCGAAGCGGGCCTCCGGCGCGTCCCATCCGAACGCCTTGCCGGCCTTGAACGCATCGGGGAAACGGCTCGCGTAGACCATCAGCTTCTTGGGGACGCAACCGCGGTTGACGCAGGTGCCGCCGAAATTGGCGCCCTCGGCGATGCCCACGCGCGCGCCGTGCTTTGCGGCGACCCGGGCGGCGCGTGCGCCGCCGGAACCAGCGCCGATCACGAAGAGATCAAAGTCGAACTGCTGCATACGTCAATGGCCCGGAGGTCGATCCGGGCGCTCCTATCGATACGACAGCGTAACGACGCGCGCTCTGCCCATCAACGGTGGGCGGGGGAACAGGTCATTGTGCGGGTCGGAACAATCGCGTGCTGCAGCGCGAATGTTTGGCAGACACCGGTCGATGGCTGGCGCGACATTGAGGCGCTGGCCAACTGGTGCAGCTTGGCAGCTACTCCGTCGAGTCCGCGTTGGCTGCGCGCAGTGGGTCTGACGCCTCCAGCCAGTCCAGTTCGTTCTCCAGGGTATGGAAGGCGTCGTCGCCGATCTCCGCCGCGTCGCGCATGGTCAGGAGCGTCTGCCGAGCGGCGTCGAGCGCCCCTTCATAGGCGTCGTCGTACTCGGCGCCGAACGACGCGAAGGCGCTGCCGGTGTCGTGAAGTGGCCGGCCCAGGTGCATCTTCAGGTTCTTGCGCACCAGGTCGTGCACGGGTGTCGAGTCTTTCGGCAGCCGGGCAAAGGCGGCCTCGAGCATTCGCTGCCGCGCCGCCGTTTCCTCTTCGCCCACCGGGTCGCCGTCCCGCAGGTTGAGCAAGCGAAGAAGCGGCTTGAGCGTCAGGCCCTGGATGAGCAGGGTGCCCAGGACGACCAGGAATGCGGTGAGCACGATGAGGTCTCGCCCGGGGAACTGTGCTGGAAGCGCCAGGGCTGCGGCAAGCGTGACGATGCCTCGCATGCCGGCCCACGAGATGACGAGACCGCTGCCGACGGTCGGCTTCAGCATCAGCCGCGCCACCTTGACGCGATGTCTCTTGCCGAACGCGCCGAGCATCGCGTTGAACGCCATGTGCCAGGCAATCCGCACCACGATGACGGTCAGCAGCACGGCGGCCGCAACGGTCAGATAGTGGTCTCGCGTGGCCTCGGGCAGGTCGAGGAGGATCGGGCGCAACTGCAGGCCGATGAAGATGAACGCAAAGATGTTGAGCGCGAAGACGACCGTCGCCCACACGGCGTTGGTGGGGACGCGGACGCGCGCCTCGATGCGGGCAGGTGCGATGCGAGCCAATGTCATGGCGAAGCACACCGTGGTGAGCACGCCCGACAGGCCGAGGTGCTCGGCCAGTTGCCAGACCCCCACGGCGCCGACGAACTGCATGATGATCGCCGTCGGGATGTGCTGGACGCGTTCGAGCAGCCGCTGCGTCAGCAAGCCCAGCGCGGGCCCGGCGACGAGGCTGCCGACCACGCTGAGGACGAAGGCCGGCGCAATGGCTTGCAGGGAGAAACTTCCTGCCGCGACGGCGCCAACGGCCAAGCGGTAGATCAAGAGCGCGCTGGCGTCGTTCAGCAAGCTCTCGCCCTCCAGGATGCCGAGGATGCGTTGCGGCGGATGCAGCGGGCGAAGGACGGCGGTCGCGGCCACGGCGTCTGGCGGAGCCACGATGGCCCCGAGCGCGATGGCGGCGGCCCAGGGCAGGGTCGGCACCAAGGTGTGCGCGACCAGCGCGACCGCCGCGGTGGTCAGGCTGACCGCGACGATCACCAGGCTTGCCAGCGGAAGCCAGTTGTCCTTCAGGTCGCGCAGTGACGCGTCGTATCCCGCGTCGACCAGGATCGGTGCTACGAAGAGGGCAAGCACCAGGTCGGGTGGCAAGGTGAGATGAGGCGCGCCGGGTAGCAATGCGAGCACCGCGCCGCCTACCGCCAGGAAGACGGGGTAGGGGGCGCCCATCCTTCTTGCGGCAGCGGCCAGAAGCACCGCTGCGACGAAGAGGACGATGATCTGCTCTAGGTCGTGCACGGGCCGAGTATGTCAGTGCGAAAGGGCTTTCGCGCCCCCGGTTCACAATAGGCCGCCATGAAGTTCTGTCTAGCCTGCCTGCTTTGTCTGCTGCTTGCGCCCGTCTGGGCGGTGGACCTGCGCGACGGCGACGTGGTGCTCTACCGCCATGCGCTGGCGCCAGGGGGCGGCGACCCGCCGGGGCTCAAGCTCGGTGATTGCGGCACGCAGCGCAACCTCAGCGACGCGGGGCGCGATCAGGCGCGCCGCATCGGCGAGGCGCTGCGCCAGCGCCTGGGCAAATTGCGCATCACCGCGGTGTGGGCGTCGCCCTGGTGTCGCACGTTGGAGACGGCGCGGCTGGCTTTCCCCGGCTTGCCGGTGAAAGAGCAGCCGGCCTTCGGCTCCTTCTTCGGGCAGATGGAGCGCGAAGCCGGCCAACTGCGCGATGCCACCGCGCTGCTGGCCGGTTGGCGCGGACCGGGCGTGCTGGTGGTCATCACGCACCAGGTGACGATCACCGGGCTCAGCGGAATCCATCCCGCGTCTGGTGAAGGCGTCGCGCTGCGCTGGGCCGACGGACGCGCAGAGGTGCTGGGCCAGTTGGCCGCTCCGGCGCCCTGAGCCGCGTTCAGAACCGGAGCAAGCTGAAGCCTCGCTCATTCAGTCAGAGGACGCGCGCCCCATCACCCCAAATGGACGCTCAGCGGCGGCAGCATCGAGCCGCCGCTCTCATTCACGAGCCGCTGGTCATGCACGTACTCCTGCGTCACCTCGACCACCCAATTCCGCTCGAACTTCTTTCCCAACTTCTGAACCAACTGGTCGAAGGTCAGCGCATCCAAGGCGTTGCTGTCCAGATGAACCGGCCCGCCGGTGCCTTCCTGAACGAGATCGCAGAGCGCCGCCGCGGTGTCGGACATGAACGAGCACGCCGGACGCCAGGCTGAACTCGCGCGGATGCGCCCATCCCGGGCGTGCTGCTCATCCAGGTGACGGAGCATGTTGTTGCCGACACCATCCGGCGCGATCTGCCAACCGATGCGGGCCACGGTCGCCGACGGATAAGCCGTCAGCACCGCGTCCTCGCATCGAATCTTGTACTGCCCGTAGTCGTCCTTTGCGGTCCGCTGGTCGCTTGGCCGATGAGGTCCCCCTGACGAAGCGTCGAAGACCATCGCGGTGCTCACGAAGACCAGGGGCACCCCGTGCAGCCTCGCGAAGCCTGCCAGCTGAGCTGCCCACGACTCGGCGCCCATCGCCAGGTGGACGATGGCCTCCGGCGCCTCGGCGCGCAGGAAGGCCAGGGCGGCGGCCTCATCGGCAGGGTCCACCGCGCCGCGGTCCCAACCCACCACGTCCCAGCCTCGCGTTTCCGCTTCACGGCCGACCCAGGGAGCCACGGTGCCGTTCAGTCCGGTGATGAGGAGCTTCATGTCCAGTGTCGATCTTTGGCTGTTGATCCCCCCGACTCTGCCACGCGTCCGGGGCTTCGCGCGCGGCTCGCCGCCATCGGCTCAGGAGGCCAGCGCCATGCCTCGCATCGCGGCAGGGGAGAGCTGCAGGCCCGCGGGTCGTTCGTCCCGCTTGCGTCAGCACCCGGTCGGTCTTGCCTTCAGCAATCGAGGCGACGTACAGGATGCGGCGGAGCATTCAGACCTCGTGTTTTTCCGCGACGAATGGGCGCAAGGCCGGTTCGTGCCACAAGCCGTCAGAGGTCAGCGATCTTGAGCCTCGACCGCGTGGGTGGGGTCGGGGCATCCGCGATCACGGCCAGCGCCTGCACCAGACGGTCCAGGTCATGGACCTTGTCGTAGTAGCCGTCGATGCCTGCGGCGATACACAGTGGCCCGAACACGCTTTCGTCCCCACAGGTGACGGCATACGCCGTGCCTTGAAACCCCTGGGCCCGGAGTCGCTGGACCGCCGAGAAGCCGTTGCCCGTGGAGAGGGTCAAGTCGGTGAGGATGACGTCCGGCCTGCACAGGCCTGCGGCCATGACGGCTTGATCCTCATGCTCGGCCTCTCCCACCACTGCCGCGCCAGGCACCCGGGTCAGTCGGTCTCGAAGCCGCCGTCGGAACGAGGACGATGCGTCGATTAGCAGAATTCGCATTTCTTGTCGGTCGGTGGCAGCCATCCTCTTCGCTGCGCGAGCAAAAAAAGAAGCCCGGACCGCTTGCGCGCCGCCGGGCGTAATCGACTGATGTCGACCCCGCTCAGGGAGGAAAAGCGGGGACGTTGCCGCCGCTCTTTACGACGTAACAACGTGAAATGAATTTTGCACTTTTATCATTTGTGCGAATGCCGGCAAATCCATCAACTCGCTGTCGGGAAATGACCTACAAACCGGGTCCCGCCGCCACTCCGCACCGTTCATGTCCGTTCCCTCCGGCAGATGCTTCTCTCCGTTTTCCTCGCCCCACGCAGTTCGGATCGCCGTCCTCTTTTGCAGCTTGCTCGGCACCGCCGGCGCAGCGACGCTCCGCGGCGAAGTCGTCGGCCTCTCTGATGGCGACACGCTGACCGTGCTGGACAGCGAGCACCATCCGCATCGCGTGCGACTGGTGGGTATCGATGCACCGGAGAAGCGCCAAGCCTTTGGGGAGCGTTCGCGGCAGCACCTCTCGGAGCTGGTCTTCCGGCAGGAGGTTGTCGTGGACTGGAAGAAGAGAGATCGCTACGGCCGCATCCTCGGGCTTGTCCGCGTGCGTTCGGTCGATGTCGGCCAAGCCCAACTGAGAGCAGGCCTGGCCTGGCACTACAAGGCGTACGAGCGGGAGCAACCGGCCGCACAACGCACCCTGTACTCAGCCGAGGAGATCGATGCCCGGCGCGCGCGGCGCGGCCTATGGAGCGAGACGACGCCAACCCCTCCGTGGGAATTCCGTCGCAGCAAAGTGACTGGTGCCAGAGCTCCCGCGGAACATGAGTCCTCCCGCTGAGTGCCAGGTCTTGCCCTGCCGCTTTGAGAAGGGCGGAGGGGGCCAGTCCAGACCATCAGTCGTGCAGCACCTATCTTCGCGATGAGCAAAGGCGATTGGCCGGTCGCATCAGCGATCCGTACCATCTCGAGCAAGATCAAACTCGGCTGGAAGGGGATGCGAGATGGCCAAGACTGCAACGTTCGGAGTGCTTCACCTCGGGACCTCTTTCACGGTGACCTACCTGCTCACCGGAAGCATCGCCATCGCGGGCCTGGTGACGTTCATCGAGCCGCTGGTCAACACCGTCCTCCACTACTTCTTCGACAAATACTGGGGGCACCCGTCGATCAAGGCGTGGTGGTCGGCACGCCGCAAGAGGGCGCATGAGCGCTCGCTCGCGACGGCGAAGGTCGAGGTCGCCTGAAGGGCAAACTCCGGAAACCGCGCCTCGACCGCAAGCATCTCCTCTTCGGTGAGATCCTCCGGCCTCAGCGCCATGTGAGTTCAGCTTCCGCCGCTCACACCGCCACCGGCGCCTTGATCGCCGCGTGGTGCTGGTAGTCCTGCAGCTCGAAGTCCTCGAACTCGTAGTCGAAGATCGAGTCCGGCTTGCGCTTGATCTGCATCGTTGGATACGCGAACGGGCTGCGCGACAGCTGCGTCTCCACCTGCTCGAAGTGGTTCGAGTAGATGTGGCAATCCCCGCCCGTCCAGATGAAGTCCCCCAGACCCAGCCCGCATTGCTGCGCCAGCATCTGCGTCAGCAGCGCGTAGCTCGCGATGTTGAAGGGCACGCCCAGGAAGATGTCCGCGCTGCGCTGGTACAGCTGGCACGACAGCTTGCCGTCCGCCACGTAGAACTGGAAGAACGCGTGGCAGGGCATCAGCGCCATCTGGTCCAGCTCCGCCACGTTCCACGCCGAGACGATGATCCGGCGCGAATCCGGATTGGTCTTCAGCTGCTTCACCACCTCCGCGATCTGGTCCACGTGCCCGCCGCCCGCCTTCGGCCAGCTGCGCCACTGCACGCCGTAGACCGGGCCCAGGTCGCCGTCCTCGCGCGCCCACTCGTCCCAGATCGAGCAGCCGCGCTCCTGCAGCCACTTGACGTTGGAGTCGCCGCGCAGGAACCACAGCAGCTCCAGGATGATCGACTTCAGGTGCACCTTCTTCGTCGTGACCAGCGGGAACCCCTCGCTCAGGTCGAATCGCATCTGGTGCCCGAACACGCTGCGCGTGCCCGTCCCCGTCCGGTCGCCCTTGGCCACGCCGTGCTCGTACACGTGGCGCATGAAGTCTTCGTACTGGCTGCGCACGGGGCGCGCAGCGGTCGAGGCAGGGGCGGTCGGGGTCGTCATGAGGGCGATTCTAGAGGGCCCGCGCCGAGCCCCCAGGCCGCGCGGTCTCCCCGGGCCGCTCCCTCGCCCGGACGTCGTCACCCCCCGGAAGAGGTAGGCGGCGCCCCACCGCATTACGCCTGTAATGCGCGCGGTGAGCCGTCGTAACCCGATCCCAACGTGCGCCTCCGAACATCGCCGCAGCCCGGACAACGTCGCTCGTACGCCAGCGGCCGCCGGCCATCGAGACAAGCCACGCGGGGTCCGCATGAAATCCATCCAGTCGCTCAGCACCGGCACGCGCCTCGCGGCCGTGTTCCTGCTCCTGCTCGCGCTGTCGGCCCTCAGCACCGGCGTGGTCGTGTCGCGTTTGGCCGCCGTCAGCGCCAGCCTGCGCCAGATCGAGCGCGAACGCCTCCCGCTGGTCCAGCGCCTGGGCGACATGTCCGACCAGGTCAACGCCGTCGGCCGCGGCCTGCGCAACGCGCTGATCTTTGAGGACGAGACCCGCATCGCCGCCGCGCTCGTGGACACCGGCCGCCAGACGCGCGAGATCGCCGCCACCATCGAGTCGCTGAAGCACCAGCCCGCACTGGAAAACGGCGCCGCGGACATCGCGCGCCTGTCGCGCTCGTTCTCGGACTACGTGCCGCTGCAGCAGCGCTTCGTCGCGCTGCTCAAGGACCGCCACCGCGAGGAGGCCGGCGCGCTGCTCGTGGGCGAACTGCGCGCGGCGCAGCTGAAGACCATGGCCGACCTCGATGCCCTCAAGGACCGCCAGACCGCGCTCATCAGCGCCGCGGCGGAGGAGGGCGAGGAGGGCTACCTGAACGCCCGCGGCCTGCTGGTCGCGCTGTGCGTCGCGATGCTGGTGGGCGCCGCGGTGGTCGGCAGCCAGCGGATCCGCCGGGACCTCGCGCCGGGCACCGGCGAAGCGGTCGCGCGACTCAGTGCCTGAGCGACGCGATGGCCGAGCGCCTGGAAGCCTGTACGCCCGGACACCCGGACGCCTCGGCACCCCCGAACACCCCTGAACACCCGCTACGACGGAGAACGCTCATGAATCACACGGTGAGCCGGCCCTACCGCTGGGGCGTCTACGGTCTGCTGGCCGCGCTGGTGGCGCTCAGCATCGGCATGTCCGTCGCCATGGACTGGATGACCGCCAGCATCCGCAGCAGCGCCACGCCGCTGCTCAAGGAGAAGGTGCCGCTGCTGCATCACCTCTCGGAGTTCGAGTCCTCGCTGCTGCTGCATCAACTGGCGATGAACAAGTACTTCGCGAACTCGATCAGCCATGACCGCTTCGTCATGCTCGAGCGCGACACGCGCCGCGACATGGACGCCAACCTCCAGGCCCTGCGCGCGCAGACCGAGCACAAGGACGTCATCGGGCGGATGCAGGTGGGTTTCGAGTCCATCCTCGCGCTGACGCCGCGCTTCGACGCCGTCGCCGACAACCCCAAGCCCGGCGCGGCCGAGGCGGTGCTGTTCGAACTGAACCGGCTGACCAACCAGGTCCGCGGCGACATCGACGCGCTCCAGGACGAGATCGACGCCATGGTCTACCGCAGCAGCGAGCAGGCCACCCATCGCATCGACCAGATCGGCACCGTCGTCCACGTCTTCAACCTGATCACTGCAGTGACGGCGCTGTTCATGATCCACCACGTGTGGGCGCGGCTGCGCTCGGAGGATGTCCTCGCGCACCAGGCCGTCCACGATCCGCTGACCGGGCTGCCGCATCGCCGCAGCCTGGAGCGCCGGCTCGCCCAACTGGACGGCGCGGACCTGACGCTGGTGCTGGGCAAGCTGGACCGCTTCGAACGCGTCGTCGTCAGCCTCGGCCATCGTCACGCGGACCAGTTGATGCTCGACGTCGGACGGCGACTCGAGGCCGCGGCCCGCGCCCACGGCGCCCAGTTGTTCCGCCTGGACGGCGCGATGATCGCGGTGCTCTACGAGGGCCCGAGCGCGGAACACGTCGCCGCCATCGCCCACCTGCGCGAGGAACTGGCCCGGCCGTTCCGCGTCAACCGCCACGAGGTCTTCCTGACGCTGAGCCTGGGCGAGGTCGACAGCCGCGAGGACGGCGGCAACGCCGAGACGCTGCTGCGCAAGGCCGATGCCGCGCTGCAGTCGGCCGAGCGCGCGGGCGGCGACCAGTTGGTGCCGTACTCGGCGCACCTGCAGACGCAGACGCTGGAGCGGCTCGACATGGAAGCCGATCTGCAGCACGCGATCGAGCGCGGCGAGCTGGCGCTGCACTACCAGCCGCAGCAGGACCTCGCGACCGGCGCGCTGCGCGGCTTCGAGGCACTGCTGCGCTGGAAGCGCCAGGGCCGCCTGGTCTCGCCGGTGGAGTTCATCCCGCTCGCCGAGGAGTCCGGCCTGATCGTGCCGATCGGCGCCTGGGTCTTCGAGCAGGCCTGCCACCAGGCGCGCCTGTGGAACGAGGGCCGCGCGGAACCGGTGGTCATCGCGGTCAACGTGTCGATGCGGCAGTTCCAGCAGGCGGGCTTCCTGGACACGATCCGCCACGGGCTGGCCGTGTCCGGCGTCGATCCGGCACACGTGGAGATCGAGCTCACCGAGAGCACCGCAATGCAGGACCCGGAGAAGGTCATGGACGTGCTGGAAGCGCTGCGCGGGCTCGGTCTGGCGCTGGCGATCGACGACTTCGGCACCGGCTATTCCAGCCTCGCCTACCTGAAGCGGTTTCCGTTGAACAAGCTCAAGATCGACCAGTCCTTCGTGCGCGGCATGAGCCTCGATCCGAAGGCGAATCCGTCGTGCATCGTGCACGCGGTCGTCGGCCTCGCGCACAGCCTGCAGCTGACGGTGCTGGCCGAGGGCGTCGAGACGCAGGAGCAGCGCGCCCGCCTCGTGGAGATGGGCTGCGACGAGATCCAGGGCTATTTCTACGGCCGCCCGCTGGCGGCGGACAAGGCCGCGGAGTTCCTCGCGCAGCACGATCGCCGCGCGGCGCTGACCGCGATGGCGCCGATGGTCGCGACAAGCGCCACGGCCGCGTCCGCGCTCGGCCTGTCGTTCCCGGCACTGGCGGCGGCGTGAGCGCGCCGGGCGATCGTCGATGAACCCCCGATGGCAACGGCGCGCGATCGGTGCGCGTCCCCTCGATCAACGGGCCCGCGATCGTGCCCATTTGCGCACGTGGACCTTCGACGCCGATGCGCCGCTGGCGATGGCCGAGATCCTCGATGTGATCGACGCGCTGGAGGAGATCGAACGACTCGACGGCCTGGATCCCCGGACCGGACCGGGCAGGGTGTTGATGGCGCGGGTCGTGCCCGCGGTCTCCGGAAGGTTCAGGCCGCCGCGCGCTTCAGCCGTGCGCGGACGCGGCCCAGCGCCTGCCACAAGGTGGCGGCGTCTGCCGGCTTGAGCGAGCCGGCCTCGGCCGGCAGCGGCGCCAGGCCGGACTGCTCGGCGAGCGCGATGGCTTCGTCCACCAGCCCGATCCAGCGGCCCAGCAGTGCGGCGCTGATCTCAAGGCGGTCCAGCGTCTGATGCGCGACGCGCGAGGCCGCGGCCGCGCCGGCCGAGGCCAGCGCCAGCAGGCGGTTCCATTCCTGAGCGATCGCGGCTGACTCGGCCGTCATGTCGGCAGTGTTGGCGGTGTTGGCGGTGGCGGCAGCCGCCTCGTTTCGCACCGCGCTGCCGCGCTGGACGACGAGATCGTCGAGCGCATTGCTCATGTGGATCAGCGTTTCCACCTGCGCGATCGCGTCGCGCAGGCCGATGTCGAGCGCGTGCAGGCTGGCGCGCGCGCCCGCCCGGTCCAGCGCTTGCGGACGCGGGCCCGGTGTGCCGAGGCGCGCGATGTGTCCGGCCGACTGGAGTTCCAGCCAGGCCAGCCGTGCCATCCGCGCTTCCAGCCCGGCGAGCGTCGCCGCCGTCCCGTCCTCGAGTCGACGGGCGGCGGCTTGGGCGAGCGTGAGATCGGTGGTATCGGGCCGGACGCGGGGTGCCGCGCCGGGGGATGCGTCTGAAGCGTCCGACGGATCCTTCGCCGACGTGCGTCGAGGTCGCACACCGCGAACGGCGGCGGCCACCAGCAGCGCGATCGCCGCGAGGCCGCCGACCGCCCAGGCCCGCGAGCTGCCCGCGGTGTCATGCGACGCTTCGCGCATGCGGGTCACATACGTCTCGCGCACGGTCTTGCGTTCCGCCAGCGCGGCGTCCAACGCCTGTCGCTGACTGTCCCCGTGCAAACGCGTGGCCATCGCCACCGAACCCTCGCGCACGAGGCCGCTCTCGTCGGCCAGCAGGTCCCACAGGCGTCGGTCGGCCGACAGCATGTCCGCCATCTCCGCGCGCGACGTGCCGCCGCGCACGCCGGCGATCAGGTCGCTGCGCGTCTGCTCGGCCTGGAAGCTCAAGGCTGTGAGGCGATGGAAAGCGCCGCGGGTGCCGGCGTCGATCTCGCGCCGCGGGGCGACGCGCGCCCGCATCAGTTGCGCGCCGGCTTCGTCGACAAGGCGATCGAGCCGATCGAGGCCGTGCATGACGCGCAAGTCGGTCTCGATGCCGGCTTCGAATCGGGCCATGCCCGTGCCGAAGGCAGCGACGCCAGCGCCGAGCACCAGTCCGGCCATGCCCAGGCGGGCGCCGGGGCGCGCCGCCAGTGCGGAGATCGCGGCGACGAGCGTGGAGTTCTCCGGCGCTGATGCACCAGCGGAGTCATCGACGCTGCGGGGGTTGCCCGGCTCGTCCGACCTGCCCGGATTGCTTGGATTGCCCGTGTCGCGCGGTTTGCCTGAATTGCCCGGGTTGCCGGCGGCGCTCATGTCGAATGCCCCAGCTGCGAATCCCGGCCCAGCGTCGTGCTGATCGCATCGGCGATCGCCTGCAGCCGCTGGACCTCGCCGGCATCGAAGGCGTCCGCCGATGTCGAGAACAGCGCCAGGCAGCCGTACCAGGCGGGCCCGTGCCAGATCGGCAGCAGCAGCGCCCGCGCGCAGGTCGCGCAGCCGCGCCACGCGAAGGTCGTCCCCAGGTCGGAGAGATGTCGTCCCAGCACCTGCGGCTCGCCGGCGCGCAGCGCGCGCAGCACCTCCTGGCGACCGGGCAGCAACAGCAGGTCGCCCACCCACGGCGGATCGATCAGCCCCGTGCGCGCCGCCACCTGACGGATCAGCAGGCGATGCAGCGCGTCGGCGCCCGGGCCCGTCCGCGCGACGCAGACGAGATCCGCGGCGCCCGCGCGCACGAGCGCGTTGCCGATGCCTTCGAGCGCCTCGCCGGTCACGCCGAGCCGCAGCGCATCGCGCCAGGCCGGCTCCTCGAAACGCGCCTGCATCGCGCCGATCGCGGCGGTCTGGCGTCGCAGCCGGCTGGACAGCCACAGCAGCCCGAGCGTCATCGCCCAACCCGCCGCCAGCGCGGCGTCGATCAGCGCGCGGTCGCGGTCGCCGTGATCGGCGGCCCAGGCCTGGTGTCGGCGCTCCGCCTCCGACTGCGCGGCGGCCAGATCGGTGAGCGCGCGCTGGACATCGACGGTCGCCGGCGCCAACTGCGTCGCGACGAGGTGCCGCACCGCCGCCGTGTCGTCGGCGCGCAGGCCGTTGGCCAGCCGGTCCAGCGCGAGCGTCAGCGTGCGGATCCGCGCCGCGGCGGCGGAGGTCGCCGTCGTCAGTTCAGGCGAGGGTTCATGAGGACGGTCGTCGCCGAGCTTGCGGAAGGCGTTGCGCGCGCGTTCGGCGCTCGCCTGCACGGCGAAGGCGGCCTGCGTGGGCGTGAGCTGGCCGTCGTCGCGTTCATCGACGATGCGCAGCGGCGCGGTCAGCAGGCCGTCGCTGACCGACAGCAGCAACGCCGCGCGTCGCGAGGCCGGCAGCGGCGCCAGGTCGGGCCAGGGGCGGTCGGCGCGGACGGCGACGAGGGTCGTCGCGGTCAGCGCCGCCAGCAGCACGAGTGCACCACGGTGTGCCCAGCGAGGGGCCACGGCAGCGCCGGGGTTCAGCGTGTCCATGCGCCGCATCGTGCGGCGGTGCGGCTACCGCGCGGTTACCCCCGGCGACCCGGACGTTTCAGCTGAAACCGCCGATGCGTCGAGCACGCGGGCCACCGCCTGCGCGAGCTCCGCCGCGCTCAGCGGCTTGCGCACCAGCTCGCGCGCGCCGGAGGCGGCGACGCGGGCTTCGAGCTCCTCGCCGCCGTAGCCGCTCATCACCAGCACCGGCAGCCCGGGGCGTTGCGCGAGCAGGCGCTTGGCCAGCTCGACGCCGCTCATGCCGGGCATGGTCTCATCGGTCAGCACCGCGTCGAAGCGTTGCGGCGCGCGTTCGAAGGCGACGAGCGCGGCCTCGGCGCTCGGGAAGCCGACCGGCTCGTAGCCGAGTTCCGCCAGCAGTTCCTCGGCGAACTCGCGCAGCGGCGCCTCGTCGTCGACGATCAGCAGCGTCTGGCCGTCGCCGCGCGGCGGCGCTTCCGCGTCGTTCGACCGGAGCGCGCGCGGCGCTTCGCCGGCCACCGGGAACCACAGCGCGAAGCTGCTGCCGCGGCCCGGCTCGGTGCGCACGTCGATGGCGCCGCCCATGTCGGCGACGATGCTGTGCACGACCGACAGGCCCAGCCCCGTGCCTTCGCCGACCGCCTTCGTGCTGAAGAACGGATCGAACATGCGGCCGTAGACGTCCGGCGCAATGCCGGTGCCGGTGTCGGAGACGCGGACCTCGGCGTACCGGCCCGGCGGCAGCGTGCCGTGGCTCAGCAGCACGGGCTGCGCGCGCACCAGCACGTCGACGCTGAGGCCCAGCCGCCCGCCGCCAGGCATCGCACCGACGGCGTTGCTGCACAGGTTGCTGACCAACTGCTGCATCTGCAGCACGTCGCCGAGCAGACCGGCGTTGCCGCCGCGCAGCGCGGTGTGGAGTTCGACGTCCGCGGGCAGCGTCGGCGTCACCAGTTGCAGCGCCTCCTCGACGGCCTGGTCGACGTTGACCAGGCTGCGGTCATGCACGCCGCTGCGGCTGAAGTCCAGGATGCGGCGCACCAGCAGCCGGGCCCGCGCGCCCGCCTGCATGATGCGGTCCAGGTGGCGCGCCAGGTCGGCGTTGGCAGTGCCGGCGCGGCGCTGCGCCATCTCGCCGTGGCCCAGGATCGCGCCCAGGATGTTGTTGAAGTCGTGCGCGATGCCGCCGGCCAGCGTGCCCAGCGACTCCATGTGCTGCGCGGTCCGCAGTTGGGCCTGCAGGCGCTCGCGTTCGGCCTCGGCGTCCTTGCGCGGCGTGATGTCCATCGCGGCGCACGAGAAGCGCGTCGGCCGGCCCGCCGCGTCGCTCAGGCATCGTCCGCGCAGGTGCAGCCAGCGCCAGACGGTGTCGTCCTCGCCGTCGTCCAGGGTGTCGCTCAGGGTTTCATTCGCGGCTTCATTCCCGACCTCGTGCTTCGCTCCGCTCGCGCTGTCTCGGCGCTCATCGGCGGGACGTGTGCCGCCGCCGGAAAGACGGACGCGGTACTCGATGTCGAGCTCCGGCGTGCGGCCCGCCAGGTGCTCGTGCAAGCTGTCCGTGACGACCGGACGATCGTCCGGATGCAGATCCAGGGAGAGGAACAGCGCGCGGGCTTCCATCGGCCGCGCCGACGGCGCCGCGCCGTGCAGGCGCAGCCAGCGCTCCGAGGCGAAGAAGCTGTTCTCCTGCAGGTTCCACTCGGCGTGGCCTTCGTTGGCCGCCTCCATCGCCAGCGCGTAGCGCTGTTCGCTGCGGCGCAGCGCCTGCTCGCCGCGCTCGACGCGAAGCAGCTGTCGCAGCATCAGGCTCATCGTCAGCAGGCCCACCGCCACCAGCGCCAGCGTGCGCAGCGCCAGGCCGACCATCTCCGCGCGCCACGGCGCCATCGCCTCGTGCGCGTCCTTGGTCACCGACATCATCAGCGGCCGGTCCGAGACCGGGAGCGACACGATGAACTTCTCGCGCCCGTCGACGGGGCTGCGCGCAATCCGCGGTGCGCTGGCCTGCTGCGAGGTCAGGTCGCTGAAGACCTGCCCGTCGGCGCGCGGGTCCGGCGGCTGGCGCACGACCAGCCTGCCGTCGTCGAAGGTGAGGATCAAGGCGCTGCCCGCGCCGAGGTCGATCGCGTTGTAGACCTCGCGCAGCTCGTCCAGCGTGACGATGGCCGTCACCACGCCGGCGAAGGCGCCGCTCGGCGTCTCCAGCCGCCGCGACACGACGAGCGCGGCGCGGCGCTCCGACCGCGTCACGATCGGCGGATTGATGAACAGGCCGGCCACGCGCGAGTCGCGTTGCGTCTCGAAGTAGGGCCGGTCGGAGACGTCGGCCAGCGGCTCGCCGGTCTGGCGCGAGCGGTAGCGCTGCCGGCCGTCGGCATCCGTGATCGTCAGCACGCTGACCTGCGGGGTGGCCGATGCGCGCATCCGCAGCGCGTTTTCGATGTCGGCGCCGGTCTGCCTGGCACCCTTGTCGCGGTACCAGATCGCCGTGTCGGTCAGGAGCAGGTCGACGGCCTGCAGGCTGCGCTCCGCTTCCTCCGACAGCGCCCGGGCCAGGTTGCTCAGCTCGCGGCCGGTGGACTGCGTGACCTGCTGGTGCAGCCGCCACGCGTCATAGGCGGACGAGGCGGCGAACGCCAGGATCACGCCGCTTCCGACGACGGCGATCCAACGGCGCAGCGAGCGGGTTTCGGTCATGGGGGCGAAGGGGAGCCGGCGTGGACGTTGAAGGGGCGGACGGGGTGGATTGTGTGGGCGGGGCAGGGGGTCAGTCCTTGCGCAGCAGCGGGCGGACGGCGGCCAGCAGTTCCTCGCGCAGGCAGGGCTTGGGCAGCAGGCCCTGGAGGCCGAGCTGCCGGGCGGCCGGCGACGCGGCGCCGAGCGCTTCCGAGACCTGCGTCGACAATCCCAGCAGGGCCGCGCGCGGATACGTGGCGCGCACGCGCTCGATCAGCGTGCGCACGCCGTCGCGCAGCATCGGCAGGTCCAGCAGCACCAGGCCGACGGCCTCGGCACCGGATTCTCCGGCGGCGCAGCAGGCGGCGATCGTTCGAGCGTCCATCACGTCGTGCCCGGCGGCGGCCAGCCACTCGGAGATCAGTTCGCGGATCGCGGCATTGTCGTCAAGAACAACTACGGTGAACATCGGCGGGGCGCGGGTGGCGGGGCCGTCCCGGAAGTCCGGGGCAGAGCCTGCGCGCAAGGGCGGGAATGACGCTATTGGCGCCGGGCGCTGTTCCGCCATCATTTCCGGGAGATTTCCTGCGTTACAGCTGAAATGCGGAGACACCCGGACGTGGCTTCCGCCGCGTGAAGAACCCGTGATAGCTTTCGGGCCGCCACCATGAATGCGACCACCACGCCCCACATCCTCGCGGTCGACGACGACCCGGCCATCCGCGAGCTGCTGACCGACTACCTCACCGAGCACGACCTGCGCGTGACCGCGGTGGGGTCGGGCGCGGAGATGCAGGCCGTGATGCAGGCGCAACTGGTGGACCTCGTGCTGCTGGACCTGCGGCTGGGCCGCGAGGACGGCATGCAGCTGGCGCGCACGCTGCGTGAGAGCAGTCAGGTGCCGGTGATCATCGTCACCGGCCGGCAGGATGAGGCCGACCGTGTGATGGGGCTGGAGCTGGCCGCCGACGACTACATCAACAAGCCCTTCAGCTCGCGGGAACTCCTTGCGCGCATCCGCGCCGTGCTGCGGCGCTATCAGCTGCTGCGGGAGGCCGTCCCGGCGCGCGACGAGCGTCGACGCGGCTATCGCTTCGACGGTTGGGAGTTGAACGTTCGCAGCCGCAGGCTCACCGCGCCCGACGGCGCGCGCGTGGAACTCTCCAATGGGGAGTTCAACCTGCTTCAGGCGCTTTGCTCATCGCCCCAGCGTGTGCTGACCCGCGATCAACTGCTCGACCTCTCCCGCCTTCACGGCGCCGAGGTCTACGACCGATCCATCGACGTCCAGATCCTGCGGCTTAGGCGCAAGATCGAAAGCGATCCAGCACAGCCGCTCTACATCTGCACAGAGCGCGGGGCCGGGTACGTGTTCAGCGTGCCGGTGGAAGTGCTGGAGTAACCCGGGGAGCGGGGCGAGGGAGAGCCCGCGCGAGACTGCCCGAGGCCGGCGGCGGAGCCCGCCAGGGCGCTCAACTCGATCCGCTCACCTGCGGTTCGCTGCTCTCAGACAGAACGCGCCTGGTCAGTCCTGGAAGCGGGCTCCGCCGCCGGCCTCGGGCAGCCTCGCGCACTGCCATCGACGGAGCAGCCTCCGTCATGCGTTGAACTGCAATGCGGCCAGGCGTGCGTAGAGGCCGCCTCGCGCCACGAGCTCGGCATGCGTGCCTTGCTCGACGATGCGACCATGATCCATCACCACGATGCGATCGGCACGCTGCACCGTCGAGAGACGGTGCGCAATGACCAGGGTCGTGCGGTCACGCATCGCCTCGTCCAGCGCCTGCTGGACCAGCCGCTCGCTTTCCGCATCCAGCGCGCTGGTGGCTTCGTCCAGCAGCAGCAGCGGCGCGTCCTGCAGCATCGCCCGCGCGATCGCAATGCGCTGACGCTGGCCGCCAGACAGGCGCACGCCCCGCTCGCCCAGGAAGCTGTCGTAACCCTGCGGCAGTTGGCGGATGAACTCGTCGGCATGTGCGGCCTTGGCCGCGGCGATGACTTCCTCCGCACTCGCGTCCGGGCGGCCGTAGCGGATGTTGTCCAAGGCGCTGGCCGAGAAGATCACGCTCTGCTGTGGCACCAGCGCCATGCGGCCGCGCAGGTCCGCCAGCTTCACGCGGTCCACAGGCACGCCATCCAGCTGCAGCTTGCCGGACTGCACGTCGAAGAAGCGCTGCAGCAGCTGCAGCACCGTGCTCTTGCCAGCACCGCTCGGGCCGACCAGCGCGACGGTCTCGCCAGGCTCGATGCGCAGCGTGAAGTCCTCCAGCGCGGCGCGGTCGGGGCGCGACGGGTAGTGGAAGCGGACCTGTTCGAAGGCCACGCGCGCCGGGCCGGTCGAGGCGGGCAGGGCGACCGGCGCCGCCGGGTCCGCCACCGGCGATTGCGCCGCGAGCAGCTCCATCAGCCGCTCCATCGCGCCCGCCGCGCGCAGCAGGTCGCCCCAGACCTCCGCCAGCACCGCCACCGATGACACCAGCAGGATCACGTAGACCACCGTCTGCCCCAGGTGACCCGCGGAGATCTTGCCCGCCATCACCGCCTGCGTGCCCTGGTACAGCCCCCACAGCAGCGCGCCGAAGGTCGCCGTGATGATGAACGCGACGAGGAAGGAGCGCACCTTGGTCCGCTTGCGCGCGGTGTCGAAGGCGGCCTCGCTGGCGGCGTCGAAGCGCACGGCCTCGCGCGCCTCCTGCGCATGCGACTGCACGACGGTGATCGCGTTGAGCATCTCCGCGGCGATCGCGCTGGTGTCGGCGATGCGGTCCTGGCTCGACCGCGACAGCCGCCGCACGCGGCGTCCGAAGAACATCGCCGGCGCCACGACCAGCACCAGGATGCCCAGCACCTGCGTCATCACCCACGGATTGCTGAAGATCAGCAGCGCCACCGCGCCCAGGCCCATGATGACGTTGCGCAGCCCCATCGACAGGCTGGAGCCGACGATGCCCTGGATCACCGTCGTGTCGGTGGTGATGCGGCTGATGACCTCGCCGGTCTGCGTCGTCTCGAAGAACTCGGGACTCTGGCGCAGCACGTGGCTGTAGACAGCGGTGCGCAGGTCCGCGCTGACCCGCTCGCCCAGCCAGGTCACCGCGTAGAAGCGCAGGGCCGAGAACACGCCCAGCGCCGCGCCGGTCGCGAACAGCCAGACGAAATGCTCGCGCAATGCCATCAGCCGGTCGCCCGGATCGGCGGACACCAGGCCCTGGTCGATCAACTGGCGCAGCGCGAGCGGGAAGACCAGCGTCGCTGCCGCCGCCAGGACCAGGAAGACGATCGCCGCGGCGATCCGCCCCCGGTATGGCCGCAGGAAGGGCCAGAGCGCCGGGCCCATCGCCCGCAAGGGGGGCGGCGTGCGCACGGCGTTTGCCTGTCCGCTCGAAGAGGGCGCCGGTTCGGGGTGGCGGGAGGCCGTCGCCGAGGGGGACGAGCCGGGAGAAGAAGGGGACATGGCGGACATGAGGTCAGTTTAGGGGCCGCGTGTTGCGGGAATGTCCCTACACGCGGAAAGTCCATCCCAGGCAGTGATTGGCAAGGCAATCATTGCCTAAGCAATAATTGTCATCAAGCATTTCCGTCAGCGCCATCCCGGAAATCCGAAGTCATGAAAGACGACGTCATGAGTGCCAAGTTGCCCCCGCCCGCCGATTTCTACAGCGCCGACAGCTTCACGTCGGAGCCGAGCCTGGGCTGGCTGCTGCGGCAGATCAAGCAGTCCATGGTGCTGCAGGCCGACAAGATGCTCGGCGAACTCGACCTGACCCACGCGCAATGGGCGCCGATGTTGCGGCTGCGTTTCAACGGCCCGATGTCCAGTGCCGCGCTCGCCCGCGAGCTGGCGATGGACGGCGGCGCGATGACGCGGCTGCTGGACCGGCTGGAAGCGAAGAACCTGGTGCGCCGCGAGCGCTCGGTCGAGGACCGGCGCGTGGTGATGGTGTCGTTGTCCGAGGTCGGCGTGAACGCGATGGCGGCCGCCCCGGGCGTGCTGTCCAAGGTGTTCAACGACCACCTGGCCGGCTTCACCGACCAGGAGTTCCGCACGCTGATCGGCCTGCTGCAACGCATCGTCGTCAACGGCCAGGGCATCCGCGACGCCGACCTGACGGGCGAGTCGTCCACGCTGGTCGACAAGTTCGAATGATCGCGACGGACCCGATGCCGACCTTTTCCATTGCCTGCTCTCCCCACAAGAACAACAGTCCTGAGGAACCTCCGATGACCTCCCGTTTCCTTCATCGCACCACGTTGGCCCTGGCCATGGGCGCGGCGCTGCTGATGGTGCTCACCGCCTGCGCGCCCATCCCCAAGCTGGCCGAACCCGGCCGGCCGATCGACGGCGCCGAAGCCGCCCGTCTGGGCCTCGACGCCGGCCAGAGCCAGGCGCTCGACGCGTCCTGGTGGAAGACCTTCCGCGATCCGCAACTGGATGCGCTGGTCGACCAGGCGATCGCGAATTCGCCGAACCTGGCACTGGCCCGTGCCCGCATCGCCCGCGCCGCGGCGATGACCGAGAACGCCGAGGCCGCGAAGCGTCCGGCAGCCGAGCTCGAGGCCGACGTGACCCGCCAGCGCATCACCGAGAACGGCATCTACCCGCCGCCGCTGGCCGGCAGCGTCCGCACGCTGGCCAACATCCAGGCCGGGTTGAGCTACGAGTTCGACTTCTTCGGCAAGCATGACGCGGCGCTGCAGGCCGCGCTCGGCCAGCAACGCGCGGCCGAGGCCGACGCGGCCGCCGCGCGGCTGAGCGTGTCCAACGCCGTGGCCAAGGCCTACGTCGCGCTGGCGCGCAGCCAGGCGCAGGGCCGTCTGCTGGAGCAGCAGAAGACGCTGCGCGACCAGTCCTTCGAACTCGTGCGCCAGCGCAGCGCCGCCGGCCTGGACAACGGCCAGGACCTGCGCGTCGCCGAGGCGCCGCTGCCCGACATCCAGCGCCAGCAGGTCGTGCTGCGCGAGCAGCAGGCGCTGCTGCGTCACCAGATCGCCGCGCTGACGGGGCAGGGCCCGAAGGCGACCGATTCGCTGGAGGCCGCGCTGCCGGTCGCGCTCGACTGGCAGCAGGCGCCCCACCTGGACCTGCTGGGCCGCCGCCCGGACCTGGCCGCCGCGCGCGCCCGGGTCGAGGCGACGGCGCAGGACATCCGCGTCGCCCGCGCGCAGTTCTATCCGAGCGTGAGCCTGACGGCCTTCGTCGGCCTGAACTCGATCGGCCTGGATGAGCTGTTCAAAAGCGGCAGCCGCCAGTACGGCGCGGGTCCGGCGCTGCACCTGCCGCTGTTCGACAGCGGCCGGCTGCGCGCCAACCTGCGCGGCAGCGCCGCCGAGCAGGACGCCGCGATCGCGAGCTACAACGTCGCGGTGCTGGACGCCGTGCGCGACGCCAGCGACCAGTTCACCACGCTCGAGTCGCTGCGCCAGCAGCGCACGCAGCAGGACGCGCTGGTGGCCAACGCCGACAGCCAGGCCGCGCTGGCCGATCAGCGCCACCGCGCCGGTTTGACGGGCCGCATCGCGGTGCTGAGCGCGCAGCAGAACCAGTTGCTGCAGCAGCGCGGCCGGATCGACCTGCAAGCCCTGACGGTCGATGCGCAGATCAACCTGATGCGCGCGCTGGGGGGCGGTTATGCCGAGCCTACCCGGGACGCCGCGCAGACGACCGCCTCCGCCGATCGCCGCTGACACCGGTTCCTCCGACAGGCATCGAACACGACATTGAAACGCCGGCGGTCATGCCGCTGACGAGCCCCGAATCACAAGAATCCCGAAGAGCACACCATGAGCGCAACGCCCCCGACCAACACGCAAGCTCCCGCCAAGAACGGCTCCCGCAAGAAGGGCCTGACGATCATCGCCGCCGCCGTCATCGTGGCGGGCCTGGCCTACGCCGGGTATGAATGGATCGTCGGCAGCCGCTACGAGTCCACCGACAACGCCTATGTGCAGGCCAACGTCGTGCAGATCACGCCGCTGGTCGGCGGCACGGTGCGCGCGGTCTATGCCGACGACACCGACTTCGTGAAGGCCGGCCAGAAGCTGGTGAGCCTGGATCCGGTCGATGCCCGCGTCGCGCTGGAGCAGGCACAGGCGCAACTGGCCCAGACGGTCCGCGAGGTCCGCACGCTGTACGCGAACAACAGCGGCTTCGAAGCGCAGGTCAAGGTCCGCGAGGCCGACCTGAAGCGCGTCTCCGTCGACCTGGATCGCCTGCAATCCGACGTCACGCGCCGCCAGCCGCTGGTGGCCACCGGCGCCGTCGGCAAGGAAGAGCTGGAACACGCGCAGTCGCAACTGACCTCGGCCCGTGCGCAAGCCGCCGCCGCGCAGTCGGCGCTGCAGGCCGCGAAGGATCAACTGACCTCCAACCAGGTGCTGACGGACGGCGTCAAGGTCGAGGAACACCCGAACGTGCTGCGCGCCGCCGCGCGTCTGCGCGAGAGCTACCTCTCGCTGCAGCGCGCCGAGCTGATCGCGCCGGTGGACGGCTGGGTCGCGCGCCGCTCGGTGCAACTGGGCCAGCGCGTCGCGGCCGGCGCGCCGCTGATGGCGGTGGTCGGGCTGCAGCAGGTCTGGGTCGACGCCAACTTCAAGGAAAGCCAGCTGGCCAAGCTGCGCATCGGCCAGAAGGCGACGCTGGAGGCGGACGTCTACGGCAAGAAGACCGAGTACCACGGCACGGTGCAGGGCCTGGGTGCCGGCACGGGCGCGGCGTTCGCGCTGCTGCCGGCGCAGAACGCGACCGGCAACTGGATCAAGGTCGTGCAGCGCGTGCCGGTGCGCATTGCGCTGGACCCGAAGGAAGTGCAGGAGCATCCGCTGCGCGTGGGCCTGTCGATGGACGTGCAGGTCGACATCCGTGACCAGGGCGGCGCGATGCTGGCCGCCGCGACCGGCGCCAGCGCGCCGCGCCTGCAGACGACGATCTTCGACGTCCAGGAGAAGGCCGCCGACGAGCAGGTGAACAAGATCATCGCGACCAACCTCGGCAAGGCCGCGGCCAAGACGACCACCACGCGCGTGCAATGAGCGACTCCACTCCAACCGCGCCCGGCGCGCCGGCGGCCCCCGGGCCCGCCTCGCCGCAGGCATCGCCGGCGCCTTCCGGGCCGCCGGCCGGTCCCGCGCCGCTGACCGGCACCGCGCTGGTGCTGGGCACCATCTCGCTGTCGCTGGCGACCTTCATGAACGTGCTGGACTCGTCCATCGCGAACGTGTCGCTGCCCGCGATCGCCGGGGACCTCGGCGTCAGCCCGGTGCAGGGCACCTGGGTCATCACGAGCTTCGGCGTGGCCAACGCGATCTCGGTGCCGCTGACCGGCTGGCTGACGCAGCGCTTCGGCGCGGTGCGGCTGTTCACGACCAGCGTGCTGCTGTTCGTGCTGGCGTCCTGGCTGTGCGGCTTCGCGCACTCGCTGGAGATGCTGGTGGCGGCGCGCGTGTTCCAGGGCCTGGTGGCGGGACCGATGATCCCGCTGTCGCAGACGCTGCTGCTGTCGAGTTATCCCAAGCACAAGGCGGGCACGGCGCTCGCGTTATGGGGGATGACGACACTGGTCGCGCCGGTGGTGGGGCCGCTGCTGGGCGGCTGGATCACCGACAACGTCACCTGGCCGTGGATCTTCTACATCAACGTGCCGGTGGGGCTGTTTGCGGCCGGGCTGACCTGGAGCATCTACCGCACCCGCGAGACCCCGACCAAGAAGCTGCCGATCGACACCATCGGGCTGGCGCTGCTGGTGCTGTGGGTGGGCTCGCTGCAGGTGATGCTGGACAAGGGCAAGGAGCTGGACTGGTTCGAGTCGAACCAGATCATCGCGCTGGCCGTGATCGCGGTCGTGGGCCTGGCGGTGTTCATCGTCTGGGAGCTGACGGACAAGCATCCGGTGGTGGACCTGCGGCTCTTCGCGCGGCGGAACTTCCTGTTCGGCGCCTCGGTGCTGTCGATCGCGTACGGGCTGTTCTTCGGCAACGTGGTGCTGCTGCCGCTGTGGCTGCAGCAGCACATGGGCTACACGGCCACCGCCGCGGGCTTCGCGCTGGCGCCGGTGGGCGTGCTGGCGATCCTGCTGTCGCCGGTGGTGGGGAAGAAGGTCTCGGTGTGGGACCCGCGGATGATGGCGAGCTTCGCCTTCGTGATGTTCGCGATCGTGCTGTGGATGCGGTCGGTGTTCACGACGGACACGGACCTCGGGACCATCATGATCCCGACGATCCTGCAGGGCGGGGCGCTGGCGTTCTTCTTCATCCCGCTGACGACGCTGACCCTGTCGGGCATCACGCCGGAGCGGATCGCCGCGGCGGCGGGCTTGTCGAACTTCGTGCGGATCACGGCGGGCGCGATGGGGACGTCGATCTCCACGACCTTGTGGGAGAACCGGGCGGCGCTGCACCACCATCACCTGGCGGAGCGGCTGTCGCTGGGCGATCCGGCCGAGACGGCGGCGCTGGACACGCTGCAGCGCCAGGGCTTCAGCCACGACCAGGCGCTGGCCTACCTGAACCGGCTGGTCGACCAGCAGGCGTTCACGCGGGCGGCGGACGACATCTTCCTGGCGTCCGCGGTGCTGTTCGTCGTGCTGATCGCCTTCGTGTGGCTCACGAAGCGGCCCCCGAAGATGGGCGCGCCGGTGGATGCGGGCGGGGCGCACTGACGAATCGATCGCCGAGGCGACAGATATCGCCCCAACGTCGAAAGGGGTCCCGCGGGACCCCTTTCTGCTGTGCGATTGGCGCTTCGTCGGGTTGCGATTTGCGCAGTGATTCGTGCCTGCGTTTGGCCTCAAGCCTTGGAGGACGCCAGATCCAGGCAGTACGCGATCAGCTCGTCCAGTTCGCTGGACTTGTCGAAGACGCGGTCGGCGCCGAGCTGCTCGCAGCGCTGCCGCATGTCGGCCGTGGCGTAGTTGGTCAGCACGATGACCTTGGCCTCGGGCTGCAGTTGCCGCGCCTTGGGCAGCAGCGACATGCCGGAGCCGCGTTTGAGGAAGAGGTCGATGATGAGGATGTCGCAGGGGACCGCCTCGTCGTGCAGCCAGCGCAGCGCGCTGGCTTCGTCCTCGGCCCAGCCGACCACGTCGAGGTCGAGCATCTCCTGCAGCGTCGCGACGAGGTTCTCCCGGATCAGCGGGCTGTCCTCGACCAGGAAACAGTTCAGCGTGCCGGGCGTCGGTGCGGTGACGGGAACGGTGGACATGGGCATGGGCGTGAGCGAGGCGCTCATTATCACGATCCCGAGCCCCGCTTCGAAGCCGGCGCCAGCCGCGCGTTGCATTCAGACAGCGCCTTGAGACTCTCCGGGTCCGCCTCCTCGCCCAGGTCGATCAGCGGAACGATCGCCGCCAGCGGCGCCAGGGCCACGCCCAGCACGGCCGCGGGCACCAGCTTGCGCAGCAGCGGCCCCTTTTGCAGGCTGATCTGGGGGTCGCCGAACGTCCCCTGGATGTTCAGCGGTGTGCGCAGCGTCAGTGGGCTCTTGTCCTTGGGATCGACCTTGGCGGTCAACGCCAGCCGTTCCGTCGCCAGCGACATGCCGCCATCCACCAGCACCACCGAATCCTTCGTGTCGATGACCATCGGCCGCGGCGTCACCACGCCGTCCTTGACCCGCAGATCGGCGACGCCGCAGTACACCTCCAGTGGTTCGTCGCCGCGCACCAGCATGCCCAGGCCCTGCGCGATGTCGATGCCCGCCGCCTCCACGATCAGATGGGAGATGGTCCCTTCGGTCCAGTACAGCACCATGCGGCCGTCCGCGCTCGCCAGCAGTTCGGCCGTCGACTTGCCTTCGCCATCCAGCGCGACGCGCCCGCCCATCAACCCGGTGACCCAGCGCTGGCCGTTCTTGCGCTCCAGGTTCAGCCACTGCTCCAGATGCACGCCGCCGACACGCAGCCGCGCCTGCCACTTCGCCTGCGGGCCCCGGCCGTCCAGCTTCATGTTGCCTGCCACCTGGCCGCGCGCCACGCGCGCATCGATGTCGCGCAATTCCAGGACGCCGTCCTGCAGCACGATCCGGGCGTTCAGCGGCTCGGCGGCCTGCAGGAGCGCGCTGCCGGATTCGAAACGCGCCAGCTTCACATTCACGTTGGCGTCCATCGCCCGCAGCGAGGGCAGGTCGAACTGCTTGTCCGGCAGCACGCGCGAAGGCCCCTTCTTCGCCTTGCGCGCACCCGGCTCCGCAGGCACACCGACCGCCGGTCCGAGGTCCGCCAGCCACAGCTCGCGACCGCGCAGTTCGCCGGTCAGCGTGGGGCGGCCATTCTCCGGCTTGTCGTACTGGAACTCGCCGCTCAACTGGCTCTTGCCGATCGTGGCCTTGCTGACCGCCGTGGTCCAGCGTGAGCCGTCGCGCGTCAACTTGCCCGCCATCGCGAAGGCCGGCGTGGTCGGCAGCGTGACGCCGAGCGGCTCGCCGACCGCGGCCAGCGACGGCCCCGACAGCGTGTATTTCCCGGACAGACCCTGGCTGACCAGCAGGTCGCGGACCTGGCCGTCAAAGCTCAACTGGGCCTTGCCGATGTTGCCGCGCAGCGTGACCGGCACGGCGGGTGCGTTCGGGTCCGAGGACATCCAGGGCAGCGCGGAACCGGTCTGCAGCCTGGCCTTGATCGGCAGGTCGCGCCAATGGCCCTCGGCCTGCGCCGTCACGCCGTTGCGGCCGCCTTCGCCGGGTCCCGGTTCGCCGGCGGGCGCCGAGGCGCCCTTGGGCTTGCCCGCCACCCGTTCGCCGAAGTCCACGGCGAGCCGGGTGCCGGAGGCGGCCGCGCTGGCCACCCGCGCCGCCGCCGCGGGCGCGCGCTGTCCGGACGCCGCGCCCGATGCGGCAAGGCCCGAGCGCACCGCGGAAGCAGCGTCCTCCGGCGTCGCCCAGGTCTCGCGCAACGCGAAGCGGCCCAGCAGTGACAGCTGCTGGATCTTGTCGTCCACCAGCACCGTGCCCTGGCCCACTTCGAGCAGGTCGAACCGGATGCCGTCGATGTTGGGGCGCTTGCGCACCTGCGTGTCGCTGGGCGGCTGCTTGCCGAATTGCCAGCTCGCGCGGCCCTCGACGTCACGTTCCAGCCGCAGGGTCAGTTCGCCCGCGCGCAGCGACTTCACCTGCAAGGCCTGACCCTCGTGGCGCAGGGCCAGCAGGTCCGAATAACGCAGCGTCAGCGCGGCGTCCTGCGCCTGCAGCATCGGACCGCCCAGCGTGCTCCAGCTGGGGCCGGCGATCGTGAGGCTGTGCGAACGCAGGCGCAGGTGGCCGATCAGCCGGAGCTGCCAGGCGGTGTTGTCCTCGTCGCCGTCGAAGCGCACCTGGCGGTCGAGCTTCTGGCTCAGCCATTGCTCCGCCGGGCGGCGCAGGAAGGGCCAGCCCAGCCATTCGCAGACGCCGACCGTGATCAGCAGCATCGCCAGCAGCACGCCCAGGCCCAGGGCCCAGCCATGGAAACGATGTCGTCGCGGACCCGGCGAAGGCGCCGGCGCGGAGGAGGGCGCGTTGTTCACCACCATTGCTCAAACATCCTGGAAAAGTATTCCTTGCCCCGTTGCCACAGGCCGCGGTCCTGCCAGCGCTGCAGCTCGATCGTCTTCGACGCGCCGCGGTCGCGCTCGAACATGCGCGTCATCGCGCCGCCGAAGTCCTCGCCGAGCACGACCGCGTTGACCTCGTTGTTGTGCACGAAGCTGCGCCAGTCCATGTTGCTGGAGCCGACCGTCGAGACCACGCCGTCGATGACGGCGGTCTTCGCATGCAGCACCGCGTCCTGCAGTTCATGGATGCGCACGCCGGCCTTCAGCATGCGCTCGTAGTGGCTGCGGCCTGCGTGCATCACCGGGCCGAAGTCGCTGCGCGAGGGCAGGATCAACTGGACGTCGACGCCGCGCTGCGCGGCCTCGCACAAGGCGTCGACCATGTCCTGGCCGGGCGCGAAGTAGGCCATCGTCAGGTACGCGCTGCGCTGCGCGGCGCGGATGCTGCCCAGCAGCAGCGTGTAGATGCGGTTCTCGGTGTCCTGCGGCGTGGACGGGATCACGCGCATCAACTGCTGGCCCGCGGGCGGGCCGGGTGGCGGCTCGATCGCCGCGACGGTGCCTTCGCAGTGCTGCTGCGACCAGACCTCGCGGAACATCGTGTGCAACGCCTGCGTCGCGGGGCCGCGCACCTGGATCATCGTGTCGCGCCAGCCGTTCTCGTCGGCCTTGTCATCCCCCTTGTCACCGGCCTTGCCTCCGGTCCTGCCGCTGGCTTCGCTCGATGCGGCCTGGGGCCGGGGCGCCTTCGACGCGCTTCGGCCGCCGAAACCGCCCGAGCCCGACGAGTACACCGCGCTGATGTTGATGCCACCGGTGAAGCCGGTCTCGCCGTCGATGACCAGCATCTTGCGATGGTCGCGCTGCGTGATCTTGTGGTACCGCGTGCGCTGCTTCAGCGGGTTGACCGGATTGAAGGCGCAGACCGCGATGCCGCCCTGACGCAGGCGGTCGAAGTAGGTCTCGTCCGTGCCGATCGATCCGACGCCGTCGTAGAGGACCGCGACCTCGAGGCCGTCCGCGCGTCGCTTCAGCAGCAGGTCGGCCAGCTGTCGCGACACGTCGGCGTCCTCGATGATGTAGCTCTCCAGGACGATCTGCCGGCGTGCCTTCTCGATGGCCGCGAACATGGCGGCGAAGGTGGCCGGCCCATCGACGAGCAGCTGCGCATCGTTGCCGGCATACAGGTCGACATCCCCGAACGCGGACATCGCCGCGAGCTGCCGCTTCAGCAGGTCCGATTTGCCTTGTGCGGCCGCCGCCTGCAGGGCCTGCTCGCGCCTGGCCTGGTTCATCTGGCCGCGCGGGCCGACGACGTCGACCTGCGCGGCCACCCGCGTCAGCGTCGGCGCCGTGGACGGCGGCTCCGGGACGCGGCCGTTGACCGGCGCGCGCGGCGTGCCGCAGGCCACGAGACCGACGCTCGCGCCGAGCGCGAAGAGCAGGGCCGCGACGCGCCGGCGCATGCTGTCAGTCCCTCAGCAGGTCGGCGAGGTCGTCGGCGTGCTCTTCCTCTTCGGCGAGGACTTCCTCGAGGATGCGTCGCGTCGTCGGATCCTTGTCGCCGATGAGCTGGATCATCTGGCGGTAGGCCTCGACGGCGATGCGCTCGGCGATCAGGTTCGATCGCAGCATCTCCTTCAGGTCCTTGGACTCGTCGTACTCGGCGTGGCTGCGTTGGGTCAGCGTGTCCGGCTTGAAGTCCGGATCGCCGCCCAGCTGCACGATGCGCTCGGCGATGCGGTCGGCGTGGACCGCCTCCTGCGTCGCGTGCTCGAGGAACTCCTCGGCGATGCGCGGCGCGTTCAGGCCGTGCGCGGTGAAGTAGTGGCGCTTGTAGCGCAGCACGCAGACCAGCTCGGTCGCGAGCGCGTCGTTGAGCAGGCGGATCACGTCTTCGCGCCACGGGCCGTAGCTGGGCGTGACCGGGCCTTCGTCGAGGTGCTGGCGAGCGCGTTGCAAGGCCTGTTCGTCAAGCTTCAGGTGCTTGTGTCCGGGGGCGTTCATGGGCTGGCTCCTCTGGATTCAAGAATCGGTGAAGGTCACTTTCGAAGGGCGTTCACGCCGGTGATGCCCAGGACCAGCAGCACCAGGAAGATGACCAGGAAGATCCCGAACAGGATCTTGGCGATGCCCGCAGCGCCCGCGGCGAGGCCGGTGAAGCCGAGTACACCCGCCACCAGCGAGATCACGGCAAAGATCAAGGCCCACTTCAACATGACGATGTCCTTTCCAGCTGTCGGCCGCGGCGCGGCACTTGGGGTCACTGTAGAAGCCGCCGTGGACCGGAAGGATCAGCAGGGCCCACGTCCGGGTGTAGGACAGGACGCCGCCACCGCCGCCTTGGAGCGCGGTGCCGGACTCGTCCTACACGCGGCTCCGGCGCGGTACGACAGACGGCGGCGGGTCGCGGGCCTAGCCTTGCTTCATCCTCCCGTCCCGTCTTCCGACCTCGGCGCCGAGCGCTGGAAAGGAACCCAAGATGATCAAGCTCAACAAGACCCTCACGTCCCCCTCCGCCGCCGCGTGGATCACCGCCGGGGCGGTGCTGTCGGCCGTCATGATGGTGACCACGCCGGCCTTTGCGGCCGCGTCCAAGTCCGACATCCAGGCGACCTATGAGCAGGAACGCGCCAACTGCCTCGCCGGCAAGACCGGCCAGGCCCGCGCGGCCTGCCTGAAGGAAGCCGGCGCGGCCCGTCAGGAAGCCCAGCGCGGCAGCCTCCGGACCGCGAGCGCGCAGGACCTCGCCAACAACGCGATGCTGCGCTGCCAGCGCGTCGCCGCGGAAGACCGCGAGGACTGCCGCATGATGGTGATGGGGCAGGGCACGCGCGACGGCAGCGTGCAGAGCGGCGGCATCCTGACCCGCATCGATCGCATGGTGCAGGAGAACCCGACGGCGGCGGGGATTCCGTCCGCCCCGGCCGAACCGCCGAGCGCGACGATGCGTCCGGGACCGGACGTTCCGCCCCCGCGCCAGCCCAAGGCCAGCGCGCCGGCACGATGATCGATCGACGAGGAGCGACACCATGCTGATGAAACGACTCGTCCCCCTCGCGTTGTCGAGCCTGGCCGGCTACGCCCTGTGGCAGTGGCAGGCCCGGCGCTTCGAGGCGCGGCACAAGACCTCGCATTCGAAACCCGAGGAGGTCACCACCTGGGAAGGCGAGGGCGGCGCGCTGCATCGCACCGGACCGCACATGGGACCCGAGCCCGCCAAGCCCACGACCTGACGCGCTGGACGCGCTGGACGCGCCGAACGCGCGATAGAAAAAAGGCGCCTGCATCACAGGCGCCTTTGTCATGGGAGCGTCGGAACGCTCATCCGCCCGAGCCCTGCTGCGGCTCGCGCAGGAAGATCTCGACGCGGCGGTTCTTGGCGCGGCTCTCCGCCGTGTCGTTCGACACGAGCGGTTCGCGCGAGCCTCGGCCGGCGACCTCGACCCGGTCGGAACGGACGCCGCGGTCGGCCAGATAACCCCGCACGCTCTCCGCGCGACGCAGCGACAACGGATCGTTGATCGCATCGGAGCCGGTGTTGTCGGTGTGGCCCACCACGCGCACCATCGTCGGCGACGGATTGCTGTTCAGGCCGTTCGCGAAGGCGTCCAGCACCGGACGCAGCCGCGGCTCGATGGCGGCGCTGTTGGTCGCGAAGGAGATGTCGCTCGGCACGTCGAGCTTCAACTGGTTGTCCGCCGTGCGCGTCACCTCGACGCCGGTGCCCTGCGTGGCCTGTTCCATCGCGCGGCGCTTGTCCTCCATGTGGCGTGACCAGACGTTGCCGGCCACCGCGCCGAGCGCGCCGCCGATCAACGCGCCTGTCCCCGCCTTGCCGCCGGTGGCGGAACTGATGACCGCGCCCGAGACGGCACCGATCGCGGCGCCGCCCGCGGTGCCGCGCTGGCGTTCGTCCATGTTCGCGCAGCCGGCCAGGACGGCGGCCGCCAGGGCGGCCGCGGCCAGTCGGGTGTGTCGCATCTGCATGTTGCTTCTCCTTGTGATCCGGGTAAGAAAACCCAACGACCCGGGCGGCTGT
Organism: Roseateles sp. GW821-FHT09H11; assembly: GCF_059415845.1. Taxonomy (NCBI): domain Bacteria; kingdom Pseudomonadati; phylum Pseudomonadota; class Betaproteobacteria; order Burkholderiales; family Sphaerotilaceae; genus Roseateles; species Roseateles sp. GW821-FHT09H11. The sequence goes on along the minus strand of NZ_JBWKOA010000001.1, from coordinate 842,402 downwards.
GCCGCCGCCCGCGCAGGTCAGTATCCCAGCGCGGCGGCGGACCCGGTCCGGGTCTGGCGGGTGAGTCGCCCGCGCATCGCACCGGGGTTCCGGTCCGAGCGCGTGTCCGACGGTGACGAAAGAGGGCAAGTGCGGCACCTGCCGTGTCCCCCAAGTTCCAGTCGGTGACCCCTCCCATAACTGTTATCGAGCTTCCATGGATGACAAGTGTTTGTTATTCAGCGCCGGGCCCTTGGTTCATAGCATGAGGCCTTCTTCGCTACCCGCTCCGCGGAGTGCCCATGTCCCGATCGTCCGAACCCGGTCGCACCCCCGTCAACGGTGTGGAACTTTCCCCCTCGCCGAACTGGCAGGCCGAACATCTCGGCTCCCATGTCCGCTACGCCATGCAACCGGTCATCGATCGTGCCGGCCGCGTCGTGGCCACGGAACTGCTGTTCCGCTGGAATGCCAGCGATGACGGCGTCGGACCGGAACTGGGCGCCTACGCGACGGCCACGGCCCTGTCGGGCGCGTTGATCGATGGCGAGCTGCTGACCGACGCGCCTGCCGCGGAGCACCCCATCGGCGACCTGCTGGTCAACATGGATTGCCGCACGCTGATGAGTCCGATCGCCGAAGCGCTGACGCCGGATGTCGGCGTGATCGAGCTGCTCGAAACCGTCGTGGTGGACGCGGCGCTTCTGCATCGAATCCGCGACCTTCATGGCCGCGGCTACCGTTTCGCCCTCGACGATATCGTCCGCGCCGACGACGCGCGATGGGCACTGGCCCCGTGGGTCCAGTTCGCCAAGATCGATGCCGTCGGTCTTGATGCAGATCAACTGTCTGCGCTGGTTCGCCAGGCCCACCAACTCGGCATGGCCGTCATCGCCGAGAAGATCGAGGACGATGCATCCCTTCAGCGCGCGCGTCGTGCGGGCGCCGACTATTTCCAAGGCTATGGCATCGCCCGGCCGACGACCCTGGCCGTGCACGCGCTGCCTGGATGCGATCCGCACGTGGTCGGGCAGCTGTTCATGCTGGCGCGCTCGGGGGTCTCGGCGTCGTCGCTCGCGCTGATCGCGGGGCGTCATCCCGCACTGGTCGCGCGACTGCTGCGCGTGCAGGCCATCCATGCGCCCCATTGCGCCGCGACATCGGAGTCGCTGGCGGATGTGCTGGCGTCGTTGCCCCGTGCGGTCCTGGTTGCCTGGCTGGCGGTGCTCAACGTCGCCGCCGTGCATGGCCGGGATCGCGACTTGGCGCAGCTGCTGCGCGGCGAACTGGCCGAAGGGCGGCTCCGCTTGCGTCGCGAGGGCCTTGTGAGCACCTCGGGAGCGCTGGAGCAAGCCTCCTTCATGCTCTGCAAGCAACTGCTGCGGATGCGGTTGCTGTCGAAACCCGCCTCGGTGTTCCTGTCGATCCTTGGCTCCGCCACACCTGCTCGTGACGGCAGGCCCGGCAATGGCATGGTGACGGCTGCCGCCTGAGGGCGCAGGCGCTTGAGCCATGACCAAGCCACCCGGGAGGGCGGCCTGTCCGCGAGCATCCGGGCACGGGGCCTCCCCCCGGCACGCTCACTCGTCGATCAGCCCATGCAGCCGGGCGACACTCGTGGCCATGGCGCGGGAGTTGACGTTCAGCTTGCGATAGATCGACCGCAAGTGCTGGTTCACCGTGAAGCGCGAGATCGACAGGCGGCTGCCGATGTCGACGATCGGCAGGCCTTCGATCAGCAGGTTCAGCACGCTCCATTCGCGTTGACCCAGGCCGAGCTCCTTCAGCTTCTGCCCCTTGTCCACCTTGGGCTTCACGCCGGTCTCCAGGCTCTCGAGCTTGTCGAGCACCAGCCGGGAGACGGCGGGGCTCAAGGGGGCGTGGCCGTTGTGGGTGGCGATGATCTTGTCGATCAGGCTGGGCTGGATCTCTTCCTTCAGCAGGTAGCCCGAAGCACCCGAGCGCAGGCTGCGCATCACATGCTTGGCATCGCCGAAGGTGCTGATCACGATGCTGTGGGCATCGGGACACTTCTCGTCGATCAGCTTGATCAGGTCGATCCCGTCCACGTCGGGCAGGCCGAGGTCGACCAGGTAGATGTCCGCACGATTGGCGAGGATCGCGGAGACCGATTCGCCGCGGTTGCGACCGATGCCCACGATCTGGCAGGCGCTGCTGGCCGACACGACGTCGATCAGGCGCTGCAGGACGGTGGCATCGTCTTCGATGATGGTGACGGTGATCATGTCTGTTCCCCTCTGGTTCGGAGTTGTTGTTGCTGATGGGCGATGAAGATTGATGACGTGAAGTGAGTGGTGCTTGCGCAAGCGTCGTGCGGTCGCCGGGGATTCAGCGCTCTCCGAGTGATTCCGAGATCGTTTTCCGGACGGGCTTGAGCAGGTAGTCCAGCACCGTGTGGCGGCCGGTGATGATCTCCGCCGTTGCCGTCATGCCGGGCTGGATCACGATGCGATCGGCCTTCTCGCCCTTGAAACGCTTGCCGCTGATGCGGATGTGCGTGCGGTAGTAGGCCTGCTCGCCTTGCGCGGTGCGCTCGGTCAGGGCGTCGGGACTCACGTAGGTCACGCTGCCGTCGAGGGCGCCGTAGATGCTGTAGTCGAAGGCATCCACCTTGACCACCGCCGGCATGCCGCGTCGAATGAATCCGATGTCCGCGGCGCGCAGCCGGGCCTCGATGATCAGGTCGTCGCCGGTGGGCAGCAGCTGCATGATCTCGTCGCCCGGTCGCAGGACCGCGCCCTCGGTGGTCAGCGTGATCAGATTGACCACGCCGTCGACCGGCGCACGCAACTGCGTGTGTTCCAGGTTGCCGCGACGGTCGTTCAGCATCTGCTGCACGCTGGCGAGTTCTTCTTCGGTCTTGGCCAGCTCCGCCTGCGAATCCTGGAGGAAGCGGTTGCGGCGCAAGGTGACCTGTCCCGCAGCCTCGTTCGCCGTGCGCTGGAGCCGCAGATAGTCGGCCGCGCTGATGTCGCCGGCCTTGTACAGGGGCTCGTTGAGGGCGACCTCGCGCCGGGCGAGATCGGCGGACGTCGCCAGCACCGTGAGCTCTTCCTGCAAGGCCGTGCGGCGGCGTTCGTAGAGCTGGCGCTGCAGCTCGTTGAACGGGCCGGTGCCGGCGGGACGGTAGGGCGTGCCCAGGGTCTCGGCGCGCAGGCGCGCCAGCGAGGCGTTCAGGGCATCGGCCTTTTCGCTGGAGTCCGCCAGCGCCGCGCTGGCCTTGGTGTTGTCGAGCTGCGCCAGCAGATCGCCCTTGCGAACGGCATCCCCCTCGTGCACGAAGAGCTTTTCCACCACACCTCCGTCCGGTGCCTGGATCACCTGGGTGCGCGAGGATGCCATGACCTTGCCCCCGGCGCGAGTCACCTGCTCGATCTGCGCCTGGGAGGCCCACCACAAGCCGGCAGCCAGCGCCGCCACCGTGGCGAGGACGGTCCAGCGCATGCGCGCCTGACCCTCGTGAAGACTCTTGGTCGTTGTCATAACGTTCTCTTGATGTCGGAAGTTCTGCGAGCGGCCGACGCTCAAGCGGCCGCGGTGGCGGCCCTGGTGGCGGCCGCGGCGTCGTTGGACGGCGCCGGTCGGCCCTGCAGCCTGGCCAGCACCTCGTCCCGCGGGCCGTCCGCCAGGACGCCCTGTGGCGAAAGAACGATCACGCGGTCGACCAGCGCCAGCATCGACAGGCGATGGGTCACCAGCAGCAGCGTCGTCTCGGGCTTGAGCATCTGCCGCATCAAGCGGACGGTGGCCTGTTCCAGTCCGTCGTCCATGCCGGAGGTCGGCTCGTCGAGCAGCCACACCGCGCGATCGGCCAGGACGAGGCGCGTCAGCGCCACGAGCTGACGCTGCCCGCCCGACAGGCCGCGTCCGCCTTCCGAGAGCTTGCGGTCCAGGCCCAGCGGATGCTGGGCCACCATGGGCCAGAGACCGGTCTTCTGGCAGGCGGCGACCAGGAGGTCGTCGCTGACGTCGGGCAGTCCGAAAAGGAGGTTGTCGCGCAGCGTGCCGGAGAACAGCCAGGCGTGCTGCGGGCAATAGGCCAGTTGGGTCGCGCGCCATCCGGCGTGGATCTGCTGCTGGTCGACGCCGTCCAGGTAGACGGTGCCGCGTGTCGGCTGGGTCAGGCCGCAGGCAAGCGACAGCAGCGTGGTCTTGCCGGCGCCGATGGTTCCCAGGATGGCGACCTTCTCGCCGGGGCGGAAGCGCATGCTGCCGAAGCGCAGCGCTTCCTTCTGACCGGGGTAGGCGAATTCGACATTCTCGAAGCGCAACTCCCCGTGCAGGACCTGGGGCACGAGGGGGCGGGCGACGCCTTCGTTGTCCACCTGCAGCCGGAAGATCGCATCGAGCGCCTTCATGGACGCACGAGCGCTGCCCAACTGCACGAGCAAAGGCGGGATCGAGGCCAGCGGCGACAGCACGCGCCCCGACAGGATCGAGCAGGCGACGATCGCGCCCTGTGTCAGGTGCCCGTCGATCGCGAGCACCGCGCCGACGCAGATCAGGGCCACGTAGCTGACCTGTTGCAGGGCGGCGGAAATGTACGAGGTGGTGTCGCTCTCGTGCTTCAGGGCGAGGCTCTGCGCGGCGTTCACTTCGCACAGCGCCGCCCAGCGGGATTCGAAGCGCCAGGTGGCGCCCAGGCCCTTGATCGCCTCGGTGCCTTCGATGGTCTCGACCAGCAGGCCGGTCTTGGCGTTGGCCCCGGACTGGCTGCTCGCGGTTAGCCGGGCGATGCGACGGGCACGCAGCAGGCCGGTCAGCACGGTCACGCCGAAGAGCACCACCGCCGGCAGTGCCATCCAGAAGCCGCCGATCGCCGCGATCACGAGCGCGAAGATCAGCGCCATCGGCATGTCGAAGAGCAGGAACAGGGTGCTGGCCGACAGGATGCCGCGGATCGACTCGAAGCTCTGCACCTGCGACGCCAGCGTGCCGACGGAACCGGGTCGCTGATCCAGCCGGACCGCGTTGAGCCGCGCCATCAGTGCCCTCGAGATGCCGACGTCCAGCTGTTTCAGCCGCGGTTCGAGCAGCGAGGCCCGCGCGAGCTTCAGCAGGAACTCGATCACCACCGCCAGGCCCACGCCCAGGGTCAGGACCCACAGGGTCTGGTGGCCCTGGCTCGGGATGACGCGGTCGTAGACCTGCATCGAGAAGAACGAGATGGCGATGCCGATCGTCGAGAGCACCAGCGACAGGCCCGCCGCCTCCACGAAGATCGGCCACTGGCCTCGGATCTGCGCGAGCATCATGCCGCGCGCGCTTCGGGTCGCGCCCCGTTCGGTCTCGTGATCCACCACCGCGTGCAGGCAGGGCTGATCGTCCAGCACGAGGTCGCGACGGACCCGATCAGGCCCCGCGCACGTCCAGAGTCCCTCGGGCGTGCGGGCGGTGACCACTTGCCAGCCGTGCTCGGCGTGGTGGCACAGCAGCGGCAACGCGGCGAGTTGCGGCGCGTCGAGCAGCACGAAATGGCTCTGCTGATCGAGCGCACCGGCCAGCAGGCGCACGCTGTGAAGATCCTCGCCGGGCAGAGCCAGCTCCATCTGGCGTTGACGGACCAGCGCGGCGGGCACGGGACGCCCCTTCAGGCGCAGCCAGTGGGCCAGGGTGGTCGCGACGGCGGCCGAAGGGGGCGACGACGCGGCCGTCGTTCGCTTGAAGGGATTCCATGTCATGGCGGGCATCTCGCGGGTGGCGATGGGCAGGAAGGGCGTTGCGGCGGACGGATGTCGAGCCGTTCAATCGAGCGCCGGTGCGCCGTCGAGGAGCAGGTGCAGGCGATACAGGCCGGCGCGTTCGTCGATCGCGGCGTCACGCTGGGATTGGCGGGTGGTGTGGGCCTCGCGGACCATGTTCAGCAGGTCCAGCCACGCCCGCTTGCCGGCATCGAACTGACGTCGGTACGACGCGAGCACCTCGTCGCCGGTCGAGGCGGTGAGCTCGGCGTTGCGCAGCGAGGCGACCGCCGCGGCATGGCGCGTGTACTCCAGCTGATAGTTGCTCAACTGGTCCTGTTCGGTCGCGGCGACCGCGGCTTCCGCCGCGGCGATCCGGGAGCGGGCCGCATTCACGCCGGACAGGGCCGACAGGCCCCCGGGCAGTCCGGCCTGGATCACGACGCCGATGCGATCGTCCTTGTAGGCGCCGCTCTGACGGTCCATGCGCAGGCTGACGGTCGGCAGCAGCGCGGCCTTGGCCTTGGTCAGTTCATCGCGGTACAGGTCGACGTTCGCGCGCGCGATCGCCATCTCGGGCGAGAGCTGGATGCGGTCGAGCACCTGGTTCAACGCCGGTGGCGCGGGGAGCTCGCCGTCGAGCACGACGCGCAAGGGATCGTCGACGGGGCGACGCGCCAGGCGCTGCAGCCGGTCGCGTTGCAATGCTTCCTCGAGCCGGGCCTGCGCCATTTCCGCCTGCACGGCGCTCAGCCGGGAGGCGGCCAGCGCCGCGTCGGCGTTCGTGGCCACGCCCGCCTGGTTGCGACGCCGGATCATCTCCAGCAACTGCTGATGCTCCGCGCGCAACGCCTCCAGGCTGTCGATGCGACCACGGACCTTGGCCCAGTCGGCCCAGGTCTGCACGATCTTCAGCTTCAACTGGAGTTGCGCGGAACGCAGCTCCATCTCGCTGCTGCGCACGGTGGTCCGTGCGGCGCTCAGGTTGGCCGACAGCAGTCCTCCCGTGTAGAGCGGCTGCTGGATGCTCAGGACGTTGACGTACCCGCCGATGCCGCTGGCGAGTTGGCGCGAGAAGCTCGGCGAGGGACCGAACTGCCACTTCGCGGCGGTGACGCCGTCCTCGGCGGCGGCGATCGAGGCCCGGGCGCGTTCGATCGAGGGATCCGCGGACAACGCGCCGGTGAGGAAGTCATCCATGGCGGCCCCCCAGCGAACGGCATTCACCGGCGAGGCGGCGCTGGCGGAGGAAACGGCGAGGGGGGCTTCCTCCAGGGCCTCGGCCGGCATCTGGCGTCCGTCGTCCGCGTGGGCCGGCAGGCTGATCAGTGCCAGCGCGGCGAGCGGATAGTGCCATCCGGTGGCGATGTCGATAGTCGTTGACCGGTGTGATCGGAAAGCGCGGAAGGGTCGGAAAGGTCGGAAAGGTCGGAAAGGAGCTTGGCGGTTCAAGGGAAACCCCGTCGGGCTGTTTTCTATCCCGCTCAGTTTCGTTTCCTGTCCTGCCGTCTCACAATGACATTTCCTTGCTAGCCTTTTGGCGCCGTCAACCACTGATGGCTTGTTTATGCAAAGAAACTAGCAATAGTTTGCTAGTCGGGTTCGGGGCACGAATATCTAGGGGCCCGATGCCGGCGTCCGGGGGAATGACGGTTGCCCGGAAGCGGCACCTCTTACCTCCTGAAGGACTCGCGATGACCACCCCCTCCGAAGACCTGGAACCCTGCATGAAGGCGTGTGCCGAGGCCTTGCTGGCGACGCGTCAGTGCGCCAACGCGTGCATCCGCTCCGGCGATCGCCTGCTGGAGGCGTGCGCCCTGCTGGATCTGGATTGCGCCGCGATCTGCGAGGCCACGATCGGTGTGCTGTCGCGGGAGTCCGCGCACCACGGCGACTTCTGCGCGTTGTGCGCCCATCTGTGCCGGGCGTGCGCCGAAGAATGCGAGAAGCATCAGCATGCGCATTGCAGGCGTTGCGCCCAGGCTTGCCGGGCTTGCGCAGCTGCCTGCGATGTCCACGCGGGTGAGCGACATGCGCTGGGCGCCCACGCTTGAGCGCAATTGGCGGCAGGGCGGCAGACTTTCTGCCAAGGCACGGTTGCCGGCTGACTTATTGATGGGCCGATTGACTTACTGCAGTCGGTTCATTGATGAATTGTCATGACGGGTTTCTGGCAAGTGTCCATCTTTGATTTCAGGGATTTAATCCGTACCTGACGGTTGTGAGTCGGCAACTGATCGAAGAACGTGGCATGTGACAGGGCGGGCCGGGGCGCTCGAACACGGTCGGGGACGGAATGACGATGGCCGTCGGACATCGGATGCCAGTCGCACACCCGCTTCACGGCTAACATCCGGCGATCGACCCCAAGAGCCAGCCGACTGGCCGATGCAACTCGGGACGGAGGACGTCCGATGGCCTTGACGCCGCGGACGGTGCGAGAGAGCAGTGATCACCCCCCATTTCCACATTTGCGCTTTTTTCGACAGCCGGGAGGAGGCGTGCCAGGTGCTGGCGCCGTTCTACCGGGAGGCGGAGCGGAACAACGAACGCAACCTGCATCTGATCGAGCCGGGCGGCCTTGACGAGCACCGGGCCCGGCTGGTCGGCGCCGGGATCGACGTCGTGGCGTGCGAACACCGCGGCCAGCTGGCCCTGTGGCCCTGGCCGCAGGCGCCCGGCGCGATCGACGTGGAGGCCATGCTCGCGGCCATGGCGCTGGCCACCGCGGCGCAAGGGCGGGAGCTGGGCGGATTCGACGGACTGCGTGTGATGACGCAGATGGGCTGGGCGGTCCGTCATGGCATCGACCGTCTGGACCTGCTGGAGTACGAGGCGCGCCTGAACGGCGTCCTGGACGCGAACCGGCGCCTGGCGATCTGCGTCTACGACCTCGCGCCGCTCGATGGCACCACCATGATGGATCTGCTGCGCACGCATCCGCTGACGATGATCGGCGGCGTGCTGCGAGAGAATCCGTTCTTCACGCCGCCGGCCGAGATGCTGCGCGAGCTGTCCGCGCGCCGGGCCACGGGGCGCCGTCGCGGGCGCTCCGCGCCGGTGGCGCTCCCAGTGCCGGCACGACCCCGGCGGGCCGAATGACCACGATGTCCCGAGAAAGAGAACCGTCCGCCGCCGACCGGGCGCTGCGTGACCTGATGGGCCTGCTCGCGCTGCCGGCCCTCTGGGTCGGGCGCGACGCCGCCACCGTCCTGCAGCTCACGACCGAGGCGGTGAACCGGATCGTCGGCACGGCGGTCTGCCTGCTGCATGCGCCGCTGGTGCCGGACGCCGCGCCGGCCACGGTCCTGCAGCTTGGGGGCGTGCGTGTGTCGCAGGAGGCCTGGATCGACTTCATCATCGCCTGCCGCCAGATGCCGGACACCGCCGACAGCGCGACCGCGCTGGAATCGCCGCTGGGCACCTTGCGCGTGGTGCGGCTCTACCTGGGACCGGCGGGGCGGGCCGGCAGCCTGTGGTTCGGCTCCTCCCGGCCGGACTTCCCGTCGCCGCACCAGAGCGCCTTCATGCGCGCCGCGGCGACGCTGGCGTCGACCGGTCTGCACGCCGCGAGGCTGGACCATGAGCGCGAACGCGCCGCGAGCGCGAAGGACGAGTTCCTCGCCATGCTCGGCCATGAGCTGCGCAACCCGCTGGCGCCGATCTCCACCGCGCTGCATCTGATCCGCCTGCAGACCGGCCAGCTGTCGCGCGAGCACGAGATCATCGAACGCCAGGTCGGCCACCTCTCCAAGCTGGTCGACGACCTGCTCGACATCACCCGCATCACGCGCGGGAAGATCGAGCTGGCGCGCGAGCCGGTGGACGTGCCTTTCCTGCTGAGCGACGCGATCGAGGGCGTGAGCCCGCTGCTCGAGGAACGCAACCACCTGCTGCGGGTGGCCTGCGACGTCGGACCGGAGTTGCGGCTGGTGGGCGATCGGGCCCGGCTGCGCCAGGTCCTCGTCAACCTGCTGAGCAACGCCGCCAAGTACACGCCGACGAACGGCGAGATCCGCGTCGCGGCGCGCGCCGTCGGCGATGCGCTGGTGATCGAGGTGCAGGACAACGGCGCCGGCATCGACGCGGACATGCTGCCGCGCGTGTTCGAACTGTTCGAGCAGGGCTCGACGACGCTGGACCGCTCCAAAGGCGGGCTCGGCATCGGGCTGGCGATCGTGAAGCAGCTGGTCGAGATGCATCACGGCCAGGTGGCGGTGTTCAGCGCGGGGCCGGGGCAGGGCGCGACCTTCCGCGTGACGCTGCCGGCGGAGATCCACGCCGCGCCGCCCGCGCCGGGGCCGGCCACCGAGGCGCTGGACACGCTGCCGCCGGTGCAGGGGCGGGTGCTGGTCGTCGACGACAACCGCGACGCCGCCGAGACGCTGGGCATGGCGTTGCGCTACGCCGGCTACGACGTCGTCACGACGACGCTGCCGCAGGAAGCGATGGACCGGGTGCGCGCATCGCGCTTCGATGCCGCGGTGCTCGACATCGGCATGCCGGTCATCGACGGCTACCAGTTGGCCACCCTGATCCATCACGAACTCGGGGCGGCGGCGCCGCGCCTGATCGCGCTGACCGGGTATGGCCAGGCCTCCGATCGCGACAAGGCGCTGAGCAGCGGCTTCGACGAGCACATGGTCAAGCCGATCGATCTGGATCGCCTGACGCGCACGCTGGAGCGGCTGATCCGCGCGGACGCGCTCTAATCGGGGCTCATGAGCGCGCCCGATTCCCTCCCTTCCGCGACCACGCCCGCGAGCGTGTCGGCGCCAGCCCCGGCCCATGTGGCGATCCTCGACGACGAGCCGGACATCACCCAGCTCCTGGCCGGCTACCTCGCGTCGCACGGTTTCCGCACGACGCAACTCCACACCGGCCGGGCGCTGATGGACCTGATGGCGGCGGACACGCCCGACCTGGTGCTGCTGGACCTGGGGCTGCCCGGCGAGGATGGCTTCGTGATCGCGCGCCAGTTGCGCGAGCACTGGCGCTGCGGCCTGGTGATCGTCACCGGGCGCGGCGACGCGGTGGACAAGGTCGTCGGGCTGGAGGTCGGTGCGGACGACTACGTCACCAAGCCCTTCGACCTGCGCGAGCTGGTCGCCCGCGTGAAGGCCGTGCTGCGGCGCCTGGCGCCAGGACCGGCGGCCGGCCCGGTCGCCGCGCCTGCTTCGTCGGGCCACCCGGGCCACCTGGGCAATGCGGGCGTGGCTTCCGGTGCCGCATTGGCGCCGCCGGGACTTTCGAGCGGGCAGCCAGTCGAGATCGTCCAGGACCTGTCCGCCGGCCGCGAGCGCCTCCACTTCGAGGGCTGGACCATGGATGTGTCCGCGCGCCGCGTGACCGGGCCGGACGGCGAGGAGGTCGCGCTGACGACCGGCGAGTTCGACCTGCTGCACATCCTCATGCTGCACCCCGGGCGCGTGCTGTCGCGCGACTTTCTGCTGGAGCACACCCGGGGTCGCGAGTCCGGGCCCTTCGACCGCACGATCGATGTGCAGGTGGGGCGGCTGCGTCGCAAGCTCGGCGCCGAGTCGGGTGAAGGCCAGTGGATCAAGTCGGTCCGGGGCGCCGGCTACCTGTTCGCGCCGAGAGTGACCTCGACGCGCTCGACCTGAGCGCCGCGAGGAGCAAGGTCATGAGCAACGCCACCAACGACCGCGGGAACGACGCGCACGGCGGGAATGACGGCGGATCCACGGGGCTCGACGAATCCGCCGTCTTTCGCGCGCTGTTCGCCGCGTCGCCGGACGGACTGCTGCTCGTCGACGACCGGGGGCTGATCCGGCTCGCGAATCCGACGGTCACGCAACTGCTGGGATATGCCAACGAGGACCTCGTCGGCGCCTCCGTCGAGATGCTGGTGCCTGACAGCATCCGTCCGAGTCACGCGGCCTACCGGCACGCCTACGAGGCCGCACCGCGATCGCGGCCCATGGGCGGCACGGCCACCGAGCTGGTCGCGCGGCGGCGTGACGGGTCGGAGGTGCTGGTGGAGATCGCGCTGAGCCCGTTGCAGCCGCTGGGCCTGCCGTACACGATGGCCTCGATCCGCAGCGTCGCCGAGTACCCGCGCGTGCGCCAGGCCTTGCAGCGGGCGCGATACAGCGAACATCTGGCCCAGTTGGGCAGGATCGCCGTCGATTCGCTCGATCCGCAGGAGGTGCTGCGCCAGGTGCCCTCGATTGCCGCCCGGGCCCTGGAGGCGGACCTGGCGGTCGTCTTCCTGCTCGAACCGGGCCGCAACGAACTGCGCCTGGCGGACGGCGTCGGACTGCTGGACGGCGAAAGCCTCGGCGCGACGGTGCCGAACCGCCCGGACACGCCGCAAGGCTTCGTCCTGGCCCAGGGCGCGCCGGTCGTCGTCGAGGACTACCGCAGCGAGCAACGGTTCGCCGTGCCGCAGAGCTACCTGCTGGCGGGCCTGGTGTCCGGGCTGGCGGTCCCGCTGTCCGATCGGGGAAGGCCGGTGGGCACGCTGGCGGTGCGCTCGCGTCAGCCGCGACGCTTCGGCGATGCGGAGCTGCGCTTCCTGGAATCGGTCGCCAACCTGCTCGGCACCTGTCTGCAGCGGGCTCAGACCGAGGAAGCGCTGAGCCACTCCCAGCGCCTGGAGGCCGTGGGTCAACTGACGGGCGGCATCGCGCACGATTTCAACAACCTGCTGACCGTCATCCAGGGCAATCTGCAGGTGCTGGCCGAACTGCCGGCGGTGACCGAGGACGGCTTCGCGCCGCAACTGGTCGCGGCGGCGACGCGGGCCTCGCGCCGGGGCGCGGAGCTGACGGGCAAGTTGCTGGCGTTCTCGCGCCGGCAGCGGCTGCAGCCGGCCAGCGTCGACGTGGGCGCGATGCTTCGCTCGCTGGCCGACATGCTGCACCGCACGCTTGACCAGCGCATCCGCATCCGCATCGAGGTGGCCGCCGAATGCCCCGATGTGCAGGCCGATCCGGCGCAGCTGGAATCGGCGCTGCTGAACATCGCCATCAACGCGCGCGATGCGATGCCGGAGGGCGGGGAACTGCTCTTCGAAGCCGGGCCGCTGAGGTCCATCCCGCCCGAGTTGCGCCGCGAGCTGCAGGAGGACGACGAGGATCCGACGCCTGCGGGATCCGGGTCGGAGGGTGCGATGCACTATGTCCGCATCGCCATCTCCGACAGCGGCACGGGCATGCCGGAGGACGTCAAGGAGCGCGCCTTCGAACCCTTCTTCACGACCAAGCAGGCGGGCCGCGGCACCGGCCTGGGACTGAGCACCGTCTACGGTTTCGCGCGCCAGTCGCGCGGGGCGATCGGCATCGACAGCACGCCGGGTCACGGCACGACCTTGTCCTTGATCCTGCCGCAGCCGCCGGCCGCGCAGCGCCAGATGGTCGAGCATGATGCGACGGCCTCGGCCGTACCGCCGGGGCTGCGCGTGCTGCTGGTGGAGGATGACGCTGAAGTGCGCGCCGTCGCACGTCGCTACCTGACCGATTTCGGCTGCAGCGTCACGGCCTGCGCGAGCGGGGAAGAAGCCCTGCGGCATCTGCGCGACCTGGACGAAGCGGCTGACTCGTCCGAGGGCAGCCCGCTGCCGCATCTGCTGCTCAGCGACATCGCGTTGGGCGCCGGCATGCGCGGTACGGAACTGGCGTCACGCGTTCAAAAGGAATGGCCCGACATCGCCGTGCTGCTGATGTCGGGGTTCTCGGCCGAACTGCTTTCTTCCGAGCACGACAACGCGCTGGACTGGGCGCTGCTGCCCAAGCCCTATGAGCGCGCCGCGCTGGCGCGGGCAATCGGGAGGGTGATGTCGCGCTGAGGGACGAATGGCGCCCGGCACCGGAAGGCGCCGGCGGGGCTCACGCCGCCGTCGCCAGCTTCCCCCGCGCCATCGAGCCCCCGATCACGAACTGCTCCAGCCGTTCCCGGCTGGGGATCGAGATCTGGCGACGGCCGCGTTCGCCGAACAGGATCAGGCCCTCGCGGTTGAGCTTGGACAGGCAGCGGCTGACCGTCTCGAGCGTCATGCCCAGGTAGTTGCCCAGGTCGGCGCGCGTCATGCGCAGCGTGAGTTCATCGGCGCGCAGGCCGCGCTGATGCATGCTGCGCGCCCAGGCGCAGAGGAACTCCGCCACCCGTGCCAGCGAGGCCAGCGTGCACACCGACATCAGCGACTGGCGTTCATGGGTGATCTCGGCGCTCATGCCTTCGTGGACCACGGCCATCATCTCCGGGTAACGCGCGCAGGCCTGCAGCAGCAGGTCATACGGAATGATCGAGATGTTGCCGGTGTCCATCGCGACCGCGTCGCAGGGATGGCGTCCGTGCGCGATGCCGCTGAAGCCCAGCCAGTCACCGCGGAACTTCAGGCTCACGATCTGCTCGCGGCCGTCCAGGCTGCGGCTCACCAGCTTGAACGCGCCGGCATTGATCAGGTACACGGTGTTGAAGGGCTGCGAGGCGCGGAAGACCATGTCGCCGGCGCGCACCACCTTGGCGGCCGGCTGGAGGATGTCGCGGATGGTGCGCATCACCTCGAGCATGCGCTGTTGCGGATCACGGGAGACGACGCGCGGTTCCGACACGGTCACCTGCAGCGGCGGCCGCGCTTGCGGGCGCAGATCGGGCGCGATCAGGCCGGGGGTGGTGCACGCGACGATCGCGGCGGTGGCGGACAGGGGCGCGGCGCCTTCGCGAGGCACCGGTTTGGCCGAAGGCGCCACACGCGGCCGGCCAGCCGGGGCATCGCGCAGGCGATCGCGGGGGAGGTCGCTCGGAGGGGAGGCGAGGGCGATGGCGCTGTGCATGATGGTCTCGGGGTTGAAGGGATTGCTGGAGATGCTAGAAACGGCTCGCAACGGCGGCACCAATCCTTGACATCGGTCAGCAACAGTCAGTGAACCCTCGGTGACGGTTCAGTAACAGCCCGTCGAGTCCGGGCAGCCGTGCTGCGCGCCCGGCGTCGACGAGGCGTTCGCGTTGACATCGATCAACGCCTCCCTCCGCGAGCTGACTACGCTGTGCAGCTCGCCTCCCGGCGTGGTCCCCGCGCCCGCCGCCCCCGTCATGCCGCCGACTTCCTCCCTCCACGCCACGCGTTCGACCATGCCGCTGTCCGCTTCGTCTCCGCGCACGACGCCTGCGCCCTTGCAGGGCCTGCGGATGGGCATGGTGTGTGGGGACGAGGGCGCACCGGGGGCGATGCTGTTCCAGCAGGCGGCGCGAGAACTGGGCGCGCAGGTGACTGTGCTCGACCCCACGCGGGTGATCGAGGACGGCGCGGCACTGGAAGATGTCGCACGGCTGCTCGGGCGTCTCTACGGCGCGATCGCGTGCGACGGCCTGCCGCCCGCTGTCCTGCGGCGCTTGGCGACGGCGGCCGTGGTGCCCGTGGTGGACGTGCAGGCCGTGCTCGCGCCCGTCGACGGGCGCGGCACTGAGGCAGAGAAGGAGCGCCGCCGCATCACGCACGCGGTACAAGCGGCGGAGGCGGTTCAAACAGTGCAGGCGGCGCTGCTCGCCGCGCTGCGCTAATCACTTCAGATCACTTCTTCTTGTCAGCGGCCTGGAGGGTCGCCTTGAGGGCCTGCGCCTCCTGCAACGGGTGCTGCAAGGTCGGCAGCATCCCTCGACGACCCATCGGCAGGCCGTCAAGCCTTCGGCAGGCTCTTGTACTGCTGGCCGACCGGCGTCAGCACGCCGGTGGCGCCGAACAGGCTGGTGAAGTGCACGTCGTTGTCCCAGCGGCCGGTGAACCACGCATAGCGGGCCACGTCGCTGCGGTTCTCGCAGACGCTGACCATGTCGGCCATCTGCGCCTTCTGCTTGTCGGAGGTGTCGATGTGCGGGCCGGCGCCGTTGTGCCAGTTGGCCATCTCGGTGACCCAGAACGGCTTGCCGTATTTGGTCAACCGGTCCAGCTGGTCCTTGAGCCCGTAGTCGTACCAGTGGAAGGCCAGCGCGTCGATCTGCGGATCGCGGCCCCCGTTGGCGGCGCGGTAGGCGGCGATGAACGCATCCATCCACACGACCGGATCGCCGTAGTTCGGCATCGTGCCCCAGGTGATCGCCGGGCCGACGATCTTCACGCCGGTCTGGCGCGCGACGTCCTCATAACGCGGCCACTGCGCGGCGGCATCGGCCGGCGAGAGATTGGCCTGGTCGGTGAGGTTGGGTTCGTTCAGCACCAGCAGGTACTTCACCGTCGGACGCGCCTTCAACGCCGTCACGACCTGCGCCGTGTTGAAGTTGAAGTTCCACAGCATCGGCACGTGCTCCAGCGCGCCGGCGATGGACGGCTGCGATTGCACGGTCGTGTTGGGTTGGAGCGCCCAGTTGTACCACCAGCCGATGGTCCCGCCGGACAGCGCGTTGAAGTCGGCCGCGTCCTTGAGGTCGTAGGCGACGCCCCGCTTCACTGACGTGATGGGCGGCGGAGGAGGGGGTGGCGGCGGCGATGCAGGCGGCGGTGGCGATGCCGGAGGCGACCCGGCCGGCGGCGGTGCTGCCGGGGGCGGGGGCGATGCAGGAGGCGGCGGAGCCGCCGGCGGTGGCGGGGACGCGGGCGGCGATCCCGCCGGAGGCGCCGCGGGCGTTGCCGGCGAGTCCCCGCCGCTGCCGCCGCCGCCGCAGGCGGACAGCAGCGCGCTCGCGCCGGCCAGGGTCAGCAGGCGACGGCGGTCGGCGTCGGGCGGCAACGGCGCGACGAGCGTCGGCGCGGCCGGAGCCGTCAGCGCATTCAAAGGGGATTCAGCCGGATGCTTCATGGGGGAGCTCTTGCAGCGATGGATAACCTTGTCCCCCACGCAGGGGACAGGTCTTGCGGGGCCGGAGTATGAGCGTCTCCCGATGTCCTTGTCCCGCGTCGAAACACATTGTTAATGTTGCTGACGGCTGGCATTCATCCTGGTACCTCGGAAGAGGGTGTCGCGCGTTGCGCAGAGCTGTCCGGGCTTGACTTGAGACGGGCGGCAATCCCTAGCCTGAGCGCCCCCTCTCTCTCGCCAAAGTGACTTTCGACCACTGCGCTCGGTTACAGGCCTCAATAGAGTCCATGGCATGCAACCGTTTTGCTGCCTCCGACGCGATGGCTGACCTCGACCTCGATTCGCTGCTTGCCCCCTTGCAGGACGACGCCCCGTGCGGCGCCGACCTGGAGTACGACGCTGCCTTCCTCGCACTGGAAGCGGCGGGTGCGGGCAAACCCGAGCAGCAATTCGGCGACACCATCATCCCGGCCGAGGAACCCGACTGGCACGCCGTCCACGAACAGGCCCTGGCGCTGGCGAAGCGGACCCGCGACCTGCGCGTCGCCGTCTGGCTGGTGCGCGCCGGTGCCCGGCTGCAGGGACTGGGCGCCGCCATCGACGGCCTGGCCCTGATCCGCGGTCTGCTGGAACAACAGTGGGCGCATGTGCATCCGCAACTGGATGCCTCCGACCACGACGATCCCACGATGCGCCTGAACGCGCTGCAGCCCCTGACCAGCGTCATGGCCGGCATCGCCGACCTGCGCGCCGCCAGCCTGACCGGCCAGCGCGGGGGTCCCCGGGTCCGCGACGTGGAACTGGCGCTGGGCAACGCCGATCCGATGGGCGAGGAATCCGTGCCGTCGCCCGAAGGCCTGATGGCCGGGCTGTCGGCGCAGGCCGCGAACGATCCCGCCTTCGCCGCGCGACTGCATGACGCGCTGCCGACGGTGCAAGGCATCGTGGCGGCGATCGAAGCGCCGCTCGGCACCGGACAAGGTCCTGATTTCTCGCCGCTGCTGCGTCTGTTCAAGCCGCTCGCCGCGGCCGCCGGACAACTGCAGGGGCAGGGCGGCGGCGATGTCGCGGCCGCCTCGGACGACGCGGCCGGCGCGCCGGCCGCGGGCTTCGGCGGCGTGGCCGTCGGCGCGGTGTCCGCGCCGGGCACGATCGCCAGCCGCGACGACGCCGTCCGCGCGCTGCAACGCGTCTGCGACTGGATCGAGCGCCACGAGCCCAGCAATCCCGCGCCGCTGCTGATCCGCCGCGCGCAGCGGCTGATGAGCAAGAGCTTCCTGGAAATCATGCGCGACCTCAATCCCGAGGGCGTGCACGAGATCGAGAAGCTCGCCGGCACGACCAGCGAGTAAGCGCCGGACACCGCCACCGACACCGAATTCGACGCCGTTCTTCAACGTTCCGCCTTTCACCCGATCCCCGCTTCAAGGAGCACCCCATGGCCACCAGCAGCCAGAAGTTCATCGCCAGGAATCGCGCCCCGCGCGTGCAGATCGAGTACGACGTCGAGCTCTACGGCGCCGAGAAGAAGGTGCAGCTGCCCTTCGTGATGGGCGTGCTGTCGGACCTGTCGGGCAAGCCCACCGAGCCGCTGCCGCCGGTGTCGGACCGCAAGTTCCTGGACTTCGACGTCGACAACTTCGACGCCCGCATGAAGGCCATGAAGCCGCGCGTCTCGTTCGCCGTGCCCAACACGCTGACCGGCGAAGGCAACCTGATGGTCGACCTGACCTTCGAGTCGATGGACGACTTCTCCCCGGCCGCGGTCGCGCGCAAGGTCGACGGCCTCAAGCAACTGCTCGAGGCGCGTCAGCAACTCGCCAACCTGATCACCTACATGGACGGCAAGGCCGGCGCCGAGCAGCTGATCGCCAAGGTCGTGAAGGACGAGGCGCTGCTCAAGTCGCTGGCCTCGGCCCAGAAGCCCGACGACGGCGCCGCGCAGTGAGCGCGCCGCTGACGCTTTCCAGAACCGATTCAAGAACCGACCCACGGATCCCACGGAGCACGCACCATGGCCGATGACACCCTCGCGCAACACGCGCCTTCATTGCAGGGCATCGAGTACGAAGGCGGCGAGTTCGCCTCGCTGCTGAACAAGGAATTCAAGCCCAAGACCGACGAGGCCAAGTCCGCCGTCGAGCAGGCGGTGCTGACGCTGGCGCAGCAGGCGCTGTCGCAGACCACGCTGATCGGCAGCGACGTCATCGTCTCGATCGAGGCCATGATCGCCGAGATCGACAAGAAGCTGTCGGAGCAGGTCAACGCGATCCTGCACCACGCCGAGTTCCAGCAGCTGGAGTCGGCCTGGCGCGGCCTGCACTACCTCGTCAACAACACCGAGACCGACGAGCAGCTCAAGATCCGCGTGATGAGCATCTCGAAGAACGACCTCGGCAAGACGCTCAAGCGCTACAAGGGCACGGCCTGGGACCAGAGCCCGATCTTCAAGCGCGTGTACGAGGAGGAATTCGGTCAGTTCGGCGGCGAGCCCTTCGGCTCCATCGTCGGCGACTACTACTTCGACCACAGCCCGCCGGACGTCGAGCTGCTGGGCGAGATCGCCAAGGTCGCGGCCGCCGCGCACTCGCCCTTCATCGCCGCGGTCAATCCGTCGCTGATGCAGATGGGCTCGTGGCAGGAACTCGCGAACCCGCGCGACCTGACCAAGATCTTCAGCACGCCCGAGTACGCCGCCTGGAAGTCGCTGCGTGAGTCCGACGACGCGCGCTACATCGGCCTGGCCATGCCGCGTTTCCTGGCGCGCCTGCCCTACGGCTCGAAGACGAACCCGGTCGAGGAGTTCAACTTCGAGGAAGAGACCGGCGGCGGCGAACACGCCAAGTACACGTGGGCCAACTCGGCCTACGCGATGGCGACCAACATCAACCGCTCGTTCAAGACCTACGGCTGGTGCACCCGCATCCGCGGCGTGGAAGCGGGCGGCGCGGTCGAGGGTCTGCCGGCGCACACCTTCCCGACCGACGAGGGCGGCGTGGCCATGAAGTGCCCGACGGAGATCGCGATCAGCGACCGCCGCGAGGCCGAGCTGGCCAAGAACGGCTTCATGCCGCTGGTGCACCGCAAGAACTCGGACTTCGCCGCGTTCATCGGCGCCCAGTCGCTGCAGAAGCCCGCCGAGTACGACGACCCGGACGCCACCGCCAACGCCAACCTGGCCGCGCGGCTGCCGTATCTGTTCGCCTGCAACCGTTTCGCCCATTACCTGAAGTGCATCGTGCGCGACAAGGTGGGCTCCTTCAAGGAGCGCGGCGACATGGAGAAGTGGCTGAACAAGTGGATCATGAACTACGTCGACGGCGATCCGGCGAACTCGTCGGAAACGACGAAGTCGCAGAAGCCGCTGGCCTCCGCGGAAGTGGTGGTCGAGGAGATCCCGGGCAACCCCGGCTACTACTCGTCGAAGTTCTTCCTGCGTCCGCATTACCAGCTCGAAGGCCTGACCGTGTCGCTGCGTCTGGTCTCGACGCTGCCGTCGCAGAAGGGCAAATAACCACGGCGGCGACCGCCGCGCGGTCAACGCCAGCACAAGAATTTGAGAATCGCGCGCGATGACGCGCGACGTGTTGAAGGGAGCGCCTTGAAAGGCGCGGTCTGAACTTTCGAGGCACCCCGCCATCCGGACCTTCCAAGGTCCGAAATCCCTGGTCTCCGTCGCGGTCAGCGTCGAGGCGGAGACTGTTTTCACAGAGTTCATCTAGGAGAAACCGACCATGACGATCGACGCCAATCTGAAGTTCGCCGGAGTCGAAGGCGAATCCACCCACAAGGACCACAAGGGCGAGATCGACCTGCTGGCCTGGTCGTGGGACGTGCGTCAGGAAAGCACCGCCGCCGCCGGTACCGGTTCGGGCAAGGGCAAGGGCGTTCCTGGCCAGTTCGTGTTCGCGCACTACTACGACAAGGCGTCCCCGGTGCTGGCCAAGGCCTGCGCTTCGGGCAAGCACTTCGACCAGGCCGTCCTGACCTGCCGCAAGGCCGGCGAAGGCCAGCAGGACTTCCTGAAGGTCACCCTGAAGCAAGTCCTGGTGACCTCGGTCTCCCCGTCCGCTTCGGCCGGCGGCGAGATCAGCGAAAGCGTGTCGGTGTCCTACGCCGACATCGAGTTCGAGTACAAGGCTCAAGACGCCAAGGGCGGCCTGGGCGGCGCGGTCAAGTTCGGCTGGAACGTGGCCACGACCGAAACGCGTTGATGTGTTGACGGGTGCAGTGCCGGCTCGCGTCGGCGCGGCACCCTCGACGATCCCCGCGGCGCGGCAGGCTCCGGTCTGTCGCGCCGCGCTCGGACAACGAATGACGGTGAGCAAGGGCGGCGCGTGATGCCGTCCGGTGCCATCCGCTGGCGTCCGACGCCGTCATCCGTTGTCCATGCCGGAGCGAAAGATGAATCCGTTGACCAGCGGCGCGAGCAGCGCCGACATGTACCTGGACCTGTCGCTCAAGCGGGCGGGCAAGGTCAAGGGCGAGTCCACCTCGGCGGGCCACGCCAACGACATCGTCGTGCGCGGCTTCAGCTGGGGCGTGGGCGCCGCCGGCGATGCCGTGGCCGGACAGCAGACCGGCCGCCGCAGCTACCGCCAGCTGACGATCACCAAGGGCCTCGACAGCGCGAGCACCGCGCTGATGAGCGCCGTCGCGACCAACGACGAGGTCAAGAGCGCCAAGCTCTACCTGCGCAAGGCCGGCGGCTCGCAGGAGGACTATTTCTGCCTGACGCTGGAGAAGGCGCGCGTCGCGTCCTACGACATCGACTGCGACGAGACCGGCGCGCCGGTGGAGCGCATCTCGATGAGCTTCCAGAAGGTCAACATCGAGTACCGCACCCAGAACGCCAAGGGCGCGATGGGCGGCACGCACACCTTCGACGACGACCTCACCTGAGTGTCTTGAGGAGTATGGAATGAGCGCAGTGCAGGAACTGCTGGCGGCGGGCCGCCCGACCGAGGCGCTGGCCGCGGCGCAGGCGGAAGTCCGTCAGCGTCCGCAGGACGCGAAGCTGCGCACGATGCTGTTCCAGCTGCTGGCGGTGACGGGCCAATGGGCGCGTGCGGCCGCGCAGCTGGAGGTCTGCGGCGAACTCGACGCGGGCACGCTGGCGATGGTCAACACCTACCGCGAAGCGCTGAAGTGCGAGCTGGTGCGCGAGGCCGTCTTCGAGGGTCGCACCACGCCGATGGTGATGGGCGAGCCGGCCGAGTGGGTCGCCAACCTGGTCCATTCGCTGAAGCTCGAGCAGGACGGCGACGTCGCCGGCGCGCGGCAACTGCGTGCGCAGGCGCTGGACGCCGCGCCCGCGACGGCCGGCTCGATCGACGGCCAGGCCTTCGACTGGATCTGCGACGGCGATTCGCGCATCGGCCCGGTGCTGGAGGCGGTGATCAACGGCCGCTACTGCTGGGTCCCGTTCTCCGCGATCAAGGAGATCCACATCGAGCCGCCGACCGACTTGCGCGATCTCGTGTGGTCCGCGGCGCACCTCGAATTCCCCAACGGCGGCGGCTCCGTCGCGCTGATCCCGACGCGTTACCCGCGCAGCGTCGCCTTCGACGACGAGCGCGTCTGGCTGGCGCGACGCACCGAATGGCAGCCGCTGCCGGGCTCGCAGGACGACCAGTACGCCGGCGTCGGCCAGCGCGTGCTGATGACCGACCAGGGCGAGACCGGGCTGCTCGACGCGCGCCTCATCGAACTCCGCCAGCCATGACGGCGTCGCCGCGCGCGGCCAGCCGCGGCATGCCGGCGCTCCGGATTCCCTCGACTCGCTCGACTCGCTCGACCCGCTCATGAGCCAGATCCACCGCGACCGCCTGCAACCGGCCCTGCTGGACCGGCTGACCGACGACGATCCCTTCCACCGCGTGGAGGCGGAGGAACGCCGCGTCATGACCAAGTCGCAGCTGCGCCAGGCGGTGCTGCGCGACCTGGGCTGGCTGTTCAACGCGATCCAGCCGATGGGCAAGGAATGCGATCCCTACGGCCACGTGGGCGACAGCGTGCTGAACTTCGGACTGCCGGCGCTGTCAGGGCAACTGGCCTCGCGCATCGACGTGCACCTGCTGGAGAAGCAGATCCGCCAGGCCATCCTGCGCTTCGAGCCGCGCATCCTGCCCGACACGCTGGAGGTCCGCGCGATCGAGACGCAGAGCGTGATGGACACGCACAACGTGATCGAGTTCGACATCCGCGGCCACCTGTGGGCGCAGCCGATTCCGCTGGAGATCCTGCTGCGCACGCAGATGGACCTCGAGGCCGGTCAGGTCGAAGTGCGCGAGGGCTGAGGACATGGATCCGCGCCTGCTGCGCCTGTACAACGACGAGCTCGCCCACCTGCGCGAGGTCGGCGCCGAATTCGCACGCGACTTCCCGAAGATCGCCGCCCGCCTCGGGCTGGAAGATGCCGAGGTCGCCGATCCCTACGTCGAGCGGTTGCTGGAGGGTTTCGCCTTCCTGTCCGCGCGCGTCCAGCTCAAGCTCGACGCCGAGCACCCGCGGCTGATCTCGCATCTGCTGGAATCGATCTACCCGAACTTCCTGGCGCCGATCCCGTCGATGATGATCGCGCGCCTGAGCGTCGATCCGACCGACCCCAACCTCTCCAAGGGCCATCCGGTACCGCGCGGCAGCGTGCTGCAGTCCGGCATCCCGCGCGGGCAGGATACGCGCTGCGAATTCCGCACCGCCCACGACGTCACCTTGTGGCCGCTGACGCTGGATGACGTCCAGTACTTCACCCACGCGCCAGACCTGCCGGTGTCGCGTCTGCCGGATGCGGCGGGCAGCCGCGGCGGCGTGCGGCTCAGGCTCAAGACCGGTGGCGGCATCCCCGTGCGGCAGCTCGGACTCGACCGGCTCGCGCTGTATCTGAGCGCGCCGGACGAGGTCGCCTATCGCCTGCATGAACTGGCGCTGGGCGCGCCGCTGGGGACTTTCGTCACCGGCGACGGCATCGACGCGTCGACCGTGCCCCTGCAATGGCGGCCTGCGACGAGCATCCGTCCGCTGGGTTTCGCGCCCGACGAGGCGCTGCTGCCCGAGACCCACCGCAACTTCTCCGGCAGCCGGCTGATGCAGGAGCTCGCCGCGATGCCGCGGCGCTTCCTGTTCCTCGAGATCGATCAACTGGCCGACCGCCTCGCGCGCATCGACGGCACGTCCTTCGAGATCGTGCTGTTCTTCTCCCGCGGCGACGGCGCGCTGGAGGCGATGGTCGATGTCGACAGCGTCTCGCTGCACTGCACGCCGGCGATCAACCTGTTCCCGAAACGGCTGGACCGGATCCAGCTCGGCACGGGCAGTTGGGAATATCACGTCGTGCCGGACCGCACCCGGCCGATGGACTACGAGATCCACAGCCTGCAGTCGGTCATCGGCTACGGCGCCGGGGCGCTCGGCCAGCAGGGCTTCGAGCCGCTCTACGCGACGTATCACGAGGCGCCGCCCGATGCCCCCGGCTTCTACACCGCGCGGCGCGAGCCGCGGCTGATGTCCACGCGCCAGAAGGAGCAGGGGCCGCGCACCGGCTACATCGGCGACGAGGTCTTCATCTCCCTGGTCGATCCGCGCCATGCGCCGTATCGCGAGGACATCCGCCAGCTGTCGGTCTCGGCGCTGGTCACCAACCGCGACCTGCCGATGCTGCTGCCGCACAACGGCGCCGGCGTGTGGCGGCTCGATGCCGCCGGGCCCGTGCTCAAGGTCGATGCGGTGCATGGTCCGACGCGGCCGGTCAACCGCCAGCCGGCGGGCGAAGCGGGCTGGAGCCTGGTCGGCCTGCTGACGCAGCAGCAGCTGCCCTGGGCCGACGAGCCGCCCGCGCAGGCGGCCGCGACCCTGCGACGACTGCTGGCGTTGTACGGCCCACCGGGCGATCCCGGCTGGCTGCGTCAGGTCGAGGGCGTGCGTGCGGTCGAATCCAAACCCGTCGTGCGGCGCCTGCCGTTCAGCGGGCCGCTGAGCTACGGCACCGGCGCGGAGATCGCCCTGGAGCTCGACGAACACGCCTTCCAGGGCCACAGCACCTTCCTCTTCGCCAGCGTGCTGGAGCGCTACTTCACGCGCCACGCGGCGATCAACAGCTTCACGCAACTGAGCCTGCGCACGACGCAGCGCGGCCTCGTGAAGCGCTGGGCCCCGCGCATCGGCGGCGACGCCGAAGGTCGCGGCGACCGCGCGCGCGACGAGGAGCGCGGATGAACCTGCACGGCCCCGGCTCGACCCCTGGTGACGACGCCAACGAGGACGCCTCCGGCACGTCCGGTGGTGGTGCCGTCGCGCAGGCGTCCGATGCCGGTGCCGAGGCAGGCGCCGCGCCGACGCCCGAGTCGCTGCTCGCGCGCCGACCCGAGAAGCGCAACGAGCGCGAAGCCGCGCTGCGCGCACTCTTCGAGGACGTCGAGGCGACGCCCTGGGCGCATGATTTCTTCGCGCTGCTGCGGCGCATCGAGGGCCTGACGCCGGACGTGCCGCGGCTGGGACGCGGTCTGCGCCCCTCGCAGGAGGCGATCCGCCTGGGCCAGGAGCCCGAGCTGGACTTTGCGCCGGCGGCGCTGCAGAGCCTGACGCGCGGCCAGAACCCGGCGCCGCGCCTCGGCGTGCGCTTCTTCGGCCTGCTCGGCCCGCAAGGGCCGATGCCGCTGCACCTGACCGAGTACACCCGTGAACGGCTGCACCAGCGCGGCGATCCGACGCTGAGCCGCTTCCTCGACGTCTTCCATCACCGGCTGCTGCTGCACTTCTACCGCGCCTGGGCGCAGTCGCAACCGGCCGTGCAGCACGACCGGCCCGCGACCGACCGCTACGCGGCCTGGCTGGGCGCGGCGACCGGACTGGACGGCGCGCAGCGGCCCGGCGACTCGCTGCCGCAGACCGCGCGCCTGTTCCAGGCGGGCCTGCACGGCGGGCGCGCGCAGCATCCGGAAGGCCTTGCCAAGATCCTGTCGTCCCACTTCAAGGTGCCGGTGCGCATCGAGCAGCATGTGCCGCACTGGCTGCCCGTCGAGGACGGCGAGCGCACGCGGCTGGGCTTCGCGCGCCAGCGGCCCGAGCGCATCGGCAGGGAACTGCCGCGTCTGGGTCGAAACACATCGGCGGGCAACAAGGCCTGGGACCGGCAATACCGTTTCCGCGTCGTCCTGGGGCCGCTGACGCTGCGCCAGTACGAGGGCTTCCTGCCCGACGGCGACGCGTGGCGGCCGCTGAACGACTGGATCCGGCAGTACGTCGGCCACAACCTGCAATGGGAGCTGCAGCCCGTGCTGCGCCGCGACGAGGTGCCCGCCGCGGCGCTCAGCGGCAACGCGCGCCTGGGCTTCACCTCCTGGACGGGCCGCTCGGGCGGCCGTCCGCATCGTCACGACCGGGGCGACCTGCACCTGCATCCGCAACAGCGGGTGAAGGGACGGGCCACGCCGCCGGCATCACAGGGAGCATCGTCATGACTGAAATCGCCCGCACCAGCCTCTTCGGCAAGCTCAATCCGCTGGCCTACAAGGCGATCGAAGGCGCCACCGTGTTCTGCAAGCTGCGGGGCAATCCGTACGTCGAGCTGCAGCACTGGCTCTACCAGATCCTCAACACGCCCGATTCCGACCTGCATCGCATCGTCAAGCATTACGGGCTGGACGCGGCGCAGCTGTCGTCGGACCTGATGGCCTCGCTGGACCGGCTGCCGCGCGGCGCGACCTCGGTGACCGACCTGTCGAGCTGGGTCGAGAACGCGGTCGAGCGCGGTTGGGTCTACGGCTCGCTGATGTTCGGCGACCAGCAGGTGCGCACCGGCCACCTGGTGCTGGGGCTGCTGAAGACGGCGTCGATGCGCAACGTGCTGCTGTCGGTGTCCAAGCAATTCGAGAAGATCAACGTCGACGACCTGGGCGAGAAGTTCAACCAGATCCTCGAAGGCTCGCCCGAACGCGCGATGCGCGCGGCCGAGCCGGGCGCTGCCCCCGGTGACGCGAGCGGCGCGATCGCGCCCGCGGCGATGGGCAAGCAGGAAGCGCTCAAGCGCTACGCCGTCGACCTGACCGAGCGCGCGCGCAATGGCGAGATCGATCCGATCGCCGGCCGCGACGAGGAGATCCGCCAGATCGTCGACATCCTGATGCGTCGCCGCCAGAACAACCCGATCCTCACGGGCGAGGCGGGCGTCGGCAAGACGGCGGTGGTGGAAGGCTTCGCGCTGCGCCTGGCGCAGGGCGACGTGCCGCCGCAGCTCAAGGACGTGTCGCTGTACATGCTCGACATCGGCCTGCTGCAGGCCGGCGCGAGCATGAAGGGCGAATTCGAGAACCGCTTGCGCCAGGTCATTGACGAGGTGCAGGCCTCGCCCAAGCCGATCATCCTGTTCATCGACGAGGCGCACACGCTGATCGGCGCGGGCGGCGCGGCCGGGACCGGCGACGCGGCCAATCTGCTGAAGCCCGCGCTTGCGCGCGGCAAGCTGCGCACGATCGCGGCGACGACCTGGGCCGAGTACAAGAAGCACATCGAGAAGGATCCCGCGCTGACGCGGCGCTTCCAGGTCGTGCAGGTGCCCGAGCCCGATGAACACAAGGCCGTGCTGATGCTGCGCGGCGTGGCATCGATCCTGGAGAAGCACCACCGTGTGGCGCTGCTCGACGAGGGCATCGAGGCGGCGGTGCGCCTGAGCCATCGCTACATCCCGGCGCGACAGCTGCCGGACAAGGCGGTGAGCCTGCTCGACACGGCCTGCGCGCGCGTGGCGGTGAGCCAGCACGCGACGCCGGCGGAACTCGAGGACTGCCTGCGCCGCATCCAGGCGCTGGAGATCGAGCGCGAGATCATCGGCCGCGAGGGTGCGATCGGCATGGACGTCGCGGAGCGCAAGCAGCGCGTGGCGACGCAGCTCGACGAGGCGCAGACGCGCAAGGCGGAGCTGGAAGCGCGTCACCTGAAGGAAAAGGGCATGGTCGACCGCGTGCTCGAACTGCACGCGCTGCTGCGCAAGGAAGGCGAGGGCGCTCCGGAGGAGCAGGAGCGCGAGACGCTGCTCACCGAACTGCACGGTCTGCGTTCCGAGCTGACCACGCTGCAGGGCGATGCGCCGCTGATCCTGCCGACCGTCGATGAACAGGCCGTGGCCGCGGTGGTGCAGGACTGGACCGGCATCCCGGTGGGCCGCATGGTGCGCAACGAGGTGCAGGCGGTGCTGCAACTGGCGGACACGCTGAACCAGCGCGTCGTCGGTCAGCGCCATGCGCTGGAGATGATCGCCAAGCGCATCGAGGTCTCGCGCGCCGGGCTGGACAACCCGAGCAAGCCGATCGGCGTGTTCCTGCTGGCGGGCACCTCGGGCGTGGGCAAGACGGAGACGGCGCTCGCGCTGGCCGAGGCGCTCTACGGCGGCGAGCAGAACGTCATCACCATCAACATGAGCGAGTTCCAGGAGGCCCACACGGTCTCCACGCTCAAGGGCTCGCCCCCGGGCTACGTCGGTTACGGCGAAGGCGGCGTGCTGACCGAGGCGGTGCGTCGCCGCCCCTACAGCATCGTGCTGCTGGACGAGGTCGAGAAGGCTCACCCGGACGTGCACGAGCTCTTCTTCCAGGTCTTCGACAAGGGCCGCATGGAAGACGGCGAGGGTCGCCACATCGACTTCAAGAACACGATCATCCTGCTGACCAGCAACGCGGGCAGCGACCTGATCATGAAGCTGTGCGCGGACCCGGAGCTGATGCCGGAACCGGACGGCATCGCCAAGGCGCTGCGCGAGCCGCTGCTGAAGGTGTTCCCGGCGGCGCTGCTGGGCCGCCTGGTGACGATCCCGTACTACCCGCTGAGCGAGGAGATGCTGGGCCAGATCGTGCGCCTGCAACTGGGCCGCATCCAGAAGCGCGTGGGCGAGAACCTCGGCGTGCCGCTGACCTTCGGCGACGACGTGGTCAAGCTGATCATCAGCCGCTGCAACGAGGTGGAGAGCGGTGGCCGCGTGGTCGACGCGATCCTCACGAACACCGTGCTGCCGCGCATCAGCCGCGAGTACCTCACCCGCGTCACCAACGGCCAGGCGATCACGAAGGTCGAGCTGGCGGTGAAGGACGGGGACTTCGCGTACGCGTTCGACTGAGTACGACGGGGAGGTCCTTGCCCGGTGACGCTGGCGAAGTAGCGACCAGCTGCCGGGCAGTGGAGTTGAACTTTTCAAGCGGCATGCCCACGATTCGTGAACTATGTCCCATGAACAAGTGTCGAACTCCTTTACAGCTTGTCACTGAAGCAAGGGGCATGGTCAGCGTAAGTCATTGACGTGACTGGGAAATTGAAGCCTGGCACGGACGCTGCGTTGGGATGGTTGGTCCAACCTCATTCCAACGACGACACCATGACCCTCCGCTCCCTCTTCACGACCGCCCGCCTGTCCCTGGGCGCCGTTGCACTGGCCTGCGCCGCGCTGCCGATGACCGCTTCGGCGGACGTGGTGTTCCAGTCGTTCCCCAGCCTGACCGGCAACACGCCCGCGTCGCCGTGGTGCTCGGGCTGCGGCGGCACCTACCGCGTCTTCGACCAGTTCACGCTGGGTTCGGCCAGCGACATCACCGGCTTCAGCGTCAACATCTACAACTCGGCGCCGTACTGGAACAACGGCATGACGTTCTCGGTGTGGAGCATCGGCGGCGACGGCCTGCCGGGCGCGCAGCTGTTCAGCCAGACGCTCGTCGCCGGCGACTTCACGACGACGGACCTCGGCGGCCTCCAGGGCACGGCCACCACCGACGATCTGCTCAACCTGACTCTGGCGGCCGGCACCTACTACGCCAGTTTCTACAACACCGACCTGGGCGTGTGGGGCTACAGCCATGTGGGCGGTCAGCTGTACCAGCAGGGCGCGGGCCTGCGCAGCGGCGAGAGCGTTGCGTTCGCGCTGGAAGGCAACGCCGTGCCGGAACCCGCGTCGCTGGCGCTGGCTGGCCTCGCGCTGGCGGCGGTCGGTGTCGTGCGTCGCCGCAAGTCGGCCTGATCGCTGAAGTCATCGTCGGACGAATCCGTCCGACCACCCCGCCATCCGGCGGCGGTTCGAACGCCCGCACTCGCGGGCGTTTTCACGTCCGGCGCGGATTGACGCAGCACGGTGCCGTAGGACGTGGGAAGGCTGGGAGCCGAAGCGGCGACAGGAACTCAGCGCGCGTCGCGCATCGACAGCGTGCCATCTTCGCTGGCGGGATCTCCATCGATCACCCGACGGTCGATCTGTCCGTCGCAGCTCTTGGCGCTGCACTGTTGGTTCACCAGCCGCAGCGGCTTCGACGCCGTCGGCTCACCGCGCTCGATGACCGGCAGCACGACCTGACCCTGGGTCGCGGTGGCCTGCAACGAATCGCACCCGGCCCAGTAGCCGACGAAGCGATGCGCCGTTCCCGCGGGCTTGCCGCCGTTGAACGGCACCAGCACCACGCTGGTCCAGCGCTGGTACACGCCGCTCTTGCCGATGCCGGTATGCGCGAACTCCATGCACGTGCCCCAGCGCTGGCCGCCGGACGTCACGCGGTAGGCGTCCGTCGACGTCCAGTCGATGTCCGGAAGCGGCTCACCGCCCATGGCCTTGTGCTCGACGAGGACGAGTTGCCTGCCGCCTGGCGCCTTGGCGAAGCCGCCCTTGTCGCGGTCGAGGCGCAGCTCGCCGACGTCGACGAAGCAGCCTTGCGGTCCGCACCAGCCTTCGGTCTTGATCGGTTCCAGCGCTGCGGGCGTCGCCGTGCCGCGCAGCAGGTCGCGCAGCTCGGTCGCATTCCTGGCCACGGCGTCGGCGTGCGCCGCGCAGGCGACGAAGAGCGAGCCGGCGAGGGCGGTCGCGGCAACCTGCAGCGATCGAGGCAGCGCACGGCGCAGGGAACAGCGCAGGGGGTGGCTCATCGAAGCGCGGAGCGGACGGGGCAGGCGGGGCATCAGTCGTACACCTTGTTGTTGGTGGCCTTCACGAAGTCGTCGTTGTACTTCCAGAAGATGGTCCCGCCGTACGCGGCGGTGGACTCGTACTTGTAATCCCATTTGCCGCGCAGCTTGGTCTTGGCGCCCGCCGCGCTGCGCCACCATTCTTCACCGGGGACGTCCTTGTCCTTGATGCCGTAGATGTTGTGCTTCGGGTCGGTGATGTGGATGCCGGCCTTGACCTTGGGGTGCTTGTCGTAGTTCGACTTGATGTCGGCGCCGTCCCAGAAGTAGCCGCCGTTGGCGTAGTCCGTGCCGGTGGCGCTCAGCGCGTTGCGCGCACCGCGCACGGCGTCGCTCATGCCGGTGTCGGCGGCGATCTCTTCGGCCGTGGCCTTCTTGAGCTTGTTGTGCCGCTGGTTGCCGTCATGCGCGGCGAACGCGAAGGTCTTGTCCGTCTTGATGAACGCGCTGATCGACGCGAAGCCGCGCGCCTTCTGCTGACGCACCAGCACGTTGGCGATGGCGGCCATCTCCTCGTAGACGTTGCCGGTCGATCCCTCGCCGTAGGCGACGGCGGCCAGCGCGCGGGTGTCGTCGTCGATGGCGGGCGCCTTCTCGGCGCGCGGCGCGGCGCCGACCGGCGACACCAGCGGGGACGCGGCGCGGATCATCGTGCCGTCGTCGATCTCGAATGTGTTGGCTCCGGCGCCTTGCGGACCGGGAATGCGTGCAGCAGGCATCGGCGCCTCTTCAGAATGCGGATGAACCGGAAGGTACCGGGCGGGTCGGGCGCGCCGAAGTGACTTTGGCCTCTGCACAGGCGGGAATTCGCAACGGGATGTTTCGAGCGAGGCAAGTCCTGCCCCGTTCATCCGTTGATCCGGCGCGTTTGCATCGGCGCTGGCAGCCGGCGGGCGATCACCTGGCCAGGTTCGAAGACGGCCTCCAAGCGCGTGCGTAGCTGATCGTCGTGTGTCTTGATCGCGCCGGTGGTGCCGAGGCCGACGGCGTACACGCTGATGCGGACCGAGTAACGGTCGCCCTGAGGCAGGGTCACTGCGGTGACCGACATCGGCTCGATGCGACCGCCGAAGCAGCTGTCCGCGCCGTCGACCTGCACGTTCCATTCTGCGCAGGGCCGAAGACCGTGTTCGAGGGCCCAGGCCGCCACGACCTCCCGGACCTGTGGGTCCTTGCCAGTGGGCAGGCTGAGCTCACTGGTCCCGAAGCTCTGGCAGGCGCTCAGCGCCAGGCTGGCGGCCAACGAGGCGAGTATCGACATCGCAACTCGGCGATGCGGGAGGGACTCGATCATGAATGCCTTCTCTGCTCGGCAAGGTGGATCAACGCCGTCTGCGGGGCAGGGCAGCGGGCGACGACATCTTGTCGCCACCGAACGTTGCACGCCAGGTGCCCTTGATGATCAGCACGAAGAGCGCCATCCCGGTGCCCAGCCAAAGCGCGAAGCAGAGCACGAACATCACCGGCGAGCGGGCGGCGACGAGGTCCGGCGCGCTCCAGAGCGGCGAGATCACGCCTCGCGCGAGCCCGCGGATCGCGATGAAGATCATCGAGCCGCCGAAGATGAAGGCCAGGAAGACGCCGAAGACGCGGCCGGACCGCTGACCCAGCACGGAGTTGTCGAAGCCGCTGTCTTCCCACTGCCGATCGCCGAAGACCTGGAGGTTGAAGATCGCCGCGGCCAGCGCCAGGATGCCGATGATCACCGCGATGATCGCGAAGGGGCCACCCAGCATGCCGAAGGTGCCTCGCCGCCCCTCCTGGAAGGTCCAGACGCAGCCCGCAAGGACGGCGAGGGCGATGACTCTGCGGAGGATGGGCATGGCGCGCTTCAGGCGATGGGCAAGTGGTTGTGGGCGATTGGCGAGCGACCGGAGTATCGGGCGTTTCTCGCCCCGAATGACCTTCGCCGCTGACCCCCGCGATCGGGGCGCCCTATCGTGCGCTTCCGAATGGACCTCAGGAAAACGCGGCAGCGAGCTCGACCCATGAATCTGGAAATCGATGTGATCGACGGCCGTGTCACCGTCGACGGTAAGGTCGTCTGGCAAGCTGGCGCGTTGGATGTGGCGCGTCTTGAAGGTCAGCCGGTCCGGTACTTGGACCTTTCAGCGAAGCTGGTGATCGACGCCCGCGATGGCCGGGGTCCTTCGGCATTCGTGCTTTTCGACGAGGAGGAGTTTCCGACGTCGATCCTGACCTCGCGGATGGTGAAGCGCTTCGCCAAGAAGACCGGCGTCGAGGCCGAGATGCTGGCGCAGTCCCGCGCGGCGGCCCGATTCCCTTGGGGCGAAGTCGAGTTCTACGTGGACCCGAGACTGGGCGATCTGTCGATCGAAGTCCGTGGTTGACGTGCGGCTGGCGCCGCGAGGAGGGCAGGACCTGACCCCGGTCGGGCGCCGTTCTGATAATTCTGCGGAATTCGCCAGGCGCCTGCGAACCCTCGGAGTGACTTTCGACCGTTGTGGTGATTGCGGGTGATCCCTAGCCTCCGGGGTGTCGACCTGACCCCTGGTGCCATGGCCTCACCTTTCCGCCTCAAGACCGCCTTGCCTGAAGAGACCCTGCGCGTGCACACCTGTGTGTCGCGGGAGGCTCTGAGCGACGCCGGAGACACCACGCTGACGCTGTTGAGCGAACGCAAGGACATCCAGGCCTCGGAGCTGCTGGGCAAGCCCGCGACGCTGACGATCGCGCTGCGCGACGATGCGCCGCGATTCCTCAGCGGCTACGTGACGCGTTTCGCGCAGCGCGGCTTCGAGGGCAAGCACTGCGTCTACGAGATGCAGCTCAAGCCGTGGCTGTGGCTGTTGTCGCGGACCTCGGACTGCCGCATCTTCCAGGAGCTGTCGGTCCCCGACATCGTCAAGCAGGTGTTCGAGGACCACCCGGTCGCGCGCTACGAGTTCAAGCTGCTTCGCCCGTACCGGACCTGGAACTACTGCGTCCAGTACCGCGAGACCGACTTCAACTTCGTGGCGCGGCTGCTGGAGCACGAAGGCATCTACTGGTACGTCGAGCACGACGAGAGCGGCCACAAGGTGGTGCTGTGCGACTCGGCCAGCGGGCATGACGCCAAGCCGGGTTGCGAGTCGCTGCCGTTCTACGGCTCGGGCGCGCAGGCCACGCCGGCGCTGGAGTACGTGCAGGCCTGGGGCAGCGCGGAGTGCGTGAAGCCGGGCAAGGTCGTGATCACGGATTACGACTTCCAGCGGCCGTCGACGTCGCTGGAGACCAACCAGAGCGTGGCGCGCAACTACGACCTGTCCGACGGCGAGATCTTCGACTACCCGGGCGGCTACATCCAGACGGGCGACGGGTCGCAGTATGTGGAAGACCGGCTCGACGAGCTGCAGACGCAGTTCCAGACCTACGACGGCACGACCAACGCGCAGGGTGTCCAGACGGGGCACCTGTTGTCGCTGACCCGCCATCCGCGCGAGAGCGAGAACGCGCAGTACCTGGTCACGGGCACGCAGATCAGCCTGAGCCAGGCGGCCAACGAGGCGGGTTCGGGCGAGACGGGGCTGCGCTGCAGCTTCAACTGCATCCCGGCGGCGCAGCAGTACCGGCCGCCGCGGCGCACCCCGAAGCCGCTGGTGGCGGGGCCGCAGACGGCCATCGTGAGCGGCCCGGCGGGCGAGGAGATCCACACCGACAAGTACGGCCGGGTGAAGGTGCAATTCCACTGGGACCGGCGCGGCAAGAGCGACGAGCGCAGCTCGTGCTGGGTGAGCGTGGCGCATCCGTGGGCGGGCTCGAACTTCGGCGGCATCCACATCCCGCGCATCGGGCAGGAAGTGATCATCGGGTTCATCGAAGGGGACCCGGACGCGCCCATCATCATGGGGCGGACCTACAACGGCGAGAACCTGCCGCCGTGGGACCTGCCGGCCAATGCGACGCAGAGCGGCTTCCTGACGCGCTCGACCAAGGGCGGGAGCTACGGCAACGCCAACGCGATCCGTTTCGAGGACAAGCACGGCGACGAGCAGCTGTGGATCCACGCGGAGAAGAACCAGGACATCGAGGTCGAGAACGACGAGACGCACTGGGTCGGACGGGATCGGACCAAGACGATCGATCGGCATGAGACGACGCTGGTCAAGGGCAACCGTACCGAGACGGTGAACCTGGACGAGACGATCACGATCCATCAGAACCGGACGGAGCGGGTCGACCTCGACGAGAAGATCTCGATCGGGATGAACCGCACGGAAGACGTCGGCATCAACGAGACGATCAGCATCGGGTCGAACCGGTCGGTGACGATCGGTGCGAACAAGACCGAGACCATCGCGATGGCGAAGGCCGAAACCATCGGCATGGCCAAGGCGTTGACGATCGGTCTGGGGTACCAGACGTCGGTCGGCGCGATGATGAACACGACGGTCGGTGCATTCCAGACGGAACAGGTCGGGCTGTACAAGAACACGATGGTCGGTAAGGACTACAGCATCAGCAGCGGCGCGGTGTACTCCGTCGACGCCAAGGACGAGATCCACCTGACGGTGGGCAAGGCCAGCCTGACGATGAAGTCCGACGGCACCATCATCCTCAACGGCCACACGCTCAGCGTCGGCACCACCGGCGAGCAGACCTTCAAGGCCGACGGCGAGGTGACGGTCAAGGGCAAGAAGATCCTGGAGAACTGACGTGGAGCGACTCGACTTGCCGGCGCAGGGCGTCGACGCGGCGGCGCAGGACGCGTCGCCGTTCCATGCGCTGTTGAATCAGGGCTCGCAGTCGGCCGCCATGCCGGTGCCGGGACAGGTGATCATCGGCACGCTGCAGGCGGTGCCCGCGCAAGGCGCGACTGGCGCGGCGATGGTTCCCGGGCTGGGGCTCGTGGGCGTGGCACACAGCCTGGTGCCGCTGTCGGCCGAACACGAAGGCCAGGGCGTCGCGCTGAGCGTGCTTGCCGGCGGTTCCGCGATCGTGCTGGGCTTGCTGTGGAACGGCGAGGCCGCGCCTGCAACGCAATCGGCGCAGGTGGTTCACGACGAGGAGCCGGAAGGGCTCGTCATCACGGTGGACGGTCATCGCGAGGTGATCGAAGCCGCCGAGGAACTCGAGCTGCGCTGCGGCGAGGCGTGCATCGTGCTGACGGCCGACGGCCGCATCCAGCTGCGCGGAACCTACATCACCAGCCACGCGAGCGCCACGCAGCGGATCGTGGGCGGGTCGGTGCATGTGAACTGATCGCAATCATGCAGTTGCATATTGGGTCCAAGCACCTTGCGGCCGACGTCGCAATGGCGCTCGATGTCAGTGGACGTGAGCATCTGGTGGTGGTGGCCAAGGCGACCTGGAGCATCCCGGAGCCGGGTCAGCGGCCGAGGCCGCTGCCGCCACAACCATTGGCCATGTCCGATGAATACTACGGCGAGCCCGGCGAGAGCGCGTTGCGCTATGGCGCTGACATGTCTCGCTTCAAGCCACGCTGCGACGTGATCTTCGATGCCTGCGCGCACAGCGCTCATGGTCAGCCAATGACGGAACTGCTGGCAGGTTTCGAGTTGGGCCCGCTGCGCAAACAGTTGAAAGTCAGTGGGCCGCGGCGGTGGCAGCGCGTGAAGGACAGTCGCACCGACTACGAGCTGGGTGCGGCCGAGGCCTTCACCCGGGTACCCATGCACTATGGCCTGGCCTTCGGTGGAACGCGTTGGTACGAGCAAGGCAAGGATCGCCTGTGCGAGGCGCATCTGCACAACCCCGCTGGCTTGGGCTATGCCGGGCAGCACACGGCAGGGGGGATGCACCACCAGTCCGCACACCAGCTGGAGCATCCGCAGCACGCGGTTCGTCAGCCTACCGACCGGATCGAGCCCGTCGGACTGAGTGCCATCGGGCGGCATTGGCTGCCGCGACGCAACCATGCGGGCACGCATGATGAGACCTGGCGGCAGGAGGTTTTTCCGCTGCTACCAGGCGATTTCGACGAGCAGTTCCACCAGTGCGCGCCGCAGGATCAGCAGATGCCGTATCCGCAAGGTGGTGAAATCGTGCGGCTCATCAACCTGTTGCCAGGGCGACCGGATGTCCGGTTTGTGTTGCCCGCCTTGGCGATGCATGTGCGGATCCTGCGCCAGGACTACAGCGAGCTGAGTCCCACGACATCGGCAGATACGCTGTATTTCGAGACAGAGCAACGGAGGTTCAGCGTGGTCTGGAGGGCCAGCGTGCCGCTGAAGAAAAATCTCCAGGAACTCAAGGATGTGGCAATCGGCCCGATCGATCCGCTTTGGTGGAAGGCCCGGCTTGCAGGCCACGCGGGTGGCGGATGCATTGGTTGTAATACTCAAGCCGAAAATCAGACGCCAAACGAGCAAGAGACGACGGAATGATCAGCAGTGCGTTGCAGGTGCGGGTGAGTGGCATGTGCTGTGCGCTGGGCTGGCATGAATCAGCCGTCGTTGCAGCGCTGCGAGCCCATCTCAACCATTTCCAGCATAGCCAGTTTGTCGGGATCGACGGTCTGCCATTGGTCACCGCAGCCATGCACGATCTGAATGTTTGGGGGCCCGAACGACTCATCCTGATGCTCCGTTCAAGCTTGACGGAGTGCTTGCAAAAGGCTGAGAAGGAGATCGAAGGCTTCGATATCTCTCGAGTCGCAATGATCGTGATGCTTCCCGAGCCCGAACGGGCAGCCTATCCCTTTGGCGCGCTTGAAGCGATCAGTGGTGAATTGATTGAGGAACTCGGATTGCATGCGGAGAGCCGTGTGGGGCGAATTGGGAAGGGCGGACTGGCGGGCGCCTTGGCAGCCAGTCAGAGCCTGCTGGCGTCTCAGTTTGAGTTCCCGGTCGACGCCGTCCTGCTCGCGGCGGTCGACACCTTGCTGGACGCGCCAACAATTGAAAGATTGCTCAGCCAGGGGCGAATTGCCAGCAGCGGTAATACTGATGGGCTACTTCCAGGAGAGGGAGCCTGCACGATCATGCTCACGCGACGCAAGGAGCAACCCACCAAACCGGCTCTTCATATTGTTGGCTGGTCGCAGCGGCGGGATTCTTGGCGCATCGACGGCGACGCTCCGATTCGGGCCGAGGCATTGACCGCGGTGATTCGTGACGCCGCTGCGCAGGCTGGTCGGGCTGTATCTGACTTTGAGTTTCATGCCAGCGGCATGAATGGCGAAGAATGGTACTCGAAGGAAATTCAGCTCGCACTGTCTCGTACCATGGAGCGCAAGCGTAGTCAGTTTCCTCATCACATGATTGCACAGTACGTTGGAGAGACCGGAGTTGCCGCACCTCTCCTTTCCCTGGCGTGGTTGCAAGCTGCCATGACGCAGGGGCATCGAAATTTTGGCAACAGTGGTCTGATGCATTTTGCGAGTGACGACGGTCACAGATGTGCGGTGGCGGTTGACCTGTCACTTGTTCCACCTTCTTCCGTATCAACCTGACGATCCGATATGCCTGCAACCCATGTCTATGCCAATGGCAACGAGATTGCGAGCAAAGCAGTCGGAAACAGCGGCATTTCGTCGAGTGCCTTTCCCGACTCCTGCTGGAGTCCGCCAGCGCCAGCGGCCGGACCGGTCGTGCTGCCCTACCCGAATACTTGCTTCGCCGATTCGATCACGAACGGCACGAGCACCGTGAAGATCAAAGGGCAGACCGTTGCCAAATCGGATCAATCGCGCTTTGACGTCAGTTTTGGCAATGAGCCAGCGACGCAGGCATTTGCCAAGGGTGTGGCGACGGGAGTCATTAAAGGCAAGGCGTATTTTACGAAATGGTCTGCCGATGTGATCTTTGAAGGGCACGGCGTCCCCAGGAATTTTGATCTGGTTACGCATAATCACGGATCGATGCCTGCGAATACGCCGACCTTTCCTTATCTGTCGCGCGGTTGGTTTGGCAATGACTGCGGTACCGAGATGAACCGGGTCAAGCGGAACTGCGAGCCGGAGCACAAGAATTCTGATGCTCGCAAGGCGATCAAGAGCAAGAGCAAGATTCGCCAATTGCTCAAGAAGGATAAGCCTGCCAAGGCAGCGGGCAGTAAATATCATTGGACCGACGATCACTGTGATGGCTTGGACACGATGCTGTCTTCGCTCGAACAAGGCAAGGCCTACGCGGAGAAGATGCAGGAGGTGGTCAAAAACCTTCCCGGTGAACTTCAGATCCTAGGCGCCTTGGAACAGGAATTGGGAGAGATGGCCACAAAGGCGGGCGCGAAAGCGCTTGCCAAATGGTCGGCCAAGGCCGGCATCAAGCAACTCGGCGGTAGCTCAGTCCCCGCCGTAGGTAATGCGCTGATGGCGATTTGGTCAGGGGTGGATGCCGTGATCGCCATTGGTGATGTGAATGAGATCCGGACCGTTGCCGCTCAATCCTTGGAGAAGTTGAGTCTTCTACGCAGCAAGATTGGCGATTTGCAAAGCTTGGGTAAGGAGTTTCAAGATTTCAGCAAGCTTAGCCCCGATGAGCAGGCAAAAAAGGGTTTGGAGATCGCGGGTAAAGCGCAAGATACTATTGCAACGCTGAATGACTGCACACGAGCTCGCAAGTGCATGCTGACCCCATACAGCACCAGCGCCAAGCAGCCCGGACGGGATAACTCGGTCAAGGGTGGCTGCTGTGATGGGCAAACAGGGCATCACCTTGTGACCGGTGCAATGCTTGAAGGTGCCTGCCCGGGTTATAAGCGCGAGGGTCCGGGCAATCAAATGCACAAGGATGCCCCGACAGTTTGTGTTGAGGGTTACAGTCACACTGTGGGAAGCCATAAGCGCATTCACGAGAAGATGGACAAAGAGGTGGATTTGCTTGCCAAAGGCGGCAAACTTCAGAATGGCACCATGAGCATGGCGCAGGCCATCGATGCTGCCGCCACCTCGCACAAGGAATCATTCCCGGCTTCCAATTGTTCAAAGGAATGCATCAAGAATCAATTGGAAAGCTATTACAACAAGGCATGTCCAGGGACGAGGCCCAAGGCGTTGGGTACCACAAACGGGAAGCCGGTCGAACAAGGCGGCGGCGTGAATGAGTAATCATGAAGGGTAGAGAATGACTCACGTCTCAAAGGAAATCTGGAGCGAACGAATTCAAGGCTGGGATATCACGGACTGTGCGGTGCGCAGTCGGGATGTGATCAGTCTGTGCCTGCGCCGCAAGGTGGATTCTGAGGAGATGAGTTGGACTGCCGATAGTGATATTCCGTCGAGGTTGATGAATGTGTTCATCAATCGAGATGAGAATGTTTATGGAGACCGAACCTACTCGGGTCTCAAATTGCCAAGGGTCGGCGTTTGTCTGGCCCCGGTCGCTCAGGCAATGATGGTCGCGAGAAATGCTGATGGTCAAGTGGTTCTGCTTGGCGGTGGTCGCGACTTTCCCGATGAATTCATTGATCCTGGAAAATATCCCATGACTTACAGGGTCAAGACCTTGTTTGGGTACGCCTATTCGGTAGGTCAGGGGCGTTCCATTTACAAGCGAACTGACATTGGAACCTGGTTGCCACTCAATAATGGGTTCCCGGCAATCGAAGCTGCGACCGCTCATGGCTTCGAGGACATGGACGCCTTCAGTGAGCACGATATGTATGCGGTAGGCGGTCATGGCGACGTCTGGCATTTCAATGGTGAGCGCTGGAGCCAGATGGGCTTTCCAAGTAATGTGCAATTGGGCACCGTGACCTGCGCGGGTGATGGGCAGGTCTACATCAGCGGTGAGGGCGGAAGCCTGTGGGTGGGGCAAAAATCCACCTGGAAGCGCATCTACGAAGGAGGCGCGAGCGTCTTGTGGAATGATGTGCTGTGGTTCGAAGGAAAGCTTTGGCTGTCGTCGGACTTTCAGTTCAGAAACTGGGATGGAAAGAGTTTGGAGCCCGTCACGCATCACGGTAAGCAGCTCTGGCTCAATGGTCATATGGATGCTCGCGACGGCTTGTTGGCCATTGCCGGCATCGAGCAGGTCAATGTCTTTGACGGCACGGCCTGGCGAACCATCGTGGCGCCCTACCTTTGAGCCCGGACGCAGGCGGAGAAATGCAGCAATCGCGGGTGGTCCTTCCATTGCTGCACAGGCACCTGGACGACGCCGTCTTTTATTGGGGTCAATTGCAGGAACCGGCGACGGCCGATCATTTGCAGGCGTTGCACGCACTGGATTTCGCGGAGTTTCTTGACGCGAACTTGGAAGGGCTGCGTATCGCCGCAGAGAAGGGAGCGCAGCTCAGCCTTGATGCATTGAAGCGCTTTCGCAAGTCAGGTGAGGCATTTGTTGCCATGCATTGCGCTCTTGCTGCCCCAGTCGTTGGAGAGCAAATATCCGCCTGCGAGGCGGTATTCGATCTTGTCGCCCGGGCGCCAGACCTCCTGCTGCGAGGCGCCATCTCCGCGCTGGCCTGGGCCGAGCAGGCTCAGGCCGAGCCTTGGTTAGCTCAGGCGCTGCAGGACGAGCCCGTCAGGCGGGTTGCTGCACTACGCGCGCATGCGTTACGTGGGCTTACGGTTCCCGGCTGGTCGCAGCAGATCCGGCATGAGAGTTCCTTTGTGCGTTCAGCCGCCTGTCGGTCAGCACCGATGGAGGCGTTGAAGGACTTGCTCGCGCTGCGTACAGACCCGGATTTGGTCGTTCGCGCGGAAAGCGTGCTGGCCTGGGCTCGCCTCGTTCCATTGAGTGAGCGCAGCGCTGACGCGGTCGCCCAAGCGGCGGGTCTGCTATGGCACTGCGTGGTCGAACAACAGCGGCTGTTGAGCGCCGCAACCGGCTGGCATCGCCTGCAGGCTCAACGGCGCCTTGCGCGTTGGCTACGCCACCTAGCGTGGCTCGCTCCGTTGGGGCATCCAGGTGTGCAGCAACTGCTTGCGCAACTGCCTCCGCGCCTGGGTCTGACTTTCGTGCTGCATCACGGCGATGCAGCGCATCTGGGCTTCGTGCTGCGGGCTTTGCATCAGCCCGAATCGGCCCGATGGGCCTTGTGGGTCTGGCGCTGCCTCACCGGTGTTGACCCCCAGGCCGCGGGCTTAACTCTGCCCGACCGGCAGCCCGACCTGGATGCGCCGCTGACCACGACCCAACTGGACGCAGATCATGGCTTGCCACTGCCTGACGTCGCCGCAGTGATGGCCCATTCGGCTAGCCACATCGCGCTGTCTGCCGGTCAGCGCTTGTTGATGGGCCAGCCCGTGCAGCCCCAGGTCTTGCGCGCGCTGCTGGACCCCGCATCCAACCAGCCCCAGGCGCTGCGCTTCGTGGCCTCGCATGCACTGGAACAACTGCTCCCCGCCTACGCGCTGAACCTTCGCGCCAGTCCTGCGGGGCAAGCGGCACAGCTGGCCCGTATGGGGATATCGCAGTGAGTGAAAGGCAACGATTGGATCCGTGGCTGGATGCTGCGCACCTGGCTCAACGTCTTCGTGAGCCGGGCATGGAGCTGCTGGTGGTTCTTGGGGCCGAGTCCTGGTGCAGCAAATGTCAGCGCCTTCGTCCTGCGTTCGAAGCGCTGGCCGTCGGCATGCCTGAGCACGTGGTGCCGATGTGGCTGGATCTGGAGGATCACGCCGAGTTCCTGAACGGCTTCATCCCTCCGGACCTGCCGCTGTTGCTCCGTTGGCGTCAGGGCGTCTGCGTGCAGGCGGCCATCGTGGAGGACATCGATCTCGCCGCGCCTCCGGCTGAGCGCGTCAGCCTGAAGCCGCTCGTGATCGAGGGCAGTCAGGTCCGGGATCCACTTCAGGGCGAACTGACGGAACTCCCTCGGTTGTGGGTGGAATTCGCTTCCAAGTCCTGGGCGGCCGGCTCGTGAGCAAGACGGTCACGCCGACTGCTTGAACCTCGCCGCGGAATTGACCTGAGATGAGAGACGAAGATTTCGAGGCATTCATCGAGGAATTCGGTGGAGCTGATTTCCGGCAACCTGTGCCGGAATCAGAGATCGCCGCCTG
This sequence comes from Roseateles sp. GW821-FHT09H11, assembly GCF_059415845.1. NCBI lineage: Bacteria > Pseudomonadati > Pseudomonadota > Betaproteobacteria > Burkholderiales > Sphaerotilaceae > Roseateles > Roseateles sp. GW821-FHT09H11. The sequence continues at coordinate 800,121 of NZ_JBWKOA010000001.1, read as the reverse complement.
GACCGGAAAGCTCCCGGATCAGTTGATGGCGTACTGGCGCGAAGAAGGCTGGGGTCGATATGGCGAGGGGCGCTTCTGGTTCGTGAACCCGGCAGGCTATGAAGACATCGTGGACGAATGGCTGGAGAACTCTTCCCTTGAGCAGATCGACTCTTTTCACGTGATCGCCCGAACCGCCTTTGGGAAGCTCTTTCTCTGTGGGCAGAGGAGTGGACAGTCGGCGACGATCAACTGCGCGACGAATGCTGTCTTTGCTGTTCCGAAGCGGCTCAAGCCCAAGACACCCGATGCCCGGGACATGTCGATCCTCGTGTTCCTCGGTGTTGACAGGGAAGAATGCGACCTTGACGACGAAGACGGAAAGCCGATGTTTGCCAGGGCGATGAAAGCGCTGGGTCCGCTGGCAGAGGATGAGGTGTATGGATTCGAACCGGCGCTGGTCGCCGGCGGTCGCATGCGCGTTGAGAACCTGCGCAAGCTGAAGATCGATCAACACCTGACTATCTTGAGGCAGTTGGCGGCTCCGTCCATGCCCTTTTCCGGAGAAGAGGATGCACGGCTCTTGAAGGATTGACATGTCCATTCCGCATCTGAGCCGCACTTCCTGGACGGACGTCTACCAGGGCCAGGAGATCGTCGGCGTCGCGATCCGCAATCGCGACACGCTCCAGACGCTCTCCCGGCAGACGACACCCCACGACAAGGCAACCCATCTGCTCGACGGTCAGATCCCGACCCGGGTCGCAACCATCTTTCTGGACGACCCCTCCGAGGACAACGTCGGTTTCCGCGATATCTCCGGGATGACCCATCCTCGACTGGGCGTGTCGCGTGCACCGTTCCACGATGGTGTCCTTGTCGCATCGATGGACCGCGATGGCGATGTCTATCCCGTGGGCGGCGGGCTCGATGGCCCATTCGAAAAGATCGATGCCGGCCGCTAGCCGGGCCTGCAGCGACTGCGCTGCATTGGCGATCAGACCTTCGCCGTGGCATTGGCCCGTCGCCTCTACAGGCGGGTCGCCGTGGGCAAATGGGAACAGCTCTCCGGTATCCCCATGTCGACGCAAGAGGCGGAGCTCAAAGGGGCGGGGTTCCGTGACTTCGATGCTTTCTCCGAGTCCGACATGTACGCCGTCGGCGGACACGGCGACGTCTGGAATTTCAACGGTCGTGAGTGGCGCCAGCTGGGCTTCCCGACGAACGAGCAACTGGCGACCGTGACTTGCGGCGGCGACGGCAACGTGTACATCACGAGCGAAGGCGGCAGCTTGTGGGTCGGACAGCAGTCCACATGGCGCCAACTGGAGCAGCGAGGTTCCAGCATCCTGTGGAACGATACGCGCTGGTTCAACGGTCAGCTCTGGCTGACTTCCGACTACCAGTTGCGCGTGTGGAACGGGCACGAGATCGTGGCGCCTGAGCACGAGGGCAAGCCCATCCTGGCTTCGGGCCACATGGACGCGCACGACGGCTTGCTCGTTGTCGCGGACCTGTGGACGGTCTCGACTTTTGACGGCAAGACCTGGCGCAAGGTCGTCGCGCCATACAAGGACTGAACCGGCCGTCCCCCCTCCATGAGCAGTCCGCACGTTTCACTGAAGAAGTGGCAAGAGATCGTCGAAGGTTTCGAGATCACCGGCATTGCCGTCCGCGATCGCAATATCCTTCAGATGCTGGCGCGCCAGCACGTACCGGCGGCTCAGGCGTCGCTGATGAAGGACAGCGACATTCCCACCCGGTTGAGCAGCATCTTTCTGGATGACTTGACCGAGAACAACATCGAATCTCAGCAGTTGAGCCACATGCCGTTCCCGGCTCTGGGTGTCAGTCGAGTCCCGTTTGCCCGTCCTGGCGGTCTCGTGGCCGCGATGAATGCCGATGGCGACACCTGGCCTTTAGGCGGTGGCAACGGACCGCTGGAAAAGATTGCCGCCGGGCAATGGCCCGGTACCTCTCGTCTGAAGTGCATCGGAGCGCACACCTATGCGGTCGGCACTGCGCGCGAAATCTACAAACGGGTCGCGGTGGGCCGCTGGGAGAAGGCGGCGGGGATCGAGGTTCCGCGCAACGAGGAGGAAATGAAGGCTTCCGGCTTCGACGACATCGACGGTTTCTCAGAAAGTGACATTTACGCAGTCGGTGGCCACGGTGATGTCTGGCATTTCAACGGCCGCGACTGGCGCCAGTCTGGGTTCCCGACCAACGAGCGTCTGGCGACGGTGACTTGCGCCGGTGACGGCAACGTCTACATCAGCAGCGAAGGCGGCAGCCTCTGGGTCGGGCAGCATTCGACCTGGCGTCTGCTGGAGAAGCGCGAGTCCACAGTGCTCTGGAACGACGCGCGATGGTTTGAGGGGCGGCTCTGGCTGGCCTCGGACTATCAACTGCGGGTCTGGGACGGGCGGGAAATCGTCGTCCCTCAGCATGAGGGAAAGCCGATTGTGGCTTCAGGGCACATGGATGCCCATGACGGGATCCTCGCCGTTGCCGACTTGTGGACCGTGTCCACTTTTGACGGCAAGACCTGGCGCAAGGTCGTCGCGCCATACAAGGACTGAACCGGCTGTCCACCTCCATGAGCAGTCCGCACGTTTCACTGAAGAAGTGGCAGGAGATCGTCGAAGGTTTCGAGATCACCGGTGTCGCCGTACGCAATCGCGACATCCTTCAGTTGGTCGCCCGCAAATCCTTGCCGCATGACGAGACGACGCACCTGCTCGATGCCGACGTACCCACTCGCATCTTCAGCGTGTTTCTCGACGACACGTCGGACCAGAACCTGGAGTGCCAGGAGCTGCAGAACATGGCGTTTCCGAAGCTTGGGGTCAGCCGTGCGCCGTTCGAGCGGCCGGGCGGGATCGTCGTGTCCAGGGGACGGGACGGCGACGCCTGGCCGCTCGGGGGCGGCAATGGACCTCTCGAGAAGATCGCCGTGGGGGCCCGCCCGGCGACAAGCCGCATGAAGTGTCTCTTCGGTTTCACGTACTCCATCGGCATCGCCCGCACGCTGTACAAGCGCGTGGCGGTGGGCCGCTGGATGCGGGTCGAAGGCATCCCCATGTCCCAGAACGAAGACGAACTGCAGGCGGCCGGCTTCAAGGACCTGGATGCCTTCTCGGAATCGGACATGTACGCGGTCGGCGGTCACGGCGACGTCTGGCATTTCAACGGTGGCGATTGGCGCCAGATGGACTTCCCGACGAACGAGCAACTGGCGACGGTGACTTGCGGCGGCGACGGGAACGTGTACATCACCGGCGAAGGCGGCAGCCTGTGGGTGGGGCAGCAGTCCACCTGGCGCCTGCTGGAACAGCGCGGCTCCAGCATCCTGTGGAACGACACGCGCTGGTTCAACGGTCAGCTCTGGCTCGCTTCCGACTATCAGCTCCGCGTGTGGAACGGGCACGAGATCGTGGCGCCCGAGCACGAGGGCAAGCCCATCCTGGCCTCGGGCCACATGGACGCGCACGACGGCCTGCTCGTTGTTGCGGACCTGTGGACGGTCTCGACTTTCGACGGCAAGACCTGGCGCAAGGTCGTTGCCCCCTACAAGAACTGACGGCCCCGCTGTCCGCACCCGAACTCATGCCCGAGGAACAGATGGATTCCGTCGCACTGGACCGCCCCTTCGTCTCGCCCATCGTGGCGCGGCATGTGGAAGACGCCGCGTTCTATTGGACGACGCTGGATCGTCCCGCAGAGGCCACGCATCTCGGCGCCGAGCGGGCCCGGCACTTCGCGCATCTGCTCGAGGCCAATCTCGAAGGCCTGCGCCTGAATACGCCGTTGTCGTACGAACTGGCCATCGCCGGACTCGACCGCTGGGGCAAGGCCGGGGAGGCCTTCGTAGCGATGTATTGCGCCTTGCTCGGCGATTCCGATTCGCGTGATGACCGGATCGGGCGCGTCCTGCGCACGATCCGTCGCCATCCGGATGCCGTGCTGCGCGGAGCGGCTTCCGCGTTGGCGTGGGCCAGCGAGACCGATGCCGCGGCCTGGCTCGACAAGGCCTGGACGAGTGAGGAACCGGTGGACCTCGTGCTCGCCTTGCGGGCAAGCGCACTGCGCGGCACGGTGCCCGAATCGGCTGCCGTTCTGCTTCAACACGCCGACCCCCATGTCCGTGCCGCCGCCTGTCGCGCTGTCGGACGGGAGCGGCCAGGGCTGCTTCGGCCGCTGTTCGAGGACCCATCGAGCGCCGTCCGCGCCGAGGCCGTGATCGCCTGGCATGCGGGCGCAGCCCGGGAAGCCCGCAGCTCCGACGTCGTGGCGCGCCTGTCGGGTCTGCTCTGGCAATGCACCGTGGAACAGACCGATGTGCTCGCCACGGCGACCGGCTGGTATCGCGTGCCGGCGCGACGCCGTCTGGACCGCTGGCTCCGTGAACTCGCCGCCATGCTGCCGATCGGTCATCCCGAGACGGGGCGGCTGGTGGCGCGTCTGCCGGTGAGGCAGGCGCTGAATTTTTCGCTGAGTCATGGCGATCCGGCGCTGCTCGACTTCGTCGTGGCCGCGATGCAGGATCCGGCGCAGGGTCGTTGGGCTGGATGGGTCTGGCAGTGCCTCACGGCCGTCGATCTAGCCGGAGAAGGGCTCACGGCCGAGGAGCCAGCCTTCGATCTCGACGCACCGATGACAACGGAGCGCCGCGATGCCGACGCCGGCCTTCCTCTGCCCGACGTCACGCGGGTCCGCGCGCATCCGGCCAGCCGTCACGCGTGGCCGCGCGACCAGCGGCTGCTGCTGGCGAATCCGGTGCATCCGCACCTCCTGCGGGACATCCTCGACCCGACGCGCGACCACGCCCAGGCCCTGCGATTCATCGCGGCCGACGCGTTGACGCGGATGCATCCCGAATACGCGGTCGACCTGCGCGCGAGCCCTGGGCATCAGGCGCGTCAACTCCGCCGCATCGGTCTCGAGCAGGCCGCCTGACATGCCGACCTTCGATCCTTGGAATGACGCGCAAGCGCTGGCCCGTCAACTCGCACGGCCCGACGCGGAGCTGCTGGTCATCATCGGCGCCGAGGCGTGGTGCCCGAAGTGTCTGCGGCTGCGGCCGCTCTTCGACGCGCTCTGCGCGGATGCGATGCCGGCCCAAGTCGCCTGGATGTGGCTGGATCTGGAGGATCACGCCGAGTTCCTGAACGGCTTCATCCCTCCCGACCTGCCGCTGCTGCTCCGATGGCGTCAGGGCGTCTGCGTGCAGGCGGCCATCGTGGAGGACATCGATCTCGACGCGCCTCCGGCTGAGCGCGTCAGCCTGAAGCCGCTCGTGATTGAGGGCAGCCAAGTTCGAGATCCACATCAGGGCGAACTGACGGAACTCCCTCGGTTGTGGGTGGAATTCGCTTCCACGTCCTGGGCGGCCGGCTCGTGAGCGCGGTACCCATACCAACTGCCTGATCGCCCGCCCGGCCCGACGCCCCCATTACGGGGTATCGTTCAGCCTCATGACCACCACCACCATTCCGACGCTCCCCGATCTCCCCAGCCTCCTGGGCCTGACCGAGCTCGACGCTCCGCTGATCGCCGCGGTTCTCGCGCACACCACGCCCGCCGGCACGCCCGCGCCGACCGAGCTCTCCCAGAAGCGCAAGAAGGAGATCCGCGCCGGCTTCGTGCACCTCAAGGAGGCCGGCGTGGTGCTGTCCTTCTCCCCGCGCGAGACCCACGCGGTCGACTACGGTGAACCACTGGGCCCCGGCACGCACGTGCTGAGCGCGATCTTCTACTACCCCGAAGGCAGCGAGGAAGTCGATCCCTACAAGGGCAACGGCCCGTTCGCGACCACGCCGGTGACCACCCGCGAGGCCGCCTCCGCCGCCTATGGGGAAGCCGTCGACGGCGAGGAGGAAGAGGGCGTCTTCGAGTGGGAGCAGTGGGAAGTCGAGGGCCGTGAGGTCACCGCCGACTACGACGACGACGGCGCCGTGCTGACGATCACCGTCTCGCTGACGCTGCCGATGTAACGATGACGAACGTGCGGCGCCGCACGCAGCGGCGCACGCGTCACCCACACCGGTGACATGCCAGGGCCCCCCCCGCGCCGGCCGCCGCGGTTGCCGCGGCTGCAAGGCGGGAGGGGCCGCTAGGCGTAAACCGCAGCCATAGCGGCGCTATGGCGAGGATTTGCAACGCCGCGGACTGCCCGCCTTGCGGCCGTGGCAACCGTGGCGAATGACTTTGGTCGCTTTCGGCGTAGTTCGCCCGAGCCTACCGTGAAGGTCCGATTGCTCCGGTCCGCCTTCACGGTCCGCCCATGGCAGCTCCATTCCGCCTCAAGACCGCCCTCGACGACGACGTCCTCCGCGTCCACGCCTGCGCGTCGCGTGAGGCGCTGAGCGACCTCGGCGAGACCACGCTGACCCTGCTCAGCGAGCGCAAGGACATCCGCGCCTCGGAACTGCTCGGCAAGTCCGCGACGCTGACCATGGCCCTGCGCGACGACGCGCCCCGCCACCTGGCCGGCTACGTCACCCGCTTCGCGCAGACCGGCTTCGAGGGCAAGCACACCGTCTACCAGATGACGATGCGCCCCTGGCTGTGGCTGCTCACGCGCACCGCCGACTGCCGCATCTTCCAGGAGATGACCGTCCCCGACATCGTCAAGGCGGTCTTCGACGACCACCCGGTCGCGCGCCACGAGTTCAAGCTGATGCGCGCTTACCGGCCCTGGACCTACTGCGTCCAGTACCGCGAGACCGACTTCAACTTCGTCGCCCGGCTGCTCGAGAACGAGGGCATCTACTGGTACTTCACCCACGACGAATCCGGCCACACGCTGGTGCTGACCGACGCCGCCTCCGCCCACGACTGCGCCCCGGACTGCGAGACCCTGCCGTTCTACGGCGGCGCGAACAACGCGCCGCCCGAGCTCGAGTACGTCGACACCTGGGTCACGCAGGAGAGCCTCAAACCCGGCAAGGTCGTCATCACCGACTACGACTTCGAGCGGCCCTCGACCTCGCTGGAAACGCAGCTGGACCGCGCCCGCGACTACGACCTGTCCGACGGCGAGGTCTTCGACTACCCCGGCGGCTACGTGCAGGGCAGCGACGGCGCGCAGTACGTCGAGGACCGCCTCGACGAGATCCAGACCGCCTTCGCCCGCTTCGACGGCGACACCAACGCGCAGGGCGTGCGCACCGGCCATCTGCTGTCGCTGAGCCGCCATCCGCGCGACGACCAGAACGCGAAGTACCTCATCACCGGCACGGTCACGCAGCTGCGCCAGGCGTCGACGGAGTCGGCCTCGGGCGAGTCCGAGCTGCGCTGCCGCTTCAACGCCATCCCCGCCGACCAGCAGTTCCGTCCTGAGCGCCGCACGCCCAAGCCGATGGCGCCGGGCCCGCAGACCGCGATCGTGACGGGGCCGTCGGGCGAGGAGATCTTCACCGACAAGTACGGCCGCGTGAAGGTGCAGTTCCACTGGGACCGCCGCGGCCAGCGCAACGAGACCAGTTCGTGCTGGATCCGCGTCTCGCAGCCCTGGGCCGGCAAGGGCTGGGGCGGCGTGTCCATCCCGCGCATCGGGCAGGAGGTGGTGGTCGACTTCGTCGAGGGCGACCCCGACCAGCCGCTCATCACCGGCCGCGTCTACAACGCCGAGCAGATGCCCCCGTACGGCCTGCCCGCCGCCGCCGTCATCAGCGGCATGAAGTCCAAGACCCACAAGGGCGCCGGCTACAACGAGATGTCGATGGACGACACCGCCGGCAAGGAGATGATCACGATCCACGGCCAGTACGACATGGCCACCACGATCGAGCACGACCAGACCTCCACCATCCACAACAACCGCACCGACACGGTCGACGTGGACGACTCGGAGACCGTGGGCAACAACCAGACGCAGACCGTCGGCGTGAACCAGACGATCAGCGTCGGATCGAACCGCTCGAAGACGGTCGGCGCTAACGAGACCACCTCGGTCGGCGCCAGCCGCACCGAGACCGTCGGCGCGGCCGAGACCATCACCATCGGCGCGCATCGCACCGAGACCGTCAACGGCGGCGAGACGGTGACGATCAACGCCGGCCAGACGGTCACCGTCAACGGCGTGCGCAGCCACACCGTCAACGGTGCGCAGACCACCACCGTCTCGCTGGCCGAGGCCCACACGGTCGGCGCGGCGCGCATGCACACCGTGGGCGCGGCGGAAGCGATCAACGTCGGCGGCGCGCAGATGGTGTCCATCGGCGGGCTGCAGCGGGTCAACGTCGGCGCGCTGCAGTCGATCGGCGTCGGCGGTCCGCACAAGCTGTCGGCCGCGACCATCGGGCAGACCGCCAAGGGCACCTACAAGACCAAGGCCGGCGGCAGCGCCACGATCGAGGCGCCGTCGATCACGCTCAAGGCCGGCGGCAGCAAGATCGTGATGGACTCGAGCGGGATCACGATCACCGCATCCAAGATCACCATCAAGGCCAGCGGCACGGTAGGCATCAAGGGCAGCGGCGGCGTCGCCGTCAAGGGCGCCAAGATCGGAGAGAACTGACATGGCCGAACAAGCAGGCAACGCGGGGCCCCTGGGTGCCGCTCCCAGTCCCAACCGCCGTCGCGGCGATCCCACCCGCGCGGCCGTCGCCGCCGCCGAGCACCTGATGGACCGCATGCGGCTCGTCGACGCCGGCGTGCTGGTCGGCATGTTCTGCGGCTTCGACGCGCAGGGCCGTTTCCTGGTCCGCATGGCCAAGGGCCTGCCGCCCGTGGTCGCGATGTCCGTCGTCGGACTGAAGGTCGAGGACGAGGGCGACGAGGTCATCGTCTCGCTCGAGCGCGGCGATCCGACCCGGCCGGTCATCCTGGGCCGCGCGATGCGGCATGCGGAGCCCGAGGCGCCGAGGCACGGCGCCCGTGCGGCCCACGCCGCGCGCGAACTCGAGCTGGAAGCGCGCGGGGCCGCGCCCGAACCTGAACCCGAAATCGACCCCGAGGGAGCGCCTGCCGGGACGGCCGGACCCGCGCTGACGCGACGGGGTCAGACCGTGACGGTCGACGGCGAGCGTGTCGTGCTCAACGGCGCGAAGCAGGTCGAGCTGCGCTGCGGCGAGGCCAGCATCGTGCTGACCGCCGCCGGCAAGATCCTGATCCGGGGCACCTACGTGCTGAGCCGCTCCAGCGGCGCGAACCGCATCAAGGGTGCGTTCGTCGACATCAACTGACGGTCCCGGACCCCGTCAGGATCCCCCATGTGGCAACTGCAGAACCGCACGCCGTTCGCCGCCGAGCGCGGCTGGGTGCGCGATCGCGACGGCACCGAGATCTGGCTGGTGGCCGTGAAGGCGAGCTTCACGCTGCAGGCGGACGGCACGCCGCGCGTGGCCGAGACGCAGCCCGAGGTGCTGCGCGGTCCGGCGCATCGCGGTGACGCGGCCTCGACCAGCCTGTCGGCGGACGCGGACCTGATCCGGACCAAGATCGCGACCGACGTGATCGTCGACGGACAGGCCCATGCGCCCGGCGGAACGCCGGTGACGGAACTGGACGTCGGCGTGGCGGTGGGCGGTCGCGCGAAGGTGCTCAAGGTCTTCGGCGATCGCGTCTGGTCAGGCCGCAGCATCGGCCGTCCGGCGCCGTTCACGGCGATGCCCGTCGTGTGGGAGCGCGCCTTCGGCGGTGTCGATCCCCAGGCCGATCCCGCGACCTGGGACGAGCGCAATCCGCTGGGGCAGGGCTACGCGGTCGACGGCGACCATGTCGACGGCCGGCCGCTGCCCAACATCGAGGACCCCGACCATCTGATCCGTGGCTGGAAGGACCGGCCCGTGCCGGCCGGTTTCGGCGCGCTGTGCAGCCATTGGACGGAACGCCGCCGCTTCGCCGGCACCTACGACGAGCGCTGGCAGCGCGAGCGCCTGCCGCTGCTGCCCGACGACTTCGACGACCGTCACTACCAGTGCGCGCCGCCGGATCAGCAGCACGCGGGCTTTCTGCGCGGCGGTGAACCCGTCGCGCTGCTGAACCTGTCGCCGGGCGGCGGACAGCTCCGCTTCGCCTTGCCGCGCGTGTTCCTCGGCCTGGAGACCTTCTTCAACGACGGCCACCGCGAGCAGCATCCGCCGCCGAAGCTGCACACCGTCATCCTGGCGCCGGACGAGCGCCGGGTCTCGCTGGTCTTCCACAGCGCGCTGCCGTGCCATCCGCGCGTGCTCAAGCTCGACCGCACGCGGATCTGGCTCAAACAGGACCTGCGCGACGGCGTGCTCGGGGCGCCGGAGCCCGACGAGGCCGAGGCCTCCGGTCATCGGGCGGAGGCCTGAGATGCGCCAGGAACCGACTGTTCCGGCCCCGCCGGCGCTGCGCGTGCTGGCGATCGGCGCCTTCACCCCGGTGGGCGGCGATGCGCGTTCGACCGCCGCCGCGGTGCGTGCGGGGCTGTGCGGCTTCAGCGAGCACGCCTACATGATCGACACCGCCGGCGAGCCGATGCGCGTGGCGCGGGTGGCCGGCGTCGATGACGCCCTGCGCGGCGCGGAACGCCTGGTCGCGCTGCTCGCGCCCGCGTTGACGGAAGCCTTGGCGGGTGTGCTCGCGCCCGGCGGTGCGGCGACGACGGCCCGCGATGGGCGCGACGGCCGCATCGGCGTCGCCATCGCCTTGCCGCCTGCGCGTCCTGGCGGTCCGGATGACGCCGCCGACGCCGTGCGCGCGCTGTGCCGCGAACGCCTCGGCGCCTGGCTTGGCCCGTGCCAGCTCTTCGCCAGCGGCCATGCGGGCGGCTTCGAGGCGCTCGACCAGGCGCGCGCCTGGCTGCGCGGCGGGCAGGTCGACGCCGTCGTCGTCGCGGGCGTGGACTCGTATCTGGCGCCGGAGACGCTCGAATGGCTCGAGGCCGAAGAGCAGTTGCACGGTGCCGGTCCCTTGAACAACGCCTGGGGCTTCATCCCCGGTGAAGCCGCCGGCGCGCTGCTCCTGGCGCGTGCGGGAGAGACCGCGGCGGGCGGCGGCTGGGCGGACGTGCTCGCGGTCGGTCTCGGCCGCGAATCGAAATTGAACAAGAGCGGCGAGGTCTGCATCGGCGAAGGCCTGACGCAGGCCCTGCGCCGCGCGCTGGATGAAATGCCCGCGGGAGGGGTGATCGACAACGTGGTCTGCGACATGAACGGAGAGGCGTATCGCGCCGATGAATACGGTTTCTGCGGGCTGCGCGTGCGCGACCGGCTGCGCGATCCGACGGACTTCCTCGCGCCGGCGGACTGCTGGGGCGACGTGGGCGCGGCGGGCTTGCCGCTGCATCTGCTGCTGGCGGCCTCCGCCTGCCGCAAGGGGCATGCGAAGGGGCCGCTGACGCTGCTGTGGGGCAGCTCGGACGGCGGCGGACGCGGCGCGGCGGTGATCCGCGCCGACGTGGCGGTGCGGGCATGACGATGGACAACGCCCGCTTCGATCCTGGTCTTCCGGCGCCGGTGACCGCCGACCAGATCGAGACCTACCGCGACGAGGCTGCGTTCCTGTGGACGCAGCGGCGTGACGCGCTCGACGCACCGCACTACTCGCCGCAGCAGTTCGCCGACCTGGACGAACAACTGGCCGCGCAGATCGACGGGCTCGTCGAGGCCGGCGACGAGGCCTGGCCGCCGTGCCAGGCCGCGCTGGTCAACGATTGCGCGGAGGACTTCTTCGTCGCCGGCGTCCTGGCGCTGAACGGGCGGCCGGACGACTGGCTGCCGCTGGTGCGGCGCGCCAAGGAAGCGCCCGAGGCGGCGCCAGGTCTTGCCTCGGCGCTGGGCTGGGTCGGCGCCAACGAGGCGCTGAAGGCCGAGGCGCTGATGTCGGCCGACGATTCGCTGAGCCGGCGCCTGACGCTGGAGGCCTACGGCGCGCACCGGCTGGACGCGGGCGAGCGCTGGTCGGTGTCGATGCGGTCGACCAATGCCGGCGAGCGCGCGCGGGCGCTGCGGCTGGCGGGCGAGCTCGGGCGCGTCGAGTGGCTGGAGCCGGTGCTCGGCCTGATCGGCGACGAGAAGAGCGAGCCACGCTACTGGGCCTTGTGGTCCGGCGTGCTGCTGGGCGATCGCGGCAAGGCGCTGGCCGCGCTGACCGGCGCCGCGCTGCGGCCGGGCACGCGGCAGATGGACGCGTTCCGGCTGGCGGTGCTCGCGCTGCCGGTGCAGGAGGGCCACCGCCTGCTGGTGGAGGCGGAGACGATGGCCGGCGCGGCGCGCCTGCGCATCATCGGCGCGGGGCTGTCCGGCCAGCTGCGCTACCTGCCGTGGCTGATCGACCAGATGACCAAGCCCGCGTCGGCGCGCATCGCGCTGGAGGCCTTCTGCCTGATCGCCGGCGCCGACGTGAACACGGACGGCCTGGAGGCGCCGCCGCCGGAGGACTTCGACGAGGGCCCCAACGAGGACCCGGAGGACGACGACGTCGAGGTGCCGGTGGACGTCGCGCTGCCGTGGCCGAACGTCGAGCAGGTGCGGGCCTGGTGGCTGGCGCACCAGTCGCGGCTGCCGACCTTGTCGGCGGACGGCCGGCTTTTCCTGGGTCAGCCGTTGAGCGAGGTGCACTGCCTGCGCGTGCTGCACGGCGGACGTCAGCGGGCGAGGGCGCTCGCCGCGCTGCACCTGTGCCTGCTGCGGCCGGGCACGCCGCTGTTCCCGGTGGATGCGCCGGCGTGGCGGCAGCAGCGGCTGCTGGATCGTCTCGGCGGGGGGTGAGGCCATGTCGATCACGATCCAGGTCAACGGCACGGTCAACACGCTGGTCCACAAGTTCAGCAGTGGCATCAGCGTGGCCACCATCCCCGATGTCTGCAAGACGCCCAGTCCTGGCGGGCCGGTGCCCATTCCCTATCCCAACATCGCCCAGTCCATCACGCTGTCCGACGGCACGACCTCGGTCCGTGGCGACAAGACCATGGCGGCGGTCAAGGGCTCGAAATTCGCGCTGTCCAACGGCGACAACGCCGGCGTCGCGGGTGGTGTGAAGTCCAGTACCTTCATGAAGGAGGCTACGTGGATCCTGTACTCCTTCGACGTCAAGCTGAACAAGAAGAACGCGGCGCGGCTGACCGACAAGATGTTCCACAACCACGAGAATGCGGCCAACCTGGCGGGCGTCGTGCAGGCACTCGGCGGCGTGACTGACGCGGATCTGCAGAAGCTGGCTGAAGACTGCAACGACGCCATCAACCGCAAGGCGGGCTACAGCCCGTCGAATCCTCCCAAGGGCAAGGCCTGCACGGCCCTCGGTTCAAGCAAACACCAGTGCTGCGAGGACTCGATCAACGAGTACAACAAGAAGAATCCCAATTCGCCGCTACGTTCAGAGGTGGCGTTCAACCGGCAGGGCCAGGCGCTGGAGGGCGTGGCTCGCAAGGCCCGCGACGAAGCTCGCAAGGTCTACGAGACCAGCGTCGCCCTGGTGGGGCGCTCACTGGTGCGGCGCTGGGGCGACGTGTTCAAGAACGCGTTGAAGGCGGCCGGCGGCATGGGCAACTTCGTCGCCGATGTGCTCGTGCTGAAGGACCCCAAGCTCCCCATCACCAAGGACAACATCGCCAAGGCGATCGACTTCAAGTTCAACTGCGGCGGCAAGGGGAAGATGTCCAACAAGCAGCAGCGGGCCTATGGGCGCTATACCGGCGACGGCCAGCCGACGGTGATCCATTCGGCGTGGAACAAGGCCGGGAAGGTAGTGTCGTCGGTCACGAAATTGCCGGCGCTTCCGCCGCTGCCGGTCTGAAGGCGCCGACCATGCCGCCCGTGCGCATGACCCTGACCGCCGCCGCGTTCTGCGTCGGTCCGCTGGACGACTTCGTGGCCTGGGCGGAGCGCGCCAGCAGCGCGTGGATGACCTCCCCGCTGTGGCGGTCGCTGCCCGGCGCCGCGATGATCGGCGCGGGCGCGGGTCGCTATCGGAGTGCGGAGGCCGGGCAATTCCTCGCGCACATTGCCGCGTGGCGGCGCTCGCAGGCAGGGCGGGCGCGGAGCCTGTTCTCCGCCGAGTATTGCGCCGGCACGGATCCGATGGCGGCCGAGCAATCGGTCGAGTTCGTCGCCGACACCGATGCGGCAGTGGCCGGCAGCCCGGTGCGCCACTGGTGGCAGGCCGAGCTCTCGATCGATGCGCTGCGCGCGCAGCCGCGTTGGCCGGACCATCTGGAGGCGCTGATGGGCGTCCTGCTGACGGGTCCGCTGGAGAGCGGCTATCTGGCGCCCGCGTTGGCGAGTCCACGCGACCCCGACGATGAGCCCTCCGCAGGCACTGGCGGCTGGGGCTTGCGCGTGCCACCCCTGGACGTGTCGACCAACGGCGCGACACGCCTGGAGATCGGCGGGCGCTGCCGGGGTGCGCGCTGGATGGTGCTGCTCGACGATGCCTTGGTCGAACGCGCGGGCGGCGAAGAGGAACTCGTCGGTCTGCGCGCCGCGGGCGTGGTGGCCGCATCGGCACGCGGGCGATGGCGTCTGCAGGTTCCCGGCTCGCCGTTTGCCGGCTGGGTTCACGACGGTCCGACTGCCGCGCAGTACGGCGCGATGGCGCGGTTCCTCGAACCGATGACGCTTTTCGACGACCTGGCGCTGCAACGGGCCCGCTTCGCCGGCAACGCCGACCTGCTGGACCGCTACGAACGACGCTTCCTTCATGAACTGCATTGAGGTCCGCCGCGCATGACCCTGTCGACTGCCTATGAGCTGCCATTCGAGTTCCTCCTGTCCGAGGGGCCCCTGTTCGGCCCGGATGTCACGACGCATCTGCGCTTCGTGGTGAACGACGAGTTGCCGATGGACGAGGTCCGTCCGCTGCTGCATGGCAAGCTGATGAACTTCGGGGTGCTCGGTGCGACCGGTGCTCTGGGCGTGCTGCCGGCAAGTGACTTCGATCCGATGACGCCGCTGTTCAAGTCCGTCCGGGTGGGCAAGGACGATTTCGCGTGGAAGCTCAAGGGGTGGCCGGCGGTGGACGGCGCCGTGTCGGTCCTGGCGAGCCAGTTCATGGGCAGCGACGTCGTCACCTTGCTGCGTCGGATCGAGGTGTCCGGCGATGGCCGGGCCTGCCAGTACCAGTTGGCGAAGGAGACGAAGCTCGATCACGCCTATCCCGCGACGATGCCGTTGCCGTTCGAGGCGGAGATCTCGCACGAAGGCCAGGACCAGTTCGAACTGGACCTGACCTTTGACGGCATCCCTGCGGACGATGCCAAGGCGGGCATCGAGGAGTTGTTGCGGTTCTGGGCCCACGCCGCCTCATCGGGGGCCTACGGGGTCGCGCCCGTCGATCCGCTGAAGTGCGGCTTCCAGTACGACGAGGAGATCGACTGGCTGGACAACCGGCTGACCTGGAGCCTGTGGCGGTTCCGGGCGCACCCGGACCTGCTCGACGGACTGCTCGGCCTGTGCGGCACCTTCCACGCGCAGTTGTGGCCCGTGCTTCGCAGCCGGATCGACTGACGCCATGCCGGTCACCATCAAGGTCAACGGAACGGTCAACTCGCTGGTCCACAAGTTCAGCAACGGCATCAGCGCGGCCACCATCCCGGACGTCTGCAAGACCCCGAGCCCGGGCGGTCCCGTGCCGATCCCGTATCCCAACATCGCCCAGTCGATGACGCTGTCCGACGGCACGACCACCGTCAAGGGCGACAAGGCGATGGCGGCCATCAAGGGCTCGAAGTTCGCGATGTCCAACGGGGACAATCCGGGCACGCTCGGCGGCGTCAAGTCCAGCACCTTCATGAAGGAGGCGACCTGGATCCTGTACTCCTTCGACACGAAGATGAACGGGAAGAACTGCGCCCGGTTGATGGACAAGATGTTCCACAACCACGAGAACGCGGCGAACCTGGGCGGAGAGATCCAGGGCATCGCAACGGCGGACTTCGCGGCTCGACTGGGGGACAAGGAACTCGCGGATGAGCTCTGCGATGCGGCCTGCCATGTGACGAAGAACTGGAAGCCCGGCATGGGCAAGCGCCAGGACATGATGGCGGAGCGCCTCAGTTCGTCATCATTCAAGACGCATGGGGGAAACTTCACTACCTACACGGCGAAGAACCCGAGACTGCTGCTGGAGGCTCCCGCGCTGTCGCCGATGACGCCAGGCGATCCGATGATCATGCTGGTCTCGATGACCGGTCGCACGATCGCCGGGACGACGGCGCTGACCAGCATGGCGCCGGGTGTCGCCGCCTTTGGTGGCATCGCCAAGGAGGCGCTGGCCCTTGGCGGTCGCTTGACGATCTGGGATGCCGTGTCGCTCAAGTCGCCGGCCGGGGGCATCGCGCCGGGCAACATCTCGAAGTACATCGAGGTGAAGTTTCCGAAGGACACTCACACCCGCAATCAGCGCTTCACCCGGCGCAACATGAGTCGCGCCGACAAGGACAAGATCGTCGAAATGAAGCCTGACAAGGACTGCGCCTGCACATGACGGGCTGCCAACAATGACTCTCACTGAACTTCGAGAACAAGTGACCGTCGATGAAGACGGTGTCCGACTGGTCGACCTCTGCATCGAGATCGTCCTGCTGCTCGACGGGCCGCTCGCGCCGGCCATGCCGGCGATCCAGCGCCTGTATGACGGCTTCATGCAACGGTTCGGCGCAAGCATCCGTCTCTGCAGCGACTACGACGACGAAGCGATGCGCCCCTTCGAGCCTTCGGAGTGGGCGGACGTTTCGCGCTGGCTCGATGCGGACCTGACGCTGGGCAGCGGCTCCTTCGGTGCGCACTTCCAGGCGGCAGAACCTGACGCTGACGCCACGCCGCCCGCTTTTGACGCGGTGCACTACGCGCCGTCGAGGGAATTGTCGCGGGGTGGCATCCAGATTCTTCTGCCGCTAGATGTCCTGCGTGACGGCCCGGATGCGCTGCGGGAGGCCTTCGCCTCGATGCTTGCAGGGCTGCCGCTCAACTACGGGCTGTGTGGCCCCGCATTCGCCTGGAATGCCGAGCACAACGACGCGACCGACGCGTTCGAGACTCACTCGGTCCCCCGGCTGCTGCGGCATCCGGGACTGGCCATGGGCGACTTCTCGTTCCTGGTGCTTCATGCACCCGCCGGTCTCATGACCATCAACTGGCTCACGGCCTTGGGACCCCGCCATGCGGACCGGCTAGGCGGTGGTGGCGCGTTGAGGGATGTCCTGCCGACCGATTGCCGGGTGATGGACCTGAAGGACGGCGCGGTGCTTGTCCAAGCGGGCGTTGAGCCGGTCGCCGGAGATGTCAACCGCAACGATCCGTTACCCGTGTACCGGGCTGTTGCGAATGCGCTCCGGCCCGTCTGGGTCAGCGACGAGTATCTGGAAAAGATCAGCTATCCGACGATGGACTCGGAAGTGGGAGACCGCTGGGTCGCGCGCTTCTTCTGAATCGACCAGGGCGGGGCTTAGCGAACTCCAGGACCTTGCTCTGGTGACTTTCGTTCATTGCCCCCGATCCCCGTGACAGGGACGATGCGCATTGGGCGGCGATCCTCGCCGCGGCGAGGCGTTCGATGTCACGAAAAGAAGGCAATCCCCGCTCGGCCAAGCCGGGCAACGCACCGGCGGCGGCCGACGATCCCACGCTCGATCCGGACGCGACACGCATCGTGCCGGCCGGCGCGCCGCTGGACCGCATGCCCCCGAACACCGCCGCCAACCGCGCCGTTCCGGCATCGGCCGCGGAGCCGGATCCCGAGCCGCCGCACGACGACGGCCCCGAGACGGTCCAGCATGAACGCGAGATCAGCTTCATCGATCCGACGTTCCCCGACACCTTCTCGATGCGCGCCGGTCGCAAGCCGGCCGACATTCCCGTCGACACCGACCACACCGTCATCGCGCCCGCCCCGCTGCTGACCCCGCGCACGCACGCCGGGAAGCCCGCCCCCTCGACGCCCGCCGCCGAATCCGCCATTCCCGCTGAAGCCTCTTCCGTGACTCCTGCCCCGACGCCTTCGGCGCCTGCCCAGCCCCCCGTTCCACCAGCCGCGCCGGTCGAGCCGCCCGCAGCCGCCGCCAAGTCGCTCGCGGACATTGAGCCCTCGGGCAATGAAACGGTGCTCGTTCCGGCCGCGAAGGCTGTCGTGGCGAAGCCGCCCGCCGTCGAGGCGGTTGCCAAGCCGCCCGTGGCGCCTCCGGCTCCCGAAGTGACACCGCCCGCCGTGCCGGTCGCCCCGCCGGTCGCCCCGCCCGCTGCGTCGGTGACGCCGTTCGCCGCGCCCGTGGCCGACGCCGAGGAATCCGAATTCGGCGCGTCCGAATTCGCCGAGACCGTGCTCGATCCCGATGCCGCCGCCGCCGTGGCGGCGCTGCGCGCCTTGCCGCCCGAGCCCGAGCGGCGTCCGTCCACCGGCACGCTGCCGGGCGGCACGCTCGCCGCGAAGGTCGCGAGCAACGAGGCCCCCGTGCGCCAGGTCGGCCGCTTCCAGGTGCTGGACCGCATCGGACGCGGCGGCATGGCCAGCGTGTTCAAGGCCCACGACCCGAGCATCGGCCGCGACGTGGCGATCAAGTTCCTGCACGCCTCGCTGTGCGAGGACGAGGAATACCACGCCCGCTTCCTGCGCGAGGCGCGCGCCTCCGGCAGCCTGTCGCATCCCAACATCGTCACCGTGCACGACGTGGGCGAGGTCGACGGCCGGCCCTACATGGCCATGGAGCTGCTCGACGGCGAGCCGCTGGCCGACCTGCTCGAGCCCGGCACGCCGCTGCCCATCCGCGACACCGTCGTGATGGCCATCCAGCTGGCCCGCGCGCTCGACTACGCGCACAAGCGCGGCATCGTGCACCGCGACATCAAGCCCGGCAACATCGCCCGCGTGCGCGGCACGCTCGACATCAAGGTGATGGACTTCGGCATCGCCCACATGGAGTCCACCAAGGGGGAGCAGCGCACCCGCGTCGGCGACGTGCTCGGCACGCCGCAATACATGGCCCCCGAGCAGATGAACGGCGAGAAGATCGACGGCCGCTCGGACCTGTTCTCAGTGGGCATCGTGCTGTACCAGATGCTCACCGGCGTGCGCCCGTTCACCGGCGACAGCGTGGTGAACCTGGCGCTCAAGATCGCCAAGGACGACCCGACGCCGCTCAACAAGCTGCGCCCTGAGATCCCCGCGTCGCTGCGCCGCGTCGTCGACCGCTGCATGGCCAAGGCGCCGGACAACCGCTTCCAGACCGGCGCCGAACTCGCCGATTCGCTGGTCAAGGTGCTCAACGAGATCGACGAGGAAGCGCGCAACAAGGGCCGCTCCAAGTTGATCCCGCTGCGCGTGAAGTGGGCCGCGATGATGGCCGGCATCGTCGCCATCGTGATGGCCGTGAGCGGCTCCATCATCAGCCAGCGCCAGAACGCCGCGCTGATGCAGCAGGTGGCCGACTACGGCACCGCGCTGTCGCGCTTCATCGCCGCGCAGAACGCCACCGCGGCGCTGGGCGAGGACTGGGTCTCCGTCGACGTCTCGCTGCAGGAGATCATGAAGACGGGTGACTTCGAGAGCGTCACCGTCATCGACCGCGCCGGCGTGGTCGCCGCGTCCAGCCTGCCCGACACCGTCGGCAAGCCGTATCAGGCGCCGCCGGGCGAGACGCTGGGCGCGCAGGGCGCCGTCAAGCGCACTCGGTACCACGCGGCGGGCGGCGCGGCGATCCTGGGCTTCGATTCGCCGATCACCTTCCAGGACAAGACCGTGGGGCGTGTCGCGCTGGGCTTGCCGGAGCGCCCGCTGGAAAGCGTCGCGCGGCTGTCGCGCACGCTGATGGCGGTGCTCGCGGTGACGACGGTGCTGGCGGTGGCGATCGCGATGTTCTTCGTCGCCAACTGGTTCTCGCGGCCCATCAAGCTGGTCGTGGAGGCGCTGGACGAGATCGGCCGTGGCCGCGTCGACTTCCGCATCCGAGAACAGCGCAAGGACGAATTCGGGCTGCTCTACGCCGCCTTCGACCGCATGGCGCAGGCGCTGCAGGACAAGCAGGCGCTGGCGGCCTCCGCCGCGAAGGCCGAGGCGCCGACGACGATCGGGCGCAAGTCCGGCGCGCTGGCGGCGGCGCGCGCGCAGGCCGCTCAGGCCGCGCAGGCTTCTCCGGCCGAGCCCGAGCCGCCGGTCGCCGTTGCGCCTTCGGATGAGCAGACGCAACCCGCACCGCCGGTGCCGCCGTCGACGCCGGGAGCCGCCTGATGTCCGTCGCGAAAGCATTGCCGCGCATGAGGGCTCCTCACGCCAACCCTCTCCCGCAAGCGGGAGAGGGAGTCAATCCGCGTCGTCCGATGCTGGGCGGCGCAGTCGTCACCGCCGCGGCCATGGTGCTCGCGCTGACCGGTTGCGTCGCGCCGCCGACCGCGACGCCGCCGCTGAGCGAGCCCGCGCCCGTGAAGGCGCCTTCGACCACCGCCAACGGCGAGATCGTCGCGCGCAGCGACCGGCTGCTGATCTACGTGCCGGTGGCCGGTGAGTCGCTGCGCGGCATCGCGGCCCGGCTGCTCGGCAGCGAGGACCGCGACTGGCAGATCAGCGAGGCCAACAGCGGCGCCACGAAGGCCGAGCCGGGCCAGCCGCTGATCGTGCCGCTCAAGCCGATGAGCCCGCTGGGCGTGCGCTCGGGCCAGCTGCAGACCGTGCCCATCCTCTGCTATCACCGTCTCGGCACGGTCGGCGGCAAGATGGCCGTGTCCCAGGCCAACTTCGCGGCGCAGATGGAGTGGCTCGCGAAGAACGATTACCGCGTCGTCAAGCTGTCGCAGCTCGCGGGTTACCTCGACGGCAAGGAGCCGCTGCCGCCCAAGGCCGTGGTGATCACCTTCGACGACGGCTACGAGTCGGTCTACAAGCTGGCCTATCCGGTGCTGCGCAAGCTCGGCCTGCCGGCGACGATGTTCGTCTACACCGACTTCGTCGGCGCGGGCGGCGACGCGGTGAGCTGGCCGCAGCTGGCGGAGATGCAGTCCTCGGGACTGATGGACATCCAGTCGCACTCGAAGTCGCATCGCAACCTGATCGAACGCACCACCGGCGAGAACGAGGAGCGCTACAAGCGCAACCTCGACAGCGAGACCGCCGGCCCGCGCGACCTGATCGAGCAGAAGCTCGGCACGGCCGGCCAGGTGCGCCATTACGCCTATCCCTACGGCGACGCCAACGAGCTGGTGCTGGACGCGTTGACGCGCCAGAAGTACACGCTGGCGGTGACCGTCAACCCGGGCGGCAACGCCTTCTACGCGCAGCCGCTGATGCTGCGCCGCACGATGATCTTTGGCGACCACGACCTCGAGGCCTTCAAGGCCCGGCTGCAGACCAGCCGACGCATCGGACCGACCCCATGAGAGCCGCCGTTGCACTGGCCCTGGTGATGGCCGTCGCGCTGTCGGCCTGTACCGGCGGCCCCGGCGCGTTGCGCAACCCGGAAGGGACGGCGGGCGCGCCGCCGTCGGCGTTCGAGCAGGCGCAGGTCCAGCGTGCGCAGGAGCAGGTGAAGGATGGCCAGTTGGCCGACGCCGCCTGGACCTGGGAGGCGCTGACGGTGCTGCGTCCGGACAATGCCGGCTATCGCGAGAGCCTGGCCGCGACGCGGCAGCAGATCGACAGCGGCGTGAGCGAGCGCCTGGACAAGGCCCGGGCCGCGCAGAAGCGCGGCGACCTCGACGGTGCGACGACGCAGTACCTCGCGGCGCTGTCGCTGCAGCCGGACAACGAGGCGGCCGCCGATGCGCTGCGCGCGCTCGAGAAGGAACGCAACCAGAAGAGCTACCTCGGCAAGCCGGCGCGCGTGACGCTGCGCAAGGCCGCGCCGCCGCCGGTCGCGGCGAAGCCGGCCTCGCCCGCGAAGGCGCAGGCGTCGAGCTCGGGCGCCCCGGCGAAGGAGTCGGCCCAGGCCGCGGCGGCCACCGCCGGACCGGACCGCAACGAGCTGGAGCACATCGCGATGCTGGCCGCGCAGGGCGAGATCGACGAGCCGATCCGCCTGCTGGAGAAACGCGCGCCGCAGGATCGCAACGATCCGTCGGCGAAACGACTGCTGGCCGACCTCTACGTGCGCAAGGCCGAGAAGCTGGCGACGATCGACAAGTCCGGGGCGATCATGGTGCTGCAGAAGTGCCTGCGCGTGGACCCCAAGAATGCGCGCGCGACGGCCATGATGCGGCAGCTGATCGACGAATCGGCCGCGAAGTCCTCTGCGCCCGCACCCGCCGCGGCGGCGACGGCGAAGAACAAGGTCGACAAGAAGTGAAGCGCCGCCGGGGCGGGCCTCGCCTCAGGCCGGGGCCGGGGGCTCGTGCCCCGTGGCTCCAGGACGTTCGCGGGCGGGGACTTCCGTCAGGAAGGTCATGAACCGACGCCTGAATTGCAGGCGACTCTCCGGACGCGACTCGGCGTGGCGCTTGAGGTCGTCGACGAGCCACTGATGGTGGCTCTGCGTCATTCGCTGCGCATAGGTCTCATCGTCTTCTTCTCCGTGGTCTCCGGGGAAGTCGAGGTCGACCTCGATGTACCGCTTGGGGGCGCGCGCCTGCAGTTCGATGGCGAGCGCAGACAGGTCGACGCCATGGAGACGCGCAACGTCCTCGACGGCAGTCCCGTTCCTGACCGCGTCGCCCGACCCTGCCGTCATCGCCTGGAGCAGCAGGTAGTAACGATTCAGCGGGTCCAGGATGCCGTGCCGGTCCGCCGTGGCATCCACCAGGTGGCCGCGCCTCACCGCCTCGCAAGCCGCTCCGCAGCAGGCTGCACGCTCCAGGGCCCAGCGTCCGTTGACGCTTCGGATGCCATGCCTTTCCGCCACCTGATCGACAGGTTCGCCCAAGGCCGCAGCTTCTCCCGCGACGCCGTCGGTTGCGAACAACTCCAGGTCCTCGATGTCGTGCTGCTCGATGAGCCGAAGACGCGGTGCCACTTCATCTACGCGTTCTCCCCCACGGACCGCTCGTCGAGCGACAGCCAGGACACCAGGCAGCACATCGGCTCTCTGCTCGATCCGCCTTTGCAACGCCCACACGAAGGTGTTTTCAATGCCGAAGCGCTGGGCGACTTCGTCCGGATCGTCACCCGCCCTGAGGGCCTCCTCCGCCGGACCCAGGTGGATCGCCGTGTCCTCGAGCCTGAGAAGAAGATCGTTCCGCGCCCGTCCTTCGCAGGACGGATAGAAGTGGCGAACGATCGTTTCGACGCTCACGCCGCCAGCGATAGCGAGAGTGGGCGAACCGTGTTCGGCCAGGATCTTCAAGGGCTCGTGCAGTGACTCCGGCAGCAGCGGATGCAAAGTCAGCAAGTTCGCCGCGGCCTGTCGGCATTCCGCTTCCGGCATCAGATCGAGGCATGCACTCAGGGCCTGCAGCGCTTGCCGGGGCTGATCGCTCTTGCGGAGCCCTTGGATGGCAGTCAGCAGTCGCTGAAAGGTCGCGAGTCGTTCGCCCCAGGGAGGCTGCGCACTTCCGGAGATCCGGGCGATCTGGTGGGAGATCATCGCCCGCTTCAGCTGGTAGTCGACGGCCCGTGCGCTTTCCCTGCTCGTGAGCGCCAGCGCCCTCAAATCCTTCGCCGGGAGGTGATCGGCGACCTGCTCGAGCATCTCCTGCGGCAGGTGCATCAGGCCCGCGCGCTGCGGATTCGGCATTCCGCCAGACGGAGGCAGTGTTCCGGGTGCCGTGTCGATGGCCGTTTCGATGGCCGTTTCGGTCACCGCCTCGGTCGCCGCTTCGGTGGGGGACGTGGGGATCGTGCTTCCCCAGTGGGGCGATGTTCTGACCATGACAATGGTTCTCCGGTTGCTCATGTCTCCGTGTCTGCCTCGATGGCGGACAACCTGGACAAGGGGGATGAGCTATGTGACCGGGAAACGGCGACGGTTCGCCTCTGGGCTCTGCGGGAGTGGCTCAGAACGTCACCGTGACCGACGCCGCACTGCGCCTGGCCTCGCCGTGGAACACGGCCTCGATGTTGTTGCCGTCGGGGTCGAGCACGAACGCCGCGTAGTAGCCGGGGTGGTAGGGCCGCTCGCCGGGCGCGCCGTTGTCGGTGCCGCCGTTGGCCAGCGCGGTCTTGTGGAAGGCATCCACCGCCGCGCGGTCCTTGGCCTGGAAGGCCAGGTGGTGGCGGCCGGTGAGGTGCCCTTGCGCGGCCTGGCTGTCGGCGGTGGACACGAACAGCTCGTCGGCCCAGAAGTAGTCGTCGCCCGAGCCGCCGATCGGCACGCCCAGCGGGGGCAGGATCGCCTCGTAGAACTTCCGGCTGGCGGGCAGATCCCGCACGACGAGCTGGAGGTGGTCGATGAGGCGTCCGCGATGCAGTTCCTGCGTTTCCATGGGGATCTCCTTGAAATCGTGGCGGTGAAAACGTCCAGTGACAGGAACGGGGCAAGCGGCGTTCTTGTCCGTTCACCTCCGGACGCGGCGCATGTGCCGTTCGTTTTTCCTGCGGTGTCGTGCGACGCCCCCCGAGTCCGGGACAGCGCGAGTGCTCGATGGGCCCCGCGTTTGCTCTCGCGATCGTTCTCGTGCCTTGCACGTCTCCGAAAGCAGCCCTCTCATGAAACCGCTTCTCCTTGCCGCACTCTTCTGGGCGGTCGTGCCCCAGGCACAGGCCCAATTCAATCCGCCCGCCGGACCCGAGCAGACCATCGAGGTCCGCGCCGGTTCCGCGACCGACAGTCGATCGACCCATGGCACGCCCGGATCGTTGAACGCGTCGGCGAGCGAGAGCGGCACGGATGCGTCGGGAACGCCCTTCAACGCCACCGCGTCGGCGTCGACGCGGCTGGGCCCAGGCTACCTGTCGGGCAGCCTCGCCACGAGCGTCACGGGCAGCGGCACCTCGTCGACCTCGATGACGGCGTACCAGACCGATGCACTGACCTTCACGCGCAACGACGGCAGCTTCGATCCGGAGCTGATCGTCCACTACAACATCGTGATCGCGGGCGGCACGTCGGCGTCGATGACCGGCGGCGCCGGCGGCACGACGCAGGCGGGGTCGCTGGACTGGACCCTGGTCCATCAGCTCGACGGCTTCTACACGACCGCCTGGCAGAGCACCACCACGCTCGCCCACGACGGCAGCGTCGTGACCGACAACCACTGGAACAGCAGCCCGATCGGCGACGTGTACGCGATCTACAGCTTCTCCGCGGCGATCTTCGCGGGGCACGCGACGAACATGGACTTCTACCTGGAGATGACCAGCCACCTGAATGCGGCGGGGCCGTCGGCGACGGCCTCGATGGCCGCCAACGCGCCGACGATCTACTGGGGCGGGATCTCACAGGTCACCGACTGGAACGGCAACCTCATCGACTATTCGCTGTCGTCGGCATCGGGCTTCAACTACGCGCTGTCCGCGGTGCCGTCGCCCGCGCCGGAGCCGTCGACCTGGGCGCTGCTGATCGCTGGCGTCGCCGCGTTGGCGCTGCGCGGGCGCTCGATCTCGCGGATGCGGCGCGGCGAGGTCGGTCCCGCTTCCAGCATCGCCTGAACACGGCCCCCGGCCTGCGCGACGAGCGGTTCGATCAGTGCCGCTTCCGGCAGGTTCGTCCAGTAGCGGCGCGGCATCTCGCGTTCCATCATCGCGACCTTCAGCCGCGCGGGATTGAAGATGCTGCGGTAGTAGGTCAGCCAGAGCTCGGCGCCCGCGTCCTGCGGCGGCGCGTCCTCGCGCCGGCCTCCGGGGCCGATCTGCAGCGACTGGCCGTCCCACGACACCGAGCAACGCGGCGACAGGATCGCCCAGCGCAGGTTGGCGAAACGCCGGGCGAAGAAGGGCGCGGCGGCCTCAAGCGTGTGGTGCGTCGGTTCGAACCACGCGACCAGGCGCTCGCCATCGGCGTCTTCGACCGGCACGAAGCGGACGAACGCATGCGTCTTGTGGATCTCGTGCCGGACCTCGCGTTCGAGACGCTCCGCCCGGCGACGGTCCGCGTCGAGCGTGTCGCGCCAGTAGCCGGGCTCGGTCTTCAGGCGGAACAGCATCCGGTACAGCAGCGTGAACCGCTGGGGCTCGGTGTGGAGCAGGGCGGTGCGGCACAGCGACAAGAAGGCTGCGGGCACGGTGAACATTGCCGCCGTTGCTGCTGCCGTGGGTGCCGCAGTTGCCGCATCCAAGTCGGGCGGCAGCCCTTGGGGAAGTCCGTTCCCGTGCGCGTCGTCGCCCCACAGGCCGTCACCTGCATCGCCCGTGGTCCAGACGACGTCGTCGGGCGCGATGCCGAGCGCTATCAGCCGCTTCGCTGCCTGACGGAAGCCGTCGAGATCGATGGGGCCGTCGAGCCAGACATGGACCATCAGAACAAGCCCATCTGCGTCGGCACCGGCATGGCAGGCGCCATCATCGAATCGGCGCGCGCTGTCGGACCCGGGGCGCCTGCGGCCACGGACGTCGCGGCCATCGCCGTCGCAGCGGGTCTGTGGCCGTCGACGACCACGAAGGGCAGCACCTTGCGCGCGGGCAGCTTCATCTGCCGCAGGTCCTCGGCGCGCAGGCGGCGCACGCGGCGCGCGGCGAGCAGCTTGTCGACTGAACCCACGCCGAGGCCCGGCACGCGCAGCAGCATTTCGCGCGGCGCCAGGTTGAGGTCGACCGGGAAGCGCTCCGGATGCGCGAGCGCCCACGCGTGCTTGGGATCGACGTCGAGCCGCAGCAGACCGGTGCCGTCGTCGACGATCTCCTCGTGATCGAAGCCGTAGAAGCGCATCAGCCAGTCGGCCTGGTAGAGCCGGTGCTCGCGCACCAGCGGCGGCGCCATCAGCGGCAGCGCCCGTGCGGCATCGGGGATGGGACTGAAGGCCGAGTAATAGACGCGCCGCATCCGGAAGCGCCCGTAGAGCGCGGCGCTGCTGCGCAGGATGCTGCGGTCGTCGCTGGCATCGGCACCGACGATCATCTGCGTGCTCTGGCCGGCCGGCGCGAAGCGGGGAGGTCGGGCGGCACGCGCGGCGGCGCCCGGCATCACGCGGATCGGCGCCTTGGCGGCGGCCTGGTGCGCGTCCTTCGCATCGTCGATGTGCAGCCGCAGGCGGCCCATCGAACGATGGATGGCGGCGGTGTCCTTGTCGGGCGCCAACGCCTTCAAGCCGACATCGGTCGGCAACTCGACATTGATGCTGAGCCGGTCGGCATACCGGCCGGCGCGCCGCAGCAGTTCCTCGCTGGCATCGGGGATCGTCTTCAGGTGGATGTAGCCGCGGAAGTCATGCTCCTCGCGAAGGACCTGCGCGACGCGCACGACCTGTTCCATCGTGAAGTCCGGGCTCTTGATGATGCCGCTGCTGAGGAAGAGGCCCTCGATCGTGTTGCGCCGGTAGAAGCCCAGCGTCAGCGCGACGACTTCCTCGACGCTGAACTTCGCGCGCGGCACGTTGCTCGACGACCGGTTGACGCAGTAGAGACAGTCGTACTGGCAATGGTTGGTCAGCAGGATCTTCAGCAGCGAGATGCAGCGGCCGTCGGGCGCGTAGCTGTGGCAGATCCCCATGCCTTCGGTCGAGCCGATGCCGGTCCCGCCGCGGGAATCGCGCGCGTCCGTGCCGCTGGAGGCGCAGGAGGCGTCGTACTTGGCGGCGTCCGCCAGGATGGCGAGCTTGCGGGGGAGGTCCATGGCACTGCCGGAAGAATAACTACTGTATGAATATACAGCTTTCCAGCAGGTTTGCCTCAGTTGCCGGATGCGATGTCCGTGGCGCCGGCACGGGCGTGCCGCGTCGCCCGCGTCGATCCCGTGACGAGTTCGGCCAGACGCACCATGAGACGCTCCAGCGAGATCGCAAGGCCGATGCTCGCGATGACCGCCGGCACATAGACGACGAAGGTCCACGCCTGCGACGGCCCGAGCAACGAGCGGTAGAGCGCCACGATGCCGAGCACGACGACCATGTGGCTCAGGTAGAGCTCATAGCTGAGCCGGCCCATGCGCGCGAGCCAGTTCAAACCGGCGCGCGGGGCTGGCGCGTGCGCCCGGAAGGCGATCAGCATCGCGCAGGTGCCGACGCACAGGCCGTACATGCCGCTCTTGAACAGATGGCGGTGGACGAGGTCGCCCCACCCGATCACCAGCAGCACGCAGAAGCCGCCGAAGATCGCCAGGGCGCGCGCGTCGCGCGGGCCCGGCCGCCAACGCTGGACGGCGAGGGCGGCCAGCACGCCCCAGGCGATGGCGGACATGCCGGGCAGGTAGGCCTTCTCCCACCAGACCTCGTGGCTGACGGGCACCATCGAACGCAAGGGCAGCAGGCTCAGCGCCAGCGCGGCGAGCGCGACGACGAGCAGTGGGCGCGGCAGCCCCAGGCACAGCAGCGGGAAGCCGACGTAGAACACCTCTTCGATCGACAACGACCACAGCACGTCCCACGCGGCCGGTGCCCAGCCGGTCCGACCTTCATACCAGTTGAAGGTGAAGGTGAGCGCCGAACCCAGCAGGCCCCCGAGCGACTGCTTCGACGAGGGCGCGAAGTCGGGCACGCCGAGCGCGGCCAGCAGCGTCAGCACGGTCAGGACGACCAGCAGCAGCGGCAGGATGCGGCGCGCGCGGGCCAGGTAGAAGGCGCCCGGATCGACACGGCGGAGATCGCCGTGGCGCTCGAGGAGGCGCGTCGTGATCAGGAAGCCGGAGATCACGAAGAACATGAACACCGCCTCGTAGCCGTTGAAGCTGACGGCATCGATCAGGCGCTTGGGCACCCACGGGCCGAGCAGGCTCGGCGCCAGCGGCAGCCGGAACGGCAGTGCCAGGTGGTGCACGACCACCAGCAGGATGGCCACGCCGCGCAGGCAGTCGATGGCGAAGTTGCGCGGGGTGGGGGAGTCCATGGGATGGGCTTCAAAAAGCGAAGAGGCGCCCGGGGCGCCTCTTTCGCATGCGGTCAGCAATGACCGGTCACTTCAGTTGGTCCGCCTTCGCCTTCAGCGTGGCGGCCTTCTGGCGTTCAAGCTTGGCAAGCTCGTTGTCCGGATCGAGTTGCAGGACGCTGTCCCACCCCTTGATCGCGCCGGCCAGGTCCTGCTTGGCGAACGCGGTGCGCGCGGCCAGCGTGGCCTTGGCGATCTGCTTCTTGCGCACCGCCTCGATCTTGGCGCCGGCGCCCGGCTGATCGGCGGCCTCGGCGCGGCGGTACTCCTCCAGCGCCTTGTCGAAGCGGCCCGCGCGCTCGTGCGCATCGCCGGCGCGCATCGCCTTCTCGCCGGGCGAGAGTTCCGGCGGGGGCGGCGGCGCTGCCGGCGTCGGGGCGGCGGCCACCGTCGTCGTCGCGGGCGGCGTGGGGGCCTGCGCGGCTGCCGCGGCGGCCGCAGCCGCGGCGGTCGCCTTCGGGTCCGGCCTGGCCGACGGACGCGGATACAGCGGACCCGCCGGCGGCTTGCCGGGGATGCGCAGCACCTGGCCGCCCGACACCTGGCGCGGCACGCGGATGTCGTTGTAGCGGGCCAGGATGTAGAAGGAGTAGATGTCGCCCATGAAGCGGCCCGCGATCCGCGACAGCGTGTCGCTGGACTGCACCGTGTAGGCGAAGGATTCGCGCCCCAGCTGCGCCACCGGATCGGCGGTGATCTGGCGCATCAGGTTGTTGGCCAGCTTGTTGCCCGGGTCCAGCTGCAGCGCGCGCTGCAGCTCGTTGCGGGCCTGGTCTTCCTGGCCGGCCTCCAGCAGTTCGATCGCCTGCATGGCGGTCTTCTGCGCCAGCGCCTGCTCGGCCGCGGTCGGCGGCACGGGCTCGGGCGGAGGAGGGGGCGGCGGCGGCGCCGTCACCACCGGATCGGGCGGCGGCGGAGGCGGCGGGGCGGGCGTGACGCAGGCCGCGAGCGCCAGGCTCAGCAGCAGGGCCGTACCGGCAGCAAGGGGGGAATGGCCGCGGCCCCGCGCCGCTTGCGCGGTCGGGGTCAGGGAAATCGGGGCGTCGGAACGGAAGGTGGTCGACATCGGCATCACGTCGGGATTCGAGCGGGGTGGAGTATGAAACAGCGACAAGCCCCTCTCAGGTGACTTTCGTTCATTGAAGCGCGGCCATTGTCACGCAAACATCCCATGCCAGTCTCCCGAGGTCCCAAAGGCAGCCACATGACCCTCACCCTGCGCGCGGTGTCGCTCAACGACCTGCCCCTGACGCAGCCCATCACCGCGCGCTTCGACGCCACCGGGGGGACCATCGGTCGCGCCGACAACAACACCATGGCGTTGCCGGACCCGGAGCGCCACATCTCCCGCCAGCAGGCCGAGATCAGCGCCGAGGCCGGCGGTTTTGTCATCCGCAACGTCGGCAGCGCCAACCCGATCACCGTCGCCGGCCAGCCCGTGGGGCAGGGTCAGGCCGTGCCGCTGCGCCATCTGGACCAGGTCCGGATCGGCGGGTACCTGCTGGAAGTGCAGAGCGAGGCCAGCGCCGACAGCGGCGCGACGGTCATCCGCCGCGCGCCGGACCTCGCCCGTCCGGCGACGCTCGGACCGTCGCCGGCCCCGGCGCCGGCCGCCTTGTCCAGTTCCAATCCGTTCGCCGACCTGTTCGGCGGCACGCCGCCGCCGCCCGACGTCTTCAGCACCTCGCCGGCGCCCGCGCCGCACGTCTCGGCCTTCGCGGCGCCGCCGGTCCAGGCGCCGCCGCCCGCGCCGGCGGGTCCGATGATGCTGCCGGACGACTTCGATCCGTTCGCGCCGCCGCCGTCCCGCGCCGCGCCGGTGGCGTCGCCATCGCCGTCGCCGGTCTCCGGGGGTGTCTCGCCCTTCGATCCCTTCGGCGGGCTGGACCTGGCGCCGCCGCCCGCGCCGGCCCTGCCGCCGGCACGCAACGACGAACTCGGCTTCGGCGGCGCTTTCGCCGACCTCGTGCCGGGTGACAACAACCGCTCGCTGGACGATCTTTTCGGCCTGCAGCCCGGTGGCAGCGATCCGCTGGCCGGCTTCATGGCCGGCGCGTCCAAGCCCGGCGACGCGCTGCGCGACACGGTGGCGTCGGACCCGCTGGCGCTGTTCGGCGCCGCGGCGCCGGCAACGAACACCGAGCCGCAGACCCCCGCGCTGCCGGACCACACGCCGGCGCTGCATTCGGCCTTCCGGCCGCCGGAAGTCCGGACGCCACTCCCGCCGCCGTTGCCGCCGGCTCAGCCGCCCGTGGCTCCCCCTGTGGCCGGCGTCCCGCCGGTGATGGCCCCGGCTGTGGCGCCCGCCGTCGTCGCGCCCATCCTGCCGCCCATCCTGCCGCCTGTTGGCGTTCCGATCGCGGCGCCTGCGGTTCAGGCGGTGGCGCCTCCGCCGCTGGCGATGGTTCCGCCGCCGCATGTGCCGCCGCCGCATGTCCCGCCGCCGATGCCCGCTTACGTGCCGCCGCCCGCGCCGGCCGCGGCCGCCACGCCGGCTGCCCCGGGCCAGGCCGCCGACACCGCGGCGCTGTGGCAGGCCTTCTGCGAGGGCGCCGGCATCCGCATGGCCGCGCCGCCGCAGGGCTTGAACCCGGACCTGATGCGTGTCATCGGGTCCTTGCTGAACGCCTCGGTGGACGGCGCGTTGCGCATGATGGCCGTGCGCGCCGCGACGAAACATGAATTGCGCGCGCAGGTGACCGTCATCCGCTCGCGCGAGAACAACCCGCTGAAGTTCTCGCCCGACGCGCAATCGGCGCTCGAGCAACTGCTGCAGCCGCCGGTGCGCGGTTTCCTGCCCGGTCCCGCCGCGATGCAGGACGCGATGCGCGACCTGGTCGGCCACACGATCGGCACGATGGCCGGCACGCGCGCCGCGCTGGAGGGCGTGCTGACGCGCTTCCAGCCCAAGGCGCTGGAAGCCAAGCTCTCCAGCCGGTCGGTGCTGGACAGCGTGCTGGCGATGAATCGCAAGGCCAAGCTCTGGGAGCTTTACCTGCAGCATTTCGAGTCCATCCGGGACGAGGCGCAGGAAGACTTCCACTCACTGTTCGGCAAGGCCTTCCTGGAGGCCTATGAAGATCAACTCGAGCGCCTGAGCCAGCATGGGCAGGGCGCCTCCGCGGCTTCGCAGCCGTCACAACAACAAGCACAGCAGAGCGGGGCCTGAGTCCCGCCACTTGTCCTACACGTCGTTCACACCATGCTCAAGATCAGGGTTGCCGCCTGCAGCGAACAAGGCGCGCGCAACAACAACGAGGACGCCATCGTGGCGCACGAGAACGGCCCCGGCTGGTATGCCGTGCTGGCCGACGGCGCCGGTGGCCACCGCAACGGGGCCGAGGCCGCGCGCCGCGCCGTGCACCGCATGCAGACCAGCCTGGGCGACGCGACCTTGCCGTGGCGCCCCGAGCTGCTGACCGGCGCGGTGCTGGCCGCGCACGACGACGTGCGGCGCGGCGTCGAGGGCACCGGTCGCGACCGCATGCACACCACGCTGGTTGCGCTGTGCGTCGACGCGCAGCGCAACTTCGCGCTGTGGACGCACGTGGGCGACTCGCGCCTGTACCGCATCCGCGGCGGCGACATCGACACGATCACGCAGGACGACAGCGTCGTGCAGATGCTGATCGAGGCCGGCCTGCTGACGCCCGAGCAGGCGGAGGATCATCCGCACAAGAACCACCTCGTGGCCGCGCTCGGCATCGAGGATGACCTGAACCCGCACACCACCGCGCCGCAGCCCTTGCAGGACGGGGACGTTTTCCTGCTGTGCAGCGACGGCTGGTGGGGCAGCGCGGGCGACACGCTGATCCACGACACGCTGCGCAACGCGGGGTCGCCGGACGACTGGCTGGCGGCGATGCGCGCGGTGATCGAGGAGCGTCGGCTGCCCGATCAGGACAACTTCAGCGCGATCGCGCTGTGGGTGGGCGAGCCGGTGCTGGCGGCCGTGGCCCAGACGCCGACGGACGAAGCCGGCACCGCGGTGCAGGAGTCGACGGTCGATTCCGGCCCGATCCCGCTGGAAGAGGAAGAAGAGGACGAGTCGACGCGGCGCATGCCGCTCTGAGCGCCGGGCCTTTGGTCGCCGACCGCTCGTGCTTCAGCTGCCCCGCGCGCCTCGCGGCGCGGTGCGCGATGCGGAGCCGGGGCCAGGTCTTGCGGCCGGCCACCGCGTCGGCGACGCCACGAACGCGCTCAATCTCTGCGCGGTGGTCGAGAGCGCAGCGGCCGTCTCCAGGTTGCGTTGCGCGACCTGTTCCGCGTCGGCCGTCGCGCGGCCGACATCGGTCAACGCGACCTCCAGCTGGCGCCCGGCGCTGGACTGCTGGTGCGTGGCCATCTTGATCTCCTTGCTCGCGAGGTCGGACGCGGCCACGCGTTCGGAGATCAGCGTGAACATCGCCTCCGCCTCCGAAAACAGCGACGAGTTCGCCGCCACCGCCTTGACGCCGGCCTCGGTCGACATGATGGTGGCGTTGGAGACGTTGCGGATCGAGTCCAGCTGGCGCCGGATGTCCACCGCATCGGCGCGCACCTTCTCGGCCAGGCGGCGGATCTCGTCGGCCACGACGCGGAAGCGCTCGCCGGCCTCGCCGGCGCCGTAGGCTTCGATCGTTGCGTTGATCGCGAGGATGTTGGTGCGCTCCGCCAGTTCCTCGATGGCGCCGAGCACGGTGGAGGCGCCCTGGACCTCCTTGCCCAGCGTCGTCATCTGCGTGACGACCATGTCGATCTGCTGGCTCAGCGAGACGGTGGCCTCGCGCGCGCGGGCCATCGCCTGACTGCCGGCCGTCGCGGCGCGTGTGCTGGCCGAGGCCATCTCCTCGACCTCGGTCGAGCGCTGCGCGATCTGGTTGGCGGCCGCCTGCACCTCGTGCATCGTGGCGGTGAGTTCGATGGCCGCGGAGGAGGTCTGCTTCGTCGCCCCGGCCTGCCGCACGGAAGAGGCTTCCAGTTCGCGCGCGCGCTCGGCCACGTCCACGGCGGACGCGCCCACCATCTGCATCAGCAGTCGCTGCAGGACCAGGCCGGTGACGACGACGATCAGCAGACCGAGCACCGTGCCTCCGAGCCCTACACCCTTGACCAGCCGCGTGGTCTGGCCCATCTCGGCCGAGCGCATCTCCAGTTGCGCGACCTCGTCGCGCTCCAGCGCGGCGAACCGCTCGCGCAGCCGCTCCATGCCCTGGCGGACCAGGCTGACCTTGGACGATCGCGTGGTCTCTTCCAGGCTCATCGTCTGGCGGTCGGCGATGCGCTCACGGAACAGCGCGAAGAGCGCGGAGATGTCCTGTTCGGTATTGGTGAGCTCCGCGCTCCGGGATCGCCACGCGGGCGTCGCGCGCATCTCGGCGAGTCTGGCAGTGACCACGGCCGTCGACTTGTCGAGGGCCGCCAGGTAGGCCGTGTCCTTGGTGAGCATGAAGCCGCGCTGCGCGGCCTCGGCTTCGGCCACGTCGTTGAGCAGCTCGGCCAGGAGGCGCAAGTTCTGATGGCTCTGCGCCACGCCGTCGGCCGCGGACGCCATCAGATAGGCGCTTCTCATGGCGACGACGCCGACGCCGCACAGCACCGCCGCGGCCAGCAGGAATCCCAGCGCGAGGCTGCGTCCGAATGTCTTCATGCGGTTCTCCCTGGGGCGCAATGTCGCACAGGTGAGGCTGAAGGTCTCGCGCCTGCCGTCACCGCGAGCCAGCGAGATCAGCCGGTCTTGCGCGTCAGCATCGCCGCGAACGCCTCCACGTACGGGAGCCCCGGGCCCCAGCGCATGTGGACCTGCTCCCCGGGCTCGGGGTTGGGCGACCACACGGTGCAGCCGGCCAGGCGTTCCAGCAGCTCGCCCGCCGCCAGCATCGGCACCGCCGCGGTAAGCAGGCTTGCCGGCGCGGTGTAGGTGACCCACTGCACCGCGTTCTCCGGCGCGGGCAAGGTCGCCGCGTGACTCGGTGGCCAGGGCGGCGCCGCGGCCAGCGCCGCCTCGAGCGAGTTCACCGTCGCCGTGTCGTCCAGCGTGCGCATGGCCGCGTTGGCCAGCACCGTGTACCAGCGGTCGAGGTGATCCAGCCCGGCGCGGTCCACCGGCGGCTGCGCGCGTGGCTGCGCGATGACCAGCGGGAAGTAGCGCCCGACGTTGTCGCAGCTGGCCATCAGCACGCCGAACCACCACTTCATGTCGACGACGCCTGGCGCCCACGCGAAGCGAAGCACCGGCGCGGTCAGGTAGGTGTCGAGCCAGCGGGGGCCGAGCACCTTCGGCAGGTCCTGCATCATCCCGGACAGCCAGGCGTCGCAATGCTGCACGCAGTGCTGCGGCAGCCGCCGCTGGGCGAAGTCGCCCAGCGCGGTGACTTTGCCGTACCAGCCGGGCACGGCATCGCCGGCGGCGTTCAGGGCTTCGGGCAGCGCGCTCATGGTGGGGCTCTCCTGATGCGACTCACAGACCGCCCGGGCAGCGGAACTCGTTGAGCTCCGGCAGACGGAACGGATTGCGGACGCTGCTGGCGGTGACCTCGAAGACCGCCTTGCGGCCTTCGATCTCGAAGGTGGCCTTGAAGCGCTCGGGCGCGGCGGTCTTCTCGATCTTGACGCGGTCGAAGAGCCGGAACAGCGCCCACGGCCCGTCGTTGACCAGGCCCGACGAACCGCTCGCGCTGACCGGGCTCAACTGCACCCGCACCTGCGAGCTGCCGCGCGGTCCCGGCCACTGCACCGAGGTCGGGATCTGCGGCCCGTGGCTGTAGCGCACGATCTGGCCGTCCACGTCCAGGATGAACTGCTGGATCGTGGTGTCCATCTCGATCGGCTTGAAGTCCAGCCGCAGCGACGGCGTGGCGCTGCCGGGGAAGAAGGTCTCCTTGATCGCCTGCGCGCGCTGGAATTGCGGCAGCGTGCCGCTGTCGCCACCCAGCGGCGTGCCTTCGACCGCGCGGAACTTCCACGGCCGGGTCGTCGTGTCGACGTAGGGCGCGAGCTTCTGCTGGAAGAGCTGGTCGATCTTGCCGCCCGGCCCGAACAGCATGGCGAAGTCCGCCTGCGTCGCGTCGCGCGGCGAGTTGCGGTCCAGCGGATAACGCCCGGAAACGGCCTGGTTGCAGAACTCGCCGACCTGCGAGCGCACCTCCATGCCGAGGTTCTGCCGCATCGCGCCCTGCGACACGCGGGCGCTGCTGCTGCCCAGGTCGTCGAGCATCGTGCGCAGCGGCTCGGGGCTCATCGCGGCGGCGGCCTTCAGTCGCGTCGGCACCGGCGACGGCGGCGGCGCGCTGCCGCCCTTGAGCGCGGAATCGGCCGCGGTCAGCATGATGTTGGCCTCGGCGATCAGGCCGACGGTCTCGTCCAGCGGCGCCTTGCCGCCGCCGGCCGGAGCCGTGACCATGCTGCGCAGGCCGACGAAGCGGTCGTCGACGATGTTCTCGATGCGCGGCGCGTTCGGGTCTGCCGGGTTCTGCTGACCCGGCTTGCCGGAGAACATGCCCGCGACCTTTTCGCGCGTCTGCTGGACCAGGTCCGCCGCGCGACGCTCGGCGTTCTCGATCGCGTTGCCGGGCTGCGCGAGCGTGGTCTCGCGCGACGCCGCCCGCAGGAACGGACCCAGCGGGCTGTCCGGCGCGGACAGCATGCGCGAGCGCTCCACCGACTGCGGCACCGTCGCCATCGGCAGCAGCTTCACGCTGTTGAGGAAGGATTCCCAGGAGGCCGCGTAGTCGTTCAGGTAGAGCCGGCGGACGTCGTCGACCAGCGGCGCGTTGGCGCGCACGAGGTCCTGCGGATTCTTCGGCGCGGCGGCGACGCCGAGCACCCACGGCTCTTCCGCGGCCAGCTCGTCCGCGACCTGGCCGACCCGCGGCTGGAAGCCGCGCAGGTAGGCGTCGCGGGTGAAGAAGCCTGGCACGCCCTGCGTCAGCGGCGCGCCGTTGGCTCGCGTGAACAGCAGCGGCGCGTTGTGGCCGCCGGCGCGCGCGACGGTGAAGTCGGGATACTCGGTGCCCAGGCCTTGCGCCCGCAGCCGGTTGTAGATCCGCTGCGGCAGCGGCTGCGTCGCGAGCTGCGTGCGCACCGCCGTCAGCAACGAGGCGTCCTCCGGCAGCGGCGACGCGATGCCGCCCTGCGACAGCAGCGCGTCCAGGTGGGCGCCGAGCGCCTCGCGCTGGTCCGGCGTGAGCTCGCGGCGCGTGGTTTCCCAGTCGCCCTCGATGTGCTGCTTCAGCGCCGGGGCGTCGAAGTGCTGCGGGTCGTGCAGCATCACGTAGGCCTTGAGCGCCTCGTACAGCGTGACCGGCGTGGCCGCGCCCTGGCGGAGTTGTTCCTCGATGCGCAGCACCAGCCGCGGCAGCACCGCGTCACCCAGCATCCGCTGGTAGGACGCGCGTGCGGCGCTGTCGAGCTTCCTGCCCTGGAAGAGGCCCATGCGCATCGACCACGGGACGTTCTCGTCGACCGCGGCCAGCGCGCGCGTGGCCTGCAGCGCGGGCAGGATCGGCAGCAGGTCGGCGGTCGCGCGGTTGGGCGTGGCCTGCAGCAGTTCGCGCACCTGGTCCGCGCGGGCGGAGGTCTCTTCCAGGTACTTCCTGTTGTTGAAGTAGCTGACGGTCCAGGCCGTGAGCAGACCGATGCCGGCGATCGCGACCAGGGCGTAGCCGCCCAGCGCCAGCGCGTTGCGGCGGCGCTCCCAGCCGCGGTGCGTGCCGCCCAGGCCGGCTTCGGCGAAGACGACCTCGTTGAGCAGCCGGTTCAGGAAGTAGCTGCGGCCGCTGGCCTGGTTGGGCGCCAGCACCGCGTTCTCGATCTGGTAGCTGCGCGCCACCGAGCCGAGCACGCGGTCGATGGGCGTGCCTTCCTGCGTGCCGCTGACGAAGTACACGCCGCGCAGCAGCGGTTGGGCTTCGTAGGGGGAGGGCGCGAAGACGCCCTCGGCGAACTCCGCCAGCAGCGCGCGCAGGCTCGCGAACTGCGCCGGGAAACCGTAGATGCGGGCGCGGCGCTGCGGATCGCGCTCGGCCTGGAGCCGGTCGATCAGGCCGTTCTGCAGGCGCTGCTCGAGGGCGTCGAACTCCGCGCCGTAGCCGGCCAGCGGCGACGTGCTGTTGCGCGGGAAGGTGAAGCCCCACGGCGCCGCGCGCTGGTCCTTGTCGACCGTCGCGAAGTAGTCCATGAAGCCCGACAGCAGGTCGGCCTTGGTGACCAGCAGGTAGACCGGGAAGCGGATGTCCAGGTCCTTCTGCAGCTCCTGCACGCGGGCCCGCACGGTGGCGGCGTGCTGGGCACGCTCCGACGGGCTGCGCGACAGCAGGTCGGTGACCGACACCGTCACCAGCGCGCCGTTGATCGGCTGGCGCGGACGCGAGCGCCGCAGCATCTGCAGGAAACCGCTCCAGGTCGCCTTGTCGTTGGTGGGGTCGCTGTCCTGCGTGGTGAAGCGGCCGGCGGTGTCGATCAGCACGGCGCGGTCGGTGAACCACCAGTCGCAATGCCGGGTGCCGCCGACGCCGCGGATCGCATGGTCGCCCATCTGGTCCGCCAGCGGGAAGTTCAACCCGCTGTGGCGCAGCGCCGTGGTCTTGCCCGAACCCGGCGCGCCGATGATCAGGTACCAGGGCAGCTCGTAGAGATACCGGCCGCCGAAGCGCGATCGCAGCTTGGCGCCGAAGCCCGCCGATCCCTCCGCGCCGAAGCGCGAGCGCTGCAGCATCTGCAGCGCCTGGCGGAAGCGTTCGCGCACGGCCAGCATGTCGGCGGTCTCGCGCTCGGGCGCGTCCGCGGCGGGTTGCTGCAGCAGCTGGTTGACGACGGCGCTGTTGCCGCGCTTGGCGCGCCAGCGGCTCCAGGCGATGCACAGCGCCACGATCAGGACGAGCACGCCGATCGTGAGCCAGCGCGAGCGCTCGGTGTCGAGCGGGCGAGCCTCGCCGACGGCCACCAGCGGACCGACGATCCAGATCAGCAGCGCGACCGCCAGCACGAGCACCGCCAGGAGCACCCAGCGGTTGAAGATCCATCCCAGGACGCGTTTCATCGGGAAGCTCCGCGCGCCGGCGCTTCAGGCGCGCGGCCATTGACCATCAGGCTGACTTCGACGCGCCGGTTCAGCGCGCGGTTGGTCGGGGTGTCGTTGGGGGCGACCGGCTCGGCCTCGGCGCGGCCCTCGGCGCGGATGCGCTCGGGGGCGACGCGGCGTGCCACCAGCAGTTCGCGCACGGTGTTGGCGCGCTCTTCCGACAGGTGCCAGTTGGAGGGGAAACGCACCGTGCGGATCGGCGTGTTGTCGCTGTGCCCGGTCACCAGCACCGTGCCCTGGACTTGCGTCAGCGCGTCGGCGATGCGGGTCATGAGCGCTTCGCGCTCCGGCACGATCGTCGCGCTGCCCAGCGCGAAGAGGCCGTCGCCGCGGATGGTCACGACGCTGCGGTCGACCTCGTCGCGCACGGTGACCAGGCCGGCCTTGATGTCGGATTGAAGGAACTGCGCCAAGCGCGGCTTGGCCGGCGGCGGCGGGGGCGCGACCACGGGCGGCGACAGCCGCAGCCCCTGGATCTGTCCGAACACCGGATCGGAACGCTCCGCCAGCGACAGGGTCAGCGACAGGTACACGCCCACCAGCAGCAACGCTGTCAGCGCCGCCGTCGCCGCCAGCGGCAGCCAGCCGATGTGACGGCGCTGGGTGATGGCCTCGACCTGCCAATGCTGCGCCAGCGCGGCGGGGTAGTCGCCGCGCTGCTGCTTCAGGATCTGGGCCAGACGGTCACGCACCGCTTCCAGTTGCGCCGGACCGTTGTCGATGACGCGATAGCGTCCGGCGAAGCCCAGCGTCAACGCGGCGTAGATCAGTTCGAGCAGGTCGCGGTTGGCCTCGGGCTTCTCGGCCAGGCGGGCCATTAGCTGGAAGACCTTCTCGCCGCCCCAGGTCTCGTTGTGGAACATCGACAGCAGGCTGTGCCGCGCCCAGACGCCGGAGCCGCCCCAGGGCGTGTCGGCGCAGGCCTCGTCGATCATCGTGCAGAGCACGTAGCGCGTGGCCATGACGCGCTCCGGCGGGATGCCGGCCGCGGCGGCGCGAGCCGCGAAGTCGCGGATGCCCTGGGCCAGGTTGTTGCGCAGCACCGCCACGTCGTCCACGCGGCGCGTCCCGCGCAATTGCGGGACGAGCAGCAGCAGCGGGTTGGCCAGCGTCAGCAGCGGGTTGAGCCCGGCGGCCGGCGGGGCGGCGTCGGGCTGCACGGAGTCGGGCGACGGTGTGGCGCCGCGCGGCGCCTGCGCGCCGCCCGGACGGGGCTTGATGAAGGTGCGCTGATCGTCGAAGCCTGCGAACGGATCGTTGAGCGCGGAGGGGTCCATGCCGGCTCCCGGAGGTTACTGGTCTTGAATCGGTGGAAGCGTGGAGCGGGGCCCGGCGTCGCCGCGAGCGGCGGTCACTGCCGGATGGCCCAGAGCTCCAGTTCCAGTCCGGGGAAATCGCCGGCCACGTGCAGCGCCAGACTGCCGCTGCGCTCGAGCTGCTTCCAGAGGTCGCCGCCGCGGTCCAGCTCGAAATAATGGAAGCCCGCGTGGAACGGCAACTGGCGCGGCGCCACCGGCAGCGCGCGCATGCTGATGCCAGGCAGCTGCAGGTTGACGAGGTCGCGGATGCGGTCCACCGGGCCCAGCTTGGATTGCGCGGGGAAGCGCTGGCGCAGCTGTTCCGCCGCCACCTGCGCATTGACCGCGATGACGAAGCTCGCGCTGCGCAGCAGGTCGGCGTCGGGGACGACGGCGGTGCGCACGCCGTGGGTGCGTTCGGTCAGGTCGATCTGCAGCGCGTTGCGCTCCAGCACGACGCTGAGCATGCGGCGCAGGTCCTCGAGCAAGGGCGCGAAACTGCCGCGCAGGTCGTCGTGGCGGTACAGCGGATATTCGGAGGCCAGCCGGGTGTCGCTGACGAAGGTGGCCATGTCGCCGGCCAGTTGCAGGCAGTCGCGATGCAGCGTTTCCGGGTGCACGTGCGGGGAGGCCGCATGCTGGCGGAACAGCGGGTCGGCGCGGTTCAGCGCCTGCAGCATCAGGAAGTCGGCCAGTTCGGACACGCCGTTGCCGAGCTGCCCCATCCGCGACGACAGCAACTGCGCGCGCTGGCGCACCAGCCCGTGCAGCAGCGATGCCATCACGGACAGATGGCCGCTGGCGTCGATGCGCGTCTGCGGGGGGATGTAGCTGCGGTCCAGCACCAGCTGCTGGTCGGCGCGGCGTTCCGCGATGCGGGCCACGCCCAGCGCGGCATAGGCGTCGTTGAGCTCGCGGGCGGGCAGCAGGCGCAGCGTCAGCGCGCCGGTCTGCACGGGTTCAGGCTCGTCGCCGGCGCTGGTCTGGTCGCGCAGGTCCTGGTCGACGACGTGATAGCGGTGCAGCTCGCCGGCATCGTGGCCGTTGAACGCGACCTGGTCCGTGCCGGGGCGGGCAATCGGCGCGGCCAGGACGACCATGTCGCCCTTCAGGTCCGCGGGCACCTCCAGCGGCGCCATCGCGGCATCCGCCTGCGGAATCTGGAACGGGGTGCCGTCGGGCAGGATGCCGCTCGCGCGCACGATGCCCAGCCGGCCGACGCTCAGCAGCGCCTCGTCCAGCACGAGTTCGGTGAATCCCCAGCCGTGCGGCGCCAACGCGCGGGCGCGGCTGTCCACCAGATGCTCGAGGTAACGGGTCTCCTGCTGGAAATGGTGCGGCAGCAGGAACATGCCCTGCGACCAGATGACCTTGCTGTGCCAGCTCACGGCAGCCTGACCGTCGCGCTGACCGACAGCTCTTCGGCCTGGATGAGAATCTCCTGCTTCCTGCCGACCACCACCGGCACCACCGCGCGCCAGCGCGCACGCTCCAGGTCGCGGTAGGCGGCAAAGACCGCGACGAAGCGCGTCTCGGGCGACAGGATCTTCTTCGTCCACGGACGCGCTTCGCCAGGCTGCAGCGTCATCTCCTCGCGGGAAACGATCTCGGCGCCCAGCTCGGCCTGGTCCTTCTGGTACAGGCTGACGAAGTCGGCCGCATTGAAGCCGACGTCCGATTTCAGCTCATACACCCGCACCAGCAGCGGGGAGGGACGCTTGGTCACGCTCGGGTTCACCTGAGCCGACGCCTGGATGCTGCCCTTGGTGACCTCGGTGGGCTTCTCCGAACTGGAGAAGGGATTGATCTTGTCGAGGGAGGAACATCCCCCCAAGGCACCCAGGGCGAGCAGCGCCCCCAAGGCCAGCGGGGCCGCTACAGCAGCCCTGCGAGTGAGGGATTGGGTGGTTTGGTGTCCCGAACGCGGCGTGAGCATCTGGTTGTCCTTCTTGACCGGAAGAAAGGATAGCCAGCGGGGGGGCTTCGGGGTGGTGACTTAGGTAATCGGGGACCGCGGGCGAGAACGCTCCTTTGGAGGCCCGGGCGTCGGCCGCCGAGGCATGGGGCCCCGGACGCAAGGTCCGGAACCCCATGCCTCACCGTCCCCAACCACTGCCGTACTGTCCCGGTTTTGCGACCGAGGAGAGCGGGCGATGCTCTGGGGAGACCAGGCGGAGGTCAGGCCGTGGCGCTGACGCGGAACTGGCTGACCAGCTTCGCCAGTTGCTGGGCCTGGCCGTTGAGGCTCTCGGCGGCGGCGGCACTTTCCTCGACCAGGGCCGCGTTCTGCTGGGTGACCTGGTCCAGGTGGGTGACGGCGTCGCCGACCTGCTGGATGCCGCCGGTCTGCTCCTGCGTGGCGGAGGAGATCTCGCGGATCAGGGTGTCGACCTGGCCGACCTCCGCGACCACGCGCTGCATCACCTCGCCGGCGCTCTGCGCCTGCCGCGCGCCGGTGTCCACGCGCTGGGTGCTGGCCTGGATCAGGTCCTTGATCTCCTTGGCCGCGCCGGCCGAGCGCTGCGCCAGCGCCCGCACCTCGGACGCGACGACGGCGAAACCGCGACCCTGCTCGCCAGCCCGCGCCGCCTCGACCGCCGCGTTCAGCGCCAGGATATTGGTCTGGAACGCGATGCCGTCGATCGTGCCGATGATGTCGCCGATGCGGCGTGACGCATCGCTGATGCCCTGCATGGTCTCGACCAGGGCGCTCACGGCACGGCCGCCTTCAGCGGCCGCGCCGGACGCGTCGGCGGCCATGCGGCTGGCCTGGCCTGCGGACGCGGCGTTCTGCGCGACGGAGCTGGTCAATTCCTCCATCGACGCGGCGGTCTGCTGCAGGCTGCTCGCCTGGGCTTCGGTGCGCGAGCTCAGGTCCGCATTGCCCTGGGCGATCTCCTTGGAACCGTTGGCGATGCTGTCGCTGCTGTCGCGCACCTGGCCGACCAGCTGGCCGAGCTGTTCCACCATGCGGCCCATCGCGCGCAGCAGGTCGGCGGGTTCGTCGCGGCCTTCCGCCTGGATGCGGACGGTGAGGTCGCCGCCAGCGACATCCTGGGTCGCGCGGACCGCCTCGGCGATCGGGGTGGTGATGGAGCGCGTCACCTGCAGCGCGAGGACGATGCCGATCGCCAGCGCCACGGCCACCACGACCAGCGTCACGCGCAGGCCGGTGGCGTAGGACACGGCGGCGTCCTTGGCGGCCTGGTCGCCGCCATCGCGGTTGAAGGCGACATCGACGTCGACGGCCTTGGACAGCGCGCTGAAGAGGGCGGAGGAACTGCCGCCGGCCAGCTTGCGGGCGGTCTCGTGCTGGGCGTCCCCGCCGGCGACGGCGCGCTGCAGTTCGGCGTCCGACTCGAGGAAGGCCTTCCAGGCGTCGCGGATCTGGCCGTAGAGCCGCCGTTCCTTGTCGCCGGTGATGGAGGGCTCGTACTCATGCGCCGCCTTGTCGAAGGCCAGGACCGACGCGTCATGCTGCTGCACGAGTCTGGCGCGCGCGCCGTCGTCGATCTCCAGCGCGCCGCGCAGCGACAGGCGGCGCGTTTCGTTGGCGGCGTCCTGCATGTCGGCCAGCTTGGCGACGCTGGGCAGCCAGTTCGTGTTGAGGTCCTGGACGTTGTCGTTGATGTGCGCCATCTGCTGGATGCCGAACGCCGCGATGAAGCACAGCAGTGCCAGCACGGCGCCGAAGGCCAGCGCCAGGCGCTTGCCGATGCGAAAGTTGCGGAGGATGGACATGGTCTTGACCGGGGAGGCCGGGTGTTACGAGAGGTGTCACCAGGGTGCGCCCGTCAGCCTTCAGAAACCTGTCCGTGAGGGGCCCCTGAACACGGTGTGAAGCCAGCGTCCCCACGTCCTGTGACCCGTTGCGAAGTCCTTCACGGACGATCATGCGAACGCACGACGCAGGACGAGCGTCCGGAGACTCCGCACTTGCCCGTATGACAGCGTTGTCAGGGTGCTCTATGCTCCGCATCCATAAGAGGAGACAGTCGATGAGTGCAGATCTATCCCAGGTCGCCGGCAGCGGCGCGCCCGCGGGTCCGGGCAACACGCCGCTGGGCGAGGCACCGGGCGGCGAGGCCGCCGCGGTGCAGGCCCGTCATCCGCTGACCTGGGTGCCCTCCCTGTACCTGGCGATGGGCCTGCCGAACGTGCTGGTCGGCCTGGTCGCGGCCATCCTGTACAAGAACCTGGGCGTGTCCAACGAGGACATCGCGCTCTACACCTCGCAGATGTACCTGCCGTGGGTGCTCAAGCCCTTGTGGTCGCCGCTGCTGGAGCCCTACCGGACCAAGCGCTGGTGGGTGATCGCGATGCAGTTCCTGATGATGGCGTCGATCGGCGCCGTCGCGTTCTGCCTGCCGCTGGACGGCTTCTTCCGCGCGTCGCTGGCCTTCTTCTGGATCACGGGCTTCGCCTCGGCGACGCAGGACATCGTGGCCGACGGGGTGTTCATGACCACGATGAACCCCCGCGAGCAGGCGCGCTACGCCGGGGTGCAGGGCATGTGCTGGAACCTGGGCGCGGTGGTGGCGTCGGGCTTGCTGGTGTCGCTGACGGGCTGGCTGCACGGCTCGCTGGGCTGGAGCTGGGTGCAGTGCTGGATGGCGGTGATGCTGGGCGCGGCGGCGATGATGGGCGGCTTCGGGCTGTGGCATCTGCGCGTGTTGCCGACGGGTGCGCCGTCGGTGGTGCAGGGGCAGGACCTGGCCAGCGCGATGGTGTCGCTGCGGCAGTCGTGGATCACGCTGTTCCAGAAGCCGTCGATCTGGATGATGCTGGCCGTGGTCTTCTTCTACCGCTTCGGCGAGGGTTTCATCGAGAAGTTCGGGCCGCTGTTCCTGCTGGATCCGCGCT
Organism: Roseateles sp. GW821-FHT09H11; assembly: GCF_059415845.1. NCBI lineage: Bacteria > Pseudomonadati > Pseudomonadota > Betaproteobacteria > Burkholderiales > Sphaerotilaceae > Roseateles > Roseateles sp. GW821-FHT09H11. The sequence continues at coordinate 755,133 of NZ_JBWKOA010000001.1, read as the reverse complement.
CGGCGGGCGGGCTCGGCCTGGACAACGCGGCGCTGGGCCACATCTACGGCAGCGCCGGCACGATCGCGTTCATCGCGGGCGCCTTCCTGGGCGGCTTCATCGCCGCGAAGATGACGCTGCGACGCTCGTTCCTGCTGCTGGCGGTCGCGCTCAACCTGCCGCACCTGACCTACTACTACCTCAGCCACGCGATGCCGACGGACCTGTGGTGGATCGGCGCCGTGGTCGCCATCGAGAAGTTCGGCTTCGGCATGGGCTCCGTCGGGCACATGCTGTACATGATGCAGCAGATCGCGCCGGGGCCCTTCAAGATGACCCACTACGCGATGGCCACCGGCGTGATGGCGCTGACGAGGTGGACGACGGGCAGCGTCAGCGGCTGGCTCTACGCGGGCCTGGGCCAGCATTACGCGAGCTTCTTCGGCTGGGTGCTGGTGTTCTCGATCCCGCCGATCGTGCTGGCGTGGCTGGCGCCGTTTCCGGTGACGGTCGACCGCGAGGATCAAGGCGCCGCCGCGGGCGGGCACTGACCGGCCCCGGATCAGCGCCGGTCACCGTCCGTCATTGCCGGCTCAGCGTGTTCAGCGGAATCTTCAGGTAGCTGACGCCGTTGTCCTCGGCGGGCGGCATCTGGCCGGCGCGGATGTTGATCTGGATCGAGGGCAGGATCAGCGCCGGCACGTCCAGCTGGGCGTCGCGCCCGGTGCGCAGCGCGACGAACTCGGCTTCGCTGACGCCGTCATGGACGTGGATATTGCGGGCGCGCTGCTCGGCGACCGTCGTTTCCCAGGCCGGCGCGCGGCCTTCGGGCGGATAGTCGTGACAGACGAGGAGCCGCGTCGCGGGCGGCAGCGCCAGCAGGCGGCGGATGGAGCGGTACAGCGTCGCCGCGTCGCCGCCGGGGAAGTCCGCGCGCGCGGTCCCGACATCGGGCATGAACATCGTGTCGCCGACGAAGACCACGTCCTGGCTGTCTGCCTCACCCCCTGACTCAGCGCCTGCCTCACCGCCTTCCTGACCGCCTTTCTCAAGGCCGGTCTCACGGCGTGTCTCGAGGCCACCCCGGATGCGGTAGGCCATGCAGGCCGGCGTATGTCCCGGCACGAGCAGTGCCTGCGCCTCGATGCCGCCGATCTTGAACGTCTCGCCGTCGCGGAACAGGTGGTCGAACTGGCGGCCGTCGGGCAGGAAATCGCGCTCCAGGTTGTAGAGCTTGCGGAACACCGCCTGCACCTCGCGGATGTGTTCGCCGATGGCGATGCGGCCGCCGACATGCGCCTGCAGATGCCTCGCCGCCGACAGGTGATCCGCATGCGCGTGGGTCTCGAGGATCCACTGCACCGTGAGCCCCGCCTGCGCGACGTGCGCCAGCAGGCGATCGGCCTGCGTGGTCGCGGTGCGGCCGGACTTCAGGTCGAAGTCCAGCACCGGATCGACGATCGCCGCCTGGCGGGTCGCGGGGTCGGCCAGCACGTAGCTGACCGTGCCGGTCCGGTCGTCGTGGAAGGCCCGGATGGTGAAGGCGGAAGAAACCGCCGGGGGAACGGCAGGGAGAACGTCGGGAAGGACGTCGGGGAGGTCGTCAGGGGACGGGGCAGGGGGAACGGGGCTCATGGCCGAAGCAGCGCGCGGCGGGGTGATGGTGAAAGTCACTATACCGAGCGTTGATGCCCCAGCGTTGATGCCCCGGTGTCCGTGTCCCCGCGCCGGTGCGACCTTCAGGAGGCAGGCCGGCGTCTTCCAGAGGGGCAGGCCCCGCTCGTGACCGCGGTGCACTGCAGCGGATGGCGCACCTCATGCGCCGCGCCGCCGAGGAGGAAGAGCAGGGCGAGCAGCCATCGCTTCATGAGGTGCATCCCGTGTTGTCGCCAGCTCAGACCAGTTCCAGGCCGACGTTGATGTTGCCGCGCGTCATCTTCGAGTAGGGGCAGGTCTCGTGGGCGCGCTTGATCAGCTCGTAGGCCGTGTCGCGGGGCAGGCCGGGCAGGCTGACCCGCAGCTTGGCGCTCAGGAAGTAACCATCGGCGCCCTTGTTGAGGTCGACCGACGCGTCGACGGCGGCCTCCGCGGGCAGCCGCACGCCGATCGCGTGAGCGGCCAGGCCCATCGCCCCGATGAAGCAGGCGGACCAGCCGACCGCGAACAGCTGTTCCGGATTCGTGCCGGGCCGCGACGTGCCGGGCGACCCCAGCTGGACGTCGAGACGGCTGTCGTCGGACTGGCCGCGGCCGTCGCGGCCGCCGGTCGTGTGCGTGTGGGCGGTGTAGAGGACCTGGACGTGATCGGTGGTCGGGGGCATGTCGGACTCCAGTGGCACAGCGTCACTCGCTGCATGACCTGCATTGCAACGGGCCGATGTATCGACGATGTGTGACCCCCCGGGCGAATTGGCGCGGCGCGTGTCGCGGCAGCCGTTGGACACACTGGCATACAAACGGACCGTCCGCCCCCGCGGGCGTCCGGACAGACGAGGCGAACGACCTCCTCCGGAGCCGCCTCTGTGACGATCCGTGACGTCGACGTTGCCGCCGCGTAAAACCTGGGGCGTGCAGCGCCGCGACAGGTTTTCCAGCGCCCGTCAGACGGTTTTCTTAAGGACGCCCTAATTCGGTGGGCGCACCTTACGCCCAGGGCAACACGATGTTTGACGCAATCGGCCCGACCGGCCCCGCGGCCCACGGCGACGCCTTTCCCGAGACGCCACCGGCGCGGAGCCCGCCGAGCCGAAGGAGATGCACATGAGCAAGTCCACCCCGATCCTCGCCATGGTCGCCGCATTCGCGGCGGCGTCGGCCCAGGCCTCGACGAATCCCGATGACATGGCGCGCCGGTCGGAGCGCCGCGCGACGATCCAGCAGCAACTGCGCGCGGTGCAGGTCGAGCTCTACTGCGATCACCAGGACAACGCGATGCATCTGTTGCGCGACGTGCGTCGTCAACTGATGGCGCAACGCGACCCGGACAACTCCCGTGATCTGCGCCAGCTGGAGAAGGTCAGCTGGCTGGTCCGCCACGGCGACACGGTCGAGGCGATCGCGACGATCGACGCGGCGCGCGGCCTGTCCGCCTGAGCGGGATCACCCGCCGCTGTCCGCGATCCGCGATGTCGTCGCGGGCCGCGGCGGGGAGGTTCCCGCATCCCATGCCGTTCCTGGCGCTGCGCAGCGCCAGCCGGAGGAGTCTCGCGACCGCGGTGCGGCGCGAACCCGTGCCGTCGGGAGACGGCGCGTGTCCGGGCCCGGGTGGCCCGCGCTGCTGCCTCCGACACGCCTGAACAAGGCCATTCCCTCATCGATCCACGACGCATCCGGCGCGTCTTGCTAGCCCCACTTTGTCCCGCGGTGACGCCGGACTACTTGTTTGCACTGTTTTGATGGCAAGAACCTCGCAAAACGCGGGGTGGACTCGTTTTCGGGTATCTCGCGCAGTCATAGGATCGTCTTCATCTGCAGTACTTGGAGATGCGATGACCTCGGAGGCTCTGACATATTGGCTGGCGGGCACCATTCCCGCGGCGGCGACCTGGGCCTTGAATCTGATTCTGCGAGGGGAGCAAGCCCTGAAAAGCTCGGCCGCGGACTGGGCCTTGATGCTTCTTGCATTCGACGGTGCGATTGCCATCGGTATACAGGATCTGGCTTGCCATGTGCCAAATGCGGCCGTCAGGCTGCTTCTTCCGGCGATCTCGCCAGCGCTGATCTTCCTGTCGATTCTGATCTGGTTGCTCATTGTCCGCTGGATTGAGCTGACATTCCTGATGCCTTCGGATCATCGCTTCTCATTTGGCGTGCGCGTAGCCATGTGCATGACCATGTGGACATTTGTTGGCTCCAATCTTTATTTTCACTACTACCTTCTTGGAAGGGGATTCAATGTTGTCTGAACTCTTGCTCGGTGGCCTTGCGGCCTTTGTCTTCTACATGATTTTCTTTGGCACGATTTTCTATGTCGCCGGTCGATTGGGATATCTGGATACCGACGAAGAAAAGGCGATCCGACGTCGCAATAAGGCAAGTGAAGGCGCGATGGCCACTGAAGCGTGAATCCGGCGAGGGAATCCATCCATGTGGGAAGACACTAGCCGCCACCGTAAACCGCCGCGCTAGCATCGCGCGCCATGCGGATCCTCCTCGTCGAAGACGAAAAGCCCCTGGCCGACTGGCTGGTGAAGGCGCTTGCCCAGAACGACTTCGTCGTCGACTGGGTCGACGACGGCCGGCTGGTGCTGAACCAGCTGGCCGCCACCCGCTACGACGCGATGGTCCTGGACCTCGGACTGCCCGGCCTGGGCGGCCACGAGGTGCTGGCGCGGCTGCGGGACGCCGATTCGCGCGTCCCCGTGCTGGTGCTGACCGCACGCGACTCGCTGATGGAACGCGTCAGCACGCTGCATGAAGGCGCCGACGACTTTCTCGCCAAGCCGTTCGAGTTGCAGGAACTCGAAGCCCGACTGATCGCGCTGATCCGTCGCTCCCGCGGCCGCGACCAGCCGCGCTTCGCCTGCGGCCCGCTGGTCTACGACGCGGCCTCCAAGCTCTTCACGCTGGATCGCGAACCGCTGGCGCTGTCGCCGCGCGAGCACGCGGTCCTGCGCACGCTGATCCAGCACAGCGGCGAGCCCATGTCCAAGCAGGAAATCCTGGAGCGCCTGTTCTCCGACGAGCAGGACGTCCGGCCCGAGGCCGTCGAGGTCCTCGTCCACCGGCTGCGCCGCCGCATCGAGTCCGGCAAGGTCCGCATCACCACATTGCGCGGCCTGGGCTACGTGCTGGAAGCGATGTGAAACGCCTCGGCCTCCGCTGGCCCTCGCTCCCGACCCGCTGGCACCGTTTCAGCGTCCGCCGCACGCTGCTCGCGCTGGTGCTGCCGGTGATGCTGGCCGCCGTCGGCATCGAGCTGGCGCTGACCTGGGGCACCGCGCTGCAGGCGGCCAACTCCGCCTACGACCGCTCGCTGCTCGGCGCGATCAAGGCGATCGACAGCAACGTCTCGACCGAGACCGGCGGCCTGTCCGTCGAGATGCCGTACCGGCTGCTGGAGTTCTTCGAACTCACCGCCAGCGGGCAGGTTTTCTTCCGCGTCAGCACGGAGGACGGCCTCGTCGAGATCGGCAACGCCGGCCTGCCGCTGCCCGGCCAGCCGCTGAAGACCGGCGTGCCGCGCTTCATCGATGCCGAGTACTTCGGCGCCCCGGTGCGCGTGGGCGCGTGGGCGCGCGAGCTCGATCCCGAACGTCCCGGCCGACGAATGATCATCCAGGTGGCCGAGAGCACCAACTCGCGCAACGCGTTCTCGCGCGCGCTGCTGCTGCAGGCGGTGTGGCGCGACCTGCTGACCGTGTCCATCGTCGCCGGCACCCTGGCGCTGGTGATCGGCTGGGCGCTGCGGCCGCTGGAGCGGCTGCGGCGGGAGGTCGAGGCGCGTGCCGACGACGACCTGTCGCCCGTCGACGAGACCGAGGTGCCCGCCGACGCCGCGCCGCTGGTGCGCGCGATCAACCATCACCTCGCCCGGCAGCGCGAGTTGATCGACGGCCGACGGCGTTTCGTCGACGACGCCTCGCACCAGTTGCGCACGCCGTTGGCGACGCTGGCCACGATGGTGGGTTACGCGCGCCGCGAGCGCGACCCGGAGCGGCTCGCCGAAGCGCTGACCGCGCTCAAGGGCCAGATCGACGACACCGTGCGTCGCACCAACCAGATGCTGGCGCTGGCCCGTGCCGATACCGCGGCGGTGGCGATGACGCCGCTGGCGCTGGACCGTCTGGCCGATCGCTGCGCGCGCGAATCCTGGCCGCTGGCGCGGGAGCAGGGCATCGACCTCGGCTTCGATCACATGGGTGGGGACATCGTCGTGCTGGGCCACGAAGGTCAGTTGCGCGAGGCGCTGCTGAACCTGCTGCACAACGCGCTGCGCTACACGCCGCGCGGCGGTGCGGTGACGCTGCAGGTCGGGGTGGAACGCAGGCAGGCACACCAGGCAGCCGAGCAGGGCGTGCAGAGCGGAAAGAACGGAGAGAGCGGAGAGAGCGGAGAGAGCGGAGAACGCGCGCACTGGGCCGTGATCCGTGTCGTCGACGACGGCCCCGGCATTCCCGCCGACGAGCGGCCGCGCGCGGGCGAGCGCTTCTTCCGCGGCAGCAACGTGGACCTGCCGGGCTCGGGACTGGGCCTGGCCATCGTGCGGGCGATCGTCCGTCGCCACCTCGGCGACATGGAGATCGCCGCGGCGCGTCTCGACGCCGACGGCCTGGAGCGCGGTACCACCGTCACGCTGCGGCTTCCGCTGCGCGCGACGGCGGAAATTCCTTTCACGCTGAAAGCCGGTTGAAAGCGCCGCTTTCCTAGAGTTCGTCACCAGCAGGTGGCGGGCGACCGCGCGGCCCTGTCGACGATGCGCGAGCGTTCGCGATCGACGACGGCCGGCGGCGATACAGACCACCGCGAGGAGACAAGACATGCGATCGATCTCGACCTGGGCGGCCACGCTCATGGCGGCCGTCTGGCTGACCGCGTCCGCCGGTGTCGCGGCGCAGCCGGGCCGTGGCGCCTCGGCGCCCGCCAGGACGCCCGCCATCGCGCCGATGCCGGGCGGCGACACCGCGCCCGAATGCATCGCCCCCGCCAAGCCCGGCGGCGGCTTCGACCAGAGCTGCAAGCTCGCGCAGGCCGCGTTCCAGCAGGCCGGCCTCACGACGACGCCGATGCGCATCAGCTACATGCCGGGCGGCGTCGGCGCGATCGCCTTCGACCAGATCGTCACGCGCCGCCCCGCCGAGCCGCGCACGCTGGTGGCCTTCTCCAGCGGCTCGCTGCTGAACCTCTCGCATGGCCGCTTCGGCAAGCGCAGCGTCGACGACGTGCGCTGGATCGCCGCCATCGGCGTCGACTACGGCGTGGTCCTGGTCGGCCGGCAGTCGCCGTGGAAGACGCTGCCCGAGCTGCTCGCCGCGCTGAAGGCCGATCCGGGCCGGATCAGCTTCGCCGCCGGCGGCACGATCGGCAGCCAGGACTGGGTCAAGTCGGCGCTGGTCGCCGGGGCCGGCGGCGTGGACCACAAGTCGATGCGTTTCGTCGCCTTCGAGGGCGGCGGCGAAGCCATCGCCGCGCTCAAGGGCGGCCACGTCCAGGTCTACATGGGCGACGCGTCCGAGGTCTTCGACAAGCTCGGCCCCGGCAGCCCCTTCCGCGCGCTGGCGGTGCTCGCCGACCAGCGGCTGCCCGGCCCGCTGTCGGGCGTGCCGACGGCGCGCGAGCAGGGCGTCGACATCGTCTGGCCCGCGATCCGCGGTTTCTATGTCGGGCCGAAGGTCTCGGACGGCGACGTCGCCGCGTGGACCGCCACCTTCGACCACTTGATGGCCGCGCCGGCCTTCGCCGAGGTCCGCGCGCGGCACGGTCTGTTCCCGCTCGCGCTCACCGGCCCGGCGTTGCGCGCCGTCATCGACCGGCAGAACCGCGAGTACGTCGAGCTCGCCACCCGTTTCGGTCTCAGACGCTGAGCGCGTCGAAGCTCCGGTCCCGCTTCCCGTCCCTCCGATTCCGCCAGACCCGGGCCTCACCGCGTGAGGACCGCGGGCGCCCCTGCGTCCCAATTTTTTCAACGACAACAAGGAGACTCCCTTGACATCCTCCCGCAAGACCCCGATCCGACTGAACACCCTGTGCGCCGCCGGCCTGTTGGCCCTGTGCGCGACACCGTCCGCCTTCGCGCAGAGCAGCGTCACGGTCTACGGCATCGCCGATGTCCTGCTGGAATACCGCGACCACATGAACGCCGCCGGCGACCACCGCTTCGGCGTGACGTCGGGCGGCATGAACACCTCCCGCTGGGGCCTGCGCGGCGCCGAGGACCTCGGCGGCGGCTTGAAGGCTGTGTTCCAGCTCGAGGCCGAGGTCGCCTTCGACACCGGCATGGCGGGCTCGTCCTACTGGGGCCGCCAGGCCAACGTCGGCCTGGAGGGGGAATTCGGCCGCGTCGTCGCCGGCCGTTCCTACACCACCACCTACGACTTCCTGCTGCCGTTCGACCCGATGGGCTACGCGCCGTTCTACTCGTGGGCCACGTCCGGGGGCCAGATCGCGACGCTGCCGCGCAAGGACGGGATGGCCACGGGCATGTCCAACCTGATCAAGTACCAGGGGACCTTCGGCCCGGTGAAGGTCGGCGCGACCTACGCGCTCGGCGAGGTCACGGGCTCGGACTCGGCGGGCCGCTTCTTCGCGCTGGCGGGCGCGTACACGGCGGGGCCGTTCTCGGCGACGCTGGTCGTCGATCAGCGCAACGGCGCGACGATCGCCGCCAACGGCCGCTACGACAAGGAAAAGGCGCTGCACTGGGCGGCGTCCTATGACTGGAAGCCGGTCAAGCTGTTCCTGGCGCAACGCGTCTACAGGAAGGCGTTCGCGGTCGGCGGCGCCGATGCGAAGAGCACGATGACCTGGCTGGGCGCGACCTGGCAGGCGACGCCCGCGCTGAGCATCACGCCGGCCGTGTACTTCCAGAACATCTCCAGCGGCGCCAGCGGCACCGACGATCCGAAGCTGTATGCGCTGCGCGCCAAGTACGAGCTGTCCAAGCGCACCAGCCTCTACGCGGTGGCCTCGACGGCGAAGTCGGGCGACGGCGGACGGGTCAGCGTCTCGCGCGACGACAACGGCTTCGGCGATTCGCAGTCCAGCGTCGGCCTGGGCATCCAGCACCGGTTCTGACAGGCGTCGGCACGTCGGTCCGGACCTCACCGGTCCGACGTCGCCGTCACTGCGAGGCCGCGATCGATCCGCCCTGGCGCGTATCCGCTCCGTTCAACCCGCCGCGGGCGTGTCCGGCACGACGATCGATTCCCCGATCGCGTAGAACTGGCCGCCCGCGATGTAGTGCAGCGTGCGCAGCGCGGGCGGCGCGGACTCGAAGTGCCAATGCCCGTCGCTGAACACGCGGGCATCGGCCCAGGCCGCGACGACCTCGCCGATGAACAGGTCGTAGATCCACTGGTTGCGGGGCTCGGGCAAGACCCGGCACACCAGCCACGCGGCGCAGCCGTCCACCAGCGGGACGGGACCCGCGGCGGCGCCGTCGGGGCCGGCGCCCGCATCGGCCGGGAGCTCGACATCGACCACCCTCGCCCCCGCGTGGGCGAGCTTGTCCGCATCCTGATGCAGGCTGCGGTTGCCGAGCCGGTGCGTCAGCTCGGCCTGAGCGGCCGTCGGCACCTGCAGCACGAAGAAGCCGCTGGCCTCCACCAGTTCGCGCGTGCGCGTCGCCTTGTCGAGCACCACCGTCACCTTCGGCGGCTGGAAGTCCAGCGCGCAGGACCAGGCCGCGGCCATTGCGTTGCGCACGCCGCCGTGCGCGGCGGACACCACCACGGTCGGCCCGTGGTTGAGCAGCCGGTAGGCCTTGTTCAGCGGGACCGGCGCGACGTGTTCGTTCAGGAGTTCGTTCAAGAGCGTCTTCATGGCGGCGACCATTGTGACGGCGGTCGCCGGACCTTGCTCCTGCGCGTGATTCAGCCCTCCGGCCCTCAGGCGCTCACGCCGGCGGCGGCGCGGTCTGCCCGGGCAGCAACCCCTCGGCGCGCAGGCGCGACAGCACGTCGAAGAGCAGCTCGCTCTTGATGCCGTAGGCCGCGCGCGGCGAGTTCACGAAACCCGACGCGTTGAGCACCAGGTTCGTCCCGTCCACGCCGTCGAGCTGCACGTTCGGCGCCGGTGCGGACAGCACGCCGCCGTGCGCCTGGAACGCGGCCAGCACCAGCGCCTTCACGCGGTCGGTGTCGGTGGCCAGCGGCATCGGCAGCTTGAACTGCACCATGCCCAGCGACTCGCCGTAGGTGACGTTGCGGACGATCTTGGTGATGAACTCGGAATTCGGCACGATCACCGTCGAGCGGTCGCCCATCTGGATCTCGGTGGCCCGCACGCTGATGCGGCGGATGTCGCCCTCCACGCCCGACAGCGACACCCAGTCGCCGACCTTCACCGGCCGCTCGGCCAGCAGGATCAGGCCGGAGACGAAGTTCTGCACGATCGACTGCAGGCCGAAACCGATGCCCACCGACAGCGCGCTGGCGACCCAGGCGACGCTCTGCAGGCTGAAGCCGACGGCGGTCAAGGCCGCGGCGATCGCGGCGACAGTGCCGACGTAGCCGAACAGCGTCGTCGTCGACGAGCGCATGCCGACGTCCATGCGCGTGGTCGGCATGTAGCTGTCGTTCAGCCAGGCCTTGAGCAGCCGCACCGCGCCCAGACCGACGAACAGCACGGCGAGCGCCTGCAGCAGCTTGATCGGATTGAGCTGCAGCGTGCCGATGGTGAGGCCGTCCTGCAGGCTGCCGGAGCGGCGCACCAGGTCCATCGGGCCTTCGCCGTACGGCGCGAGCAGCAGCAGGAGCGCGAAGAAGGCGATCGACACGCGGCAGACGGCGGACAGCAGCAGGGCGGTCTGCTCGCGCGTGCGCGGCGGCGCGGGACCGTCGGCGGCGGCGGCGGAGGAGGTGCCAGGTCTTGCGTTCGGGCCGCCCTTGTTGTCGCCCTTGCCATCGTTCCTGCCATCGTTCCTGCCATCACCCGCCGTCGCCGCCGACGAGGGCGAGGGCGAGGGCGAGGGCGCCAGCAGGGTCATGAAGAGGTCGTCGACCAGCACCGTCAGCAGGTAGGCGCCGCCGATCACGATCAAGCCCCACACCACCTGGTTCAGCACGAACATTGCCAGCGACACGAAGCCGGTGAGCAGCGCGAGCGTCGCGCCCACCAGCGTCAGCCACGCGGCGGCGCGCAGCACCGACAGCCACAACGGACGGATCGTCAGTTCTGGATGGTTGCCAGTACCGGCATCGGCGTCGGCGGCGTTGTCCTCCGCGACGCCGGCATGCCGGCGAAGCTGCGCGATGGCCGCTCCGAGCACCGTGATGAAGGTCAGCGACGCGAGCGTCTGCACGGCGCCGTTGCCCGACGCGCTCAGGTCCAGCGTCGCCGCGGTGCGGGACGAGAGCCAGCCCAGCACGACGGCGCCCGCGAGCGTGCGCGGCAGCCAGGCCAGGCGCGACGCGGCGATGTCGGGCACCGGCAGCAGCCGCCACGACGGCTTGCGCGCCATCAGCAGAGCCGCCCCGAGACCGGCGATGAAGCCGCCGAACCAGACGATCATCTCCGCCGTGTCCAGCCACTGGGCGAGCGAGTCCGGACCGTCCGGCGCGCCGTCGACGAGGCTGGCGGTCAAGGTCAGCACCAGGCCGTGGGCGATCAACCCCGGCCGCAGCGTGCGCAGGATCACCTCGCTGATCGCGAACAGCGATCGACGCAGGCGACCGGGCGGGATGCGCGTCGCGCACAGGCGCGCGGTCAATCGCCGGGCGCCGAGGCACAGGACCAGCCACGCCGCCACCGCGGCGACGAAGGTCGCCCAGGCCGAGGCCGGCACCGAGGACCACAAAGCCCCGAACTCGATCCCGAACACGCGGGCGCGTTCCACGTCGGCCGCGCGATCAGCGCCCAGCGCCCGCCAGAAGCCCGACTGGAGCAAGGACGGCACGCGCTCGCCCAGACGGGCGCTCAGCTGCAGCCGCTGGGCCGCGTTGGCGTTGCGCAGTGTGCTGTCGGCCTGTCCGCCGAGGTCGTTGGCGACCTTCACCTGACCGTCGATCGTGGCGACTTCGCGTCCCAGTTGCGCGCGCAACTGCGCCACCTCGGGCGTTTCCTTCACGTCCGCCTGGGCCGTGCCGAGTTGCGCGAGCCGGTTCTTGGCATCGTCCAACTTCGGCTGAAGCGCGGAGCGCGCCTGGTCGATGCGCGACTTCACCCGTTCGACCTTGTCCTTGATGGCGTTCAGGTCCTCGGTCGTCAGTTCCTTGCCCGGCTTGGGCTGGGCCGCCTTGAGTTCCGTCCGGGCCAGGTCGAGCAGCTTCGCGGGGTCGGTCGGCTCGGGCGCCGGGTCTTGCGCCAAGGCGAACGCCGGGATCGCCGCCACGGCGGCGCACAGCAGCCATGTGGCGAGCATCCGCGAGGCTCTCGCGGTCAGGTCCTTGATCCGTCGCATCGTGAGTCGTGAGTGGAGGTGCGCCAGGAGGGCAATCCGCCTGCCTGCCCGTCGTCCCGGGCGCTCTGCGTCCAATGGGCCAGCGATCCGTCGGGTTAGCGCCCCCGCGGCGCCGGCGAGCGCGGCCAGCGGGTAGAGTCACCCTCAACGTTCACGAGGACCCGCCATGACCACTGCTTCCTATCCCGATACCCGCCTGCTGATCGCCAACGAATGGGTCGACGCCGCCGGCGGCAAGACCATCGACGTGCGCAACCCCGCGACCGGCGCCGTGATCGGCAAGGTCGCGCATGCGAGCAAGTCGGACCTGGACCGCGCGCTCGAAGCGGCGCAGAAGGGCTTCGAGGCCTGGCGCAACGTGTCCGCGCACGAGCGCGCCGCGACGATGCGACGCGCCGCCGCGCTGCTGCGCGAGCGCGCACCCGAGATCGCCAAGCTGCTGACGCAGGAGCAGGGCAAGCCCGTCGGCGAAGCGAAGGTGGAAGTCCTCGCCGGCGCCGACATCATCGAGTGGTTCGCCGACGAAGGCCGCCGCGTCTACGGCCGCATCGTGCCGTCGCGCAACCTGGCGGCGCAGCAGCTCGTGCTGAAGGAACCCGTCGGGCCCATCGCCGCGTTCACGCCCTGGAACTTCCCCGTCAACCAGATCGTGCGCAAGCTCGGCGCGGCGCTGGCCACCGGCTGTTCCTTCCTGGTGAAGGCGCCGGAGGAAACCCCCGCATCGCCCGCAGCGCTGCTGCAGACCTTCGTCGACGCGGGCGTGCCGCCCGGAACCGTCGGCCTCGTCTTCGGCGACCCGCATGAAATCTCCAGCTACCTGATCCCCCATCCGGTCATCCGCAAGGTCACCTTCACCGGCTCCACCCCGGTCGGCAAGCAGCTCGCCGCGCTGGCCGGCGCGCACATGAAGCGCGTCACGATGGAACTCGGCGGGCACGCGCCCGTGATCGTCGCGGAAGACGCGGACGTCGCCCTCGCCGTCAAGGCCGCCGGCGCAGCGAAGTTCCGCAACGCCGGGCAGGTCTGCATCTCGCCGACACGCTTCCTCGTCCATAACAGCCTCAAGGACGAGTTCACCGCGGCGTTGGTGAAGCACGCCCAAGGACTCAAGCTCGGCGACGGGCTCGCCGAAGGCACCACGCTGGGACCGCTCGCCAATGAGCGACGCGTCGTCGCCATGTCCAAGATCGTCGCGCAAGCCCGCGAACGCGGCGCCAAGATCGCCACCGGCGGGGAACGCGTCGGCAGCGCCGGCAACTTCTTCGCGCCCACCGTCCTGGCCGATGTCCCGCTCGACGCGTCCGTGTTCAACGACGAACCCTTCGGGCCGATCGCAGCCATCCGCGGGTTCGATACGCTCGAGGAAGCCATCGCGGAAGCCAATCGGCTGCCGTTCGGACTCGCCGGGTATGCGTTCACGAAGTCCATCAAGAACGCCCATCTGCTCGCGCAGCGCATGGAGGTCGGGATGCTGTGGGTCAACCAGCCCGCCACGCCGTCCGCGGAAATGCCCTTCGGCGGCGTGAAGGACTCGGGCTACGGCTCGGAAGGTGGGCCGGAGGCGCTGGAGGCCTACCTCAATACCAAGGCGGTGTCGCTGCTCGGGGTTTGATCGGCGAGCCCACTCCGGTAAGCCTGGCGCGGGCTCTCCACGGGGCATGGGGCGCCCCTCCAGGGACCCCAAGCCCCATTCCGGCCCCACAAGCGCTCGCTGCCCTCGTCTTCATGCGACGAGACGAGGCCACCACACCGTGATCACGCCCTGCACGCAGATCCAACCCCACAGCAACACCACCGCTTCGCGCGTGGCGTGCTGTCGGGGACGGATCAGGCCACTCGCAAGTCGCGCGGCGTAGTACAGCGCCAGCATTGAGGCGACAGCGATCTGCAGGCCTTGCAGGCTGTGCAGCGCGGCAAGCGTGCCCGTCCACGCATCCAGCGTCGGCGGTCGTTCCGCCGGCCAGGCCGTCCTCAGGCCGCTGTAGAACGCCAGCACCGCCAGGCCGAAGGCCGGTGCAAGAAGTACGGCACGCCACCTCGAGACCGGCGCGCGCTTGGCGCCGAGCCCCGCCCACACGACGACCACCAGACTCAGCGCGTAGCCCAGCGTCTGCTGGAACAAGGTCGCGGGGCTCGCCAACCCGACTCCCGGCGGTGGGCACACGTCCAGCTTCATCGCCGCATGCAGATGCGCGAAAGCCATCGACGCAAAGATCGTCGCCTCCACCACGATCAGGATCACCACAGCCCAGAACGACGGCGCCTGACGCCCCGTCACCCCCATCGGCAGGATCACGCCATCCGCCGCCTCGGCTTCCTCGAAGGGCGGCGCGCGGTCCGTCTGCCACAACCACGCCCAGATCGCGACGATCGCCAGTACGCCGCCCGCCACGGTGCCGCTCACGTGTTTCACCGTCATCAGCAGGAAGAAGGCCGCCGTCCCGATCGCCGCCAGCAGCGGCCACAGGCTGTCCCCCGCCAGCGTCACGATACGCAGCGGATGCGCCTGGGCAGGACTGGTCAACAGCGTCTCGCGGTCGCCGGTGATCGTGCCGGGCAACCAGTGCGCGCCGGCCTCGACCTCCTCATGCAGCGCGGGCCGGTGCCACAGCGGCTCGTGGTGCTCGACGTGCGGAATGCTGCGCGTGCCGTAAGCCTCGCTGGGCAGCCACTCCAGCGTCGAGGAGCGCCATGGGTCGTCGTGCTCCTGCTCCGGCCCCAGCTGGCTGCGCACGAGGTCGATGACGAAGAGCAGCACGCCCGCGGCGATGATGAAGGCGCCGACGGACGAGAGCAGGTTCGGCAGTTCGAGTCCCAGCCCCGACGGGTAGGTGTGCACCCGCCGCGGCATGCCCAGCATGCCGGCGATGTGCATCGGGAAGAAGGTCAGGTGGAAGCCGCCGAAGATCAGCCCGAAGACCCAGCGGCCCGCGCGCTCCGACATCGCGCGCCCCTTCCACAGCGGAATCCAGTGGTAGAGCGCCGCGAACATGGGCAGCACCATGCCGCCGATGAGCACGTAGTGGAAATGCGCGACGACGAAGTAGGTGTCGTGCACCTGCCAGTCGATCGGCAGCAGCGCCAGCATCACGCCGGTCAGGCCGCCGACGACGAAGGTGACGAGGAAGCCGATGAGGAACCAGGTCGCCGTGGTCCATTGCAGTCGGCCCCGCCACAAGGTGCCGATCCACGCGAAGATCTGCAGCGCGCCGGGGATGGCGATGGCGACGCTGAAGATCGAGACCAGGCTCAGCCCCAGGCCGCCCAGGCCGGCGGTGAACATGTGATGCAGCCACAGCAGGAAGCTCGCCGCACCGATGGCGACCAGCGCGGCGCTGACCGCGTGGCGGCCGATCAGCGTGGTCCGCGCCAGCGCCGGCACCATCGTCGAGACCAGCCCCGCCGCCGGCAGGAAGATGATGTAGACCTCCGGGTGCCCGAAGAACCAGAACAGGTGCTGCCACAGCAACGGATCGCCGCCCCGCGTGGCGTCGAAGATCGGCCAGTCGAAGGCGCGTTCGATCTCCAGCAACGCCGTGCCGGCGATCACGGCGGGGAAGGCCAGCACGATCATCAGCCCCACCACCAGCATCGACCACGCGTAGACCGGCATCCGGCCCAGCGTCATGCCCGGCGCGCGCGTCATCAGGATGCCGGTGATCAGCTCGATCGCGCCCGCGATCGCGCTGATCTCGATGAAGCCGATGCCCAGCAGCCAGAAGTCCGCGTTCAAGCCCGGCGAGTACGTCGCGCCGCTCAACGGCGGATACATGAACCAGCCCGAATCGGGCGCCAGTTGCCAGAACAGCGTGGCGTAGAACGCCAGCCCGCCGATGGCGTACATCCAGTACGAATAAGCCGACAGGCGCGGGAAGGGCAGGTCGCGCGCGCCCAGCATGTTGGGCAGCAGGAAGACGGCGATCGCCTCGACCATCGGCACGGCGAAGAGGAACATCATCACCGTGCCGTGCATCGTGAACAACTGCTGGAAGACCGGCGCGCTGAACAGCGTCTGCCCCGGCGTCGCCAGTTGCGCTCGCATCAGCAGCGCCAGGACACCGCCCAGCAGCAGGAACACGAACGCCGTCGCGATGTAGAGCTTGCCGATGAAGACGTTGTTGACGCTGCCGATCACGGCCCAGCCCTTCGGCGGCTCCCAGGCGGCGCGCAAGCGCTCGAGCTCGCCCTCCGGCCTGGGCAGGCGATTCTCCGGCCGGCGGGCGCCGGGCGACGGCACATCGTTCATGTCGCCCGTGGCGCTCGTGGCGCGCACGTCGGCCGCGCCGCTCACGCCGGCTGCACCGCCCACGCCGTCCATGCTGCCGGCGTCGCTCATGGCGTGGACGCGACCAGCGGCCGCTCCGTTCCGCCGCCTGCGACGGGTGGTCCGGCGAGGAACTCCACCATCGCGTCGATCTCGTCCGTGCGCAGGTGCCGATAGGACGGCATGCGCGCCCCCGGCTTCACCGCATGGACGTCGCTGATCCACTGTCGCAACGCCGTGCGCGGATCACCGAGCGGATCGCGATTGCGCAGCGCGCCGGCCCCCAGCCACAGCCGACTCGCCACATGGGTCAGGTCCGGACCGAGTGGCGGTGCCGCCTGCAGACCCTGACGCACGTCGCCGGCCGTGTGGGTGCCCCGCACCGCATGACAGGCGGCGCAGCCGTTCTCGCGGAAGAGCGCGGCGCCTCGCAGCGCCTGTCGCGAGACCGGCTCCGGCGCGGCGCCGGCCTGCGCGCGCCGCCATCGCGCGAACTCTTCCGGCGGCATCGCGACGACCTGCAGCACCATCGCCGCGTGCTGCGTGCCGCAGTACTCCGAACACGGTCCGCGGAACACGCCCGGCTGCGACGCGGTGAACGTCAGCCGGTTGAGTCGTCCCGGCACCATGTCGACCTTGCCGCCAAGCGCCGGCACCCAATAGCTGTGGATCACGTCCTCCGAGGCCAGCGTCAGGGTCACCGGACGGCCGACCGGCACGCGCAATTCGTTGGCCGTCGCGAAGGCGGGCGCGTCGCTCTCCGCGTCGTACTGCATCGCCCACCACCAGAGGTGTCCGGTGACGGCCACGCGCAGCGCGCCCGGCGGTGACGGGTCGTCCAGGCCGAAGGCGCGCCGCTCGCCGTGGAGCAGCAGGCCGCCGAACACCAGGACCGGCAGCACCAGGCCGCCGCCCCAGAGCCACAGCGCCGTCGACACGGGCCGGCGGCCCTTCCACCACAGCGCCGCGGCCAGGCAGGCCATCGCGAACACGAAGGCGAAGGCGCAGACGATCAGCGTCGTGGTCATGACCTCGGCCAGCGCCTGCGCCTGCGGGCCGGCGGGCCGGAGCATGCCGCCCGCGCTCATCGCAGCGACAGCAGGTAGCCGGCGATGTCGCGCGCGTCGCGCTCGGACAGGCCGAGTCGCGGCATCGTCGTGCCGGGCAGCAGGCCCGGCGGGTCCAGCAGCCAGCGCTGGAGCACCTCCGGGGAATTGGGCAACTGGCCGGCGATGTAGGCGCGCCGGCCGAAGCGCTCCAGCGCCGGCGCCCGTTGACCGCCCCCCGGTACGCCGGGGACGGCGTGGCAGCTGCCGCACTGGAACTGCGACATCAGTTGCCGACCACGTTCCAGGTCGGCGGCGTCGACCTGCCACCGCCGCAGCGGCTCGTCCGGGGCGGGGCCGCAGCCGCTCAGCAGGAGGACCAGCGCGGCGGCCAGTCCCAGGACGGCCGCAGGCACGGTGGCTGAACCGGAGGAGCGAGGGCGAACGGGAGGGCGGGGACGCGTCATGCGCGCTCCCCGGCACACGAAGTGCCTGCCCCGGCATCGAGCCCACCTGTCCGGCATCGCAGGTCCGGCATCGCAGGTCCGGCATCGCAGGTCCGGCACCGCGCTTGCCTCGCTGCGGCCATGATCGATCCGCCGCGTCGCGTCCCCCCGGGCGTCCCCCCGGGCGTCTCCCCTGTGAAAGCCGTCCTGGCCGCCGGCGTCGCGGCCGGCGTGCTCGGGGCGGCGGGCGCGGCCGCCTTCGTCTGGTTCGGCGTCTACGACGTGTCGGCGACCGGGCCGCACCTGCAGCCGGTGCATTCCTTGCTGGAAATCGCGCTGCAGCGCGCGGTCCAGCACCGCGCGGACGCGCATCCGCCGCCGCGGGACCTGCTCACCCGGGAGCGAGTGATGCAGGGCGCCGCCTGCTTCCGCGACCGTTGCGTCGCCTGCCACGGCGCGCCGGGCGTGGCGCCGGAGGCGTTCGCGCTGGGCATGCAGCCGGTGCCGAGTTCCCTCGTGGAGGCCACCCGCCACTGGCGCCCGCAGGACCTCTACTGGATCACCCGCAACGGCATCAAGATGAGCGGCATGCCCGCCTGGGAGTACCGGCTGGAGGAGGACGAGCTCTGGGCCGTCGTCGCCTTCCTCGACGCGTTGCCGCTGATGACGCCGGACCAGTACCGGGCGTTGACCGCGTTGCCGTCGGGAGGCGCCACGGCGGGCCCGGTGCCGAGCACATCGGCAAGATCGACGACATCACTGACGTCGCCGACATCGCAGCGACCGTCACCGGTGACGGCGGGACCGGCTGGAGCGCGGAACGCGACGCCGCGCTGCGACGGCATCGTGGATGCCCCGGCGCCACTGGTGCCGCCGCTGCCGAGCGTGGAGCTCGCCCAGCGCGCCTTCCGCCAGCACGGCTGCACCGCCTGCCACACGATCCCTGGCGTGGTCGGGCCGGACACCTCCAACGGTCCGCGCCTGAGCGGCCTCGCGGGACGCGACCGCATCGGCGGCAAGGCGTTCCCGACCGAGGACGGCCTGGCCGCCTGGATCCGTGATCCGCAGGCGATCGACGCGCACACCGCGATGCCGACGCTGGGCGTCAGCGAGACGCAGGCGCGGCTGATGGCGCGCTACCTGCTCGCGCATTGACCGCCGGAGCGCTCCCGGAGCCGATGCAGGAAGCGAACGCCGATGCCGGATCGGACCCGCGATGAGCGACCGGGCGGGATAGACTCGAACGCATCAGCGCGCCCTCCGGGGCGCGTCCTCGTTGCGTCCCTGGCGCCCCTGCCATTCCTGGCGCTTCCCCCGCTGCTCCGTCTCTTCCGAAAGGCCTTCCCATGAAATCCCGTGCCGCCGTCGCATTCCAGGCTGGCCAGCCGCTGCAGATCGTCGAGATCGATGTCGAGCCGCCCCGCAAGGGCGAGGTGCTGGTGAAGATCACCCACACCGGCGTGTGCCACACGGACGCGTTCACGCTGAGCGGCGACGATCCGGAAGGCCTGTTCCCGGCGGTGCTGGGCCATGAGGGCGCGGGCATCGTCGTCGAGGTGGGCGAGGGCGTCACCAGCGTCAAGCCCGGCGACCACGTGATCCCGCTCTACACGGCGGAATGCGGCGAGTGCCTGTTCTGCAAGTCCGGCAAGACCAACCTGTGCGTGGCCGTGCGCGCGACGCAGGGCAAGGGCGTGATGCCGGACGGCACGACGCGCTTCTCCTACCAGGGCCAGCCGATCTACCACTACATGGGCTGCTCGACCTTCAGCGAGTACACCGTGGTGGCCGAGGTGTCGCTGGCCAAGATCAGCCCGGACGCCAATCCCGAGCAGGTCTGCCTGCTGGGCTGCGGCGTGACCACCGGCCTGGGCGCGGTGAAGAACACCGCCAAGGTGCAGCCGGGCGACTCGGTGGCCGTGTTCGGCCTCGGCGGCATCGGGCTGGCGGTGATCCAGGGCGCCAAGCTGGCACAGGCCGGCCGCATCATCGCGATCGATACCAACCCGTCGAAGTTCGAGCTCGCCAAGGTCTTCGGTGCCACCGACTTCGTGAACCCGAAGGACCACGACAAGCCGATCCAGCAGGTGATCGTCGAGATGACCGGCTGGGGCGTCGACCACTCGTTCGAGTGCATCGGCAACGTCCACGTGATGCGCGCGGCGCTCGAGTGCGCGCATCGCGGCTGGGGCCAGTCGATCGTGATCGGCGTGGCGGGCGCGGGTCAGGAGATCTCGACGCGGCCGTTCCAGCTGGTCACGGGCCGCACCTGGAAGGGCAGCGCCTTCGGCGGCGTCAAGGGGCGCTCGCAACTGCCGGGCATGGTCGAGGAGGCGATGCGCGGCGACATCCAGCTCGCCCCGTTCGTGACCCACACGATGCCGCTCACCGGCATCAACGAGGCCTTCGACCTGATGCACGAAGGCAAGTCGATCCGCTCGGTCGTGCACTACTGAAGCAGGCGGGCGACTTCCGTCCTGAGAGCGGTCAGCGAGACTCGCGCCAGCCCAGCACCCGCGCCGGCAGGAACAGGATGGCCTTGAGCAGCGCGAAGACCGCCTCGACGCTCAGTCCGATCAGGCGGAACGGCAGCGTCAGCAGCCAGGCGACGGGCCACAGCACCAGCGCCAGCAAGGCCAGCGGCCAGCACAGCACGAACAGGACCAACCAGAACAGCAGGCCGACGAAGCCCATGACGCACTCCTTGTTGACGCCGTGATCGATCGATACGGCTGGCCGAGACCATAACGTCGACGGCCGCCCGCCGCCCTCGTCGCGCGACCAACCGTGATTTGGGCTTCACGGACTGCACGGGCGAAGGATCGCCCGGCCGGAGGGGACCCGCGGCCGCGAGACACCCGCGGCCGCGGATCTCCGGTCCCGTGAAGCCGGCACCCGCTGTGGGATAGTGGTGCCTTCTCCGCAGACCGCGCCTCGGCGCTCTCCTGATGCTTCGAGATTCCGCCCCGCCTGTCGCCGGCGACATCCCCTCGAGCGGCCAGCACGGCCCGCGTCAAGGACTGGCCCCGCTGACGCTGGGGGCGTTGGGCATCGTGTTCGGCGACATCGGGACGAGTCCGCTGTACACGATGCGCGAAGTGCTGAACCCCGCCAACGGCGTGAGCCTGCAGCCGGCGGACATCATCGGCGCGGTATCGGCCATCCTCTGGGCGCTGATGATCGTCGTGACGCTCAAGTACGTCGTGCTGATCCTGCGCGCGGACAACCGGGGCGAGGGCGGCATCATGGCGCTCACCGCGCTGGCGGTCCGGGCCGCCGGGGACACGCCGGGCCGGCGCCGGATGCTGCTGCTGGTCGGTGTCTGCGGGGCGGCGCTCTTCTACGGCGACAGCGTCATCACGCCCGCGATCTCCGTCATGGGCGCCGTGGAAGGCCTGGAGATCATCACGCCGACCCTCAAGCCCTTTGTCCTGCCCCTCTCGGTGGCCGTGCTGACGGGCCTGTTCCTGATCCAGCGCCACGGCTCGGCGGCCGTCGGCGTGATGTTCGGCCCGGTCATGCTGTTGTGGTTCGGTGTGCTCGGCACGATCGGAGCCCTCCAGATCGCGCAGGCCCCGCAGATCCTCCAGGCGCTCGATCCCCGATTCGGCCTGGCCTTCCTCCAGGCGCGCGGGCCGGGGCTGTTCCTGGTCGTCGGCGCGCTCGTGCTGGCGCTGACGGGCGCGGAAGCGCTGTATGCGGACATGGGGCATTTCGGCCGCCGACCGATCCGGCTCGCCTGGTCGGCGCTCGTGCTGCCGACGCTCGCGCTGAACTACGCCGGACAGGGGGCCTTGCTGCTGCGGGAGCCGGGTGCGCTGGACAACCCGTTCTTCCGCCTCTTCCCGTCGGCCTGGCTCATCCCCTGCGTGCTCCTGGCCACGCTCGCGTCGGTGATCGCCTCGCAGGCGGTGATCTCGGGCGCGTTCTCGCTGACGAAGGAGGCGATCCAGCTGGGGCTGCTGCCCCGCATGCGGGTGATCTACACCTCCGAGCGGGCGATGGGCCAGGTCTATCTGCCGGCGATCAACTGGACGCTGCTGGTCGCCGTGCTGCTGGCCGTGCTGGGCTTCGAAAGTTCCTCGGCCCTGGCGTCGGCCTACGGCATCGCGGTGACGATCACCATGCTGATCACGACGCTGCTGACCTTCTTCGTCGTCCGCCACGCCTGGCGTTATCCGGCCCCGCTGGCATGGGCCGCCACGGCCGGGTTCCTGGCGGTCGACGCGTTGCTGGTGGTCTCCTGCTCGCTCAAGATCATGCAGGGGGGATGGTTCCCGCTGGCGCTGGGGCTGGTGCTGTTCGCCGTGATGGCGACGTGGCGCCGAGGCAAGGAACGGCTGCACGAGCAGGTCGCCGGGGAGGACCTGCCGCTGCTCCCGTTCCTGGAGTCCCTGTCGCATGACGTCGAAGGCCCTCGACCCGACCGGATCGCCGTCTATCCGGTCTCCAATCCCGAGGTCGTGCCGCCGGCGCTGCTGCACAACCTGAAGCACTACCAACTGCTGCATGCGCGCAACGTGATCGTCACCGTCCGTTTCGACGAGGTGCCGTTCGTGCCGGAGGACCAGCAACTGAGCGTCGAGTCACTGCGCCCCGGCTTCTGGCGCGTGGTGGTGCGCTACGGGTTCAAGGATGAGCCCAATCTGCCGGCGGCGCTGGGGCGCTGCGCGCGGCACGATCTGCAGTTCGATCCCTTCCTGGCGTCGTACTTCCTGAGCCGGCAGGTCGTGGTACCCGGCGCCGGCAAGAAGACCTCCGGGATGGCGCGTTGGCGGCAGCAGCTGTTCATCACCATGGCGCGCAACTCCAGCAGCGCCGCGGACTACTTCCGGCTGCCGGACAACGGCGTCATCGAGTTGGGCTCGCGGGTCCAGCTGTAGCGTCCGGCTCCCGCGCGGCCCGCGTGCTTCTTCCCGCCTGCCTGACGGTCAGCGCCGGCGCGGCACGCTCGCCGGGCTCGAAGACGATCTCCATCGGCGTGACCTTGGCGAAGAACGTCAGCGGGGATGTCGCGAAGAGCTCGAAGGCCTGTTGCCCGGTCGCCCGCGCGAACAGGCGGTTGCTGTCGGCGTGCACGGTGATCTTCATCGACGGCGACAGCAGATAGACGCCCGTCAACGGTGTCAGCTGCTCCGGCGACAGCGTCACCTCGGTCTGGCGCGTTAAGGACATGTCCGACGGCGGGATGGTCGGCTCCAGCAGATGCAACGCCAGATTGACGACGCCCACGCCGGCGTTGGCCAGTACGGCGGAGGCATTGCCCTTCGACGGGTCCAGCCACAGCGAGGTGCTGAAGCCGAAGGTGGCGCCGTCGTGGTTGAACGCGATGCGACCCGGCAACGCGGCGCTGTTCCATGCGAGACCGATGCCTGCACCGGGGATGTCGCGGGCGCCGTGACGGCGCAGGCACAGCGCGAAGGCTTCTTTCAGCGGATGGTCGAACTGCCCCATCGCCGCCTGTGCGTAGCGCGCCAGGCCGCGCGTGCTGCCGAGCAGCGCGCCCGCGCCGGCCATCGCCGGACGGAAGGTCCAGTGGTCGACGGGCTTGCCGGACTTGTCATGTCCGTCGAGGAAACGCCGGCCTGCCGGAGGACTCAGGAAGATCTGGTCCGCCATCCCCAGCGGCACCAGCACGCGCTCGCGAAGCAGCGTCGCATAGTCGCGCTGCTGCAGGAAACCCAGCGCCTGGCCGAGCAGGCCGAAGCCGAGGTTCGAATACTCGTAGGCCGTGTCGCGCGGCTTGTCGGCTTTCCACCCGGAGAGGAACGCGGCCATCTGCGTCCAGTCGTAGCTGGCGTAGGGATCGGTGAGATCCGGGCGCACGGCCAGGTTCGAGGGCAGCCGCGGCAGCCCCGAACGCTGTGTCGCCAGATCCACCCAGCGCAGCGGCGCGCCTTGGCTGTCGCGCAGCTTGAGGCGATCGGGCAGGGCGGTCTCGACGGGATCGTCGAGCTTGATCAGGCCGCGGGTCACGGCATCCGCCAGCAGCAGTGCGGTGAAGGTCTTCGTGATCGAGCCGAGCTCGAACAGCGCCTGCTGATCGGGCACCGGACCGCGGGCGCTCGCTGCGCTGAAGGTGGTCGCCCCGTCACGGATGCGCAGGGCTGCGAGCGCGACGCCTTCGTACTTCAAGCGCTCGGCGAGCAGGGCGCCGTCCGGGCCGTCGTGCTGAGGGGCGTCGCGGGACGGCGAAACGGCGGGGCTCGATCCGGCGCTCGAAGCCGCGTTTGAAGGAGCGTTCAACGCGGAGTTCGAAGCGGAGTTCGAAGCGGCGTTGGATGCGGCGTTGGAGGCAGGCCTGCTGGCGGGCGCGGCGGACTGCGCGACCGCGCGCCACGGCGCCGACAGACCGATGGTGGCCAATGCGGCCGAAGCCTGCAGGCCGGCGCGACGAGTGAACTTGGGCATGAGAGGGACTCCCGGGATGCCGGTGCCTTCAGCGCCAATGTCTTGTCGCCGAGGACCGAATGCCTGAGCAGTGTAAGGCGGGGTCAGGAGTTGCCTCCATCCCCCAAGAGGGCCGTCGTCGCCGCCGATTCACACCCCCATCCGGACGAATTTTTATCGCCGCCCTTTGATCCGCCGCAAGGTGATTCCAGATTGAGGCCGACTGATGGGGGAACACGGCCCGATTTCGATTTCGGACTCGATCAGCGGTGGCAGAGTTGTTCTCCATGGCGGGCAGGGGCCCGCTGTTGATCGAGGAACAGACGATGCAGATGAATCCCTATGAGAGCGGCGCCGCCGAGT
>NZ_JBWKOA010000001.1:183087-730490 GCF_059415845.1 Roseateles sp. GW821-FHT09H11 | reverse complement strand
GCGCGCCGCGAGGTCCGATCCGGAGCTGATCGCCCGCGTGCAGGCCATCGAGACGGTCTTGCCGACGCTGGCCACGCGTGCGCAGCTGGAGCAGCTTCGCGGAGAAATGAAAGAAGGTTTTGGTGCAGTGCGTACCGAAATGCAGACCATGCGCGCGGATCTGCAGGCCTGCATGGGCGAGATGCGCGTCGACATGCACCGGACCGCCAACAACACGATGAAGTGGTCGATTGGCGTCGCGATCAGCGGCGTCGGTCTTGTGATCACTGCAATGACGCTTGTCATGCCGCTTGTCGTCAATCACGCGAGGTAAACGATGCAGATGAATCCCTATGAGAGCGGCGCCGCCGAGCGCGCCGCGAGGTCCGATCCGGAGCTGATCGCCCGCGTGCAGGCCATCGAGACGGTCTTGCCGACGCTGGCCACGCGCGCTCAACTGGAGCAGCTCCGCGGAGAAATGAAGGAGGGTTTCGGCGAGTTGCGCGCCGAGATGAAGGAGGGTCTCGGCGAGTTGCGCGCCGAGATGAAGGAGGGCTTTGGCTCGATGCGAGCGGAGATGTACAAGGCCATTGGCGACCTACGTGTCGAGACGCAGGCGATGACAATCAATGCCGTGAAGTGGTCGATCGGACTGGCGGTCAGCCTGGCGATGCTGTGCGCCACGCTCGCCGGTGTCGTTGCGCCGTTCGTCTCAGCGCATCTGCACGGGTGAACATCGATATCTGGCTCGCCGTAGTCAAGAGGAGGTCGATCACCCCGACCTCCCCAACGCCTTGCCCAGATGCGCCACGAACTGCCTCACCCGCGCGGTGCCCTGGTACCGCTGCGGGTACACCGCATAGATGTCCGCATCCGGCGTCTCCCAGTCCGGCAAGACCTGGACCAGTCGCCCGCTCGCGAGGTAGCGCGCGATGTCCCATTCCGCGCGCATCAGGATCCCGTGTCCGTCGAGCGCCCAGTTCACCGCGATCTCGCCGTCGTTGGTCGTCAGCGCGCCGCGCGTCTTCACCGCCTCGGTGACCGTCTTGCGACCGCGTTTCGAAGACAGCCGCCACAGGCCATACGCTTCCTCGCCTTGCCGGATGCCGATGCAGTCGTGCCGCACCAGTTCCGCCGGCGTCTTCGGCGTGCCGTGCGCGCTCAGATAGGCCGGTGAGGCGCACAGCAGGCGACGGTTCGCCGCGATGCGCCGCGCGATGACCCGCGCGTCCGGCGGCGGGCCGAAGCGGATGCAGACGTCGAAGGCGTCCTCGTTCAGCGGCGGCGGGTTGACCGACAGCTGCAGTTGGACCTGCAGCTTCGGATGCTGCCGGACGAAGCTCGAGATCAGCGGCGCGATGTGCGTCCGTCCGAAACCGAGGGTCGCGTTCACGCGCAGCAGGCCGCTGGCCGTGCCGCCGCTCGCGCTCATCACCTCCTGCAGGTCGTCGATCGACGCGAGGATCCGCCGTGCGTGCTCCAGGTAGAGCTCGCCTTCCTGCGTCAGGCTCATCCGGCGCGTCGTCCGGCTCAGCAGCGCCGTGCCCAGCCGGCTCTCCATCTGTGTCAGGTGCTTGCTGACGGCCGCCGTCGAGATGCCGAGCTCGCGCGCCGCGGCGCTCAGGCTGCCGGCGCTGCACAGCGCGGAGAAGAAGCCCAGGTCGGCCGGCGCGATCGCCGCCGCACTGGAGCCGGTCTTCGTCACCGTCCTGGTCACCGACCTGGTCGCCGTCGTGGTCGTTGCCTTCGCGGTTCCAGCGCCGGACGTGGTCTTTGAAGCCATGGAGAAGTCCTGCCGATTGTTGAATCCAGGTTGAAGACGGATTGACTTTAGCCGCGATCCGCAGGGCAGGGGGCTCCTAGAGTCGGGCCAGGCCTCACCCGAGATTTCCCGAGATTTCCCGAGATCTCTCGACTTCACCTGGAGACAAGACCCCATGAAGACTTATCGCATCGCCACCATCCCCGGCGACGGCATCGGCAAGGAAGTGATCCCCGCGGGCCGCGAGGTCCTGGAGGCCCTCGCCGCGACCACCGACCGCTTCCGCTTCGAGTTCGAGGACTTCGGCTGGGGCGGCGACTGGTACCGCGCGCACGGCGAGATGATGCCGGCCGACGGCCTCGACGCGCTGCGCGACAAGGACGCTCTCCTGTTCGGCTCTGCCGGCGATCCCGACATCCCCGACCACATCACGCTGTGGGGCCTGCGGCTGAAGATCTGCCAGGGCTTCGACCAGTACGCCAACGTGCGTCCGACCCGCGTGCTGCCCGGCATCGACGCGCCGCTCAAGCGCTGCGGACCGAAGGACCTCGACTGGGTCATCGTGCGGGAGAACTCGGAAGGCGAATACGCCGGCGTCGGCGGCCGCGTCCACCAGGGCCATCCGATCGAGGCGGCCACCGACGTGTCCATCATGACCCGCACCGGCGTCGAGCGGATCATGCGCTACGCGTTCAAGCTGGCGCAGTCGCGGCCCCGCAAGCTGCTGACGGTGATCACCAAGAGCAACGCCCAGCGTCACGCGATGGTGATGTGGGACGAGATCGCCGCGCAGGTCGCGAAGGACTTCCCCGACGTCACCTGGGGCAAGGAACTCGTCGACGCGGCGACCGCCCGCATGGTCAACAAGCCGGCGACGCTGGACACCATCGTCGCGACCAACCTGCACGCGGACATCCTCAGCGACCTGGCGGCCGCGCTCGCCGGCAGCCTGGGCATCGCGCCGACCGGCAACATCGATCCGGAGCGTCGTTATCCGTCGATGTTCGAGCCGATCCACGGCTCGGCCTTCGACATCATGGGCAAGGGCCTCGCGAATCCGGTCGGGACCTTCTGGTCCGCGGTGATGCTGCTGGAGCACCTCGGCGAGGACGACGCCGCCCGGCGCTTGATGCGCGCGATCGAGGCCGTGACGGCGAACCCGTCGCTGCACACCGGCGACCTCGGCGGCCAGGCGAAGACGACCGACGTCACCGCCGCCGTGATCGCCGCCCTGCGCCAGCCCAGCTGACCCTTCCACTCGAATGGCCGTCAGAGCCATCGCCCTGGAGACAAACCATGAGTCAAGTTCCGACCACCTTCCGCCGCCGGCTACTGATCGCCGCCTCGGCGATCGCCGCGACCACCGCAGCCCTCGGCTTCGCCTCTCCCGCCTTCGCCCAACCCTGGCCCGCCAAGCCGATCACACTGATCGTCCCGTTCCCGGCCGGCGGCACGACCGACGTGCTGGCGCGCGCGCTGGCGGAGAAGCTCCAGCAGAGCTTGGGCCAGCCGGTGATCGTCGAGAGCCGGCCTGGCGCCGGCGCGACGCTGGGCGCTGACTACGTCGCCAAGTCCAAACCCGACGGCTACACGCTGCTGATCGGCGCGGTCCACCACACGATCGCGAGCAGCGTCTACAAGAAGCTGACCTACGACTTCCAGAAGGACTTCGTGCCGATCACCAGCATCGCGCTGGTCCCCAACGTGCTGGTCGTCAACGCCAGCCAGACCTCGGCGAAGACGGTGCAGGAACTGGTCGCGCAGCTCAAGGCCAAGCCCGGCGAATGGACCTATGGCTCCAACGGCAACGGCACCGCGCAGCACCTGATCGGCACGCAGTTCCAGAACCTCACCGGCACGACGATGCTGCACGTGCCCTACAAGGGCAGCGGGCCGCTGGCCACGGACCTGCTCGGCGGGCAGATCCAGATGTCCTTCGACACCGTCACGCCGGTGCTGCCGCACATCAAGGCCGGCAAGCTGCGCGCGCTGGCGGTGACGACGGCCCGGCGCTCCAGCGCGCTGCCCGACGTGCCCACGCTCGACGAGGCCGGCCTGAAGGGTTTCGACATCGGCACCTGGTTCGGCGTGCTGGCCCCGGCGGCCACGCCCAAGGACATCGTCGCGAAGCTGAACACCGAAATGGTCAAGGTGCTGCAGGCGCCCGAGTTCCGCAAGCGCATGGAGGAGATCGGCGCCGAGACCACAGGCGGCACCAGCGAGCAACTGGCGTCGCAGATCCGCAATGAGACCGGGAAGTTCGCCAAGCTGGTGAAGGAGGCGAACGTGCAGATTGAATGAGTGCGCCGGCGGCGTCGCTTCGACGGCCGAACGTTTTCGGTTGGTAGTCGACTGACACCAACCTCCATCCTCCGTTCTGCCATGCTCGATTCCTCGGAAGCCGACGCGCTTTTCGCGCGACTCCTCGCTGCTCTGTCGCGGCGCACCGCCTCGCCGCTGGAGGCCCCGGACGGGTTGTTGGTGCTGCTGGACGGCACCGATACCGTCCAGCTCGTCGTCGAGCTGTCGATGGCCGGGGATCACGTGTTCCTCGTCGCGCGGATCCTGCCCATCCCTCAACAGGATGCCGGCGGGACGCTCGCGCTTCGCCTGTTGCGCCTCAATGCCGATCGGCCTGCGCTCGGGGGCGCGGTGATCGCGGTCGACGGCCTGCGGCGTCAGTTCGTGCTGATCCAGCAACTCCCGCTCGATCTGGAACCGGAGGCGTTCGTCGATGGCGTCGAAGCCGTGCTCGACCTGGCCGCCGCAGTGCGGGCCGATGTCGCGGGCGATGTCAGGCCGCCTCGCGGCACCGCGGCGCTGTTCCTGCGGACCGGGAGAGCCGCATGAGAATCGATGCCAGACCTGTATCGCTGACGTTCGATCCGGTCGACCATCCACCGGCGGCGCCTGCCGCGCCGACAGCGCACCCACCGCTGTCGCGTCTGAGCGGCCTTCGCCAGGCGAAGGCGGAATCCGGGACGCGCGCCCGGCTCATGCGCAGCGATGCGTTCCGACGCGCCACGCCCCCGCCCCGGCGCGTTGCCGCCGCGGCGACGCCGGACTCGGCGCGTGGCGGGCCGCTGTCATCGCTGCGCCCGCAGCCGCAGACGACGTCCGGGTTTTATGAGAAACGCGCCATGCCCACCGATCTCCCGTCGCTGGAGCGGCTGAGCTGCAACGCGGCCCTGGCCCGATTCCCCTACGAGCGGGATGACGCGCAACTGCCGCCGGGGTGGTCGCCGTGCGAGGCATTGGCGGTGAAGCTCCGCACCGCGCTCGGTCTCCGGTCGTCCGGTGTCGAGCACGCCGACGGCACCCTCGTCGATCGCGGTACCGGACTGACCGCCGTCGTGCTGCAGCACCCGGAAACGCGCGAGGTGGTCCTGTCCTTCGGCGGCACGACGGCGGGCAAGAAGACCGGCGAGACGGTGCTCGAGCGATCCCGGCCGGGCCAGAACTTCAGCTCGACGATGGCGCAGTGGGGGGCCAATCTCAAGGCCGGAGCGGGTCATCTGCCCGAGAGTTATCGGCAGGCCGCCGATCTCCTGCTGGAGACGCAGAACCAACTGCAGCAGCCATCGGAGCTCAAGGGGTTTGCCATCCGGGTGGTGGGGCATTCCAAGGGCGCCAACGAAGCGATCTTTGCGAGCCTTCGGGCGCACAACCCGGTGCCCGTCACGGCGTTCTGCCCGCCCCATCTGAGCGATGGCCTGGTCCATCGCCTGCCGCCCCGGAACCTGGCGCGTGCCACGGAACTGGTCGAGAGCTTCTCGCCGCGTGGGGACGTGGTCTCGGCGTTGCGCAGCCTGCTGCCGAACGTGCACGGCCTCGGTATCGGGCACCACTTCGACGGCATTCCGGGCAAGGGCACGATCCACGTGCACGACCGGTTCGACGAGCACGTGACGCACTACTGCGACGCAACGCGCACGTCCCGGAGTCACGGATGATCGTGCAATAACGTGTATTAACGTGCACAATCGCGTCTCGCTTCCAGGGACGCCATGTCGCTCGCCGATCTTCCCCACGCCCGTCGCCACGTCATCGCGGACCGGCTCTCCGCCGGCCATGCCGTGGTCGCGGCCGACCTGGCCGCCGAATTCAACCTGTCCGAGGACGCCATCCGGCGCGACCTCCGTGCGCTGGCCGCGGACGGCCTGTGCCGGCGCGTCTACGGCGGCGCCGTGCCGATCGCGGCCAACGACCGGCCGCTCGCCGCGCGGATGAAGGAGGCCCCGGTCCGCAAGTCCGCGCTGGCGCGGGCCGGCGCGGCCACGGTCCGGCCGGGCGAGCTGGTGTTCCTCGACACCGGCAGCACCAACCTCGCGCTGGTCGATGTCCTGCCGGAGGACGCGGACCTCACCGTCGCCACCAACGCGGTCGACGTCGCCGCCGCCGTGCTGCGACGCCAGGACCTGCGTCTGCTGATGATCGGCGGCGAGGTCGACCCGCACCTGGGCGGCTGCGTCGACGCGGCCGCGGTGGACAGCCTCTCGCGGCTGCGCATCGACCGCGGTTTCGTCGGTGTCTGCGCGCTGTCGATGAGCGACGGCATCCTCACGACCCATTTCCGCGAGGCCGCCTTCAAGCGCACCCTGATCGAGCGCAGCCGCCATGTCGTGGGACTCGTCACCAGCGACAAGCTGCAGGCGACGGCCGCCCATCGCGTCGCCGCGCTGGAGGCGCTGCACACCATCGTCATCGAGCGCGACGTCGGCGCCAGCGTCATGAAGGCGCTGCGCAAGAGCGGGGCCGAGGTCCTCCCGGTGGACCCGGCGGGATGAGCGCCTTGGACGACGGCTGGTCCTTCCTGGAGCCCGCCACGGATCGGCCCGAGGCGCGCTTGGCCGTGCGCCTGGCCTTCATCGTGGCCGGCGGCGGGATCACCTGCGTCGCGGCACTGATGCCGAGCCTGGCGCATCGGATCGGACTCGACCTGTGGGATCTGGCCATGGCCGCGCTCGCGCTGCTGGCGGGTGCGTGGATCGGCACCCGGACCGTCACCCGGA
Source organism: Roseateles sp. GW821-FHT09H11 (assembly GCF_059415845.1). Lineage (NCBI taxonomy): Bacteria > Pseudomonadati > Pseudomonadota > Betaproteobacteria > Burkholderiales > Sphaerotilaceae > Roseateles > Roseateles sp. GW821-FHT09H11. The sequence continues at coordinate 723,737 of NZ_JBWKOA010000001.1, read as the reverse complement.
CCGTCACCCGGACGCGTGCCGGCAGGGGCGGCCGGACGCCGGATCAACGGCCGCCATGGCTGGGCGCGCGCCGCCTGGTGCTGATCGGCGGCCTGGGGTCCTCATCGATGTTGCCCGTGCTCGCGCTGGCGGGATCACCGGGGCTGCTGGCCGCGGCCCTGTTCGCCTTCGGCCTGTGCGCCGGCGCGCTGGAGGTCGCCATGCATGCCACGGCCGACGAGGTCGCGCGCTCGACCCTGCAGCGGCGGCGACCCGGACTCCGGACGATCTACGGCGTCGCGGGCGCGGGTGGCGCGCTCGTGACGACGCTGCTGCTGGCCGTCGGTTTCGAGCCGCCGCTGGCGGCCGCGCTGGTCGCGGCGCCGATGGCGATCGCCACCGTGGTGGCCTGGCCCTATGTGCTGGAGGCGCCGACGCGGCGGCGCTGACCACGGGATTCGAGGGCATGGCGGCGGTGTTTAGCGGGGCGCCCTAAACACTTGGGAAACTCGCGGGACTTTGTTGACCCCTGAAAAGGGCACTTCAAGAATCGTCCCCACCCATGAGCAGCACCACCATCCGCGATATCGCCAAGGCGTCCGGCCTGTCCATCGGCACCGTGTCGCGCGGCTTGCGCAACCAGTCCGGGCTGTCGGAAGAGACGCGCCAGGTCGTCCGCGACACCGCCGTGCGCCTGGGCTACGACTTCGCGCAACTGCGCAAGAACAGGATCCGGCGCATCGGCTTCCTGCTGCACAGCCAGCACAACACGCTGGCGTCGAGCCCGTTCTTCTCCGCCGTGCTGCACGGCGCCGAGCAGGTCTGCCGGCGCGAGGGCCTCTCGCTGTCCTTCATCGTCGCCGGCCCCGGCCAGCCCGTCCTGGAACAGACGCGCGGCCATCAGCTCGACGCCTTCCTGTGCGTCGGCTACTTCGAGCCCGAGGTCCTCGACACCCTCAAGCGCAGCGGCAAGCCGACGGTGCTCGTGGACATGCACCGGCGCGGGATGACCTCGGTCAACCCGGACCACCAGCACGGCAGCTTCCTCGCGACCAGCCACCTGCTGCGCAGCGGACGGCGGACGATCGCGCTGATCTCGGGATCGCCGGCGCATTACAGCCTGGAGCAGCGCGCCCGCGGCTACCGGCGCGCGCTGTTCGAGGCGCAGGTGCAGGCCGACCCGGACCTGGAGGTCATCGCGCCGCAGCTCGGCGACGGCGAGGCCGGCGTGATCGAGGCGATGCGCGTGCTGCTCGACCGCCGCAAGCGGCCCGACGCGGTCGTCTGCTTCAACGACAGCGCGGCGCTGATCGCCATGCGGCAGTGCCTCAACCAGGGCCTGCGCATCCCCGAGGACATCGCCGTGGTCGGCTTCGACGACATCGGCGGCGCCTCCGTCGCCCATCCGCCGCTCAGCACGGTGCGTGTCGACAAGGAGTCGCTCGGCGCCAAGGGCGTGGAGCTGCTGCTGGGCACGCCGGCGGACGAGCCCCTTGAACTGACCCTGCCCGTGGCGCTGGTCGTGCGCGACAGCACCAGCAGCAACGACTGACCCCCATCACCCTCCGCATGACCGACACGACCTCTCCCGCGACCAGCGACCTGCCCGATTTCCGATCCCGCGACGTGCTGCTGTCCCACGCGCGGCACACGATGGACTTCTACCACCCGCGCGGCATCGACCCGAGCGGCGGCTTCTTCCACTTCTTCAAGGACGACGGCACCGTCTACGACGCGCATCAGCGGCACCTGGTGAGCAGCACGCGCTTCGTGTTCACCTACGCGATGGCCTACCGGCGCTTCGGCGATGCGGCCTACCTGGACGGCGTGCGCCATGGCGTGCGTTTCCTGCGTGAGGCGCATTTCGACGACGCGCTACGCGGCTACGCCTGGCTGCTCGACTGGCGCGACGGCAAGGCCCGGGTGCTCGACGCGACGCGCCACGCCTACGGCCTGGCCTTCGTGCTGCTGGCCTACGCGCATGCGGCCATGGCCGGCGTGGACGAGGCCCGGCCGTGGATCGCCGAGACCTTCGCGCTGATGGAGGAACGCTTCTGGGACGAGGCCGCCGGCCTCTACGCCGACGAGGCCAGTCCGCAGTGGCACGTGCTGTCGCCGTACCGCGGCCAGAACGCCAACATGCATGCCTGCGAGGCGCTGCTGGCCGCCTTCGACGCGACGGGCGAACGACGCTACCTCGCGCGCGCCGCGCTGCTGGCGCAGCACATCACGCGCCGCCAGGCCGAGCGCTGCGGCGGTCTGGTCTGGGAACACTACGACGCGCACTGGCAGCCGGACTGGCTCTACAACCGCGACGACCCGGCCAATCTCTTCCGCCCGTGGGGCTACCAGCCGGGCCACTTCACCGAGTGGACCAAGCTGCTGCTGCAGCTCGAGGCGCGCGGCGAGTTCATCGACCAGGACCTGGGCTGGGTGCTGCCGACGGCGACGAAGCTGTTCCTGGTGGCCGTGCGGCGCGGCTGGGACGCCCAGCATGGCGGGCTGTGCTACTCGCTGGCGCCGGACCTGAGCATCTGCGACCCCGACAAGTACTTCTGGGTGCAGGCCGAGAGCGCCGCCGCCGCGGCCCGCTTGGCCGCGCGCACCGGCGACAACGTCTACTGGGACTGGTACCGGCGCCTGTGGGCCTACAGCTGGACGCACTTCGTCGATCACGCGCACGGCGCGTGGTACCGCCTCCTCGACGGCGAGAACCGGAAGTACAGCGACGAGAAGAGCCCGGCGGGCAAGGTCGATTACCACACGATGGGCGCGTGCTACGACATCGTCGACGTGTTGGACGGCGTCGGTACGCGGGGTGTGGATCAGGGAGCGCGCCATGCATGACGCGGCGTCCCGATCGGGCCCGGGCCCGATGTCCGACCCAATGCCCGGCGCGATGTCCGACCCTCCCGAGCTCCTGTGCCTCGGCGAGGCGTTGACCGACATGCTGCAGCAGGCGCCCGATCAATGGATCAGCCGCGTCGGCGGCTCGACCTGGAACGTGGCGCGCGCGCTGGCGTCGCTGGGCGCGCGCACGGCCTTCGCCGGCGCGGTGAGCCGCGACCTGTTCGGCGATGAACTGGTGCGGGCCAGCGCGGCCGTCGGCCTGGACACACGGCTGATGCAGCAGGTCGACCGCGCGCCGCTGCTGGCGATCGTCGAGCAGGTCGAGCCGCCGCGCTACTTCTTCGTCGGCGGCGACAGCGCCGACCTGCATTTCGATCCCGACGCGCTGCCGGCGGGCTGGGACGGCGCGGCGCGCCGTGCGCACTTCGGCGGCATCAGCCTGGCGCGGGAGCCGCTGGCCTCGCGGCTCGTCGCGCTGGCCGAGCGCCTGAAGGGGCAGGGCGTGTCCATCAGCTACGACCCCAACTTCCGCAATCTGATGGCGCACGGCTACGAGCCGACGCTGCGCCGCATGTGCGCGCTGGCCGATGTGATCAAGGTGTCCGACGACGACCTGCGCGGTCTGTTCCCCGGCCTTGAGCTTGACGAGGCAATGACGCGACTGCGCGCCTTCAATCCGGACGCGCTCTACCTGCTGACGCGCGGCGGCGGCGTGGCCTACCTGTCGCGCGGCGATGCGGCCTGCATGGCACGAGCGCCCGCGGTCACCGTGGCCGACACCGTCGGCGCGGGCGACGCCGCGGTCGCGGGTTTGCTGTACAGCCTGCACCGACATCCTGAGCGCGCCCTGCGCGCGCATCTGCATGCGGCGCTTGCGGCGGGGTCCGCCGCCTGCCTGCAGCGCGGCGCCACGCCGCCGCAAGCGGGCACCGTCCAGCGCCTGTTCGAGCAACTGCAAGCGGAAGGGGTGACCTGACCTTCCGTTCCCGCCGATCAACTCCGCCGATCGACCCGTCGATCGGCCCCATCGATCAACGACAACCACTCCGTTCCCGGAGACAAGAGGAGACAACGATGAAGACATCGATGAAGAAGACAGCGACGATCACCACGACCACGACGACGAGCGCGCCGTGGACGCGCCGCGCCCTGTTGGCCACTGCCGCGATGGCGACGATGGCGGTCGCGGCCGGACCGGCGCGCGCCGGCGATCTCGAAGTCCTGCACTGGTGGACCAGCGGCGGCGAGGCCAAGGCCATCTCCGGCCTGAAGGACCAGCTGCAGGCCAAGGGCCACAAGTGGAAGGACTTCGCCGTGGCCGGCGGCGCCGGCGACGCGGCGATGACGGTGCTGAAGTCCCGCGCCATCTCGGGCAACGCCCCCACGGCCGCGCAGATCAAGGGACCGCTGCTGCAGGACTGGGCCGCGGAGGGCATGCTCGCCAACATCGACGACGTCGCCAAGGCTGAACACTGGGACGACCTGCTGCTGCCGGTGATCAGCAACATCGTCAAGTACAAGGGCCACTACATCGCGGTGCCGGTCAACGTGCATCGGGTCAACTGGCTCTGGATCAACCCCGAGGTGATGCGCAAGGCCGGCGTCAAGCCGCCGACGACCTGGGACGAGTTCTTCGTCGCCGCCGACGCGCTGAAGAAGGCCGGCGTCACGCCGCTGGCGCATGGCGGCCAGTCCTGGCAGGACTTCACCACCTTCGAGACCGTGGTGCTGGGCACCGGCGGACCGGAGTTCTACCGCAAGGCGCTGATCCAGCTCGACCCCGCCAGCCTGAAGAGTCCGACGATGGAGAAGTCGCTGACGACCTTCCGCCGGCTGAAAGCCTATACCGACCGCAACGCACCGGGTCGCGACTGGAACCTCGCCACCGCGATGGTCATGAAGGGCGAGGCCGCCATGCAGATCATGGGCGACTGGGCCAAGGGCGAATTCCTGGCGGCCGGCAAGACCGCGGGCAAGGACTTCCTGTGCGTGCCCGCGCCCGGCACGGCCAAGTCCTATACCTTCAACGTCGACTCGTTCGCGATGTTCAAGGTCAAGGGCGACGCCAACCAGCAGGCGCAACGCGACATGGCCTCGGCCATCCTGTCGCCGGCGGTGCAGGAATCCTTCAACCTCGAGAAGGGCTCGATCCCGGTGCGCAAGGGCGTGAGCCTCGCCAAGTACGACGATTGCGCCAAGGCGTCCGCCGCGGACTTCGCCGAAGCGGGCAAGGCCAATACGCTGCTGCCCTCCATCGCCCATGGCATGGCAGTCCGGCCAGCGGCGGAAGGCGCCATCAAGGACGTGGTCAGCCAGTTCTGGAACAGCGAGTCCGTCACGACGGCGCAGGCGATGGATCGGTTGGTGTCGGCGGCGAAGACGCAGTGAGGCGGGGGGAGGGAGAGCCCGCGACTCCGGAGGGGCGAGCGCGGGCACTCCACGGGGCATGGGGCACCCCTCCAGGGACCCCAAGCCCCATTCCGGCCCCACCGGCGTTCGCTGACTTCGGGCCTGGGGAGTGCGGGGTTCTTGCGTGAGGCTTCGGGGGCGAGGCGTTCGCTTCGCTTTCGAGGCGGCCTCCTGGGGGTGGTGGTCGAGACTCGGTCCTCCATCCTGCGGAGGCTCCATGGACGAGGTGCTCATCGATACGGTTCGGCCGCACGACCGCGCGGACGTGGACCGCTGGCTGTGGGACGGCTATCGGCGCATCGACACGATGCCCGATTCGCCGCAACGCCGTCGCGCGCACATGAGCCACGTGCTGGACTGCCAGCATCGCGTGCTCGCCTTGATGCCCAAGGACGACGCGGCCACGCCGACCGAGGAGCGCGCCCGTCAACTCGCGCTGATGTCCTACGGCACCGAGCGCTGGCTGGCGCTGCTCGCGCAGGTGCGGCTGCGTCATCGCGACCGCGTCGCGCGTCGCGAGTACGCGGCCGAGCACGCCGGCGATCCACCGTTCCGCGACGCCGACCACGGTGTCGTGCATGTCGCCGAGGTGCTCGATCGCGCGGACGCGTTCGCCGACGTCGAGCCCTACATCGATGCGCGCATCGGTCGGCGCGCTCGTGCCGCGCATGCGCTGCGCTTGCTGGCGCCGCGTCGCATCGAGGCGGAGGACCTGCGCTCGCCGCAGGAGGCCGCGCTCATCGGCCAGCGCGGGCTTTTCGCGCGGCACGACATCGCGGCCGGCACCTGTCTCGGCGTCTATGGCGGCCAGCTGCTCGACGAGGTCGATCTGTTCCTGCTCGACGACGACCGCTATCTGATGTCGGCCTCCGACCCCGTCGGCCGTGTGGCCGTGAACGGCGAGAACCTGCTCTCGCTGATGAACACGCTGTTCCTCTTCGACGCCGAGGGGCGGCCCGACGGTCATCCGCCCGCCGGCTACAACGTGCGCGGCGAGTCCTTCCCCGTGCGCCTGCGCCATGGCTGGACCGCGCGCATCCACGCGTTCCGCGCGTCGGAAGACATTCCCGCGGGCCGTGAGTTGCGCTGGAACTACGACCTTGGAGGTAGTCGCTGACATGACCAAAGTTGCACCACGCGCGCGCACGCGGTCCCGCAGATGCCCCATGAACACGCGCATCGCGGCCGTTCTGCGGGGTAGCGCTCTGACATCCTGCTGACAGCTGTGCGGGATTCCGCACGCCTTTCGGGGCCTCGATCGTCATGCCGCCGAGGTGCGCACGACAGTCAACGCTGTCAAGGCCTGACCCCCTTCGGGAACGTCCCGAGTTCCCTGGACGTTGTCATGACGCACCCTTAAACTCGCGCCCACTTTCGTGATCCCTTCCTCGCCCGATGCGAGGACATCGGGGATGCGATGGCGTACGGCGTGCAGGGTCCTGCCGCCGGTGACAGCCATGAAGGGCAAGCTGAAGTGACGAGTCGTTTTCGCTTCGAAGGGTTCGTGCTTGACATGGCCTCGCGCGTCCTCCTGTCGGAGGGCGTGCCCATGCCGCTCAGCGGCCGGCAGCTGGATCTGCTCGGCGTGCTGGTCGCGCATCGCGGCGAGGTGGTCTCCAAGAACGAACTGTTGAATCGGGTCTGGCCCGGACAGGCCGTGGAAGAGAACAACGCGGCCGTCCACGTGTCGGCGTTGCGCCGCGCGCTGGGGCGCGAAGCCATCGCCACGGTGGCCGGGCAGGGCTATCGATTCGCGTGGCCGTTGCGGCAGGACGAGGACACGTCCCACGAGTCGACCGACCGGCCGGTCGATCCCCCATCACCCATCGTCCGTCCGCGGGCCTTGCCATCGGCGCCGGTGGCGATGCATGGCCGTGGCGCCGATCTGCAGGCGTTGTTGAGCCGGCTGGTGCGGCATCGCCTGGTGACCGTGGTCGGGGCGCCCGGTGTCGGCAAGTCGACGCTCGCGCTGGCCTGCGCGCATGAACGCCGCCAGGCGGCCCGCGACGGCGTCGTGTGGGTGGATCTGCTGCACGGCGACGATCCTTCCGACCCATTGCCGATCGTGGCGGCGGCGCTCGGGCTGGACCCGGGCACCGATCTGCAGACGCTGCTGGCGCTGTTGCGGCCGATGTCGCTGCTGCTGGTGCTCGACAACGCCGAGATCGCCGGCGCGCGCGCGGCGACCTTCTGCCATGCGGTGCTCGAGAACACCGAGGACGTGGCGCTGATGGTGACCAGCCGCAAGGTGCTGCGCGTGCCGGGCGAGCGTGTGCTGCGCACGCCGCCGCTGTCGGTGCCGCCGCCCGGCGCGGGCGTGGACGAATCGCTGATGCACGGCAGCGTCGCCTTGTTCGTCGATCAGGTGCGTGCGCAGGGGCAGCCGTTCGCGCTCGGTGCGCACAACGTGGCCCAGGTGACGGCGCTGTGCCGTCGGCTGGACGGCATTCCGCTGGCGTTGCAGCTGGCGGCCGGCCGGCTCGCGATGTTCGGCATCGATCAACTCTGCGAGCGGCTCAGCGACCGGTACCGGCTGCTGACGCGCGGCACGCAGGCGGGGCCGCGCCGCCATCAGTCGCTGCGCGCCTGCATGGACGCGAGCCTCGCGCTGCTGGATGACGTCGAGCAGCTCGTGCTGCGGCGGCTGGAGCCGTTCGAGGGCGGCTTCACGCTGGAGATGGCGACGGCCGCGTTGTCGGACCGGCAGCTCGATGCGTGGACGGTGGCGGAGGCGCTCGAGGGACTCGTGGACCATTCGCTGGTCCAGGTCGACGCGGAGGATCGGCCGCGGTACCGGCTCTTCGACGGCATCCGCGCCTACGGGCTGCTGCTGCTGGAGGAGACCGGCGAGGTCGACATCGCGCGCCGCCAGCATGCGCGCGCGATGAGCCAGCTGTTCGACCGCGCGGAGCGGGCGCTGCAGATGATGCCGGACGCGCGCTGGATCGCGGAGTTCTCGCCCGAGCTCGGCAATGTGCGCGCCGCGCTCGACTGGTGTCTGGAACATGAGCCGGTGCGGGGGCTCGGTCTGCTGGCGCATTCGCGCTCGCTGTTCGAGTTGCTGTCGCTGGCGTCGGAGACGGCGTGGCGGCATGCCGCCTATGAGGCCGAGTTGCCGAACGAACTGCCGCCGGCGGTGTTGGCGCGTTATTGCATCGACCACGCGGGCCTGCTCGCGCCGCACGATCCGAAGCGCGCGGCGATCTGGTACCGCCGCGGCGTGACGGTGTCGCGCACGGCGGACGATCCCGCGCTGCGCTATTTGGCCTTGTGCCGGCAGGTCGTGGAGGACCAGGAACTGAGCCAGGCCGCGATGCGTTACGCGATGGGCGAACTCGTCGCGCTGGCCGGTCGCTGCGAGGGCGCGCATGCGGCGCGCCTGAAGCTGTGGGGACTGGCGGCGCGGGCGCATGTGTGGCGCGTCGAAGGTCAGGCGGCCGAGGCTGACGAGGCGATCTGCGCGTCGCTGCAACTGGCGCAGGAGATCGGCGCGTCGCGATGGGTGCTGGACGACTTGCAGCGGCTCATGAGCCTGCAGGTCGGGCATGGCGAGCCGTTGCGTTCCGCGGCGCTGGTGCGCCAGTGGGAAGATGGCGCCAGCCGCGCAAGCGGCATCAACACGGCCAACGGCGCGTTCCTGCAGCGTGTGCTGGGCTGCCTGGCGGCCGTGCTGCTGGCCGAAGGGCGCGTCGAGGAGGCGCGCCACGTGCTGACCGGCATCGTCTCGCCGAAGACGCCGCGCGGAGCGGTCCGCGAGGCCTATTGCGATGGTCGGATCGAGGGCGCGAACCTCGGTCCTGGCCACGGTCCGGGCCAGGCGGAGCATGCCAGCGAGCTTCATGGCGACAGCCAGAGCGAGGCGTTCGACCGTCTGCTGCCGGTCTTCGCCTGGCTGGCGTTCGAGGAAGGGCGCGATCAGGACGCGGCGCGACTGACGGGGTATGCGGGCCAGGCCTATTCGCCGATCCGCGCGGATCCCTTGCCGCCGTGGGGCCGCCTGATCCAACGGATGCGGACGCGGCTGGACGGCTTCTCGATGGCGCGGCTGCAGGAGGAGGGCAATCGCTGGGACGAACCGCGCGCGATGCTCGCCGCGCTGGCGCGGACGGCGGGCGTCGCGACTTCCTGCGGTGACTGAGGCGCCCGAGGCGATCGAAGCGATCGAGGCAACTAGAGCGATCGAGGCAACTAGAGCGATCGAGGCAACTAGAGCGACCGAAGCGACCGAAGCGACTCAGGCGACTTCAGCGACCGATGAGACGAAGACCGAAGCTCAGGCGACTGAAGCGCGGGCGCTCAGGCACTGAGGGCGAAGCGGCTCGCGTCCGCGCGAAGTGGTCGCGCGGGGACCATGCCCGCACCGGCCCGGGCGTCACGGTTGGGTCATGCGGGCTGTCGAGAGTGGCAGCTGCTCATTGCAGGACCGCTCCCATGACGATCACCACGCCGCCCGCCGGCTTGCCCGCATCGACGATCCATACCGGCGACATCCCGCTCGACCGCCTCGATCGCGCGCCGACCCCCACGACGCCGGCATCGCCCGGATCGCCGGCATCGCCCCGAGGAGGGGCCCTGCCGCCCCGTCGGATGTCGTCCGAGCTCGGCGGTCTGAGCGCACGTCGCAACTCCGACGCCGGCCCGTCCCGCAGTGGGGACGCTTCGCTCGCGCCGCGCCTGTCGCTGGAGCAACTGCGCCGTCCAGTCCGACCGCCCGGCGACCCCACACCACAGTCGCCGGTGGCGCTGACGCGCGCGTCGTCCGCAACGTCCACGACATCCTCCGCATCGGGCACCTTGCGGACGGGCGGTGTCGGTCTTGACGCCCAGCATCCCGAGCACGAAGTGCCTGTGCATGAGGCGCCTGTGCACGAAGCGCCCGTGCACGAAGCGCCCGTGCACGAAGCGCCTGTGCATGAAGCGCCTGTGCACGAAGTGCCGGAGCCCCCCCACGCGCCTGCGCATGCGGCACCTGATGGCCACGCGCCGCGAGAGGCCGGCGCGCTGTCGTTCTTCCTGATGCAGAACGTGCGTCATGCGCTGCCGGTGGCGGGCGTGCGCACGGTGGTGCAGGGCGTCATCGCACCCGAACTCGCGCGGGCGGTGGTGTCCCATCCGACTGCCGCGGTGGCGGCGCAGACCGCCCTGACGGCCTACTCGCTGGGTCGCCGCATCGTGTCGCAGATCCACAGCGAAAGCAGCGCGCAGGTCGCCGACCAGGCCTTCGCCGGGGACTCGGCGCAGCGCAACGGCAGCGTGCCGCGTCGCATCTGGCAGGGGATCCAGTCCGCCGGGATCGCTGGCGGCGACTTCGCCGCGCTGGCGCTGACGATCGCCTCGCGCAGCAATCCCGCGCTGGCGGGCGCGGCGCAGGCGGCGGCCGCCATCCAGGTCATCGCGCATCTGCAGGCGCAATTCCGCGAGGCGCTGCGTCCCGCGATCAACACGGTGCATGTCGGCAACGGCGACCCCAACGTCACGCAGCCGCCCGAGGGGCGGAACCTGCGTCCCGCCGATGTCACCTGGACGATGCGCGGCACCTTCGGCGCCGCCGCGGCGGTCATCGACATGGGCACGCAGCTGCTGATGCAGCGCACGCTCGGTGGCCAGCCCGCGTGGCAGGCCGCGCGCGGCCTGGCCGTCGGTGCGGGCGCCATCGCGGGCGTGGGCAACATGCTGACCTCGTCGGTCGAAGACCATCTGGTCGATACCGCGTCCGCGCTTCGCATGCGTGAGACGACCCGGCACGGCCGGGGTAGCGAGACGCACGTGCGTCACATCCACATCGATCTACGCAATCCGTTCACTCGCAATGAACTCGGTCGGCAAGCCGAACGCGCCGACACGCGCATCTTCAACACGATGGTGCCGGGACTGATCGCGCTGGGCGTGGTGCAGGCCTTGCAGTCGACGCTGAGCCAGCCCGGCGTCAGCGCCAACGAGCGTCAGGCCGCGCAGGCCGGCGTGCATGCGGCGGTCGCGGGGCTGGTGGGCGGCACGCTGCTCGCGCTGACCGTCGCGTCGTATCAGCTCAATGACACGGTACGCAGCCGCAATGCCGCGCAGCGGGCCGCGGCGCAGCGCGCGCAACCCTGATCGCTTGCCCGCTGGATCCTTCTTACTCCCTCTCCCGCTTGCGGGAGCGGGCAGGGGTGAGGGCCAGCGGCCGCGGCAGGACCGCGGTCGGTCTTCCTCTCACACGTCGAGTCGGTACCCGACGCCGTACACCGTCTGGATGCGCGGCACCGGCGTGCCGTCCAGCGTGCGCGACCGCGACCGCGGGCCGCCGGGATTCAGCTTGAGCCGCAGCTTGTAGACGTGCTGCTCCAGCGTGCGCTTGCCGATGTCGCTGGAGCGGCCCCAGATCTCGGTCGACAGCGTGTGCGTGCTGACCACGCGGCCGAGGTTCTCGAACAGCGTCCAGGCCAGCGCGAACTCGCGCGCCGTCAGGCTCACCTCGCGCGCGCCGGTGGACAGGCTCTGCGTCGACGCATGCAGCGCATACGGCCCGGCGCGCAGCGAGCTCGCGCGCACGCCGTCCGTGCGGGTCTGGATGCGGGCGCGCAGCCGATGGATCAGCGGACCCGCGCCGTCGGAAATGACGGCGTAGTCATCCGCGCCGCGCTGCAGCGCGCGCGAGATGCCCACCGAATCGCCCAGCCCCAGCACGACGATGGGCACGCTGCGTCCGGCGTGCAGGCGCAACGCGGCCAGCCAGCTGTCGATGTGGGCGTCGTGGTCTTCCAGCAGCACCGCGTCGGCGCCGGGCGTTCGCAGCGCCGAGATCAACGGGCTCAGGTGCGTGTGGGGGGTGGGGTCGTAGCCGGCCTCGCGCAGCGCAGCGGCGGCGAAGTGTTCCAGCGAGCGGGAAGGGCAGAGGGTGGCGACTTTCACGTGGACCTTGAAAACCGGATGACCACCGCACTGTCGCCAACGCCAGCGCTTCATGTCCTTTACGGAACATTCATTTTCATTTATGCCCCCTCGTTCAGGGGGTGAAAGCGGTTTCAGGCACGCCAACCAACGTGGTGATCCGGCGCACGTAATCCTCGGTCTCGGGGAAGGGCGGCACGCGCTGGCCGAAGCGTTCGACCGCGCCTTCTCCGGCGTTGTAGGCCGCCAGGATCAGGTCGACGCGACCGTCGTAGCGGTCGTGCAGCGCGCGCAGATGACGCACGCCGATATCCACGTTCACGCGAGGATCGAGCAGGTCGGCGCGCGAGTACACGCCATACCGCGCGGCGGTCGCCGGCATCAGCTGCATCAGTCCCATCGCGCCCTTGGGTGAGCGGGCATCGGCGCGATAGCGCGACTCGACGAAGATCAACGCCGACACCAGCGCGGGGTTGAGGCGATGTCGATCGCTGGCGGCGCGGACCAGCGATGCCATCTCCGCAGGCATCGGCCGTGCGGCGTCGCGCAGGAAGGACGCTATGTCCGTCGGCGCGCCGCCAGACCCCGGGAATCCTTGGGGCCCTTGAATCAGCCGGGCGGAAAAGCCGACCCATGGCGGACTGTCGTCCGAGGCGCCTGGGCGCAGCGGTGCCACGGCGACGCGCACGAGCGTGCAGTCGTCGGCGAGGCCGGGATGGCGTTCGCGCGGATCCTCGATGAACAGGCGCGTGCTGCCGTCGATGAGCGTGCAGCGGAAGCGGGTCACCTGCTCGACGGGTCGATCGTTCGCGGCGCTGAAGCTGGCGGCGCTGGCCACGCTGGTCGCGCCGATGCCTTGCGCCATCGTGTCCGCCGCGTGCATGACGACGGTCATCACGACGACGTGGCGGAAGAAGAAAACGAACGAACGGTCGTTCATGCGGCGCTCCAGCGATGACCTGCGAAGGCCGCGACGCTAAGTGTTGCATCGGTGGACGCCGCCGTGCGATGCGAAGCGTGCGACGGCGGGACGAACCCACTCTTTCGAGGTAGTGCCAGGTCTTGTCCGAAGCCCTCGCTCCGATCCACCGAAGTCCTCGTTCAGCCCCTCGCAATCCTCGGTCGCAAATCCGTTGCAGTAAGACGTCGGGTGGGGACGGCAGGTCGCGGGGTTTTGGCGCTTGCCGCCAAGGCCCCGCGACCTGGCGGCCAACGCCACTGCCTTTGCAGTCGGCATGAGCCGACGCACCTTCGCATGACGCTCATCGCCTTCGCATGGTCCCGTTACTGCCGGCCGCCTGGTCCCTATGTTCCGTCCCATCGCATCAACGGAGTCCGCCATGACCACACCGATCGCCGCCAACGTTCCGACCACGCCGGCTGCTGCCGCGGCGCCGACGGAGACGGCGCAGCTCGAATCGCTGATGGCGCAGCGAATGATGATGAGCATGCAGCAGGGTCAGCAGGCGATGAGCAAGTCCATGACCAAGGTGTCGGACCAGATCAAGGCGTCCATGCAGGACGACGAGTAAGCCGAAGAGTCAGCGTCCCGCACTGTGAACCTCATGCCCCGACGTCTTCGTTCCTCCAGCCGCTCGATGCGGATCGGCCGCCTGCCGGTGGCGCTGATGCTCTGCGCCGCGGCGCCGCTCAGTTGGTCCGCGCGTGTCGGCGAGTCGGCGCAGCCGGCATCGTCATCCACATCGACGCCAACGTCGGGCGCCAGCGCCGCTGCCGCTGCCGGATCGGGCGCCAGTCCGATCGCGGTGCCGCTGGCCGCGCCGCCCGCGAAGACCTTGACGCAGGCGCAGACGACCGCGCCCGCAACGTCGACAACGACAACGACGACGGCACCGGCCGGCACGCCGACCGCGAAGTCCGTCCGGTCGGACCGCGTGGCCACGAAGAACGTCTCGCGCCAATGGCGCAGCCCGCGGTTCATCTACAAGGCCGAAGGCAAGCGCGTGAACGAGGTGCTGCTCGACTTCGCCGCGAGCCAGGGCCTGCCGGCCGTGCTCGCCGACGGCATCGACGGCATGGTGCAGGCCAACTTCGACACCACGCCGGACAAGTTCCTCGACTCGATGAACCGGGCCTACGGCGTCATCTGGTACCACGACGGCACCGCGCTGTACTTCTACCCGGCGGGCGCCGTGCAGAGCCGGCTCTTCCGGCTCAAGGGCTTCCGCCGCGAGCAGGTCAGCGACCTGCTGGATTCGCTGCAGCTCGGCGACGCGCGTTTCCCCCTGCGCTTCAACGCGGCCGAAAGCACGCTGCTGGTCTACGGCCCGCCGCGTCACGTCGAGCTGATCGCCGCGGCGATCGAGTCGCTCGACGTCGGTGCGATGGAGCGCAACCGCAAGGCGGTGCGCGTGGTGCCGCTGCGCTTCGCCTCCGCCGGTGATCGCACCTTCGGCCAGACGCGCATCCGCGGCGTGGCCTCCGTGCTCACCTCGCTCTACAGCGGCACCACCAGCGGCGCGCAGGGCGACGAGGACACGCCGACATCGGCGGGCGAGATCCACCCGGGCAAGCTGACCGCGCTGCAGGGCGTGATGGGACGCGACACGCGCCTGGCCGACATCATGGCCCGCAAGCCCAACCAGGTCACCGCGGGGCAGTCGGCCAAGTCCGGCGCCGGCGCGGCCTCGCAAGGCAGCACCCGAGGATTGCAGAGTCCCGTCGACGACGACACGCCGCCGATCTTCCAGGCCGACGAAGGCACCAACACCGTCATCATCCACGGCCGGCCGCAGCGCATGGACGAGTATGTGGAGCTGATCCGCCGCCTGGACGTGCAGCCGGTGCTGGTCGAGCTCGAGGCCACCATCATCGACGTCAGCAGCGACAGCATCGACTCGCTGGGCATCGACTGGAGCGTGCGCGGCAGCAAGGGCAGCTTCGGCGTCACCCAGCCGCCGGGCAGCAACAGCGCCGGCACCTTCACGCTGAGCACGCTGTGGTCCAACGCCGGCCGCGAGCTGATGGCGCGCATCGACGCCCTCAGCGCCCGCGGCAAGGCCCGCGTCATCGCCAAGCCCAAGGTGCTCGGCGTGGCCAACCGGCCCGCCGTCATGCGCGAGAAGCGCGTCGTCACCGTCAAGGTCGCCGGCAACCTCGAGGCCAACCTCTTCCAGGTCGAGGCCGGCACGCTGCTGCAGGTCACGCCGCAGATCACCTCCGTGCCCGACAACGGCGGCGTGTCGCGCCGCATCAAGCTGTCGCTCTACATCGAGGACGGCAGCTTCGAGGACCAGCGCGTGGACAGCGTCCCCATCGTCAAGCGCACCGAGATCATGACCGAGGCCCATGTGGGCGAGGGCGAGAGCCTGCTCATCGGCGGCATCACCACGACCAGCCAGGCCTCGCAGCGCGACGAGGTGCCGGTGCTCGGCCGCGTGCCGCTGCTCGGCGGCCTGTTCCGCCACACCAGCGAGAGCGCGGGACAGACCGAGCGCCTGTTCCTGATCTCGCCGCGGATCATCCGCGAGCCCACCTTCCCGTCGGGCCCCTACGGCGCCGCGACCGCCGGCGCGGTGGCGATGACGGCGGACGGTCGTGCGCCGCAATCCCCGTCGTCATCGGGTCTGTCGCAGTCCGCGGTGAGCCCGTCATCGAACTTGCCAGCGTCGAATCCGGCGCAGAACCAGACGCCCCGTGCGCCGTCCTCGACGCCTGAATCCTTCCTGCAGGGCGGCGGCGGCTGAGCCCGCGACGCCGTCGACAGGCCACCACGAAGCGACAAAGAAGTTCGGGATTCGCAAACCATGAAGCAGCTTCGCATCCTCACAGGCTTGCATGCCGGGGTCCAGCTACGGTTGACCCGTCGGCAGTACCGCATCGCCAGCGATGAGGACGCCGACCTCCAGATCAGCGACTGGGCCCATGCCCCGCTGATCCTGACGTTCGAGGAAGAAGGCTCCGACGTGTCTCCCGCGCTCCACCTCATCGCCGACGACGGAACGCCCGCGAATCCGCAGGGCCTGCTGGAGGACTTCCTGCCGCGGCGCTTCGGTGACATCGTGCTGTGCGTCGGTCCCGACGCGGCCCCCGATGCCGCGGCGTGGCCCAGCGACATGGCGCTGATGGACGCGCTGATGCGGCCCGTCGCGAAGATCAAGGCGACCGCCGCCGCCGTGGCCGCCGAAGCGGCGCCCCGTGCGAAGTCGGCGCTCGGCCTGAAGCTGAGCGCGCTGGTCGCCGCCGCGGCGCTGATCGCGGCGCTCGCGTCGGTGCTCAGCACGCAGACCGCCGCCTCGACCGCGCCGCCCGTCAGTCCGATGGAACAGGCGACGCAGGCGCTCCGTCAGGCCGGCGTCGAAGGACTCACCGTGCGCCGCATCGATCGCCGGCTGGTCGTCGAGGGCCTGCTGCCCGGCAGCGCCGAGATGGCCCGCGCCCGCGCCGCGCTGCAGCCCTTCGGCGAGGGGCAGCTCCTGCACCGCTATGCCTCCGCCAGCGACATCGTCCGCCAGATCGGCGACGCGCTGAACCGGCCCGGCGTGCGCATCGTCCACCGCGGCCAGGGCGTCTTCGCCGTCGAGGGCCAGGCGGCCGATCCCGCGGAACTGCAGGACGAGGTCCGCCGCATCGCCGGCGACATCGGCCCGCTGGTGCGTCGCATCGACATCGCCGTCGAGCAGACGCTGCCCACGGCGCGCGTGCGCGTCGGTTCCATGCTGGCCGGCGACGACGGCCTGCAGTACGTGCAGACGGCCGACGGCACGAAGCACCTTTCGCTCCGGACCCCCGTGGACGACGGCGCCGCCGTCGCCGGGGATCCGTCTTCCTCATCCCCCACCGGAGAACCGTGATGGACAACCCCTTGGAACAGACCGTGTTCGCGGATCTCGCGCACATCGAGAAGACCCTGACCGACGACCTCAGCGGTGAGCGCACCCGCGCGATGCTGAGCTACTTCGACCAGGTCGCGCAGAGCACCGAGGCCCACCTGCAGACGCCGCTGGCCGATGCCGAGCGCCAGCTGAGCTCGCAGCTGATCGAAGGCTTCCGCGCCTCGCAGCGCATCGTGCGGCACGTGTGGGAAACCATCCACACCGCCTCGCTGCCCGCCTGAGTGCACAAGGAGCGCCCCATGTCCGCGTTGCCCATTGATGCCTCGACCCTGGACGCCTCCGGTGCCGCCGGCGCGTCCGCCAGCTACCCGCTGGTCTACCGCAACCTCATGGCGGTGGGGCTGCTGGGCGCCGTGTACCGCGCCCGCGACGACGCCGCCCTGGTGAGCGCGGCGGTGGAACTGACGATGGCCGATCCGTCGCCGTTCCGCATCTGCCGCGCCATCGCGCACAGCATCGGCGGCGACGCCGAGTACGCGTCGGCCACGCTGGTGCAGCACGTCGAGGACCACCCGCAGGACGAGGGCGCCAAGGTCGCGCTGGCCACGGCCTTCCTGCTGGCGCGCGACGCCCGCTGGAAGGGCGTGCTCGACGAGGTGCTGGCCACCAGCGCCGACCCCAACGTGCGGCAGGCCGCCAACGGCGTGCTGGAGTACGCCGCCACCTTGCAGTGACGTTCCCCGGAGGACGTCGATCGATTCATGTCGACCGGCCCGCGCGGCGGGGCGGTCGATCCCAGATCCGATGGGGCGAAGGGTTCGTCCCACGGGCAAGCAGTGCCTCGTGCACTTTCATTCCGGAAGTTGTCTTCCGTATCACCAGGAGAGAAACATGGCAGGTCAAGTCAATTCCCAAGGCGCTGGCGCTTCCGCCGACATGCAACAGATGATGGGCGAAATGCGCGCCCAGAACGCCGAGCAGATGCGCAACAACCTGGAAATGGGCCGCATGAGCCAGCAGGCTTCCATGTCGGAAGCGCTGGGCAAGAAGTTCAAGGCTTCCGGCGACAGCGTCAAAGGCCTGGTCTGACGCCGCGGCGGCCGCGCCGGTCCCGTCCGGGTCCGGCGCGGTCGCTCCGTGCCCCGCAAGGAGAACCCCATGTCCGCAACCCTCCCGGGGGCGCCGATGGCTCAGGCCCAGTCGGCCGAAGCCTCCGCGTCGTCGCAGATGTTCATGGCCGAGCTGAAGGCCCAGAGCAAGCAGACCATCGCCAACAACCTGGAGATGGGCCGCATGAGCCAGATGGCGTCCATGTCGGAGGCGCTGGGCAAGAAGTTCAAGGCCGGCGGCGACAGCGTCAAGGGACTGGTGTGACCCGCGCTGCGCGCACGACGCGTCACCGCATCCAACCTCTGTCGGAGCGAATTAGATGAGCATTCAACTTCTCCAACAATCGCCGCTGAACATGCTGCAGGGGCTGCAGAGCCCCCTGGCCGGCATCCAGCAGGCGCTTCAGGGACTTCAACAAGGATTGCAGGGCCTGACCCAGCTGCTGCGGCCGCTGGAACAGCTGCTGCAGAACCCGATCGCGGCCGCGATGAGCGGCGCCGGTCAAAGCATCGGTCAGGCCATCGGCCAGATGGGCCAGCTGGCGAATTCGCCGCTGGGCGGACTGGGCCAGGCGCTGGGCGGCATCGGCCAGAGCCTCGGCGGCATCGGTCAGGCGCTGGGCGGCCTGACGCAAGGCCTGAACGCGCTGCAGGGCGGCCAGGGCGGCCCGCTCGCCGGCGCGCTCGGCGCGCTGGGCGGCCTGTCGCAAGGCCTCAACGGACTGAACCAGGCCCTGGGCGGACTGGGTCAGGCGGCGGGCGGCCTGGGGCAAGCCGCTGGTGGGCTGGGCGGCGGTCTGGGCGGCGCCAATCAGCTGCTGGGCGGTCTGAGCCAGGCCATCGGCGGCCTGAGCAGCGCGCTGGGCGCCGCGGGCTCGCTGGTCGGCGCCGGTGCCGGCGGCGGCGCGGCTCCGCTGGGCGGATCGATCAGCCCGCAGGGCGAGACCGGTCCGATGGACGGCAATCGCGCGGAACGCGCGCTGTTCAAGGCCATGACCGACTCCGGCATGAAGATGATCAGCGGCAAGGAACTGGACGACGCCGCCAACGGCATTTGCCCGAAGGGCATGCGTCCCCAGGACTTCACGCCTGAGTTCCAGCAGGCCGCGAAGTTCCTGCGCAGCGAAGCCGGCGAGAAGAAGATGGGTCAGCTGGACACGGCGGACCGCGACAACGCGCTCGGCAAGATGGGCCTCGCCCTGAAGAACAAGGGCGGCGACGACAAGATCGGCATCGGCGACCTGACCGCTTCCATCCAGAAGCAGGGTCTGAACGCCGACCAGCACTCGACGATCTCGACGTTGAAGGACAACTTCGACGCGCTGTCCAAGAACGGCAAGACCTTCGACCTGGACACCTTGAAGGACGTCGCCCAGGGCAAGCAGATGCCCAACGGCCTCCTGCCGTCGTTCGAGCTGCAGGCCGCCGCCCAGAAGTTCGTGAACGACACCGCGCTCAACAAGGGCACGGACGTCGCGCGGCAGACCGCCGACGGCAAGTTCGACCAGCAGGGCGACAACAAGTACAGCAAGAGCGATCTCGAGAAAACCCTCGCCCGCGGCTGACCCACGGCCGCCGAGACCCCGCTTGGGGCGCAGCGCGTCGTTGCAGATCCTCGACATAGCGCCGCTATGTCTCCGGTCTGCGCCTAGCGCTGCATCCCCAATCAGGGCCTCGGCAGCCATGGGTCACTGAGCATCTTTTGACTCCGAGCCCCCAACGCTTTTCTGAGACCGGCCGTGCACGGCACGAGCCATGGAGCAGACATGATCGATTCCTCGTTGCAACGCAAAGACTTCGTCTCCGGCCTGGTCGGCCTGGTGAGCCTGGCGGTGGACCGCGAGCTGCTGGACGACGCCGAAACCCTGTTGGGCGCCGTGCGCCTGCTGCGTCCCAAGGTGTCCCAGCTCGACTTCTTCGAAGCCTGGATCGCGATGAAACGCGGTCATTGGGCCGACGCGATGCGCACGCTGCGCAACCTCGATGCCACCGCACCCGAATGGTCGACGGCCAAGGCCTTCCTCGCCTACTGCCAGTTCGCCACCGGCGACGCGGGATGGCGCGCGACCGCCGAAGACGTGCTGCACACGTCTACCAATGCCGAGGCACTGGACATGGTCCGCTCGCTGCTGAATCCCGACGAAGCGAACGCGGAGTCGGGCGGCGATGACGCGGAGGCCGAGTCCACCACGCCGCCCGCGCTGACGATCGACCTCTCGCAGATGGCCTACATGCGGGCCTGAGGAGCAGCCATGACCGATCCCATCCAAGCGATCTCCGCGCACGAGATGATCCGGCAGGCCGCGACGCCGACGCCGGACCTGCAGGCGCAGACGCAGAAGTTCGAGCAGCTGATGGCGCGCGAGCCGCAGCCCGATCCGTCGGCGACGCACGCCGTCGGCCCCAAGGACTCGACCATGACGAAGACGCTGCACACGCTGGACGACGCGTCGCGCCAGGTCACCGCGGACATGCAGCGCTACGTCGCCGATGCCCCCAACATGAACCTGCAGGAGCTGACCGCGCGCTCGATGGAGCTGAACCTGCAGGTCGCCACGCAGGGCCTGCAGTTCTCGGCCTGCACCTCCGTCGCGCAGAGCAGCAAGAACGGCCTGCAGACGTTGATGAAGAACCAGTGACATGAGCGCCCATCCTCAGGCGGATCCCTTCGGGGGCGCGGTGCATGCGACGGGCGGGACCCGCGGAGCCAGCGCGGCGAGGGCGGTGGAGGGCTCGGACGCCGCCGCCGCGTCCGATCGCTCCAGGGCCTCGTGGCACGTGGTCTACCTGCTGGCGCTGGTCCTGCTCATCACGCTGCTGGCCGGATGCAAGACCGATCTCTACACCAAGCGCACCGAGGCGGAGGCCAACGACATGGTCGCCGCGCTGCTGCAGCGGGGCGTGGAGGCGGAGAAGAAAAGCGGCGACGGGGGCAAGACCTGGAACGTCGCCGTCGACGAGCAGGAGGTGGTGAACGCACTGGACATCCTGCGCGCCAACGGCCTGCCGTCGGACAAGTACGTGTCGCTGGGCGACATGTTCAAGAAGGAAGGGCTGATCTCCACGCCGACGGAGGAGCGGGTGCGCTTCATCCACGGCGTGTCGCAGGAGCTCTCCAGCACGCTGTCCAAGATCGACGGCGTGATCGTGGCCAAGGTGCACATCGTGCTGCCCAACAACGACCCGATGGCGACGACGGTGAAGCCGTCGAGCGCATCGGTGTTCGTCAAGTACCGGCCGGAGATCGACGTGCCGCAGCTGGCGCCGTCGATCAAGAGCATGGTCGCGCGCAGCGTCGAAGGCCTGACCTACGAGAACGTCACGGTGACCCTGGTGCCGGGCGCGATGCTGCCGACATCGCCGCGTCACGCGGTGGCGGACGCCACCTGGGCGTGGGTCGCCGGCGGCGTGCTGGCGGTGCTGCTGCTGGCGGGCGCGGTGATCGGCGTGATCGCCTGGAAGAAGCCGGGCCTGCTGCCGCGGGGACTGGGCCGTCGACTGGCGCCGGGCGCCGCCGCCGGAGCCGCGGTGCCTGTGGCCGACGCCGGCGGCGCATGACCATGGCCGCGCCCGAGCAGCTCGCGGCCTGGGCCGTCAGTTTCGACGGCAAGCTGCGCGGCCTGGTCGACGACCTGGATGCGAGCTGGCAGGACGAACTGCTCGGCCCCTGGGCCTTCCTGGAGGCGCTGCCGCCGGAGAGCGCCGCCGCGTTGTGGCCGCGCTTGTGGCGCGACCGCATGGCGCCGGGCGGCGGACTGCCCGCGCTGGGCCGATTCGCGGATCCGCTGCCGCGGCTCGGCCTGCTGCCTCGCGGTGAACTGCTGCAGCGGCTGTGCACGCTGGCGCTGGCCCGTCGTCCGGGCGTGCTGCGCTGCTGCATCGACCGCACGGTGCGCGCGCCGCTGCAACGCGCGCTCGGTGAGCACTTCGCGCCGCTGGCGGCCATGAGCGCGCGCGGCCGGCCGGTCGAGGCCGGACAGGCCGCCTGGACGCCGGTGCAATGGGCGTGCGTCGGCTTCGCCGACTGGTCCGCGGCCTTGTCGGCGGAGGACGTTCCGGTGCGGCAGATGGTGCGCTGGTCGCTGCCGCGGACGGCGGTGGACGAGGTGCTCGCCTCGCCCGTCGCGGCGGAACGGAACGTGGCCGCGTCGCTGGCGGCGCTCGCGGAAGCCGATGTGGAGTGGCCATGCTGATCTGGGTGAAGACATCGACGCACACGGACGACGGCGCCGCCGCGGCAGCGCCTCACGGCATCCTGCGCGCGAGCGACGTCACGCTGCTGCGGCACGACGACGAGATCCGCCGCGCGGCCACCGCGCGTGCCGAGGCGCTGATCGCGCAGGCGCAGGCGGAGGCGGAACGCATCGTGTCCGATGCGCAGGCGCGGGCCGAGGCGCTGCTGCGCGACGCGCAGGCGCAGATCGACGCCGCCTGCGAGGCCGGACGCGCCGAGGGCGAACGGCAGGCCGCGCTCGCCTGGCACGAACGACAGGCCGGTCGCGCGGTCGATCAGGCCGACGCCGTGCGCGGCCTGCATGAACGCATGGCCGAGGTGGTCACCAGCGCCGTCGAGCGCATCGTGCAGACCGAGGGCCGCGCCGCGCTGTACCAGCGCGCGCTGCGCAGCGTGCAGGCGCTGTCGCGCTCGGCGACGGCGCTGACGCTCAAGGTCAGCCATGCCGACTTCGACGCCGCGCGCGACGGCATCGCCGCCGTGCCGGAACTGCAGTCGGCCGGACTGTCCGTCGAGGTCGTCGTCGATCCGGCGCTGCCGGCGGGCAGCTGCCTCTTCGAATCGGACATGGGCGTGGTCGACGCGAGCCTGACCACGCAGCTCGACGCGCTGCGCGCGGCGATGTCGCGCGCCGTCAAGCGCGCGGTGGCCGAGAGCTGATCGATGAACGCGCCTGACCGCCTCGCCTCGATGAACCTGGACGAGCTCGGCCGCTGGATGGAGCTCGAGCTCGCCGGCGCCGAGACGCTGAACCGCACCGGCAAGGTCGTCGAGGTGATCGGTACGCTGGTGCGCGCGAGCGGCCTGTCGGCCAAGCTCGGCGAGATGTGCCACCTGCTCGACGCCAACGGCGGGCTGCTGCAGGTGGCGGAGGTGATCGGCTTCTCCAACGGCCAGACCATCCTGTCGCCGTTCGGCTCGATCCTCGGCGTGGCGGCGGGCCAGACGCAGGTCGTCGGGCTCGGCGAGATCCAGAGCATCGCCGTCGGCGACGCGCTGCTGGGACGCGTGGTCGACAGCCTTGGCCAACCGGTGGATGGCGGACCGGCGATCGTCTGCGAGGAGCGGCGGCCGGTCTTCGCGATGCCGCCCAGTCCGATGGACCGGGAAATGATCGAGCATCCGCTGCCGACCGGCGTGAAGATCATCGACGGGATGATCACGCTGGGCGAAGGCCAACGGATGGGCATCTTCGCGCCGGCGGGTGTCGGCAAGAGCACCTTGATGGGCATGCTCGCGCGCGGCACGCAGTGCGACATCAGCGTCATCGCGCTGATCGGCGAGCGCGGCCGCGAGGTGCGCGAGTTCATCGAGATCATCATGGGCAAGGAGGGGATGGCGCGCTCGGTGGTGGTGTGCGCGACCTCGGACCGCTCCTCGATCGAGCGCGCGAAGGCGGCGCACGTCGCCACGGCGATCGCCGAGTACTTCCGCGACCGCGGGCTGCGGGTGCTGCTGATGATGGACTCGCTGACCCGCTTCGCCCGCGCACAGCGCGAGATCGGCCTGGCGGCGGGCGAGTCGCCGGCGCGGCGCGGATATCCGCCGTCGGTCTTCGCGGAGATCCCGCGCCTGCTGGAGCGCACGGGCATGGGCGCGAAGGGCTCGATCACCGCGCTCTACACGGTGCTGGCCGAGGACGACAGCGGCAGCGACCCGATCGCCGAAGAGGTGCGCGGCATCCTGGACGGCCACCTGATCCTGTCGCGCAAGATCGCGGCGCGCAACCAGTACCCGGCGATCGACGTGCTGGGCAGCCTGAGCCGGGTGATGTCGCAGATCGTGCCCAAGGACCACCAGGCCGCCAACGGCGGGCTGCGCAAGCTCATGGCCAAGTACGACGAGATGGAGCTGCTGATCCAGATGGGCGAGTACAAGCCCGGCAACGACCCGTTCGCCGACGAGGCGGTGCGCAAGCACGGCGCGATCCGCGAGTTCCTCAACCAGGCGACCTCGGACCTGCGGCCGATCGAGCAGACCGTGGCCGAGCTGCAGGCGCTGGTGAACGGTTGATGAAAGACCTGCGTTCGCTCAAGCTGCTGCTGTGGGCCAAGCGCCGCCGGCTCGAACCGATGGAGCAGCAGGTCAAGGCCGAGTCCGCGCAGCGTGACGCCGCGGTGGCGGCACAGCAGGCGGCGCAGGCGCGCCACGAGGGCTGCGTCGCCGACGAGGAGGCCTG
Organism: Roseateles sp. GW821-FHT09H11; assembly: GCF_059415845.1. NCBI lineage: Bacteria > Pseudomonadati > Pseudomonadota > Betaproteobacteria > Burkholderiales > Sphaerotilaceae > Roseateles > Roseateles sp. GW821-FHT09H11. The sequence goes on along the minus strand of NZ_JBWKOA010000001.1, from coordinate 699,311 downwards.
CGCGGCGCAGATCGAGGCGCTGGCCACCTCGGCATCGTTCAGCCCGCAGGACGCGGTCACGCTGACCTATGTCCGCGAAGGCTTGCAGGACCTGGTCCGCCAGGCCGAGGAGGGCGTGCGGACGGCCGCGGCGCAGGTGGCGCAGGCCGAGGCCCGCGTGCTGGCCGCGAAGCAGGCGCTGCAGCGCGCCGAGCAGCAGATCGAGCAGCTCGAGGAGCGCCGGCGCAAGCGGCTCGTCGAGATCGATCAGGAGGCCGAGGACACGCAGGACGAAGAGAGCGAGGAGGCCGCGGTCGCGCGCCGCGTTGCACAGCGGCGCGCGACCGAAGCGGCGGCCAGGGCGGTGGCGGCGGAGGCCGGCGCATGAACGAGATGTTCAACACCTTCGCCGGCGTGATCGGCTTCGGCACGACGCTGCAGGACGGCGTGATGCTGCTGGCGGTGTGCCTGCTGCGCGTCTACGCGGTCTTCCTGGTGCTGCCGGCGACGACGGACCAGGTGCTGCAGGGACCGATCCGCAACGGCGTGTGCATCTGCCTGGCGCTGTTCATCGCGTGGGGCCAGCCGGCGGGGCTGGTGCACGGCATGGACATGGTCCAGCTGGTGGCCACGATCGCGAAGGAGGCGCTGATCGGCGTGGTGCTCGGCTTCGCCGCGTCGACGGTGTTCTGGGTGGCGGAGGGTGTCGGCGTGCTGATCGACAACCAGGCCGGCTACAACAACGTGCAGCAGACCAACCCGCTCAGCGGCGAGCAGAGCACGCCGATCGGCAACCTGCTGTCGCAGCTGGCGATCAGCGGTTTCTACCTGCTGGGCGGGATGCTGATGCTGACGGGCATCCTGTTCGACTCCTTCCACTGGTGGCCGATCGGCAGCCTGTCGCCGGCGTGGTCGACGATCCTGGAGGACTTCGTCCGCGTGCAGACGGGGCACTACCTGGAGCTGATGATCAAGATCGCCGCGCCGGCGCTGCTGGTGCTGATGCTGATCGACCTGGGCTTCGGCATCCTGTCGAAGACGGCGGAGAAGCTCGAGCCCAACAACCTGGCGCAGCCGGTGAAGGGCGCGGTCGCGATCGCGCTGCTGTCGCTGCTGGTGGCGGTGTTCTTCGAGCAGGTCCGGCCGGCGCTGTCGATGCAGAACCTGTCGGCGGAGATGGCGAAGTGGGCGAGGGCGGCCGAGGCGGCGAAGGCCGGGCCGGAGGCGGGTTTGGCAACGAGCGGGCCTGCATCGCCGGCATCGTCGGTGCCTGCAGCCGAGGGTGAGGTCGTTTCGTCGCCGACGCCGTGATCCGGCGGCGACGAGGTGGCCCTCTGTCTCAGGTCAATCGGACCGGGTGCGATTGAGATATCGCACGAGTTCCCAGACGATCTCCGCCTGGGCAATGAAGTCACCGCCCGCAGGCAGTTGACGGAACTCGAAAATGGGCCGGCGCTCTTCTGGCGAGCGCTCCGGGATGTCCTGCTTGTCCCGGTAGCCGCCGTAGGACTCGAGCCCCTCGCGTTGCGCGGCGTCGCCGGGATAGGTGTGTCGCGTCATCAGGTCGACGTGATTGCGCACGATCGACTCGTACCAGTTCTGCAGCGTGAGCTCCTGTCCATAGTCAGGGCGCTGCTCGACGTCCATATTGATCGCCCAGTTGTTCACGATCGCGGGTGACTGTCGATGGATGATCCTGCGGTCGCTGTGGGAGTTGTGCTCGGTCCGATCCTCTTCGGACATGTCCCTCTCGAACTGAGGCGGCGCGACGCGGCGTTGCGCCACCAGGACCTCGTCGACGCTGTCCAGGAGGAAGAGCGACCAGGTCGTGGCGAAAGTCTTCAGATGCAGTCGCAACTCCGGCGACAAGTGACCGAACAAGGTCGTCATGTCGCTCCGGTGCATGAGGCGACCGGCGGTCGATTTGACGTACTCGAATTGAGCCTTGCGGACGGTGACGGGGAGTTCGATGAGCAAGGACGACAACGCGATCAGTGAGTCGGCTTCGCGGGCGAAGGATCCACTCTTGAATCCGGTCGAGCGCAGGAAGGAGATCGTCTTGGCGGTGATGCTCCTCATGATGACGGGGTCGCCGCCGGCGATGTTCGAGACGGTCTCTCGAAGCGCCTCGCGCACAGGATCCTTACTCCCGCTGGAGGAGGAAGATTCCTTGCTTTCGGAGGACGAGGCGAGTCTCTCTCGCAGTGTCGAGACCAAGGTCACCGGGTCCGCGTGTCTCAGTTCGGAGAAGCCCGGAAGGCTCAACCCGACGGTGGCCTGAAGCTTGCCGCTCAATCCTTCGCCAAGCTTGTAGAAATTGAAGTCGGGAGACCATCCGAATCTGGCGCCGTTGCGCTCCGGTGCGTACTGTCCCTTGCCGCCGGGGTTGATCTTGCCCAGCGCTGACGCCGTGTCCGTGACGTGGCGGTCAATGCTGCGCAGCGCCGTCAACATGACGTGCTTGTTGCCCTCGGTCTCCTCGTCGAGCTCCGGAATGATGGCCTCGACATCGAAGTCCTTGCCCGAGGTCAAGACATCCAAGGTGTAGATGTGCCCGCCCTTGTCCCCACTGATCGCCAGGCCCTTGCTTGGAACCACCGTGCTCTTGGGGACCGGTTTGGCGCGAATCTCACCGAACTCCAGTTCGAATCCCACCTTGCGCTGCATGACGGTCTTGCCGGGAAGTCTCGCGGCCGGGCCGAACAGCTGTGCGATGCGTCGGCGCTGGGCCGACTGGCGGGGGCTGGTGTCGAGCGCGGGCATCGTCGCGCGGCTGCGCTGCGCGGGCACGGTTTCTGTGCCGGGACGCAAGGCCGCAGGTTCTTGCCGCAGATCGTCGGCATTCGTGACGGCAAGCTTCGGCACGTCTGGCATCGTTTCTCCGATAGGCGAGCCATGGTGCTGGCACAGCGGGCGATGAGCCATCGGCGGGAAACTGAGTTCTCCAGGCAAAGATGCTTAGGACACGATGGCGTGCGAGCGGCATGCACGTTGGCGTTCCCGCCTTGATCACGCGCCCCTGATCCCAGCTTCACGGATGGAAAGGCGTTGACAGCCCGCTTAGGCTTCTTGCCGCGACCGCTCCGGTCGACGAAGAGTCTTGAAGGGAGTTGTCATGAACGCACTGTCATCGTTCCTTTCCCGTTGTCGCTTGCTGTGTGCGCTGGCGCTCGCAGTGGCGCTGTCGATGGGCGCGTCGCCCGCTGCCGCGGAAGAGCTGCGCTATCACTACGTCAGCAATGTCTTCCAGATGCGCGTGGAGAACGTGCGCGCCAATCCCGGGGATCCTGACCAGTACCGGTTCATGGACGTGGTGCTGAATGCCGACATCTACATGCCTGTCACGCGCCTGCTGGCGGCGGGGGACACGCTGGAGGACGTGTCGCGCTTCACCATGACGCTGAACGTGAACGACAACGGCTCGCGCTACAGCGAGACACTGGTCTATCCCTTCGTGCCGTACTGCGACCAGTGCCCGGTGCAGCGGGAGATGGAGGCATCGCTGACGATCGGTGCCATCGGCATGTTCGCGTTGCCGACCGACTGGGACCTGTCCATGTCACGGCGCTACATCCTGCCCACCGGACGGCATGACTATCTGGGGCTTGGGAGCACCGATTCGCAGGAGCAGCTCTACGGCTTCTACGAGACCTTCACCAACTCCACCGGTCAACTGAGCGGATCGCGCGGCGTCTGGACGCTGGCGGTCGTGCCGGAGCCGGCCACGTACGGGTTGATGCTGGCCGGCGTGGGGCTGCTGGCGCTGGTGGCGCGGCGGCGGTCTGCGCCGCGGCGATAGCGCTCATCCGCCTCCTGCTTGTCTTCGGATGCCCACCAAGGGAACTCCCGTGGTGGGCATGTGCGCGAGCGCACAGAGAATCGACTCGCCCTGATGCCCCCGCTTTCCTTTGGCCACCCACTTCCTTGGCGACGAGTTCGATGACGCGCTTCGCCTAAGGCTCGGCGATGTGCTGCGCCAATTCGGAGCTCGCAAGGAAGCGACAGAGACTCGCGGAATCGCTGGCTCTCAGGAGTTCGAGTCCATGAGCTTCATCGTCGATGGTGAGGTGTTGACCGTGGAGTCGGAGACCTACATCGGGCTTTCCATTGAGGGACCGGAGGAACTGGTCTTGAAGATCAGGAAGGCCGTGCTTGGTGAGCCATGACGACATGCGCATCGAGCTCCATCTGATTGCGCCGCCGCGCTTCAAGGCGCGCGACTATCGTGTCGGAGAAGATGACGTCCGCTCGATCCTGATGGACATCTGCCGCGCGCTCGACACACGGAGCGAGTGCCGTGTGTCCGGCTTTGGTCAGCAACGCTGGCCGGTCGACGTGTCGTGCGACCTCGGGATCTTCCTGGAGCAGTTGCCCTATGCGTTGCGTCGACTGCAAGCGGGTCAGACCGCGCAGATCGACCTCTACGAGCAAGGCGTCGAGCGCACCGTCGACTGGGTGCCGGCCGGACCGGTCTGCGTGGCGACCTGCCGAAGCTGGTCGACCTGGCAACCGGATCCTTCGGTGCAGACGGTCTCAACGCGCGACGTCATCGACCTGATGTCGACGACGCTGGAGACGTTCCTCGGGGCCATGGCTCAGATGGCGCCAGAACTGCTCGCGCATCCATGGATCGTCGAGTGGCGCGAGGGCGTCACGCAGGTCTGAAGAATTTGGTCGAGGCCCTGGCGGTCCCAAAAGTCGATGAATCCATCCACAACCTTTTCATCGAGCATCGAACTTCTCCTAGTTTCTTCTACGACGCCTTCGTGTGCTCCCGCAACGAGATGTGGATGGATCGCCTGTCAGTAATGGGCGATGGACAGAACCATTTTCTTGCGCTCGGTGTAGCCCACTTGTTCCCTTACAGAGGGACCTCTCATCAATGTGAGGGCCTTCTTTCAGATCTGCAGCGTGCTGGATACCGGGTGAGTCCGGTCGATCAAGTGGATGAGGACGCGGCCCCGGCAGCGCAGTGAGGTTCAGTAGATGAGGGCCCTCACGCCCTCATCCACGTGTACTCCCCCAACGACAGGCTCTCGAACATCTCATCCTCCGCCAGCAGGATGTTCTCGCGCCAATAGCGGCCGTGCTCGATGTAGTGGTTGATGGTGTCCGCGAGGTAGGGTCCATCGACCCCGTCGAGCATCGGCACCCGCACCACCAGCAGCACCACGCCTGAATCGGCATCCAGGCCGAGCTGCGCCTGGTCCTGCGCATACAGGCTCAGGTTGGCCTCCAGCATCAACCGATAGACACGCAGGCTGCGCCCCGACGTCACGCTGCCGAAGGTGAAGTTCAGGTACATCGCCTCGGGGTCGTTGTCGTAGTAGCCGAGCAGCACCTCGAAGCCTTCGACCTCGATCGCGCTGCGCGCGAGCGCGGCCTCGGCGTCGGGCAGTCCGACGGCTTCGCACAGGCCGACGATGAGCTGCTGGTAGTGCTCGACGTTCATGACTGAGAGTCCTTCGTGCGGGCTGCTTCGGCGGCGGGGAGCGGCTTGAGCGCCCGTTGCAGTTGACTGCTGCGCGCCTCGACGCCGTCGCGCAGCGCGTCGAGCGGACGGAAGAGGGCGCGCAGACCATTCAGCGGGAACAGCAGGTTGGCGTTCCGCTGGGCCTCGGTCGCCGACGGCGGCGGACCGTTGGCCGCGCACCAGGCCACCGCCGCCGCCTTGACGACCGACAGCGACGGCGTCGCGTCCGCCGGCAGATGTCGGGCCACTGCGGTCATCGCCGCGAGCCGCATCGCGCCGACCGCGATGCCGGTGCCGCCACCCTTGAAGTACAGCGACGCCAACGCATCGAGCAGCACCGTCGGGGGCTTGCCCTCCGGTGTCGGCATCGATCGCAGCATCACCGCCGCCGGCAGCGCGCTGCGGCGCAGGGCCGCGCCTTCGCGGACTTCCGGCGGTGGAGGCGGCATGCGCGTGCGCGGCGGGGAGCTCAGCGATCCCTGCTCCTGACGCTCCCCCGCATCCGGCTTCTGCTGCTTGCCGCCGGCACCCTGCACCGGTCGCATCGTGTTCGCGCCCGCGCCGCCCGCAGCCATCTGCCGCGGATCGTCCATCGGCATCTGCGGGTGCTCGTCCTCTGGGTGCGCTCCTTGCGCGCCCGTCGATGGCGGACGAGGCCGCGGCTTGGGCGCCGGCCCGGTGTTGCGTCGCGTCGGCACCTGTGCCCGCGGCGCGTGCCGGTACGCGTTCCCCTTGTGCATCCCGCCCGCATACCCGGACGAGCCGCTCCCGCGCGTGTGCCCCTTGCCCGCGGCCTCCTGCGCTTCCCGCGCCTGCTGGGCCTCGGCGCCCTGGCGCGCGCGGTCGAGCTTCATTTCTGGAACACCGCCGTGAAGAGGTTCTCGCTGAACTTCATCAGCGTCGACCCGGCCCATGGCGCCGTCACCACCACCACGCCCGTCACCGCCAGCAGCTTGATGCCCTGCGAGATGCTCGAATCCTGCAGCGACGTGATCGCCTGGAAGAACGACACGATCAGCCCGATCAGCGCCGACACCACCACCGCCGGCAGCGACAGCAGCACGCACATCATCAGCGCCTCGGAGGTGAGCTGCACCACCACGTCGTAGTTCATGGGTGGTCCTCCTCACGGACGCATGTCGCGCGCGTCTGCCGCGTCGGCGGCGTCTTCATCGTGTTCAGCGTGCTCATCGGTCGCTCATCGATAAGTCAGCACCAGCCCGTGCACCAGCCGCGACCAGCCGTCCAGCGTGACGAACAGCAGCAGCTTGAAGGGGATGGCGACGTTGCTCGGCGTCACCTGCGACAGGCCCATCGCCAGCAGCACGTTGGCGATGACGATGTCGATCACGATGAAGGCCAGGTAGAGCAGGAAACCGATGCGGAAGGCCGCCGTCAGCTCGCTCAGCAGGAAGGCCGGCGCCAGCACGATCAGGTCGTCCTTCTTCAGCGCCGCCGCCTTGTCGGCCGGCCAGATGATGGCGGCGGACTTCAGGAAGAACTGCTTCTCGCGCTCCTCGGCGTGCTTGTCGAGGAACTTGCGGAAGGGCTCGCGCGCCGAATCGGCCGCCTCCATCAGCGTCTGCGTGCTGGAGCCGCCGGCCGGATTGCCGGCGGACGCGGCGCTCATGCCCTTGGTCGCCTCGATGAAGACCGGCGCCATGATGTAGCAGGAGATGATGATCGCCACGCCGTTGAGCACCATGTTCGGCGGTACCTGCTGCACGCCGATCGCGTTGCGCAGCAGGCCCAGCACGATCGAGATCTTGGTGTACGAGGTGACCACCATCGCCGCGAACGGCAGCGCCGCCAGCGCCAGCAGCACCAGGAAGAGCGCGACCGGATCAGCGTGCTGCAGCGGCGTCATGCGCGAACTCCAGCCGGGTGATGCGCACGCCGAGGTGGTCGCCGATGGCGATCAGCTGTCCCTGGCCCAGCGTGCGGCCGTGGCAGACCAGGCGCACCGTGGCCTCGCGCAGCGGCACGTCGAGCTCGACGGCATAGCCCGGTTGCATGCTGGCCAGCTCGGCGAGGCTGACGCGCGCGGTGTCCAGCTCGAAGGCGACCGGCAATTGCAGCTCGTCGAGCGAGCCGGCGGATTGCGGCGCTTCCGTGCTTTCTCCGGACAGCTGTGCGGCCATGTGCCCGGCCTCGTGGGCAGCCGGGTCGTCGGAGAGGGCGGGCGGCTCGGCAAGGTGCACGGTGAACTCCTGGGGATCGATGTGAAGGGAAGCGCGCAGCGCGCGGCCCACGCCGCAGCGCAGCAGCGCGGGTTGGCCGCCGGCGAGGACGGTGTCGCCCGGACGCAGTCCGCGCAGCACCCGCAGCGGGAAGGTCCGCGCGAAGAGGCGGATCACCGGGCGCAGCGGCAGTTGCGCGAGCGGGGTCAGGTCGGTGCCGGAAGCGGCGACGGTCGCGATGACGCGCTCCAGCACGCCGGGATCGGCGTCCAGCAGGGCAACGGGCATCGCGCCGCCAAGGACGAGGGGGACGAGGCGCTCCGGCGTGTCCGCGTCGGCCAGCGGCTGGATGTCCACGACGCGCAGCGTCCCGAGCATCGGCGCGAAGGCCTCGGCCCAGCCGGCCAGCAGCAGCGTCACGACCGCGCAGGCCGTGTCGCGCGGCTGATGGGCGCAGGCGAGCTGCAACGCCGGCGAATCCACCGCGTCGAGCCCGAGCTGGAAACGGCCCTGCGCCGACTCGACGGTGAGACGCCATGGCATCGCGTCGCGCTGTCGCGTGATGCCGATGCCCGCATGCTGGAGCGTGGCACGCAGCCAGTCGGCGAAGCGCGCATCGTGCGCCACGCGGGACAGCGAGGCGTCGGCGGCGCTCATCGCGGGCAGGCGGCCGGCAAGCGTCGTCGAGTCCGCCAAGGCGGCGCCGCCAGCGACGCCAGCCGTGGCGGCGCTCGCAGGAAGCATCGATGCGGAGGAGGTCGGCCGGTTCATGTGATGTCGATCTCGATGTGCCGGTCGCCGGGCAGCGCGCGGACCAGCAACGCGCGCAGCTGCGACTGGTGGGCCGAAATTAGGGCGAGCGAGCGCGTCGACTGCGTGCTGAAGCGAAGCGTCAGTTGGTGAGGCGAAAACGACAGGCGCAGCTCGGTGTGGGGCAGGGTCTCGGCGTCGACCGGCACCTGGATGGTCCAGCTGTGGAAGTTGGGCTCGCTGCTCCGGCACAGCGTGGCGACCGTGTCGGTCAGCTCGCGCTCCCAGCCCTCGGGCAGGGGCGTCCACGCCACGTGAGGGATGGGCATCGGCGGCGCGGTGACGGCTTGATCGAGCGCGGCGTCCTGCTCGGCCTCCGCTTCCTGCGCTTCGCTGGCCTCCCGCGCGCCGGCCTCCGCCGCGGCGATCACGGGCGGTCGCGGACGATGACCGTCGACGAGGAGGACAGCGTCGTTGCGCGACGCGTCCTTCCTGCGGGAAGGCGAGCCGGACTCTTTCCGGTCGTTGCGGTCGGTGCGGTCCGAGCGCTCGCGCGACGGCAGGGCGACTGCGACGACCGGCGCGTGCATCGCCTCATGCCGCGACGGCGGCGCCTGCTCCGGAGCGGGCGGGGGCGCCGCTGCCGGCGTCTCCGGCGGGGCATCAGCCGACGACGTCGCGCGCCGCACGGCGCCAAGCGCGCGATGGAAGCGCTCCGCCTGTCGGGGGTCCACCGGCAGCGGCAGCGGCGGGATCTGCGGATCCGCGACGACGAGGCGCCGGATGCGGCGGATCTCTTCGTCGTTCATGCTCGTCCGGTCACGCTCAAGCCGCGACGCGGCCGAGCGGCCGCAACTCGACCTGGTTGCCCAGCTCCTGGTACGAGTAGACGCGCAGTCCCTCCAGGCGCGACTCGATGATCTTCTTGACGTAGCGCCGGATGTCCATCGACGTGATCACCGCCACGCCCGCCTCGGGCGTCTCGCCCGCGATGCGCAGCACTTTCTCCGTGATCGCCGCGGCGCTCTCCGGCGGCATCGCCAGGTAGTTGCCGGTGGGCGTCGGCTTGATGCACTGGCGGATCGCCTGCTCGACGCCCGCGTCCAGCAGGATCGCCGACACGTAGTTGCGTCCGCCGCTGGCCTCGAACGCGAGGTAGCGCCCGAGGTCCCCGCGCACGTACTCGGTCAGCAGCAGCATGTCCTTCTCCTTCGGGCCCCAGGTGATCAGGCTCTCGAAGATCGTGCGCACGTTGCGGATCGGCACCTGCTCCTCGAGCAGCCGACGCATCACCTCGGCGATGCGCTGCACCGGCAGGATCTTCTGCACCTCGGCGACCAGGCCCGGGTAGTCCGCCGTGGCCTTGTCGACGATCCACTGGATCTCCTGCACGCCCATGAACTGGTGGGCGTTGCGGCGCAGCAGCAGCATCACCTGGCGCGCCATCACCTGCTCGATGTCCAGGCACTTCGCGCGCTCCGCGTCGGGCACCTGCGCGGGCGGCAGCCACTGCGATTGCGCTTGGTCGAGCAGGGCGCCGTGCGTCGCTGCGGAAGCGGCCCACGGCTCGCCCGCCAGCGCCGCGGGCACCAGCAGCAGGCGGCCCGGCAGCTCGATGTGCCGCACCGGCACGTCGTTGATCAGCACCTCGAAGCGCAGGTCCTCGAGGCTCGGCTCGACCCACATGCACACGCCGGGGAAGGGCACGCCCAGCATGGCCTGCAACTGCAGCCGCTCGCGCTCCATCGCCTGGTCGAGCATGTGCGGCAGCAGCAGCGCGGCCAGCGCCGGCGACATGCGCACGGCCAGCGGCCGCGAGAAGTGCGGTGCCTCCTGCATGATCGACGGCGCGTCGCCCTTGGCACCCTCGCGCTGCAGCGCGGCGATGGGCGCGGAGACGCTCTGCGCCTCGCCGCTCTTGCGCTGGCGCGCGAGGTAGCGGCCCGCCGCCGCCAGGCCGATGCCCAGCGCCAGGAACTGCAGCGCCGGGAAGCCCGGCACCGCCGCGAAGGCCACCGTCAGTCCCGCCGCGAGGTACATCGCCCGCACGTTGGCGGTCATCTGCGCGACGATCTCCTGCCCCAGCGAGCGCGGCTTCTTCTGATGCTCGTCGGCCACGCGGGTGATCAGCACGCCCGCGGCCACGCAGATGAACAGCGACGGGATCTGCGACACCATCGCGTCGCCGATCGACAGCACCGCGAAGCGGTTGGCCGCCTCGCCCGCCGTCATGCCGTGGTACATGATCCCGACGACGATCCCCGCCAGGATGTTGACCAGCGTGATGATCAGGCCCGCGATGGCGTCGCCCTTGACGAACTTCATCGCGCCGTCCATGCCGCCGTGCATCTGGCTCTCCATGCCGAGCAGCGCGCGCTTGCGGCGCGCCTCGTCGCCGGTGAGCAGGCCCGCGCGCAGGTCGGCGTCGATGCTCATCTGCTTGCCCGGCATCGCGTCCAGCGTGAAACGCGCGCCGACCTCGGCCACGCGCTCCGAGCCCTTGGAGATCACGATGAACTGCACCACCGTGATGATGATGAACACCACGATGCCCACGACCAAGTTGCCGCCGACGACCAGTTCACCGAAGCTCTCGATCAGGTGACCGGCGTCGGCGTGCAGCAGGATGGACTTGGTCGACGCGATGTTCAGCGACAGCCGGAACAGCGTCGTGAACAGCAGCAGCGACGGGAACGAGGACAGCGCCACCGCGTTCGGGATGAACAGCGAGGTCATCAGCAGCAGCACGCTCACCGCCAGGTTGACCGCCAGCAGCGTGTCGATGGCCACCGTGGGCAGCGGCAGGATCATCAGGCCGACGATCGCCACCACCAGGAAGCTCATCGCGAGGTCGTTGCCGAGGGTGCTCTTGTCACCCAGTGCCTTGCTCATGCCTTGCTCCCGCTTGGTTTGCCGCTACTGCCACCACCGCCACTGCCACCGCCACTGCTCTTCGCCCCCACGCCGTCGAGCATCGCCACCCAGCGCAGCACCGTGGCCACGGCTTCGAACAGCGCCTCGGGCACCGTCTCGTCGACGGGCACCTTGAACAGCGCGCGCGCCAGCGGCGGATCGCCGACGATGGGCACGCCCGAGGCTTCCGCGATGCGGCGGATCTCCATCGCCTGCGCGTCCGCGCCCTTGGCGACGATCAGCGGCAGCGGCGTCACGCCGGGCTGGTAACGCAGCGCGACGGCGTAGTGCGTCGGATTGGTGACGACCACGGTCGCGTTGGGCACCGTCTTCTTCGGATCGCTGTTGGCCATCTCGAAGGCCAGGCGCTTGCGCTGGCCCTTGACCATCGGATCGCCTTCCATTTCCTTGTATTCGCGCTTGAGCTCGTCCTTGTCCATGCGCTGGTCGCGGATGAACAGCCAGCGCTGCAGCGCGAAGTCCACGGGACCCAGCACGACCAGCGCGATCACCGCGGCGACGAAGAGCTTGAGCATCGCGGTCCATGCGACCGTGGCCACGCCTGTCGGCGTCTGTGTCGCGGCGCCGACCATCAGCGGGATCAGGCCCATGGTGATGATCGCGATCACGCAGCCGACCAGGATGGCCTTGAACACGGTCTTCACGAACTCGATGATCGAGCGCAGCGAGATCAGCTTCTTCAGCCCGGAGCCCGGGTTGACCTTGTCGAAGTTGGGCGTGAGCGGCTCGAAGGTGATGTTGAAGCCGACCTGCGCGAAGGACGCGATCAGGCCGACGAAGATCGCCGCGACGACGAAGGGCAGCACGATCCACAAGCCCTCGATGGCGATGTCGTAGGCCACGGCGAACACGTCGCTGTCCGTCTTGGCCTGCAGCCCGACGCCGCTGGCCAGCGCGAACAGCCGCTCCAGATGGCTGAGCGCGGTGGCGCTGGCGGCGCTCAGGCAGACGGTGATCACCAGCAGGCCGGCCGCGGCGTTGATGTCCTGGCTCTTGGGCGACTGGCCCTTCTTCTTCGCATCGTCCAGCTTCTTCTGGCTGGGTTGTTCGGTCTTTTCCCCCATGGCTCAAGGGGTCGCGGCGTCCGCGACGTCAGTGACGTCCGTGACGTCCGGAAGGTCCAGGGCCTCGGCGGGCTGCGTCTCGTCGAAGTCCCGCACGACGTCGGCCAGCGTCATCCCGAGCAGCACCATGTCGCGCCGCTTGCCGAAGGCGGTGACCGCGCCGGGCAGCTCGCCCCAGGCGCTGAAGCCGGCCCGCCGCAGCACCGACAGGCTGGCGGCGTTGTCGCTCCAGACCATGGCCAGCAGCCGGTCCACGCGCCACACCGGCGCCTGCGTGATCAGGTGCTTGATCAGCCGCGTGCCGACGCCGCGTCCGCGCCAGCGCGGCGCGACGTAGTAGGCCAGCTCGAACAGCGAGGACAGGCCGGGCCGGTCATGCAGGCCCAGCGATCCCATCCAGCCGACGGTCTCGCCACGCTGCGTCGCGATCACCATCGGGCGTCGGTAGAACTGGTGGAGCTCGATCTGCAGCTTGGCCATCGGCACGCTCATCGGGCCGATGTAGTTGGCGTCCTTCACCGCGTCCTTGTCCTTGACCTTGGCGAGTTCCTCCGCCACCCAGCGCGCGCCGTCAGCCTCGCTCACGCCGGCGGGCTGATAGGGCTGCGTGCGCAGCGAGGCGTTGTAGATCGCCGCGACCGAGGTGGCGTCCTGCGTCGTGGCGGGCCGCAACGCGATGAGGTCGGAGATCGCGTTGGCGTTCTTCTCGGCGAGAGGAAGGGCTAGGGACACGGGGGGCTCCTCGGGGTTGAGGCGCACTGTCCCTGCCGGCACCGGCGCGAGGCGAGGAGGGGGCGAAGCGATTTGCGCGGACGCGAATCCGTGCCCGATGAGCCGGCGCGGCGCTCACTTCGTGTTGAGGATTGTTGAGGATTTCATCGTGAAGACATGAGGCCGCCGAAGTGGGCGGCTGCCTAGCATGAGCCCACGCCGAAACGCACACGGCGGGCGATACGGCCGCGATGAATGCGTGATCAATGCACGTTCAGGCGCATCCGGATGTATCCGACAACGCACTCGATACGCATGGAAGGGGAGTTCACATGTTGTTGCTGACCTTGGGCAGCCTGAGGCTTGCCGAGCAGGATGGAGACGTCGCCGCCGCGGTGGCGCGCGGCGATGTGCAGGAGGCCTTGCGGCTCGGGCTGGGCCGGCTTGATCGTGGGGCAGGCGGCGATCCCGAGCGGCTCGCGGCGCTGGGCCAGGTGCTGGGGCAGGCGCTGCTGGCCGCCGGGCGCGACGAGCAGGCGGAGGAGCTCTTCCAGAAGCAGCTCAAGATGTACGAGGGACTGCCGCGCGCGCAGGTGCGCTGGCTGTCGTCGATGGACCGGGGCTTCCTGTTCCTGCACCTGAACAAGCCGGGTCGCGCGGCGGAGACCTTCAACGTGGTGGCCGATGCGGACGACGCGCCGCCGGCGCTGCGGGTCGAGGCGCTGGCCGGCATGGCGCAGGCGATGCAGTCCATGGGCGAGCACCGCCGGGCGGCGCGCACGCTGGCCTTCGCGATGGCGCTGGCCGACGCGATGGACGCGCCCTCGCTGATGATGCCGCTGCTGACGGCGATCGAGCTGGAGGTCCAGGTCTGCCGCGCGCTGCGGCACTACGACGACCTCGCCGGCGCGGAGCTGCCGCGGGACCGCGACGTGCGCGCGGCGCTGCGATCGTCGGCGCGCGCGCTGGCGGCACTGCCGGGTGTGGTGGCGCGACTCGAGTTCCTGATCGCGCTCGTGGCGCCCGAGCCCGCGTTGATCGGCGGCCAGGGCGGGCAGGGCGGAGAGAGCGTGGACGGTCTCTTCGACGGCGTGCGCTGGTATCGCGACCGCCGCCTCGCGCCGATGGAAGAACGCGCCCGCGTCGAAGCCGCGCTGGCGCTGCTGGACCGCGGCCAGGCGCGCACGGCCTATGACATCCTGGGTCCGCTGGCCATCGACGATGCGCGCCAGCTCCACCACCGCCATGCGATCGAGCTGCGCTACTGCGCGTCGAAGCTGCATGCGATGAACGGCCGCCACTCCGACGCGCTGCGCTGCTATCGCCAGCATGCGCAGCTGTCGCTGGCGCGGCTGCGTTTCGAGCTGACGCGGGTGCCGTACTCGCGCTTCCTCGAGCAGCAGGAGCGCGCCGAACAGGCCGATGCGGATCAACTGCGTCTGCCCCCGCGTTATCGCCGTGCCTACCAATACATCCTGGACCACCTGCACGACCGGGCGTTGTCGGTCCGTCGCATCGCCGCGGAGATCGACGTCACCGAGCGCGCGCTGCAGATGGCCTTCCGCGCCAACCTCGGCCTGACGCCAGCGGAAGTGATCCGCAAGCTGCGCATGGCCTGCATCCGGACCGAGCTGCAGCAGATGGCCGGTCGCGACAGCGTGCTGGCGGTCGCGGCGCGCTGGGGCATGGCCAATCGCTCGACGCTGGCCCACAACTACCGACAGCAGTTCGGCGAGACCCCGAGCGCCACGGCGAGCCTGCCGAGCTTCGCGGAGCTGCCGTCCATCGCGGCCACCGTGGCGGCGGCGGTCGCCGGGAGCGGCTCCGGAACGGGCGTGGGGATGAGCGCCGACGCCGGTCGACGCGTGTTCTCCGTCGACGGCGTCTGAGCACGCGCCATGCGCGGCGATCCGCCACGGCTCCCGGCGCGGCCGTCGTCGGCGTCGGCCAGTTCCTCGGCGGCCTCGGCCGAGGAGGTCCGCCCGCTGCCCGGAGATCCGTCGGCACGCCGGCGGGATGAGGCCAGCGGTCGTCGCCAGGCCTCGGCCAGCCGGTTGATGGGCGTGGTGACGCGGCATCTGCTCGATGACGAGGAGGAACGCGTCACCGGGGACGCCTCGCACGACCGGGGTTCACACCTGGCACCGGCGGCGCCGAACTCGGGGTCGGACGGTGTCGCGAAGGCGAGCGTGCGCGCGTCGGCCAGCGGCGGCAAGGGCAAGGCACCGCCGCGCGGAACGCCGGGGCCGGTCGTGCGTCGCGGCGCGTCGTCGGCGCGCCGTCCGCCGCCGCCGGAGGACGACGTGTGGGCGCAGAGCGTTGATGCGGCGGATGGCGCCGGTCGCGTCGTCGGTCCCGAATCGCGCATCCAGCCGGGGCGCAGCACGGCGCGCATCGAGGGCGTGCGGCCCGAGGCCACGGAGCGCGTCGGTCGCTCGCCACGCATGCGCATCGCAAGCTGGGGCGCGGTGCTGGCCGCGGTCGCGGCGCTGGTCGTGATGATCGCGGCGGGCTGGCTGGACATCGCGCCTCATGGATCGTCTGGCGATGCGGCCGGGGAGAGCGGGCGTATCAGTCCTCAGCATGGCGAGGCCCGTTGACTGCCGAGTCCGCTGGCCCTCACCCCCACCCTCTCCCGCCAGCGGGAGAGGGAGTTCGACCGACGCTCTTCTTGCTTCCTCTTCCGCAAGCGGGAGACCCCCTTCGCATCGTCGAAGGGCCCTTCGTTCCGCGGTTACCTCCCGATGCGAATCCCTCCACAGTGGTGTGAAAACGTATCAGGAGGAAGGTTGATGTTCGATGTCTACCAGGGGCGTGCGCAGCCGCTGCCGATGCCGGGCGGCGCGGCGGGAACCGACGCCGCGGAACTCTTCGTCATTTCCAATACGCCGCAGCCCGCTGTCAGCGCCCGGCTGCGCGCGCGGCAGGCCGCGCAGGCGTTGCAGGCCCGGAAGGCGGCGCGTGTGAAGGAGCTGGCCGCCGCCATCGAGGCGATGCGCGACGCTCGTCAGGCGCTGCCACTGCGCATGGATCGGGTGCTGGCGGCAGAAGCCGCCCAGGCCGAATGCGAGGCCGCGATCCTGGCGATCCAGCATCAGGTGACGGCCGCGCTTGCCGCCGCCGGGGCTGAACTGGCCGCGCGGCAGGCCGTGAGCAACAAGGCCCAGGAGGCCCTGGATGACGCCGCCGGGAGCCTGCGACGCAGCGAGGAACGGATGCGCCGGCGCTCGCCCGCGCTGTCCGAACATGCCGCCGCGCTGGCGAGGGCGACCGGCGCCTATCGGGAAGCGCAGGCGGCCGCGCTGTCGCGCCGGGACGCGGCGCGAGCGGCGGAGATGCGGCTGCGCGACGCGATCGGCGCGATGAACCGGACCGTCCGCCCGCATTCGCTGGCCCTGGCCGCGCTGGGCGGCGCGGCCGAGATCGCGCTCGACGATGCCAGGAAGGCGCTGTCCGAGCACCGGCGCGCGGTCGATGCCGCGGCGCGGGTGGTCGAGGACATCGGCCACACCGACGCGGCCAGCGATGCGTTGACGGCGCAACTGGCGCAACACGCGCAGTGCGTCCAGGCGCATGCCGACGCAGTGGCGGCCATCGCGCCCGGCGCTCGGCTGCAGTGGCAGGCGCAGGACTGCGGGGCGGCGATCGCGATGCAGCGGGCGGGGATTCGCCGCCTCGCCGGCGAGGTCGACGCGGAGCACATCGTCGTGGTGATGCGGCGCAACGACCTGATGCGCCACCAGGGCGCCGAGGCGGCGGCCATCCAGAACCGATCCGCGCGCCGGGGCGCGGCGGCCAAGGCGGACCAACGCGCCGAGGCCAGCGCGCGGACTTTCGACGATCAACGCGAGGCGGCCGACGCCGCCGCCGCCACGATCGAGCGGGCGATCGCGCGGCTGCGCGAGGTCCTGACCGGCGCGCCGCTCCGGACCTGATCGCGGCAGTCGGCGATCGCCGACGGCCTTCAGTACTGCCACCGCCGCTGGCCCTCACCCCAACCCTCTCCCGCAAGCGGGAGAGGGAGTGAGAACGGTGCGGGCATCACTCACTCTGTCGCTGGCGGGAGAGTGATTCTGCAGGTCAGCTCGGTGCACGCTCGCTCCCTCTCCCGCTTGCGGGAGAGGGCGGGGGTGAGGGCCAGCGGACTCGGCAGTCAACAAGCTTCTGCACGGTAGCGCCTCTCGGCGGGACTTCGGGTCGTCGACAGGCGCTTCGGCTCGCAGCGACTGCCCGAACGGACTACGCCCGACAGTGTCGCGAAAGACATCAGGGGACGGTCGATGGTCCAGTTTTTCGCACGCAACCGCGCCGGCATGCCGCCGCCGCCCCTGACCACGCCGCTGCCGCCCACGACCGGCGGCACCGGCACCGCAGGAACGCAGAACGCGACCGTGCCTGGCGCCCTGCAAGGCCTGACCCCGACCGGCGGCACCGTCGCCACCCGGCAGAGCCAGCGGCCGCGGATGAACCTGCTCGGCCGGACCGGCAATGCGCAGGCGCAAGCGCAGACGCCGGCCGTGCTGCCCGACATCGCGACGGCGATGGGGCAGGCCCACGGCGCGCATGGCCAGGTGGCGGCGCGCGTCGATGGCGAGGCCTCGGCCAACGCCGCGCTCAACAAGCGCCAGCAATCGATCCAGGACCTCCAGCAGCGCGGCACCGCCGCGGCCGCCGCGGCGGTGGCCGAAGCGCCGCGGCGTCAGGCCGAGCTGACGTCTGCGCAGGCGCAGGCCCAGCAGACCGCGGCGGCCTTGCCCCATCTCCAGACGGAAGTGAACCGGCATCAGGGCTTGCTGAACGCGGCGCGGGCGCAGGTCCCCGCGCTCGACGCCGCAGTGCACGCCGCCCGCAACGATCCCGCCTTGGGAAGGGAGAGGACGAACCTGAACAACGCCGAGCGCGCGCTGCGGCTCGCGCAGAGCGCTCCGCCAGATCCGCCGGCGCCGGCACAGCCCGCCCCTGCGGGAGCCGGTCCCGCGGCGCCCACCCGCGCGCAACGGATCGCGCAGGCGACGGCGGATCGGGACAACGCCAACACGGCCCTTCAGCAGCTGAGGCAGGCGATCACCACGGCGGAGAACCGCCGGACGCTCAACAACACCGCCATCGACACGCACGCCACCGACTTCGCGACCGCACAGGCGGACCAGCGCACGGGCATCGCGGCGCATGCCGCCGCCCAGCAGCGGGTGACGGCGGCCAACGATGCGATCGCGCGACTCACCCATGCGAGCCAGACGCTGGCCACGCTGACCGCCGCGAACTCGCCCGAGCAGCGGGCCATGCAGGACCATGCCGCAGCCGCGCAGACCGCCGTGCCCCATGCGGTCGCCGCGACGCAGGCGCATCGCACGCTGGCGCAATCCACGGCCGATGCGGCGGAGAGCACCCGCACGGCCGCCACGCATCGCGATGCGGAAGCGAAGCAGCAGGGGATCACCGACGCGGCCATCGACCGCCATGCGCAGGCGCGCGACCGCCTGCAGCCCGGCGGGGATCTGCACGCCCACCACCAGGCCTGCCAGCAGGCCGTGAATGCCGCCCAGGCCGCGATGCCCGCGCCAGCGCCGGGCGCTCCTCCGCCGGCGCCCAGCCGGGCCCTGCAGCGGGCCAATGCCGATCTGACACTGGCGCAGAACGCCATCCACACGCAGCAGACGGTGGTGGCGCAACTCCTCACCGCAGCCAATGTCGAGCGTGGCAACCTGGCCACGTGCCAGAACCATGTGCAGACGAGTGGACCCCTCGAGACCACCGCCAATCAGCAGCGGGACCAGCACCGGGTCGCGGCTGACAATGCGGATGCCACCGCCCGTGCCAGCGCCCGGGCGCGCGACGCGCGCGAGCTCGCCGCCGATCAGGCACAGCAGCGGGTCGGGCACGCGATCGACGCGTTGTGCGAGGAGATCCGTCCCAAGGCCGCGCCGCCGCATCCGGACGAGCGCTCCATCGGGCACAAGGCCAAGGACACCCTGCTGAGCCGACCGCTGGCCGCGGTGGAGCGGCGCATGGCACCGGTCAAGGTCGACTTTGCCGTCGGGTCCATCACCGGCTCCACCAGCGGCAGCGCGCCGACCAAGTTCAACAATGGCGTTCCGCCGGCCCGGACACCGACGGACAAGGTCCTGAGCGACGGCGCCCTGAAGCGCGTCGATGCGCATGTGAAGGTCGCCGCCGGCGGCGCGGCGAATCTGCTGACGGACGCGTCCATCCGCACCCAGCGCGCGGCGCAGACACCACCGGCCTTCGGCAATGCGGCGGCCTTCGCGTCCGAGGTCGGTCGCATGTTCGCGACCGAGACGCACGCGACCGAGTCCACGCCGGTCGGGACGATGCTGGCGCAGGCGCTGCTCACCCATCCCAATCCCGACCCGGCCGGCCGGCCCGACGGTCATCCGCTGCGTCATGAGCAGGCGCTGCTGATCGCGACGACGCTGCGCACGGTCACCGACGATCCGACCGTCGCCGCGCATGTCTACAACGCGCTCTGGAACAGCGGCGGCCCGGCGCTGCCGGGCATGGTGCCGCGTGGCCCGGCGCCGTCGCCGCTGGCCGGCGTGACGACGGCGCCGCCCGGGCCGGAGGTGGAGCGGCTGGCCAATGCCGCCAAGCGCGCGCTCGCCGCGACGTCCGGCGGCATGCAGGCGCTGCTGGACCTGCAGGGACTGTCGCTGCCGCCGGCGGCGCCGATGCCGGCGGCGCTCGGGCCGAATCCGACCCCCGCCGCCCAGACCACCCACAACGCGGCGTTGGCGGCCTTCCAGACGCGCCAGCATGCCGAGCATGCGGTCGAGCACTACAAGCTCGGCCTGCGCGCCGAGAGCGCCTTGCTGGCGCAGGGATTCAACGTCGGCGGCAACCAGACACCGGCGGACTTCCGCGCCGCCATCGCGGCGCATCCCGAGCACGTCAAGCTGATCGACCACAGGCGCCTGGGCACGGGCAACATGCGCCGCGGCACGGCGCAGCGCCGGGATCCGGAACATCCGGCCACGCTGCCCACGCAGGCCTTTCTCTACGCGGCGGACAACCTCACCCGCGCGCGAGGCGCGGCCGATCCGAATCCGGACATGAAGCCCGCCTACGTCGCGCTGCGCAACGGCTTCACGGAGAGCGGGTCGGGCTCCGACTTCCACCTGATGGCCAAGCGGCTGCACAAGTTCTGCAAGTACATCGACCTCGCCTGCAAGACGCAGGTTTCGGGACCCGGCGTGCGGGACTCGCTCCGTCATCCGATCGATTCGATGCGGCGCAAGGTCGGCAAGGACAAGACGCCGCTGAAGACGCTGATGCAGGCGGGACCGCTCGGGTCGGAGATCGGCACCGTGCCGGGCGAGCATGCCAAGCGGCTCAAGGGGGCGCTGGACCGGAGCAGGACGCTGCTGTTGGACGACGTGCGGGCCAATGCCGCGACCATGACCGGCGACGAGCGCACCCGCGCGGTCATGCGCCTGGCGGTGATGGACGCATGGAACGCGAAGGTGCCCGCGGCTGCCGATCCGCTGATCGACCTGACGCAGGGGCTGCGGCTCACGCAGGCCGAGATCGGCGCGGCCGCGGCCCGCGTCAACGACGAGATCTCCAATCCGCCGCCGCCGGCCGGAACGCCCGCGGGAGCACCGCCGCCGGTGCACGTGGCGCCCCCGGCGCTGAACCAGACCCTCGTGGATGCCGATGCCGCCGCGCACGCGGACAAGGCGCTGCTGCCCGGGACGCTGAACGACTGGGTGAAGGCAGGGCGGCTCAGCGCGTCCGGCGCGCCCGGATCGGTGCCGCAGGGCGGCGCGGCCGAGGTCACGCAGCTCCGGGGAGACCTGAAGGTCCTGCGCGGCAAGGCGGCGATGGACAGCGATCTCGCGCAGTTGCAGCGCGACTTCGACGCCGCCACGCCGCAGGCTCGTCAGGACATCCTGCGCCAGGTGCTGGTCACCGTCGTCGCCGGCGGCGACATGACGGATTACAGCGACGGCCGCAAGTTCGGCGTCGGCGGCATGTTCGGTTACGGCGTGGCCAGCGTGGACGGGATCGGCGGCCTGACGACGGGCATCACGCCGGTGGGCGAATTCAACGTCGACCGCAGCCGCACGGCGGTGCTCAAGGCGGGCGTGGCCTCCAACACCGGCGTGATCTTCCTCGGCAACGAGACCAAGGTCACCGAGATGCTGGGCGGCGGCGTGCGCGTGGGCGCGCAGGTCGGCAAGCTGGGCGGCAGCGTGCAGGCGATGGCGCGGCTGGGCGGCGCGCACCTGTTCAGCAAGGGGCTGATGATCCGCACCAACAAGACAGGCACGGAGCACCGGCAACTGACGGCCTCGCTGACGCCCGCGCAGTCGACGGCCATGCGGGCGCCGGAGGGCAGCTGGAAGCGCATGAGCGAACTGACGGTGAACTCGATCTTCGCGCTCGCCGCGCAGAACGGGCAGAACGGCGCGCCGGCGCGCCCCGCCAACGGCGGCGAGATGTGGGCGCAGATGGTGGGCAAGGTCGGCGACTACCGCGACATCTCCTTCGGCTGGAACGAGGGCAAGTCGCACCAGGTGAACGGCTCGCTCAGCGTCGACGGCAGCGGCAGCGGCAAGATCCTGGGCGTGGCCAGCGCGTCGGGCACGGCGGGCGTCGCGCTCAAGCACACCTTCATGAACCGCAGCAAGGCCAAGGACGAAGCCGGCGCGACGCGGACGGTGCAGGCCGGCAGCGGGTCGCGCACCTCGCTGGGCGCGGCGGCGAGCGTGGGCGTCTCGCATCCGACGATCAAGCGCGCCGACCAGCCCGATGTCGGCGTCTTCGCGCGGCACAAGGTCGGCGTGGAGACGGAGCTGGTGATCCAGGCGAAGAACGGCTTCGTGCGCATCACCACGGAGGATGGCAAGGTCAAGCCGAACATCTCGTACAAGCACCGCGAGTACGCCGTGCAGGACGACTTCATCAAGCTGGTGAACAAGGAGAGCGGCCAGTGGCAGGCGCGGCTGGGCCAGCGCGGCCCGGACGGCGTGCTGCGCGGCGGCGACGAGGCGCTGAAGGGCTTCCTCCAACAGATGGTCAATCTGCCGCCGGGCAACAACCGCCTGTTCATCGAACGCAAGTGCCTGACGCCGGAGGCGGCGGACACGATCAACGCCTGCCTGGAGCGGATCAACGTGCTGCAGCGGCCGGGGGCGCCGGTGGACGAGGGCGCGGCGACGCAGATCAAGGACCTGCAGAAGCAGATCGCGGCGCATGTCGAGGCGGAGGCCAGCTGGCAGCCGTTCCGGCTGTTCGTCAACGAGTTGAATCAGCGCGCGCGGGACTCGTCGGTGGCGAGCGGCGAGTTCCGCGCGACGCCGAAGGCGGCAGAAGACAAGGAGGCCGGTCCGCAAGGCTTTGCCGAACGCTTCCTCGGCGGCGGCAAGGTCACGCTGGGCGGGAAGATCAACACCGCCCACGGCGGGCGGGACCTGATCACGATCGATGCGCAGCCGGCACGGCTGTGAGGCCGTGATACGCGGTCCCGGTCCCCTGCGGCGTCATGACGCCGAGGCGGCGCGAAGGGGCACTTCGATGTGGAACTCCGCCCCGCCGCCGGGCCGGTTCCGGGCGTAGATGCGACCACGCAGGACCGCCATGATCTTGCGACTGATCGCCAGGCCCAGGCCCGTTCCTCCAGATCCGTCCTTGGTGGCGCTCGATTGCACAAAGGCGTGGAAGATCCGATCCAGCTCGTCGGGCGGGATGCCAGGTCCGCGATCGAGGATGACGACATGCGCTTCGACCGAGGGGGTCTGATCGGTCCGCACTTCAATCACGCCGCCTTCCGGAGAAAAACGAATCGCATTGGCGAGCACATTGCGCATCACCTGCTGGAAACGAAGGGGGTCGACCCGCGCGATCAGCGGCGAGTCCGACTGGCTGATGTCGATGCGAAGGCCGCGTGATGCCAGCAGGGGTTCAAGTTCCCGAACGACGCTGGCCACCGGCGCGCGCAGGTCGCAGCGTTCAAGATCGAACGTGCCGACGCCGCTCTCGAGCTTGGAAACGTCCAGGAGATCGTTGACCAATGCCAGCATGCGGTGGCCCGACGCATGGATCTCCCCGAACATGGTCGCAAGCCGGGGGGCTGTTTCCGATCCCCGGGCCTTGCCCAGTTCCGAGTAGCCGATGATGGATTGAAGCGGCGTCCGGAGTTCATGGCTCATGTTGGCGATGAATTCCGATTTGACGCGGGATGCTTCCTCTGCCGCCTCCTTGGCCTCGCGGATCGCCCGTTCAGCGCGGCGGAATTCGGAGACATCAGTCAACGTGAAAAGGACGCCGGCCGCCTGTCGCCGGTCGCCCGGCACCACCACCTTCGAGACGACGACGTCGCGGCAATCCTTGTCGCGGCCCCTCATCTGCGTCTCATAGCGCAAGAGGTTTCTTCCCCTGACCGCCTCGAAGGGCACCCAGTCGGAGGTCGGAGGCTCTTCGTCCGCTTCGGGCATGGAGGGGCGGACGGGCCGGCCCACCACTTCTTCCCTGGCCAGGCCGGTGAACAGCTCCCAGGCGCGATTGACAGTGACGATATGGCCGTCCCGATCGACCATGGAGGTGGGTTGCGGGCTCAGCTCCAGCAGCAGCGCCACGAGATCGAGTTGATGCTGGAGGCGTGATTCGGCGGCAAACCGGTCAGTCACATCCACGGCCGATCCCGCATAGCCCGAGATGACTCCGCCCTTGAGCAGCGGGACCACCGCGAGCGCGAAGCGTCGCGCTTCGCCCTGGGTCGTCAGGAACGTCGCTTCCTCCGCTCGGACCCCGACGCGCGAGACGGCCGAGAACAGGCTGGCCACGCGCGCCTGATCCGATTCGATCGCCAGTTCCGACACCAATCGGCCCAGCACCTTGTCCGGCGCATCGGCGGTGACCAGTCCCCAGCGCGCGTTGACGAAACTGAGGCGTCCGTCCGCGTCGGTCCGGAAGATGAGTTCCTGGACACTGCGAAGGACGACCGCCATCTCGCGCTCGCTCGCCGCGAGTCTGACGTGCGCTTCGTCCAGGATCTTCCGGGCCACTGCTCGGGTCCGCAGGGCCCGCAGCGTGGCCAGGGTGGCTCCCAGGACCAGGACCTCGAGCACCAGAAGGCCGCAGGCATCCCACCACAGCCCCTCCCGCCAGGCCGCCAGGGCCGAGTCTTCCGACTGCTCGACGACCACGGCCAGCGGCCGGGTGCGGGAGACCCGGTAGGCGACGATCTGCGGTCCCTTCCGGAATCCGGCCCCGCGCCAGTCGCCGTGATCCTGCGATGGCAGCGCCTCCCGGAAGAGGCGATGCTCGCGTTGCCATGTTCCCGGCGTCACCGGCATGTCGGTCGTCCCGGCGAGGAGTTGACCGTCGTAGCTGAACAGGGCGGCCGCCTGTCCGTCGGATTCAATCGTCCCCTGCTGGTAGTTGGCGATGGCATCGGGATTGATCAGCGCGAGCAGGTACAACGTTCTCCCACCGGCGCTCAGCGTCAACGCCAGCGGCAGAAAGGCAGTCCCCGCGATGCGGCTGTCCGCAGCGGCATCGGACAGTCCGCGGCCCGGTTGGAGGCGCAGCAACGCCGTCTTGCCCATGGCCGGCAAGGTCCCCCACGCCTGCAGCGGCACCTGCCGCCCCACGTCGCCGGGCGATGAGCTGGCCATGACCCGTCCCTGATCGTCCAGCAACGCAGCGGCCCGCAGATGCGGCAGCGCGGTCAGTGTCTGATGGAGCATGGGGTCGACCCGCCCGGCTTCAACCGCGGTCCGTGGCGGGAGCGTGTCGGCCACCGCCGTCAAGGCGAGCGCCGCGGAGTCGATGGTGCGCGTGGCCTGGTCCTCCAGCACGCGGGCCAGCAGGCGGGTCCGCCCGGTGGCCACCTCGAAGGCGTTCGACCTGGTCTTCCAGGCGATGAGCGCCATGCCCAGCAACGCCGCAAGCGCCAGCAGTCCCCCAGCCAGCCGGACCGAGCGCGTCAACCGGGTCGATGGGGTGAGGGTCAGCGGCATGCTTCAGCGCACCACGATGTCTGTCAGACCGTGGCGGCGGGCCGCCGACGCCAGTCGGCCATCGCGTTTGATCGCCGCGACGAACTCGTCGATGCGTGACAGCCAGGCCGGGTCCCCCAATCTCACCGCATACCCGTATGGCAGCACGTGGAACGGCGTCGGCGGCGCCAGCAGCCGCATCCAGTCGGAGTTGTCCAGCAGGCGCCTGCTGTACGGATAGTCCGTCATGAAGACATCGACCCGGCCGGATTCAAGCTCCGCCTCGCGCCGGGCGGGCGGTCGCACGATCTGCAAGCTGGCCTGGCGCAGGCGCGACGCCATGACGGGTTCCATGAAGGTGCCCGCCTGCACCGCGACCACGACGCCCGGTCGATCGATGTCTTCCCACCGCTTGACGACGCGATTGGATCGGGTGGTGATCGCATAGATGTCGCTCTGAAGATAGGGCGCACTGAACGCCAGCTTCTCGCGACGCTGGGACGTGATGCCGACCGCGAACATCGCCACGTCGCAGCGGCCCTGCGTGACATCGTCGATCAGCGCGGTGAAGGACGACTCCACGTATCGCAGCTTGACCGACAGTTCCCTGGCCAGTTCCGCGGAGAGGTCGATGTCGATGCCGGCGAGTTGCCCATTGCGCGGATTCCGGAACGTGATGCCGTAGTAGTCCGGCCAGATGCACACGCGAAGCTCTCCCGACGCGCGGACCTTGGAGAGCGTCGAGTCGGCCGGCGCGACCTCCGCGGCGGCGAAGCACCAGGAGATCGGAAACAGCGCCACGGCGACGAGGAGCCGCCAGGCGCATGCGCCCAGACCACAGCGGACCGGTCGGGGCCCGCCGGCCGCGGGGGCAGGCATGACACGTCTTGCGATGTCCATGGGAAACCTCAGTCCGTGACGACGAGATCGTCGTAGCTGGCAGGCGATGCGTCGATGCGCGCGCGCAGCGCGAAGAGATCGTCGGCATGCGTGATGAACGCGTCGACCACGCGCGGGTCGAACGCGGCGCCTCGCTGGGCGGCGAGCATCTCCAAGGCGGTCGACGGAGGGAATGCCGGTCGATAGCACCGCTGCATCGTCAGTGCATCGCAGAAGTCCGCGACGGACACGATGCGAGCGGACAGCGGGATCGCTTCTCCGGCCAGGCCTTGAGGATAGCCGGCGCCATCCCAGCGTTCATGGTGGTGGAGGGCCACCTCGGCGGCCAGCTGGAACAGGGGGATGCGCGAACGACCGAGAATCTTCGCGCCGATCTCGGGATGACGGTTCATGATCACCCGCTCTTCGGCTGTCAGCGCCCCTGGCTTCTTCAGCACATGGTCGGGAATGCCGATCTTCCCCACATCGTGCATCGGGGCAGCGTTGCGAAGCAGCCGGGCAAAGATCGGGCCTTCCCCGAGTATCAGGGCGAGCGCCTCCGACAGGAAACCGATCCGCACGATGTGAACACCCGTGTCGTCGTCGCGATACTCGGCGGCACGGGACAGGCGCAGCAACGCTTCATGGTGGGCGCTGGCCACTTCCCGCAGGGCTTCATTGCGCTCTCGATACATCAGCTTCAGGTCGATGACGATCCGCTCCATCTGGGCGATGGCCTGATCGTCGTAGGAGTTCTCCACTCCCCGCGCCGACGTGTTCATGCCGCCGTCCCCGCGCTGACGCGATCGAGTTCGCGAATCAGCTGCAACGGGCTGAAGGGCTTGATCAGGTAAGCGCTCGCGCCGGCCTGGAGGCCTTGCTCGCGATCCTGCGCCTGACCACGCGCCGTCAGGAAGAGGACTGGAATGCGGCTGGTGACGGGGTTGCGCCGGACACTCCTGCACAGGGCCATGCCGTCCATGCCGGGCATCATCACGTCCACCAGCATGGCATCGGGCCGCCATCGCTCGAGCACCTGCAAGGCCTCCGGGCCATTGGCTGCTTCCTGCACTTCGACGTCCTCGAATTCGAGCGTCAATCGGACCAGGCGCCGTATGTCAGCGTGGTCGTCAACGATCAGGACCTTTCTCATTGCCCATCTCCTTCATGCGATGAATGCACTGTAGGGGTTTCAGTTTTATCATTCAACTGCCGAATTGCGGTGGGGTCTGTAATTGATAAAAAGTTCGCACGCGGCGCGGCGAAACGGCTCCAATCTGCCGTCGTTTCCCGTGGTTTTCGCGTAATTTCCCCGTAAGCGAGGTGCTGTCGTCTGTCCTCGGCGATGTCGATCGCGATGCGAGTTCCGTCCCCACACGCTCCCTTGGTGTGAGAAAGTATCGAATTCATCACATGTGAAGTGATTGAAATGCTTTCTTTCCGTCGTACGGCGTCAGACACTGGCGCCACCGAAACGAACGAGGAGCGCAGAAATGACGACGGATTCAACGATGGTCAGCCGCAGGCAACTGACCGTGCGGAGCCAATTGATCGCGGCATTCAGTGGCCTCGCGCTGCTGATGCTCCTGGTGGCGGGGTTGTCGCTGAAGGCGCTCCATGACGCGAATGAGCACTTCGTCAGCTTTGTCCAGGGCATCAATGCCCGAGCCACCATGGCGGAACACGTGCGCACTGCCGTCGATCGGCGTGCCATCGCCGCCCGCAATCTGGTGCTGGTGAGCAAGCCCGAGGATCTCGAGGCAGAGAAGAACGAGGTCATGCGGGCTCACAAGGACGTGACCGAGCACATGGCCAAGCTGGTGCAGATGGGCGCGGCGGAAGGCGTCCCGGAGAAGGCGCGCGACCTCATCCAGGGCATTGCCCGCATCGAGGAGAAGTACGCACCGGTCGCTCTGGCGATCGTGGATCTTGCGCTCAAGAAGCAGACGGAGCAGGCGGTGCTCAAGATGAATGAGCAATGCCGTCCTCTCCTGGCCGCCTTGGTCAACGAGACGAACGCGTATTCCCAGTACACGGAGCGACGCGCGGAACAGATGATTCAGGCGGCCGCGCAGCAGTTCGAGGTCGAAAGGAACCTGTTGCTGGTGGCGTGTGCCATCGCCTTCGCGGCGGCGGCGTTGGCCGGCCTGTTCATCGTCAGACGGCTGTCGCGCGCCCTTGGCGCCGAACCGGCGGATCTGAGCATTGCCGCGCGCAAGGTCGCCGAGGGCGATCTGAGTCCCGTCGTCGGCGCGGACGTGGCGCCGGCGGGCAGTGTGCTGGCGTCGCTCGGCGCCATGCAGGCCAGCCTCTCGGCCATCGTCGCGCAGGTGCGCGACGTGTCGGACTCCATTGCCAACGGTTCGTCGGAGATCGCGACCGGGAACGCGGATCTCAGCCAGCGTACCGAGGAACAGGCGAGCGCCCTGCAACAGACGGCGGCGACGATGGACCAGCTCGGCACCACGGTGCGCAACAACGCGGACAACGCGCAGCAGGCCAACCAGCTGGCGCTGGGGGCTTCCACCGTGGCGATCAAGGGGGGCGAGGTGGTCAGCGAGGTCGTCAGCAAGATGAAGGGGATCAACGAGAGCTCCAGGAAGATCTCGGACATCATCGGGGTGATCGACAGCATCGCGTTCCAGACCAACATCCTGGCGCTCAATGCGGCCGTCGAGGCCGCCCGGGCCGGCGAGCAGGGGCGCGGTTTTGCCGTGGTGGCCAGCGAAGTCCGCAATCTCGCACAGCGCAGCGCGCAGGCGGCGAAGGAGATCAAGACCCTCATTTCCGCGAGCGTCGATGAGGTCGAGCAAGGCTCGATCCTGGTGGATCGCGCGGGACAGACGATGGAAGAGGTGGTCGGAGCCGTCCGACGGGTCAGCGACATCGTGGGCGAGATCAGCTCCGCCAGCCATGAGCAAAGCGCCGGTGTGGGTCAAGTGGGTCAGGCCGTCACCCAGATGGACCAGGTGACCCAGCAGAATGCCGCGCTGGTCGAGCAGAGCGCCGCGGCCGCGGAGAGCCTGCGCGTCCAGGCCTCTCAACTGGTGCAGGCCGTCTCGGTCTTCTCGCTGGACAAGGGCGGGCGTCCGTCCGTCGCCGACCGTGCGACGCAGCAGTCGAATCGCAGGGGGCACCTTGCCATCGATCGTCCCGCGGGACCGGCTCGATTGCCTCAGACTCTCCGGCAGCCGGGGGCGTCACACCACGCCCCGACGCCGCGCCGCACGGCAGTGGCGGCAGGCGACAGCGATGAATGGAGCAACTTCTGACGTGGCGTGGACGGGAGCGCGCGCTCAGGGACTGCAAGCGGCTGCGCAGCCGCAGCCGGGTGCTCCTGCCGCAGGCGCGCATCCCGTCGCCGCACTCAGGTTGACACGTTTGGCCAGTTCCTCAGCGCTCTCCTTGCGCTCGCTGTAGCGGCTCGTCAGGTAGGGACCGAGATCGCGCGTCAGCAAGGTGAACTTGAACAGCTCCTCCATCACGTCGACCACGCGGTCGTAGTAGGGGGAGGGCTTCATCCGACCCTCGTCCGTGAACTCGGCGAAGGCCTTGGCGACGGACGACTGGTTCGGGATGGTCAGCATGCGCATCCAGCGGCCCAGCACCCGCAGCTGGTTCACGGCGTTGAACGACTGCGACCCGCCGGACACCTGCATCACCGCCAGCGTCTTGCCCTGCGTGGGTCGCACCGAGCCCGATGACAAGGGGATCCAGTCGATCTGCGTCTTCATGATCCCCGTCATGGCGCCATGCCGCTCGGGGGAGCACCAGACCATGCCCTCGGACCAGGCGGCGAGCTCACGCAGTTCCCGCACCTTCGGATGCGCATCGGGCGCGTCGTCCGGCAGAGGCAGGCCGGAGGGATCGAAGATCCTGACCTCCGCGCCCATGGCTTCGAGCAGGCGCGCCGCTTCGAAGGTCAGCAACCGGCTGTAGGAGCGCTCGCGGAGCGAGCCGTACAGCATCAGGATGCGCGGTGGATGCGCGGAGGGTGACGGCACCGTCAGGCGATCCGGCGTGGGGAGGTCCAGCAGACCGTCGGTCAGCGCCGGGAACGTGGCATCGGGAAAGAGGCGTTCAGACATGGGGTGCAGGCGTCGATGGGGTGGAGGAGGCGTCGCGATCGACGATCCGAGGGGGCGACAACAGGTGATGCACGCCTGCCGCGAGGACGGCGCCGACCAGTTCGGCGACGATGAAGCCCGGTGCGCTGGCCGGCGCGATGCCGGCAAAGCTGTCGCTGAACATGCGACCGAAGACGGCCGCCGGATTGGCGAAGGACGTCGATGCCGTGAACCAGTAGGCCGCGCCGATATAGGCTGCGACCATCGCCGCCACGCGCGCGGGAGGCGCGCGCAGGATGACCAGCAACAGCCCGAAGGTGGCGACGCCCTCGGCGATCCACTGGCCCGTGCCGCTGCGCAGCTTGGTCGAGAACTGCAGCAGGGTCAGGTCGAACATGGCGTGGGCGAGCCAGGCGCCGAGCACGGCGCCCAGCAGTTGAGCGGCGACGTAGGGCAGCAGCGCGCTCCTGGCGAGCTCGCCGCGCCAGGCCATCACGGCACTGACGGCGGGGTTGAAGTGGGCGCCGCTGACGGGGCCGAGCACCTCGATCAGGACGTACAGGCCGCCCACCGTGGCCAGGGCGTTCGCCAGCAACGCGATGCCCGCGTTGCCGCCGGAGAGGCGTTCCGCCATCACGCCGGAGCCGATCACGACGGCGAGCAGCAGCGCCGATCCCAAGGCCTCTGCCAGCAGCTTGCGGGACAGTGTCATCGCGTCAGCTCCGGGCG
This sequence comes from Roseateles sp. GW821-FHT09H11, assembly GCF_059415845.1. NCBI lineage: Bacteria > Pseudomonadati > Pseudomonadota > Betaproteobacteria > Burkholderiales > Sphaerotilaceae > Roseateles > Roseateles sp. GW821-FHT09H11. The sequence goes on along the minus strand of NZ_JBWKOA010000001.1, from coordinate 668,582 downwards.
ATCTCGCCCAGCGCCTGCTGGAGGTCCGCCTGGCTCATCGTCGACAAGGGCAACTGCACCAGCTGCAGCATGCGATACCCGATGGCCTGCCGCGTGAGCTCGAACGCGCGGCGCTTGCCTTCATCGCCGCCTTCGGCGTCGGACGGGTCCGGATAGCCCCAGTGCACCTTGACCGGTTGTCCTGTCCCGCCGAAGAAGACGGGACATTGCTCGGCGGCGGCGCTGTCGCACACGGTGATGACGATGGACAGCGGCGGCGCGTCCGGCGCGCTGAACTCGTCCCAGCTCTTGCTGCGATAGCCCGCGGTGTCGACGCCGGCGGCCTGCAAGGCCTCCAGCGCAAACGGGTTGAGGCGGCCGCTGGGCGCGCTGCCCGCGCTGAAGCCACGAACCTCCTTGCCGAGCCGCTTCGCCCAATGATTCAGCATGCCCTCGGCGAGCACGCTGCGCGCGGAGTTGTGCGTGCAGAGGATGAGCACGTTGCAGAGCGTCGATGCCATGGTGGATCCCCTGTCAGCAGCCGCAACGGGCCGAGGTCGGCGCCACGGCGCACGCGGCGCCCTGGCAGCAGTTCTCGGTGAGGTAGGCCAGGAGCGCGTTCATCTGCGGGTACACGGCCCGATAGACCACGTTGCGCCCGACCTGCTCGGAGGTCACCAGCCCCGCCTCGGCGAGGTCCTTCAGATGGAAGCCCAGCTTGGCGTAGGCGATGCCGAGCATCTCGACGAGGGCACCCGGGGTCAGGCCGTGCTCACCCGCCACCACCAAGGCGCGGAACGCGTCGAGTCGAATGGGATGAGCGAGTGCGCCGAGTCCGGCCAGGGCAGTTGTCTTGTCCATGATCAACATTACAACAAAAATTGTAATGAACGGCAAGGGCCTGACGAAGGCCGCCCGCTGCCGCTAGCGCTTGCGGGTCAACTGACCGACGGACTGAACGCCTTCAGCCGCGCCACCTCATCCACCGGCGTGGCGCCGAAGTAGCGCTTGAATTCGCGGCTGAACTGGGACGGGCTCTCGTAACCCACGCGCGTGGCCGCGACGCCGGCCTTCACACCTTCGTTGAGCATGATCAGCCGGGCCTTGTGCAGCTTGTAGCTCTTCACGTACTGCAGCGGCGAGGTGTTGGTCACCGCCTTGAAGTTGTGATGGAAGGCGGACACGCTCATGTTCACCAGGCCCGCCAGTTGCTCGACGCTGAGCGGCTTGGCGTAGTGGGACTCGATGTGCTGCAGCGCCTTCGTCACCTGCGCGAAATGCGTGTGCCGGTTGGCCAGCGCCTGGAGCGCCGCGCCGCTGTCGCCGCACAGCACGTGATAGATGATTTCCTTGAGGATGAGCTTGCCCAGCACCTTCGCGTCGCGCGGCTGGTGCATCGCGTCGAACAGGCGTTCGATGGCGCAGAGCACTTCCTCGGTGAACGCCGCGCTGTTGACGCCGGTGCACTCCAGGCTCGCGCGGCGGTCGAGGCCCTCGTCCTCCAGGTCGATCAGCAACTCCTGCAGCACCGCCGTGTCGATGTCGATCGATACGCCGACGAAGGGCTTCGTCTTGCTCGCGATCGTCTGGCATTCGAAGGGCAGGGGGACCGTCAGCAGCAGGTAGTTGTCCGCGTCGTAGCGGAAGGTCTTCTCGCCGACGAAACCCACCTTCGCGCCCTGCGCCACGATGACGATGGACGGCTCGTAGAGCACCGGCGTGCGCGGGTGCGAGGTCTCGGAATAGAGGATCCGGACGCCGGCCACCGGCGACGGCGTGGAGAAGGACGCGGACCGGTAGCGGGTCGCGGCGTCGATGATCCGCTGGCGGATGCTGTCGTTGAGGATGGTCGCCATGGGTGCTTCAAAAGGCTTCGGGCGCACGCGGTCTGCAGGCCGCGTGCGCCACGAAAGCGGGGAGTCAGCGAAGGCTCGGTGAGGAATCAGCCGGCGATCAACGGGCGGCTTCGAGGATGCGCTGGCTGTCCTCGATCCGGATGTCCTGGTGCTCGCCCAGCGCGGTGCCGCCGTGTTCCTTCAACTTGGCGATCATCGCCGGGATGGAACTGCCGTCCAGCCCGTAGGCGGACAGGCGCGTGCCGACGCCCAGTTGCTCGAAGAAGGCCCGCGTGGCCGCGATCGCGCCGTCGATGCGCGCCGCTTCGCTGCCGTCGCGCAGGCCCCAGACGCGGTCCGCGTACTGCAGCAGCTTCGCGCGTTTCTGTTCCTTCTTGTACTCGAGCACCGACGGCAGCACGATCGCCAGCGTCTGCGCGTGGTCGAGGCCATGCATCGCGGTCAGCTCGTGGCCGATCATGTGCGTTGCCCAATCCTGCGGAACACCGGCACCGATCAGGCCGTTCAGCGCCTGCGTCGCGCTCCACATCACGTTGGCGCGGACGTCGTAGTTCTCCGGCTCGGTCAGCGCCCGCGGACCTTCCTCGATCAGCGTGAGCAGGATGCCTTCGGAGAAGCGATCCTGGATCCGGCCTTCCGCCGGGTAGGTCAGGTACTGCTCGACCGTGTGGACGAAGGCGTCCACGACGCCGTTGGCCACCTGGCGCGCGGGCAGGCTGTAGGTCGTCACCGGGTCGAGGACCGCGAACACCGGGTAGGTGAAGGCCGAGAAGAACGGCAGCTTGTCGCCCGTCGCCTGACGGCTGATGACGGCGCCGTTGTTGGATTCCGAGCCCGTGGCCGGCAGCGTCAGCACGACGCCCATCTTCACGGCGCCAGTGACCTTGGCCCCGCGGGTCAGCAGGATCTCCCACGGGTCGCGGGCCGCGTCGTACAGCGCGGCGGCGGCGATGAACTTCGTGCCGTCCGCGACGGAGCCGCCGCCCACGGCCAGCAGGAAGTCGATCCGCTCGGCCTTGACGACCTCCACGGCCTTCATCAGCGTTTCGAAGGTGGGGTTGGGCTCGATGCCGCCGAACTCGACCACCGTGCGGCCGGCCAGCGCCTGGCGCACCTGGTGGAGCACGCCGTTCTTCTTGATGCTGCCGCCGCCGTAGGTGACGAGGATGCGGGCGTCCGCGGGGATCTCCCGGCCGAGCTCGGCGATCTGGCCCTTCCCGAACAGGATCTTGGTGGGCGTGTTGAGGCTGAAGTTGTTCATGGCTGTCGGCTCCGCAAGGGGTGAACGAGGATTCGTGTCGATGAGGTGGATTGTTCGTCGCCGCCCGCTCCCAGGGCAACGCACGATGCTGCCTTTGTCTTGCCCAATCCTGCTGCGGGGGCGATGAATGGGCAAGGCATCGATCGAGGTCGAGGCTGGGCGCGCCCGTTGCCGGGGGAAGGGATGACACCGCCATCGCCGGACCCATCGACCCTCTCCGTGAACGTCGCGAACGTCGCGAACGTCGCGAACGTCCCGGACGCCGCGCGCGCCGAGGACACCGGCCATGCCGCGGGCGCGGCGGACGCCGTCCCTTCCTGGTCGGGCCGCTCGCTCAAGACCTGGTGGTCGCTGATGGTGGATTCCCTGTCGGCCTGGATCGACGACTACGCGCCCAGCATGGGGGCGGCGCTGTCGTACTACACCGTGTTCTCGCTGGGGCCCTTGCTGGTGATCGTCATCTCGATCGCGGGGCTGGTCTTCGGCGAGGACGCCGTGCGCGGCGAGCTGTTCGGCCAGATCGAGGGCGTGATGGGGCCCGAGGCGGCCAAGGGCATCCAGGAGGTGCTCAGCAACGTCAGCAAGCCCAGCACCGGCATCCTGGGCACCGTGCTCGGCGTCGGGGTGCTGCTGATCGGCGCGACGACCGTCTTCGGCGAACTGCAGGACGCGCTCGACCGGATCTGGCGCGCGCCGGTGCGCCACCGGACGAGCGGCGTCTGGACGCTGGTGCGCGCCCGTCTGCTCAGCTTCGGGATGATCGTCGGCGTGGCCTTCCTGCTGCTGGTCTCCCTGGTGACCGGCGCCGTGGTCGCGGCGCTCGGCAAGTGGTGGGGCGGCTGGTTCGGCGGCTGGGAATGGCTGCTGCAGAGCCTCAACGCCGTCGTCGGCTTCGCCATGACCGCGGCGGTCTTCGCCCTGATCTACAAGGTCATGCCGCGCGTGAAGGTGGCCTGGTCCGACGTCTGGGTCGGCGCCGCGGTCACGGCGACGCTGTTCACCATCGGTCGCATCCTGATCAGCCTGTACATCGGCAAGACCGGCGTGGCGAGCGGCTTCGGCGCGGCCGGCTCCGTGGCCGTCGTGTTCGTCTGGGTCTACTACTCGGCCCAGGTGTTCCTGGTCGGCGCCGAATTCACGTGGCTCTATGCGCAGCGTCTGGGCTCGCGACGAGGTGTTGCCGCGCGGGATCGCACGGCGCCGGGACGTTCGACGCCATCAGCGCCTTGATCGCCTCGGTGCTGACCGGCTTCACGAGGTGCGCGTCGAAACCCGCCTCGCGCGACTTGCGGCGGTCCTTCTCCTGCCCCCAGCCGGTCAGCGCGACCACCATCATGTCGCGCCCCCAGGGCGACGCCTTGATCCTGGCGCACGCCTCGTAGCCGGTGAGCCCCGGCATGCCGAGATCGAGGAGCACCAGCTCCGGTTGAAACTGCCCGGCCTGCGCCACGGCGTCCAGGCCGTTGTGGACGACGCGCGGCTGGGCGCCCATGAGCTCGACCAGCAGGGCCAGGCTGTCCGCGGCGTCGACGTTGTCGTCGGCGATCAGCACGCGGCGCCCGGCGAAGGTGTCCGGGTCGGCGGGTCGGTCGTCCTCGCCGGCCGGCCGGTCGGCATCGGCGGCCGCCGGCAGACGCACGATGAAGGCGCTGCCTTGCCCCGGGCCGTCGCTGCGGGCCTCGATGCTGCCGCCGTGAAGCTCGACCAGCCCTCTGGCGAGCGACAACCCGATCCCCAGCCCGCTGCGTTCGCGCTCGCGCTCCTGCGAGCGGTCCACCTGGACGAACATGTCGAAGATCCTCGACAACATGTCGGGCGGGATGCCCTCTCCGTCATCGCGGACCGTGACGACGACTTCGCTCCCGTGCCGCTCGGTCGTGATCTGGATGTGCCCGCCGGGCGCGGTGAACTTGGCCGCGTTGGTCAGCAGGTTCAGGAACACCTGCGCCAGCCGCGTCGCGTCCGCGTCGACGAAGACGGGGCGACCGGGCGCGGACAGGGTCAGGGTGTGCCCCGACTGGTCGATCGCCGGCTGGCTGGTCTCGACGGCCGCCTGCAACACCTCGGCCAGCGCCAGGCGAGACCTGCTCATGCGGATCTTGCCGCTGGAGATCCGCGTGATGTCCAGCAGGTCGTCGATGAGACGCACCATCTGCACCAGCTGGCGGTCCATCATGGCCTGCACCTTCTGAAGGGCGGGCTCGTCCCGCGACGCCAGGCGGCGGAAGACTTCCAGGCCGTTCATCAGCGGCGCCAGCGGATTGCGCAGCTCGTGCGCCAGGATGCCGAGGAACTCGTCCTTGCGCTGGTCGTTCTCGCGCAACTGGTCCGCCTGGCTGCGCAGCGTCTCCTCCATCGCCTTGATCTCGGTGATGTCCCGCGTGGTGCCGGCCACGGCGATCACCTCGCCGTCGGTCCCCAGCACGGGCACGAAGATGTAGTCGTAGATGCGCCGCCCGAAGGCACCCGCGAACGGCACCTCGCCGCGGACCGGCTGGCCGGTGGCGACGACGCGGTCGATCTCCTCGTCATGCATGGCCGCATGCCAGGGCTCGTAGCCCAGTTCCAGGCAGTTCTTGCCGATCGCTTCGTCCCAGGTCCTGCCCCACATCCGCAGCAGCACCTCGTTGGCGTAGACGAAGCGGTGGGACAGGTCGAACACGTAGGCCAGGTCCGGCGTGTTGGCCAGGATGGCCTCGTACAGCCGCCGCTGGCCCTGCGTCTGCTGCAGCGCCGCCGCGAGGGCGGCTTCGGCGCGCCGCTGCGCGGTCACGTCGAAGCCTTCGCAGAAGACGCCGGTGATGCGGCCGCCCTCGTCGCGGATGGGCTCGAAGATGAAGTCCAGCAGGCGCTCTTCCTCGGCGCTCTCGGGCGCGTAGCGGTAGCGCAGCGGCGCGGACGCCGCGACGAAACGGTTGCCGGTCCGGTACACGCCGTCGAGCAGCTCGAAATAGCCTTGGCCGGCGATGTCGGGGAAGGCTTCCCGCGCCGGCTTGCCGAGCCACGCCGCGCTGTTGAACAACTGCAGATGGGCCCGGTTGACGAACTCGAACACATGGTCCGGCCCCTTCATGATGCACACGAAGCTGGGGGCCTGTTCAAAGATGCGGCGGAGCTCCTGTTCGGCATGGACGCGGGCGCGTTCCCGCTCCAGGGCGTTGATGTCCGAGATGGCGCGCGCGACCTGCCGGCCGATCAGCGCAATGAACTCGCGGTAGTCGTCGTCCAGCGGCCGTTGCGGATTGAGCACGGCGACGAGGGTGCCCAGCCGCTCGGCGCGGCCCTCGATCTGGATGGGCACGGCGATCGAACAGGGGACATCCGGTGCCTCACCGCTGAACTCGGCGGCCCAGGCGATCCGCGGTCCGCCTCCGGACGCGGTCTCCGCGACCCGCCGGTCGCCACGGCCGGGCTGGCGCAGGTAGACGGCGGCGTGCCGGATGTCCGGCGTGCCGGCGCCCAGCGCGACCATCGCCCGCGTGCACACGTCCAGGGCATCGGTGGCGCCGGCGGTGGCATCCGCCAGGGCCTTGAGGAAGGCGAGCCGCCGCTCGCTGACGACGCGCTGCGTCGTTTCCATCGTGACGGCGAGGATGCCGCCGACGCTGCCGTCCTCCACGCGCACCGGGCCGAACGAATAGGAGAAATAGGTCTCCTCCGCCGCGCCGTGCCGCTCCAGCGCCAGGAATCCGTCGGGGACCCAGGTCGCCTCGCCGGTGGCCATGACGCCGGCCATCAGCGGCGCGATGACGTCGGCGATCTCGGTCCACACCTCGTGGATGCTGCAGCCGAGCGCGCCGGGATGCTTGTCGCCGAGCAGCGGCGCATAGGCGTCGTTGTAGAGCATGACGAGCCGCGGGCCCCAGAGCACCACCATGGGAAAACGCGAGCCGAGGCAGATGCTGACGGCCGACCGGAGGCTTTGGGGCCAGGTTTCCGGCGGCCCCAGCGGCTGGTCGCGCCAGTCCATGGCCCGCATGCGCGCGCCCATGTCGCCGCCGCCGTCGAGCCAGCGCAGGCGCTCCGTGGGGGAAGGCGAGGGCGTCGGGTGGGGCAGGCTCATGGGCGGACATGCTACTTGAGCGAGGGGCTTGGCCCGCGCCTTGCCCTGTGGAGGCATGGAGCCCAAGCATTCGACCGCCCCGTGCCGCATCCTCGTGGTCGACGACAACAGGGATGCGGCCGATACCCTCGTCGCGCTGCTGGACGCCTACGGCTTCTGCGCCTGCGCCGTCTACAGCGGCACCGAGGCCGTCCTGCTGGCGGAGCTGCTGCGGCCACGCCTGGTCCTGCTCGACATCGACATGCCCGGCATGGACGGCTACGAGACCGCGGCGTGCATCCGGGGCACCGAGGTCCAGGCTCCCGCCCGGCTCGTCGCTCTGACCGCCCGGACCCAGGAGAGCGACCGCGTCCTGGTCGCCAGCGCCGGGTTCGATCTGCACGTCAGCAAGCCCATCGGGTGCGGACAGCTGTGCGAACTGGCGGAAGACGCCTACCGGTGAACGTCGGCGCCCGGCGGCGCCGTGCGGACATGGGTTTCGCGGCCAGCTCCCGGTTGACGGCAACCGGACCCACGCCGGGGAAGTTCAGACCTTTCTGCTGAGGAACGCTGACTTCGCCAGTGCGAAGCGCCACGGCAGGTGCTGCGCCTTCGAAATGCCGATGCGTGCTCCGCAAGCGACCTCCGCGTCGCACGCCGGAGGGAGGACGGCGAACGGCGGCTGGTCGATCCGATGGCGATCCAGCGCGCCTGTGATGCCCAGGGCCTCCGCCAGCTTGCCCGGACCGGAGCAGAGTTGGCGTGAATCTTCGGCTCGCCGTCGTTGCCGCATCAGATCCAGGCCATGCGTGGGCTCCAGGGCGCGGATGAGCACGGCGGCGCCGTGGCCGACCTCCCGGCACACGATGTTGAAGCACCAGTGCAACCCATAGGAGCGGTAGACGTAGGTGGAACCCGGCGGGCCGAACATCGCCCCGTTGCGCGCCGTCATGCCGCGGAAGCTGTGGGAGGCCTCGTCATCGATGTCGTAGGCCTCGGTCTCGACGATGCGTCCGCCCACGCCGTCGACCAGCAGCGTCCAGCCGATCAGGGAACGCGCCAGGTCGACGGGCGAGCTGGAGTAGTCGATTCTTGCGGCACCTGGCATGCGGAATGGGGAGAACCTACTTGCGCTTGAGGATGCTGATGCTGCCATCGCTTTCGAGCACGCCCATGTGCAGTTCCTCGAGCTCGCAGTCCGCCTCGCGCAGCGCCTTCTCGACATCCGCCGTGCCGAGCCGATGGCGGCGGAGCGCCTGCGGGAACCATTCGCCGTCGCGTCCGATGAGCACGGGGGACCCTTCCAGCAGCGCCTCCAGGCGCTTGCTCCGGGAGCCCAGGAAGCCGATGAAGGCGTTCATCACGATCAGTGTCGCGGCAAGGATCCACGCGCCGGTGACCGAGTCCTCGCCGCCGCTCAGGCCGTTGCTCACGGCCTCGCTGAGCAGCATCACCACCAGCAGGTCGAACGGGGTGAACTGCCCGATGGTCCGCTTGCCCGACAAGCGCACCATCAGGAACAGCGCCAGGTAGATGAGCGCCGCGCGGGCGAGCAGCTCCCACCAGTGGACGTGCAGGTCGAACATGAGGCATGCCTCCTTGCGATTCGTCGGCGCTCCCGAGGCGGGCGCTCGGAGCGCGAGGGGCCGATCGCGTCGATCGCCTTGAGCCCGTCGAGACCAGCGACGCGCGTGGCCCCGGAAGTTCAGTGAAGCGCGACGTTCAGCTGGTCGACGACCTCCGCCCAATCCGCGTCCTGCAGCAGCAGCTCCTTGAGCAGGCGCGACTGCTGCTCGGACCAGAACGGCGCCTCGGTGATCTTGACGTCGCCGGGCAGGGGGCGGTGCTGGCCGATGAACTCGCGGATCTCGGCCTCGGAGGAGGGCAGGCCGAGCTGGTCGAACAGCTCGTGGAACTGGTGGTTGGTCGCTTCCATGGGGGGCTCCTTCGATAGGGTGTCCGCGATTAGCCTAACGCAGCGTCCATCCTGGCGGTGTAGGACCGAGGCGCATTGCGCATTGGGCCGTGGCTTGGCGAAGGGTACGCCGCGCAACGCGGACCTTGGAAGATCATCAAGATTGATGGTGAATCGCGTCGCACGCGCCAGACCCCGCTTGCCGGGCTCGGGGCGCGCTTGTTCCAATCGCCGCACTGCGGGTCCGCAATGCTGGACGAGCCGGCAGGTCGAACCGAACAAGACAGTGAGGAGGCGAAGATGTCGATGATCAAACCGGGCAAGCAGGCCTTCCTGATACTGGCCCAGGATCCCGGCGTGACCGGCCCGGCAGGCGAGCGGGTATTCGCCAGGGTCGAAGTGCCGTTGGAACGGCTCACATGGGGACCGACGGGATACAGGGTCAAGGTCGTCGACTACGACGCCGAACGCGGCGTGCTGTACCGGGCCCACGAATACCGGGAGGACGACGAAGGACGTCTGATCGATGACTATGGCGCAAGCCTGCCGGCGCCGGACGGGGCGGATCGCAAGCACGCTGAACAAGCCTTGCTGGACGATCCCGCCTTTCATGCTCAGAACGTGTATGCGCTGGTCATGCGCACGCTGGCGAGGTTTGAACGCGCCTTGGGCCGCCGCGTGGGCTGGGGGTTCGGGGGTCACCAACTGCACGTCGCACCGCATGCCTTCGTCGACGCCAATGCCTTCTATTCCCGCGAGGATCGTGCCCTCATGTTCGGCTACTTTCCGTCGGAGGGGGCTGTCGACGGCGATTGGGTGTTCACGGCGCTCTCGCACGACATCGTGGTTCACGAGACTACCCATGCCGTGCTCGACGGCCTGCGCGAGGGTTTTCTCACGTTGTCCGGTCCCGATCAGGCCGCGTTTCACGAAGGCTTTGCGGACGTGGTGGCGCTACTCTCGGTCTTCTCGTTGCGCGAGGTGGTGGAGATCGCGCTGTGTCAGGTCGATCATGCCGCGGGCAAGCGGCGAAAGTGGCTGGTCCGACGCGGCGCCAGGCGGCTGATCCATGGCGAGGCGCTGACAACCGAAGCGCTCGCCGATGGCGCGCTGTCGGGTCTGGCCGAGCAGTTCGGCCGCGCGATCGGCGAGCTGCGCGCGAACGCGTTGCGACGCTCGGTGAAGATCGAGCCGTCGCAGACGATCCTCGACGATCCGGACTATGCCGAAGCCCACACGCGCGGAGAGGTTCTCGTGGCCGCCATGATGCGCGCCCTGCTCCGACTATGGCGAGCGCGCATCGAGGAGTTGGGCACTTTCGACGACGGCTTCTACAACCTGGACGAGGTGGCCGCGGAAGGCGCCAAGGTGGCCGACCACCTGCTGACGATGGCCATCCGGGCGCTGGACTACTGCCCGCCGCTGGACCTGGAATTCGGCGATTACCTTGCCGCGTTGCTGACCGTGGATGCCGAGGTTGCTCCCGATGACAGCCGCTATCGCTACCGTGACGCGGTACTCGACGCCTTCGCGTCGTTTGGCATCACGCCGCCGGCGGATCGCACCGATGCGCAGGGCTGCTGGTCAGGGTTCGAGGACCAGGCGCAGATTCAATACCGGCGCACCAACTTCGAATCGATGCTGCGGGACGCGGAAGAGGTCTTCCGTTTCATCTGGGAGAACCGGAAAGTACTGCACGTCGATGACCGGTCGGACACCGAGGTCGTTTCCGTCCGTCCGAGCGTGCGCGCGGGTCCGGAGGGGTTTGTCCTGCGCGAGACGATCTGCGAGTACATCTGCCGCGCGGACATCTTCGGCTCGGAACTGGGGAACACCTGCGACGTCGATCCTCGCCCGGAGGGCATCGACACGACGACCGCACTGACCGTATACGGCGCGGGTACGCTGGTCTTCGATCAATACGGCCAGGTCAAGTACCACATCGCGCGGCACCTGAAGGACGGCGTTCGCCAGCGCAGGCGCCTGGAGTATCTGTTCGGCGCCGGGCAGGACGACGACGAGGGCGTCAACGCCTTCGCCAGACTGCATCGGCTGCGCGCGTACTGCGCCGCGTGCGACCGTCGGCAGGCGGCGGAGACCGGGAAGGTCGCGAAGGCTGACCGGCGGACCGGGAAGGCGCGCGGCCGCAAGACAAGCACTGGGAGGTGACAGATGGCCAAGACCGTTGACAAGGACAAGGCGCCGACCCACCTCAACCTGTATGTGTATCAGGTGGGTTTCGGCGATTGTTTCCTGCTCGAATTCGTCTACGGAAGAAGCATTAGCGCGCGAAGGCGTCATGTGCTGATCGACTTCGGAACGACCGGGACGCGGGAGGAGGACACTGGCTCGCACATGCTTGCGATCGCCAGGGACATCGCGCAGAAGTGCGACGGCGGTACGTTGATGGCGGTCGTGGCGACGCACCGCCACGCGGATCACATCAGCGGGTTCGCGACGAAAGCTGACGGAAGCGGTCCTGGCGACGTCATCCGGGATCTGAAGCCGAAGATGGTCCTGCAACCCTGGACCGAAGATCTGTCCCTGGACGAGAACGCCACGGCACCGCGGCAAGGCGTGTCCGCGGACGCCGACAATCAACGGGCGTTCCGCGCGCTGCAGTCGATGAACGAGCTCGCCCAGCGGGTGGCCGGCATGACGGCGCAGGCGGCGAATAGCGAAAAAGGGGCGTCAGGCATCAAAGGTCTGCCCGTCGGCGTGGTCGAGCGGCTGGATTTCCTGGGCCGGGACAACACGAAGAACTTGCCTGCGGTGGAAAACCTGGCGCAAATGGGCGAAGCGGGGCGGGCTGTCTATGCCCACTTCGGCACGCCCGATCCGTTCAGGAGGCTGCTGCCCGGCGTGAAGACCCATGTGCTGGGGCCGCCTACGGTGAAGCAGAGCCCGGAGGTCCAGAAGCAACGCTCTTCGGACGATGACGAGTTCTGGAAGTTCCGTGTCCGAGCGTTCGACAGCGGGCAAGCCGCGGCGAAGGTGAGCAACGCAGAAGCGGGCGGGGGCAAGCGTGCGACCAAGGCCGGAACCCAAGCTGCGTCCCCCTTTTCCGAGAAGTTCAGGTTCAAGAATCAAGGCAAGTTGCCGCGGGAGATCCGCTGGGCCGCCAGACGCATCCAGGAGGCGCGCGGCGCGCAGATGCTGGGCATCGTGACGATGCTGGACAAGGCCATGAACAACACCAGCTTGATCCTGCTGATCGAGGTCGGCGGCAAGCGCCTGCTGTTCCCGGGCGACGCGCAGATCGAGAACTGGACCTATGCACTGAAGCAGCCTGACGTGAGACGACTGCTGGAGGAGGTCGACGTCTACAAGGTCGGTCACCACGGCAGCACGAATGCGACACCCCAGACGCTATGGAAGGGCTTCAAGAAGCGGGGCGGCGTCGCGAGGAAGGATCGGATGACGGCGGTGCTGTCGACAATGTCCGGCAAGCACGGCGACGCAGCCAAGAAGACCGAGGTGCCGAGGAAGAGGCTCGTCGATCAGCTTGCCCACGACACCCATCTTCACTCGACGCAGGACCTGATCGGCGGGCAGCTCTGCGAGGTGATCAGGATCGAATTCTGAAGTGCCGCCTTGATCAGCGAGTCGGCGCCACCAGCGCGCCTTCGATGCCGTGGCGGCGCAGCGCCTCGGCCACGAAGCAGGAGGCCTTCATCTCCTCGACGAACGCGCCGAGCCAGCGCTGCGCCGCGATGCGTCCCTTGGGCACGCCCATCGCCTGCTCGATCACCATGAAACGGCCCGGCAGCAGCCGCACGCCGCCCACGCGGCGCGCGTCGGCTTCCAGCTGCTGACGCACGCCGGCGGCCACGTCGAGCTGGTCGGCGATGAACAGGTCGGTCACCGCGGGCGAGGTCGGCGCGCGCACCAGCGTGGCGGACTTGATCTCGCGGGTCAGGTAGAGGTCGTAGGCGCTGCCGCGGCCGACGACGATGCGCCGACCCGCGCGGTCGACGTCCTCGTTGCGCTGCAGCGGCGAGTCGTTGCGGACCAGGTAGGCGCCCTCGATGATCACGTAGGGCGCCGTGTAGTCGGTGTCGGCGCCGCGCAGCGGATCGATCGCGACGAAGGCGAGATCCACCTGCCTGTCCTTGATCGCTTCGACGACCTTACCCGCCGCGTTGAAGGCGACGAGCTCGATGTTCACGCCCAGTCGTCGGGCCGCCTCGCGCGCGAGGTCGACCGACACGCCGCGCAGCTCGCCGTCCGGGCCACGGCTGGCCAGGATGGGATTGCCGAGGTTGATCGCGGCGCGGAGCTTGCCGGTGCCGGTCAGTTCGGTCGCGGCCGCCCGGGCATCGGCCGAGGCGGCCGAGCCGATGTCCGATCCGCCCGTGGCTGTGGCCCTCGATCCATCGGTGGACCCGGCCGTCGACCCGGCCGTCGATCCGGCCGGCGCGGAGGCGCAGGCGCTCAGCAGCAGCGTGGCGGCGCCTGCCGCGCAGAGTTCACGACGTTGAACGTTCATGTCGATGTCCTTGGGGTTGATCAGTCCTCGCTGCCCGCCAGCACGATCTTGCCGAGGTGCTGGGCCTGCTCCATCGAGGCCTTGGCCTGCGCCAGGTCCTCGAAGCGGAAGACGCGGTCCACCACCGGCCGCAGGCGGCCGTCGGCGAACAGCGGCAGCCAGTCGGTCCGGAAGCCGGGCACCGGTTCCGCGCGCTGCTGCGGTGTGCGGAGTTTGTTCGAGACGCCGAAGAGATGGAGACGCCGCGCATGCAGCGCTTCGAGATCGAGCTCGGCCTGGAGCACGCCATCCACATAGCCCACCATCGCGAGACGACCCTGAAAGCCCAGCGCCCGCACGCATTCGGCGAACACGCTGCCGCCGACGGTGTCGATCGCGAGGTCCGCGCCACGACCGTCGGTGGCCTCGCGCACCGCGGCCGCGAAGTCCGGCGCGCGGGTCTCGAGGCCGAGATCCAATCCCAGCGTCATCAGCCGCGCCAGCTTGGCCGCGCTGCCCGAGGTGGCGATCACGCGCGCGCCGATGGCCTTGGCCGCGGACAACGCCGCGACGCCGACACCGGAACTGCCGCCCGCCACGAGCAGGGTCTCGCCCGCCTTCAGCCGACCCTGGACCACGAGCATGTCGTAGACGACGAGGAAGGTCAGCGGGATCGCACCCGCCTCGGTCCAATCGAGGGCCTCGGGCACATGCAGCGCCTCCGCCTCGCTGATCAGCGCGAAGTCGGCGAAGCCGCCGGCACATCGGCCCATCGCGCGATCGCCGAGTCGCCAGCCTTGGACGCCGTCACCGACGGCAACCACGTCGCCGGCCGCTTCCGCGCCCACCGGCTTCGGCGCGCCGCCGGCGCCGTGAAGGCCATGGCCGGCCAGGAACTCACCGCGGTTCAAGCCCGCCGCGCGGACGCGGACGAGCAGTTGACCGGGACCGGGGGAAGGGCGGGGCAGGTCGTCGCGGAGCAGCAGCTCCGCGTGGCCGTCCCGGTGCTGGAGGCAGTAGCCGCGCATCGTGTCGTCGCCGGTCATGTGACTCGTGTCGTGATTCGTGCGGTGATTCGTGTGGTGACTGGGGCGCCGCGGCGTCAAGGCCGCGCCAGCGCGGTCAGCTCGCGCACGTCGGCCAGCTCGCCGAGCCGCCAGCAGGCCGCGATCAGCGCGTCGCTGCGCGCGGCGCCGATGACGACATCCGACTGCGAGTGGAACTTCGCGTCCAGCGCCGCGTCGCTCATCGGCTTGTGCAGCGAGCCGATCGCATGCTCGACGAACACGTGGACGCGGCGGCCGCCGCGCAACACCGCCGTCATGTCGACCGAGGCTTCGTCGATGCCGTCGTCCACCGTCGCCACCACCTTGCGGCGCAGCGCCACGACGTCCTCGCGGTTGACGATCGCATCGTCGTACTCGGGCTCGCCGGCGCGGCCGAAGATCAGTCCGGCCGACACGCCGTGATAGACGCTGAACTTGCCCTGCAAGCCGTCCGCCGGCTCCTTCTTCCCGGTGAGCTCCAGCACGAGCGAGTGCACCTTGAGCTCGATGCGCTCGACGTCCTCGGGCCGCACGCCCTGTTCGCGCAGCTGCACGGCGGCGTCGATGCTCGGATGGATGACGATGCCGCAGGCGAAGGGCTTGTAGGTGTTGAAGGAGATCTCGAAGCGCTCGCCGAGCTCGTCGGTGGCTTCGTTCCAGGCGTACTTCGTCGAGACCACCTGCGCGAAGCCGCGAGGCGCCTCGAGCGCGCGCGGGCTGGCGGTGAAGCCGTGCTTGGCCAGCAGCGCCGACAGCAGCCCGGCGCGCGCCGCGCCGCCCGGGTGGAAGGGCTTGGTCATGGTCCCGAACTGCTCGCGCAGGCCCACGGGCTGCGAGGCGGCGATGCCCAGCGCCATCTGGGTCTGGTGCTCGTCCAGGGCCAGCAGCCGCGCGCAGGCCGCCGCGGCGCCCAACGTGCCGGTGGAGCCGGTGATGTGCCAGCCGCGGTCGTAGTGCTCGGGGTAGACGAGGTTGCCCATGCGGCAGGACACGTCGATCCCCAGGACCATCGCGTCGATCAGCTGCCGGCCGGACAGGCCCAGGTGCTCGGCCAGCGCCAGCGCCGCCGAGGCCACCGGGCCCGCCGGATGGATGATGGTCTTCAGGTGGGTGTCGTCGAAGTCGAAGGTGTGCGAGCTGATGCCGTTGAGCAGCGCCGCGCCGGCCATGTCGACCTTCTCGGCGCGGCCGAGGATGCTCGCCTGCGCGGAGGGCTGCAGCATCTGCACGGCGGCGAGCGCCGCGTGCATCGCCTCGTGACCGGCGGCGCCGACGGCGCAGCCCGCCCAGTTCATGAACGTGCGGTGGGCCTCGTGGTCCACCGCGTCGCTCCAGCCGCGCGACGGATGCGTGGCCACGTAGCGGGCGAGGATCTGGGTGATGGGCGGGGCGTTGTGGTCGGCGGCGACCTGGGTATTGCGTGCCATGGGGTTCAATCGTCCTTCAGTCGTGTGTCGGGGGGCTCTTCAGTCGGTGGTCCGGCCGGCAGTCTGGTCGGTGGTCCGGTCGGCTTCGAGTCGTCTGTTCATCGGGTGTCTCAGTCGTCGACCTGGATCTTCCGGTCGCGCGCCAGCGCGGTCCAACGGGCCACCTCGGCCTGGATGTGATGCCCGAACTGTTCGGGGCTCATGGCCGTCGGATCGACGGCCTCGGCGGCCAGCTTGTCGCGCATGTCCGGCGCCTTGAGCACCGTGTTCAGCGTCGCGTTGAGCTGCTTGACCAGCGGCGCGGGGATGCCCGCTGGCCCGACGACGCCGTACCACTGCATCGCGTCGAAGCCCTTGAAGCCGGCCTCGATCAGCGTGGGCACGTCCTTGAGCGTCGGGTTGCGCGCGGTGCCGGTCACCGCCAGCGGC
This sequence comes from Roseateles sp. GW821-FHT09H11, assembly GCF_059415845.1. Classification (NCBI taxonomy): domain Bacteria; kingdom Pseudomonadati; phylum Pseudomonadota; class Betaproteobacteria; order Burkholderiales; family Sphaerotilaceae; genus Roseateles; species Roseateles sp. GW821-FHT09H11. Next base: position 652,159 of record NZ_JBWKOA010000001.1, on the reverse strand, counting down.
TTCACGCGGCCGGAGCGGATGTGCGGCAGCGCCGCGGCCAGTCCCGGGAACATCGCGTGGGTCTGGCCGCCCATCAGGTCGGTGAAGGCGGGCGAGATGCCGCGATAGGGCACGTGCAGCATGAACACGCCGGACTGCTGCTTGAACAGCTCCATCACGAGCTGCGTGAGCGAGCCCACGCCCGAGGAGCCGTAGCTCAGCTTGCCGGGGTTCTTGCGGGCGTACTCGATGAAACCCTTGAGGTCGTTGACCGGCACCGCGCTGTTGACGACCAGCACGTTGGGCGTGCCGCCGATCATGCCGATGGGGCTGAAGTCCTTGACCGCGTCGTAGGGCAGCTTGCGCGTGGCGGGGCTGGTGCCGTGCGTGGCCACGTAGCCCTGCATCAGCGTATAGCCGTCGGGCGGCGCCTTGGCCGTGGCCTGCGTGGCGATCACGCCGCCGCCGCCGCCGATGTTGTCGACCACGAAGGTCTGGTTCAGCGCATGGCCCCAGCGGTCGCAGACGGCGCGGCCGATGAAGTCGCTGCCGCCGCCCGCGGCCACGGGCACGATGTAGCGGATCGGCTTGCTGGGGAAGCTGTCCGCCGCCCACGAGCGTCCTGCGGTGAGCAGCAACGCGGGGGCGGCGATCAGCACGGATCGTCGGTTGGTCATCGGTTTGTCTCCGGGGTGAAGCGCGGTAAGGCGGGGCTCTTGTGATGGCCCTCGTTCTTGCTTTGATGGATGCTGGCGCCAGGTCTTGCCGGCTCCGGCCAGCCTTTGCTAGCTCTTGCTGTCGCTCCCGCTGGCGTCCTCGCTCTTTCCTTCCGTCTCCAGCAGCCGGCCATGCGCCGCGTTGACGTGGTGTTCCTGCAGCCGCTGACACAGCGCGGCGTCGCCGTCGTCGAGCGCGGCGACGATCTGGTCGTGCTCCAGGATCGAGACCTTCATGCCCACGTCGCGCGACAGGTTCCGCAGCCGCGACAGGTGCAGCTGCTGGACGATGCCCTGGTAGGTGCGCGTCAGGGGCTCGTTGTCGGTGGCCTCGACGATGGCCCAGTGGAAGGCCAGGTTGGCGGCGTAATAGGCCTGCACGTCGCGGCGGCGCGCATTCGCCTTCATCTCGCGGCCGAGCGTCACGAGCCGCTTCACGAGCGCGTCGCGCCGGGGGCGGTCGAGCGCCGCGGCGCGGCGGCCGGCGTGGCCGTCCAGCAGGCTGCGCAGCTCGTAGAGGTTGGCGACTTCCTTGGGATCGAGCACCCGCACGAAGACGCCGGCGTGCTTGCGCGCGGCGACCAGACCGGTGCTTTCGAGCTCGCGCAGCGCCTCGCGCACGGGGACGCGGGAGACGCGCAGGCGCGCCGCGACATCCGGTTCGTTGATGCGCTGCCCCGGCGGCAGGTCGCCGCGGAGGATGGCGTTCAGCACCTCGTCGCGGACGAGCTTGGCGAGCGACGTGTCCCGCACATCGGCGAGCAGGTCGGGGGAGGTGTCGGTGATCCAGGGGAGCATTCGTCTATCGTATACGATCAGACGAAATGGACAAGGCCGGGATCCAGGCCTTGCCTGTCACGGTGCGAACTGCGGTCAGCGGCGCCGCCGCGCGCCATGGCGCGACGGCGCGCGACGATCACGTGGCAGCATGGCACACGACGGCGCGCCTGCGCCGCGCTTGGGTCCGTGTGTTCGATGGCGATGAAGGCTCAGGCGCCCATCGCCAGACTGAGCATCACGTGGTGCTCATAGTGGCCCACGCCGTTCTTGACGATGGGATCTTCGGCAGTGAGGGCCTCAATGGTCTGCTCGTCGGCAATCCGGAAGAGCGAGACGCCGTAGCCGCCGGCCGGATCCATGACCGGGCCGTGCGCAACGATCAATCCCTCCGCCAACAGACGGTTCAGATAAGCGCCGTGACGCTTCATCAGATCCTTCTCGACGTCCGACATCGTGGCGAGGAAATCCTTGCGTGGCGGAATGAATTTGCAGAGGTAGTACTTCATCGTGGTCCCGATCAAGCCGTGCGGACACTCTTGTGAATCTCGCTCTCGAACATCTTCGGCATGTAGCTTTGCAGGAAGAGAATCATTCCCGTCATCTTGCCGACCGGGTTGCTGAACTTCGGGTGCCGGGTCTTGATCAGCCTTTCGATGGTCGCGACGACGGGGGCGGGCGACTGCGCTTCGTCGATGCCGTTTTGCGTGGCGGCGTTCGCCTGCTTGCGATAGTCGTCGTAGTCCGCAATCCTGCCGGCCTTGGCCGCGACGGCGTTGTGACTCAGATTGGTCTTGAACCACACAGGCTCGACCATGCTGACCTTGATGTTGAACTGGTCCAGTTCAAAGCGAAGGGATTTGAAATAGCCCTGCACCGCATGTTTGGAGGCGGTGTAGTAAGACAGATTCGGCGGACCGATCAGTCCCACGATGGAACTGACGGTGATGATCTGGCCTGACTTCTGCGCCCTGAAGTGCGGGAGCAAGGCGTTGGTCACCTTGACCGTGCCCCAGAAGTTCGTCTCGAACTGCTGGCGTCCAAGCGCCAAGGGCGTCTCTTCAGCCAGGCCGGTCACCATGTAGCCGGCGTTGTTCACGAGCACGTCCACCCGCGGGGCGTGCCGGAACAACTCGCGCGTGAAGGCCTCGATGGACGCGTCATCGTCGATGTCCAGCCGCAGCAGTTTGAACGGCAGTTTGGCCGCCTTCTCCGGATCGCGGCTGGTGCCGATCACCTCGAAGCCCTGTTGCTGCAGGCGTGTCGCGAGCATCAGGCCGAAGCCGGACGAGGCGCCGGTGATCAAAACGGTCTTTTTCATGGTCTTTGCTTTCTTGCTGCCGAGCCGTCGGCTTCTGCCAGCGGTGGGGTGGCCGGGCGACGGGCCCGGGGACGGGTTCAAGGAACAGGGCCACTGTGCCCAGGCATCGGCGCCAGCGCACTCGCTCATCGCGCCAATCGACATGCGAAACCCGCCAGCAAGACCGCGCAGCTTGGCGCGTTCCGCTGGTGTGCCCGGCGAAGGCCGCTCGTAAACTGAAGTCATGAAAGACGACAACGCCGTCGCCCCCAAGCTGCCAGGGGGCCGCTTGGCGCACGCAGGCACCTTTGCGATCTGGCCGGGCTGGCTGCTGCTGATGCACGACGCGGGTGTCAATGGCGCCAACGTATTGCGCCGGGCCCAGTTGCCTGGCGATCTGTTCGGGCGCGCGAGCACGCGCCTCGACTCCCAGACCTACTTCAAGCTATGGGCGGCGATCGAGGCAGAGGCGACTGCCGGGCAACTGCCCGTGCCCTTGCGCCTGGCGCAGAGGATGTCGTCCGACTGGTTCGAGCCTGAACTCTTCGTGGCGCTGTGCAGCGACGACATGGATGGCGCACTCGCACGCCTGGCCAAGTACAAGCGCCTGAGTGGCCCCATGGCGTTGCATGTCGAGCGCACCGAGCGTCGCACGACGGTGGCGCTGGAGTTCCTGGACCGCGCCTTGGCGCCCCCGCCCGTGCTGATGGCCTTCAAGATTGTTTTCCTCGTCCAACTGGCGCGACTGGCCACTCGGAGTCCGATGCACGTGGTGAGGGTGGGATGGCCCCAGCCGCCGCAGTCGGCACCGGAGGCGCTGGCCTACGCGGACTACTTCGGCGTCCCGGTCGAAAGAACACCGATGCCCACGGTCGTGTTCTCGGCAGAGGACGCGCGACGTCCATTCCTGACCGCCAATCACGGCATGTGGTCCTTCTTCGAGCCCGCCTTGCGGCAACGCCTCGCCGATCTGGACCGGCACGCCACCACCGCGGAGCGGGTGCGCAGTGCGCTGCTCGAGGCGCTGCCCGCCGGGGAGTTGTCGATGCAGGCGATCTGTCGCAAGTTGGGGGTCAGCAGCCGCACGTTGCAACGGCGACTCCAAGAGGAGGGCAGCAGCTTCCAGCAGACCCTGGACGGCTTGCGCAGCGCGCTGGCCCACCACTACCTTCAGAACTCCTCGCTGTCCGGCGCGGAGATCGCCTTCCTGCTGGGCTTCGAGGATCCCAACTCCTTCATCCGTGCGTTTCAAGGCTGGACGGGCAGCACGCCGCATGCGGTGCGATCGAGCTTCCTGGCGTCCGCGGGCGCGGCGAACGAGGCGTGACACCCGCGCGGAAACGGCGGCCGGCCGCAGGCGATCACGCGGCGGCGGGCGCGAGATGACAGCCCGCTGAATCGCCATCGGTGGACAAGGCGCTGCTCACGTGAACGGGCAGCCGCAGCCCCGGCCCTTCGCACGCGCTCGCGCGCACCAGCGGCGCGAACGGCGCCTGGACCTGGCCGTACAAGGTGGCGAACGGCACGTCCGCCGCATCGCGTCCGGTGCCGATGCGCACGAAGCCCATCGGGATGCCGGTGCCCGACGCATCGAAGGTGTACCAGCGCCGGCCGAGGTAGACCTCCACGTAGGCGTGGAAGTCCGGCGCCTTGGTCGGGTCGGCGCCGTAGTCGGTGCCGGTCACGTAACGCGCCGGCAGCGAGAGCGCCCGGCAGAGCGCGATCATCACGTGCGCCTGGTCGCGGCAGACGCCGACCCGGTCCGTCAGCGTGTCGAGCGCGGTGGTCTGCGTGGTCGATCCGTACGAGGAATACGCGATGTGCCGCTGCACCCACGCCGCGATCGCGGCGGCGCGCGCGTATCCCGAGGGCAGATGACCGAACTCGGCCTCGGCCCAGGGGATGAGGCGATCGGATTCGCAATAGCGGCTGGGCGCCAAGTAGGACAGCAGCTCGACGGGCAACTGATCGATCGGGCATTCGTCGATGAAGGCCGGTTCGCTGATGCCGTGCTCGATCGTGACGCTGGCCGTGTAGGTCAGGTGGAGATCGCCCTGCGGCGCGCGCAGGCGCAGCAGGCGGTTGCGCGTGCTGGCGACCGTCTCCGAGCGCCACGGCACCTCCGGCGTCAGGACGACGCTCTCCTGCAGGACGTGTTGCGCCGCCGTGTGCGCCGGCTGGATGTTGAACACGAAGTCGCCATGCGGCGAGTCGATCCGGTAGTCCAGTTCGAAGTGGAGATCGAGGCGAATCATGGGGTCCTGCCGTTCTCGACGACGCAATGGATGAAGTGCAGCTTCGGGACGACCCGGCGTTGCAGCACGAAGGGGTAGAAGTCGGGCTGGCCCATCGCGCGGGACATCTCGTTCATCACGCTGGTGATGGCGAGCCAGTCGCGCAGCAGGCGCAGGAAGTCGGGTCCGGTGGCGTGGCCCGGCGACCAGAGGTCGTCGAGTCCGTAGGGCCAGGGTCGCATCTCGTCGACGGTGCTCAGCAGCTTGAAGCTGCCGGCGGTATCGATGGTGTCGCGCAGGTGCAGGTAGTGCGCCCAGGTCTCCGCCCAATCCTCCCACGGATGCGCGCTGGCGTACGAGGTGATGAAGCGCTGCGACCAGTCCGGCGGCGGGCCGGTGCGGTGATGACGCTGAAGCGCGTCGGTGTAGGGCTGGCGTTCGTTGCCGAACAGGACGCGGAAAGGCTCGTGCCAGGACGTGCCCGAGACCAGCCGGTCCCAGTAGTAATGACCGATCTCGTGGCGGAAATGCCCGAGCAGCGTCCGGTAGGACTCGCCCATGCGCTGCCGGGCGGCTTCGCGCTTGGCGTCGTCGGCCTCCTCGATGTTGATGGTGATGACGCCCCAGGCGTGTCCCGTCATCACGCGCGGCTGGCCGGGCAGGGTGCGCAGGAAGTCGAAGGCGAGCCCGCGGTCCGGTGCCTCGAATTTCGGCACCACCGGCAGGCGCAGCCCGAGGAGCTGCGAGACCAGCCGCCGCTTGGCGCGCTCCATGCGTCCCCAGAGTTCGGCGTTGATGGGATCCGATAGGTTCGGAATGGTGCGGTTCAGCGCGCAGGCAACGCACAACGGGCCCTTGCGCCGGTCATCCAGCGGGAGCAGCCAGTTGCAGCCGGCGGCGGTGTGGAAGTTGGCGCAGCGGGTGAAGACGCCGTCCACGCCCTCGATTTGCCAGGTCGCGGTGGCCGGGCCGGGCAGCAGCGCGTGCAGCACCAGGTCGTCGGGGAGGAAGCCGAGCGGCGCCTTGCACATCAGGCAGGCGCTGTTGCGGAAGTAGAGGCGGTGGCCGCAGGTGCAGCGATAGACGCGGGGGGAGGTCATGTCAGCCTCCCCTTGGCAAGCATGGGGCCTGCCTCACTCCCTGGCGTGTCTTGCTGTCCCTGGCTGAGCCCACCACGCCGGCAACAGCCGCTGCACCTCCGCCCGCGCGAAGCGGTCGTCGATCAGGTGGACCACGCCGCGGTCCTCGGTCGTGCGGATCACCCGGCCGGCCGCCTGCACGACTTTCTGCAAGCCGGGGTAGAGGTAGGTGTAGTCGTAGCCCGCGCCGAAGAGCTTCTCCATGCGCGCGCGGATCTGCTCGTTGACCGCGTTGACCTGCGGCAGGCCGAGCGTCGACAGGAAGGCGCCGATGAGCCGGCGCCCCGGCAGGTCGACGCCTTCCGCGAACGCGCCGCCCAGCACCGCGAAGCCGACACCGCGCCCCTCATCGGTGAAGCGATCGAGGAACTGGCGCTGTTCGCCTTCGCTCATGCGGCGCGACTGGCGCCATTGCGGCACGTCGGGGTGGCGGTCGCCGAGCAGCTCCGCCACCTGTTCCAGGTAGTCGTAGCTGCTGAGGAAGGCCAGGTAGTTGCCGGGCGCGACGCGGTACTGCGCCGCGATCAGGTCGGCGATCGGCTGCAGCGAGGCGCGCCGATGCTGGTAGCGCGTCGAGATGTGCGAGGCCACGTGCACCTGCAGCTGGCGCGCGTCGAAGGGCGAGGGCACCTCGATGCTCACGTGGTTCTCCGGCAGTCCGAGCAGGTCCGCGTGGAAGGCCTGCGGCTGCAGCGTGGCGGAGAACAGCGTGCTCGTGTGGGCGGCCGCCAGCCGCGGCTTCAGGAACGGCGCGGGGACGATGTTGCGGATGCAGATGACCGACGGACCCGGCTTGGCGCCGAAGCCCGCCGGTTTCTGGACGTCCACCAGCGAGTGCGGCCCGAAGGACTCCACCGCGCGGGTCACGTGCAGCGCCTCGAAATGGAAATCGAGCAGCGCGGGATCGACCTCGTCGGGATGGGCGGCCAGGTGTTCCGAGACCACGCCGATGCTGTGCTGGAGCGCGCTCAGCAAGGCTTCGGGGAAGGCCTCGTAGGCCGCATAGGGCTCGGCCTGCGCCTTGTCGATCGCGCGCCAACTGCGGCGCACCTTGTCGAGCGCCTTGCGCACGAGCGGCGACGCCGTCGCGCCGGACGACCGTCGCGCCTGGAACAGCCGCTCCGGCGACAGCGTCGCGCTGAACATCTTGCGGCCGCGTTCGACGAGGTTGTGCGCCTCGTCGACGAGCAGGCCGATGCGCCATTGGTTCACCTGCGTCAGTCCGTACAGCAGGGCGCCGTGGTCGAAGTAGTAGTTGTAGTCGCCGACCACCACGTCGGCCCAGCGCGCCAGTTCCTGGCTCAGGTAGTACGGGCAGACGTCGTGTGCCAAGGCCGCTTCGCGCACGGCGGTCCGCGTCAGTGCGACGCCGGCGTCATGGCCGGTCGCCTGGTCGACCTGCAGCGCGGCCGAACGGGCGGCGGGCAGGCGGTCGTAGAAGCCTTTGGCGAGGGGACAGGACTCGCCGTTGCAGGCCTTGTCCGGGTGCTCGCAGGACTTGTCGCGAGCCACGAGTTCGAGCACGCGCAGCGGCACCGATGGCTTCGAGGCGTCGTCGCGCTCGATCCGCCGCTCTACCAGCCGCTCGACCGCATCCAGCGCGGTCTGCCGTCCCGAGGTCTTCGCCGCCAGGAAGAAGATCTTGTCGATGCGCTGCCCGGGCGCGGCCTTCAGCAACGGGAAGATCGTGCCCATCGTCTTGCCGATGCCGGTCGGCGCCTGCGCGAGCAGGCAGCGGCCCGTCGCGGCGGCGCGATAGACCGCCTCGGCCAGCGGCCGTTGTCCGACGCGGAAGTCCCCGAACGGGAACTGCAGCGACTGGAGCGCCGCGTCGCGTTGCTGCCGGTGCGCGAGCTCGAGAACCGCCCACGCGAGGAATCGCTCGCACAGGGACTCGAAGTGCGCGCGCAGTTCCTCCGCGCTGCAGCGTTCGGTCAGGAGCGTCTCCTCCTGGCTGCCGAGGTCGAGGTAGACGAGCGCGACCTCGATGTCCGGCAGTGCTTCGGCCTGGCACAGCAGCCAGGCATAGACCTTGGCCTGGGCCCAGTGCAGTCGGCGGTGCGTGGGCCGCTGGCGATCGAGGCTGCCGCGGAAGGTCTTGATCTCCTCGAGGCGTCGACGATCAGGATCGAAGCCGTCGGCGCGACCTCGCACGCGGAGTTCGCCGAACTCGCCGCTGAGCGTCAGTTCCCGTCGGTAGCTGGGTCCCCGGCGCTCATACACGAGCGCATGTCCGGCGATGCCTTCCTGCGCCGTGGGCGCGGGCGTGAAGCGCAGGTCCAGGTCGCCTTGCTTGGCGGTGAACTCGCAGAGCTCGCGGACGGCGACGGTGTAGGGCACGGGATGGGGTCAGGCTTGATCACTGTTGATGCATACAGTATCTCAAATCACGAGGCGTCATGCCGTGTCATGCGCCTCATGGCGCCTTGCCGGCGGCGGCCGTGGCTGCCAGCGCGGCAGCGGTCGCGATGAACTGCTCCCGCTCCGGCGCATCGGCGATGTGGCGCGCGAGGGATCGCGAGAGTGCTTCGACGCTGGCGCTCTGCGCGAGGTCGCGCGAGACGAGGTGCCTGGCCAACGGTCCGATGTGCGTTGCGAGGGCGCGCTCGACCTGGGAGACGAGGGCCGCATCCAGACCGCGCCCTGCACTCGATCCTGCGCCGGCCCCTCTCGTCGACGTTGTGATCGGATTTGCAGCCGAATCGTGGCGAGGCTGGACCACCGTGCGATCGCCAAAGCTGTCGGCCAACCCCGCCGCCGGGCCGCCGGCCGCTGCGATGTCCGCGAGCGCCGCGCGCATGGCCGCCGCGTCGGCGAAGCGATGGCGCGGATCCCGGGCCATCGCGCGTCGCACGACGGCATCGAGCGCCGTCGGCAGTTCGCCCGGCCGCAGCGCGCTCGGCGCCGCGGGTTCCTGATGCAGCGTCTGGTACATCACCGCCTCGGGCGCGCCGCTGAAGGGCGAGCGTCCCGTCGTCAGCCGGTACAGCAGCACGCCGCAGGCGAAGAGGTCGGCGCGGTGGTCGATCGGACCGCCAAGGTACTGCTCCGGCGCCATGTAGCCCGGCGTTCCGATCTGCGAGGCGACCTGCGTGAGGTGCCGGTCGGCGATGCGCGCGATGCCGAAGTCGGTCAGCTTCACCCGGTTGTCGCGCGTGATGAGCAGGTTGCCGGGCTTGATGTCGCGGTGCCAGACGCCACGGTCGTGCGCGCAGCCGAGCGCATCCAGCAACTGGTCCATCACGTCGAGCGACCAGGCCAGTGGCGGCCTCGCGATCTTGATCATCTGATCGAGCCCGCGGCCGTCGACCAGCTCCATGACGAGGAAGGCGAAGCCGCCCGCACTGGCGAGGGCGCTGGTGCCGGCATCGGCACCCGAGCCCGAGTTCGGAGGTGAAGACGACGCCTCCGTCACCTCGCCGAAGTCGTAGATGGTCACGACCCCGGGATGGGCGATGCGCCCGACCGCGCGCGCCTCGTTGCGGAAGCGCGCGGTGATCGAGTCTTCGGGAGCCGTCTCGCCGATGACGTCCTCGAACTGGCGACGCAGGACCTTGATGGCCACCTCGCGCTGGATGTGCGGATCGAAGGCGCGGTAGACGACGCCCATCGCGCCTTCCCCGAGCCGGCCTCGGAGGAGGTACTTGCCGATGCGGGCCGGGCCGCCCGCGGGGTCGCTCACGGGGTCGGCGTGGAAGGCGGCATCGCCAGGGGTCTTCGTGTCGGTCATGCGCGGCCCTCCAGCATCGCCATCGCCTGATCGAGGCTGCGGCGCATGCGCGCGAAGGACACGGTCAGCACGCCGATCTCATCATTCGAGCCGGCCTCGAAGGGCGGTGCGTCCTCGCCCAGCGAGACTCGATCGGCGATGCCCGCCAGGCTCGTCACCGGCCGGATCACCAGGTACCAGAGCATCAGGTTGAGCGCCGCGCCCATGACCAGGAAGGCCGCCGTCAGCGCGCCCATCACCAGCCAGAAGGTCTGCGACGCCTGCTTCAGCGGCAGCGTCATGGGCACGCTCACGACCTCGGCGCCCAGCGTCTCGTTGAGCCGCCAGCCGAAGCCGTTGGAAGGACCATAGCGCGCCACCAGCGTCGGCGGCGCGGTCTGCGGCGACGCATGGCAGCCGAGGCAGGCCGCGTTGCCGATCCGGATCGGCCGCGCGATGTAGAGCGCCTCGCCGCTGGGCGTCTCGCGGCGTCCGATGAACTCCGTCAGCGCGGGCCGGCGCGCGAACTGCGAGATCACGTCCTCCTCCCAGCTCACCGCCCGGTTGCGCGGGTTGGTGGGATTGAGCATGGCCGCCTTGTAGCTGTAGTCCTCATAGGCCTTGGACAGCGTGGCCAGCACCTCGTGCGCGGAGAACGCGGGGACGGCCTCGGGCACGAAGCGCTCGCGCAACTGGCCTTCCAGCAGCGGACGGATGTGGTCCGCGGTGTACTGGTTGACGGCGCCAGCGCTGCGCATCAGCAGCCGGGCGCGGTCGGCGACCTGCTCCTGCGCGCCGTCCTGCAGCCATCGCCGCGCCAGGAAGCCCGTGGCCGCCAACCCGACCAGGAACACCGCCAGGAAGATCAGGTTGAACTTCGCCAGCAGGCTCAGGGGCGGGAGGCGGTACCCGGGCCGGCGGTGCACGGCAACGCGGCGCGAGGGGGAGATCGGGAGGCCTGCCCCGGTGCGGCTGGAGAGGGGGTCGTCGATGCGGCTCATGCGTGTCCTTGGCTCCCACCGGGTGGTGGATGTCGGTCTCGATGAAGGACTTACGGAGCCGACGGCCGGACGGATGCAGTCGTCGATGCATGTCGCTGCGACGGTGGGCGACTGGCATCAACTTGGGAGAACACATGGACCCATCGTCCGCACTACGCACGGACCATGAAGACGACATTCCACGACATCGACGACTTCCCGCAGCTGCGGATCCTGTGCGGGCAATGGGAGACGATCCGCGACGAATTCCTCCGGCTGCGCGCCCCGGTGATGGCCATGAACCGGCACGGAAAGCGCCATGAGGAGGTCCTGCGCGACCTGGAAGGCTATCTGGCGGCCGGGCACGCGTTCGGCTGGATGGAGGGCTGGGGCCCGGGCGGCGGCAACCCGGATTGGCTGCAGTACGCCCTGATGGGCTTCGGGGCGCCGGTGCCGTGCGTCGACCCGGTACTTGCGCGGACGATGGCGATGCTGGGCTCGCTGGGCGGCCTCATCAAGGTCGCTGCGTTTGCCCAGCTCAATGCCGGCGCGATGCTGCCGGTCCACACGCATCCGGAGATCGGCGAGGAGCAGCTGCTGCAATTGCACCTGCCGCTGGTGACCGCGACCCACCGCAACTACGCCTATCTGAACGTGGCAGGCGAGTTCCGCCAGTTCGTCAGCGGCCAGCCGCTGATCTTCGACGGCTCGCTGGACCACTTCGTGCTCAACGAGTCGCCGACCGATCGCGTCATCCTCTACATGGAGTTCTCGCGGCGTCTGCGCATGGGCTGAACGCCGGGCCGGCCACGTTCAACGCCCCGCCGTGATCAGGTCGAACTGCTCCCACGGCCCGATCGCCGTGCGGTTGGCGATGAGCGAGGCGGCGCCGGCGTTCTCCGCCGTCACATATCGGTTGTTGGCGATCGACTGCAGCGTCACCGAGCCATTCGCGTTGCGGATCAGCTTGAACGATTCCCACGGCCCGATCGCGGTCCGGTTGGCGATCAGCGCGGAGCCGCCGCCGTTCTCGGCGCAGACCAGCCGGCCGTTGGCCCGCGCGCGCAGCGCGATGTTGCCGTTGCCGGCGTCCAGCAGGTCGAACTGCTCCCAGCCGCCGATGGCGTCGCGGTTGGCGATCAGCGGCGCGCCGCCGGCGTTCTCGGCCGTCACGTAGCGGTTGTTGACGCGCGCACGCAGGGTCACGACTTGCGTCGTCGGCGTCGTGGTGCCGACCACCGGCGGCGTCGGCCGCGTCGGCGTCAGCGGCAGTTGCCCCTTCAGCATCCGGCCGCCGTCGTTGGTCAGGCGCAGGTAGTAGTCGGACGAGCAGGCCGTGCCGTCCTCGTCCAGCGCCAGGATGCCGGAGCCGGCCGGCACGAAGGCCGCGGTCTCGGCGGTCTTGGCGATCTGGTTGCCCTCGTTGAACTCGTCGAACATCGAGATGTAGATCCCCTGCGCGCCGACCCGGACCATGTTGTAGAACTGGCGCCACATGAAGTCGCCATGCGCGCGCTGGCGCACGCTCAGGTCGCCGGGCAGCACGCAGGGCTGGTAGTCGATGCCGCGCGCATTACAGTCGGCCTGGTCGGGGAGGTTGACGTTCTGGTAGAACCAGTCGGACCCCGCGGCGTCGCCGATGCGGCCGACCATCCACGGCGAGATCATGTTCAGCGCGTGGTAGACGTCCAGGTAGCCGGCGCGCGAATCGTTCTTGCCTTCGCGCCAGTAGGTCGGCACGCCGCCCATCACGTAGCAGCCCTGGCCCTTGAACCAGTTGATGACGTCCAGGCAGGCGGCGGCGGACCAGGGATGGTTGTCGTCGTTGAAGCCGAAGCCCCAGATGCCCACCACCGGCTTGCCGTTCTGCCGCGCATAGGCCGACGAGGCCACCAGCGCCGACATCTTGTTGAGCCAGTCCGCCTTGATCTCGGGCTGCATGTTGCGCCAGCCGCTCACGTCGTACATGACGTAGAACTTGCGGCCGTAGGACTCGGCGGCGCTGCGCACCTTCAGCGCCATGGCGTCGCGGGTCGCGCCTTCACCGCCGTTGGGGTTGAAGCGTTGCAGCGCGGCGGTGTCGCAGCCGTTCTGCTGCATCCAGCGGAAGTGCGTGTCGACGGTGGACTGGTCGTAGGACGAGAACAGCGTCGCTGGCGCGCCGTTGCCGAGCGCCGCGAAGGCGGTGGGGTAGCCGGAGGCGTACTCGCGCACGTCGGGCCACGAGATGATGGCGCGGTTGGTGGGAGAGGGCGTGCGGCTCCAGTCCTGGGCCCAGTGCCACCAGCCGTTGATCGGCGCGTTGTCGCCGGCGCAGGCGAACCAGCCCTGGTAGCCCACGGTGATCTTGCCGACCACGTCGCCGACCGGGCTGGCGGCGATGGCGCTGGACAAGGGCAGCGTGGAAGCGGCGACGCCGGCGGCGGCGGTGCCCAGGAAGGTACGACGGGACAAGGTCACGGGAGTTCTCCAGCAGCGGCGCCATCAGGGCGTCGAGGTGGAGGCACTGTAGGGACGCGGGACCGGGCGCTGTGTCGAGGTGCGTCGTGCGGGCGCCGATGCGACGCCCCGGTTGCAATGCTTGCAGAGATGCAACGAGGGTTGCGTGGGGCTCTACCTCTTCGGAGGATCCCAGGAGGAGGGCCTCATCAGTTCTGACGATGCCCGCATCGACGCGGCTGCCTAGCATCACCCACGCCGAGCACTGGTGCGCGCGGGCACGATCCGGGAGGCACGACGATGAACGAGATCAAGGAGCCGGAAACGCTTCGACCGGAGGCGGATCTCCTCTCGGACAGACGCAAGGAGATCGATCCCGGCGGCAACGGCGGCACCGGTGGGCAACACCTGGCCCTCGCCATCTCGGGCGGTGGCATCCGCAGTGCCACGTTCGCGCTCGGCGTGCTGGAGGCGCTGGCGAGGATGAAGGTGCCGGCTCCGGTGCCGGGAGCGATGCCCGCGCCGCCGGCCGCGCCGACGCCGGGAAGCACGTTCCGGGCCTCGTTCCTGTCCCGGTTCGACTACCTGTCGACCGTGAGCGGCGGCGGTTACGTCGGCGCGTTCCTCTGCAGCCTGTTCCAGCCCGGCCGACTGCGGCCTGCGCCACCGTCGCCGGAGCCCGGTCCGGCACCGGAGGTCGGCTCCTGGTTTCATCGCTTCGTCTCGGCGATGACGAATCGCCGGCCCGAGCGCCGGATCACCGCGCAACAGGCCGCGAAGGCGGCCGACGATGCCGTCGAGGTGCTGCGATCGGGGGCGCCGGGTCGCATCCGTTCCGACACCGACTACGAAGCGGGCGACGAGATCCTGCGCGCTCCCAAGGCCTGGCTGCGCGAGAACGGGCGCTACCTGATTCCCACAGGCACTGGTGACGCCTTCTACGCGGCGGCCCTCGGCATCCGCAACTGGCTGGCCGTCCATTACGTGATCGGCGTGGTGCTGCTGGCTTTGATGGCGGCCATCGGCGCGGTGAGGATCGCGTTGGCCCTGGCCTGGAACCCGGTGATGGACTGGGAGTTCGACGCGTTGACCGCGGCGCTCGCGTCGCTCGGCGCGGGCGGCTCCCTGATCGGTCGGATCTGGTGGAGCCCCCTGTTCCCGCTGAGCGTCGCGCCGGTCATGCTGGCCGGCGTGCCGCTGGGAATCGCGTTCTGGCTCGTCAGCGAGCGCCTGGACGGGAAGAGCTGGCCTATCAACCGCGCCATGCTGGGCAGCCTGGGCATCATCGCGTTCCTGGTCGGCATCGCCTTCCTGTCCTTCAGGAACAGCCCGATCGAGAACTTCCGGTTGGCGGAGCCCGACCCGGTGCCGTGGCACCGGCAGTTGCTGCTGCTGGTCATCGCGGCGGAGATTGCGGCAGCCAACGTCGTGTACGTCCTCCTTGCGTGCTGGAACCGCTCCGCGTCCGCGCAGCGCGTCCAGCTGACCCGGATGCTGGCCGCGGTCCTGGTGGCGACGGTGGTGATCGTCGCTCTGGCCGTGATCGACACGCTGGGGCAGACCGTGTACCTGCTGGCCTCGGCGCAGAATCACGCGGGGCCGATCCTGACGCCCGCCGGTCTGGCAGCCGTGCTGGTGTGGCTCGCCCAGCGCGCCGCGTCCAAGGACGGCGGCCTGCCGGGATGGTTGTCCCGGATCCCGTTCCACACGCTCGCGGGCCTCGCCGGCATCCTGATCTTCGTGCTGGTCGGTGCGCTGTGGAGCGTGGTGGTCAACGCGATCGTGTGGGACGGAAAGGCGCCCGACATCGGGCCGCTCTTCCTCGATGACAAGCAACTGACGACGCTGATGTACCTGCTGCTGCTCAGCGGGGTCCTGTCCGTCGCCACCGGCCAGTTCGCCGGCTTCATCAACCTCTCGTCGCTGCAGGCCTTCTACAGCTCGCGTCTCACGCGCGCCTACCTGGGCGCCTCGAACGGTCAGCGTTTCAGGACGGCCGACAAGGCCGCGCGCAGCGCCTCGGAACCCTTGGCCGGGGACAACCTGACCCCTTCCGACTACTACGGACGGCGGACCGATGGCGGGAAGAAGGTGCTGACCACGTTCGCGCCGCTGCACCTCATCAACGTGACCGTCAACAAGACGGTCGATCCGGCGGAGCAACTGGTGCAGCGCGACCGCAAGGGCCAGCCGATGGCGGTGATGCCGCATGGCTTCCAGCTCGACACCCACCCGATCACCCCGTTCCCGAAGCAGACCTGGAAGAACATCGGCGCGAGCGGCCAGATGTCGATCGGCCATTGGATCGGCACCTCGGGCGCCGCCTTCAGCACCGGCATCGGCCGCGGGACCTCGCTGGGCATGTCGTTGCTGATGGGCGCGGCCAACGTGCGGCTCGGCACCTGGTGGGGCTCCGGCCTGGAACGGCAGAACGTGCACGGCATCGGCGACCATCTGCGTCGCGCGGTGGGCGCGCTGTTCCGGACCCAGACCTACCTGTCCTACGAATTCCGCGCCCGATTCTTCGGCACGGCACGCGTGCTGCAGTACCTGTCCGACGGCGGCCACTTCGAGAACACCGGCCTCTACGAACTGCTGCGTCCGGAGCGCCAGGTGCTGCGGATCTTTGCCACCGACAGCGGTGCCGATCCGCTCTACCGGTTCGAGGACCTCGCCAACCTGATGCGGCTGGCGCGGATCGATCTCCAGGTGGAGGTCGACGTGCAGACCGATTTCACCGGCGAGCTGGGTCAGGTCTTCGCCGGGCCGGCCGCGTTCAAGCGCATGGCGCCTTGCGACGACACACCGGCCGTGACGCCTCGCGCGACGCCCACCGCGCTGCTGCTGTGGGCCACCCGCCGGGGCGAGACGATGCCCTGCACGCAGATCATCGTCATCAAGCCCAACGTGCCCTGGGATGCCAACGAGGACGTCCGCCAGTACGCCGTCGAGCACGGCACCTTCCCGCAGGAGCCGACGGCGGACCAGTTCTTCGACGAGGCGCAGTGGGAGAGCTACCGCTCGCTGGGCGCCCACCTGGGCGGCAAGGTCTTCAAGCCGGAGATCCTGCGGGCCTTGGACAAGCTGATGCTCGAACGGATGGGGGTGGTCGCGCCGTGGCAGTTGCCTCCCAAGTTGCCATCCCACTGACGTCCCGGCGTCCTGCAGTCCATTTTTCTCTGGGACATTGGCGCTGGTGGCTCAGCATTCGAACGTCTCATCCCCCGTCGGCTCCACATGCGGCGTCCCGTTCATGCGCTGCCGCATGCGTGACAGCGACTGATAGACGCGCCACCGCGCGCGGTTCAGGCTGCCCAGCGGGCGATGCGCGGGCAGCGCATGCCAGGGATTGATGGACAGCCGGTGCGCGAAGGCAAGCTGCGCCGGTGAATCGAAGACCTGCTGCGGCAGGCGCAGCGTCGCCACGTGCACCGGGGGCGACAGCGACGCGGGCCATCGCACGCCGGCGCTTTCGATGGGCATGCGTCGCGGGTCGGTCTGCGGCTGCACCATCACGTCGAACAGGACCTCGCCCGCCGACAGCGCCCGCACCATCGCCTCGCGCAGGTAGTTGTCGGACGGCCGGCCCGGCAGGCCGGGCACGCGGCTGACACGCCGCGCGCGCGGCACGAAGGCGTACTGCATCGCGCCGCGTTCGCCGAGCCGATAGGCGGTGCAGCTCCAGTAGGACGTCTCGAAGGGGCTGGTCTGCGTGCGCGACCACAGCGCCTGCATCAGCCCGTTGAGCCATCGCCCGTTCTTCGGCGACGAGAAGAAATACAGCGGCGTGCCGCGCCGGATCAGCGCCTGCAGCCGCGCGTTCTCCAGCACGTCCGGCGTCGTGAACACCGGCGTGCTGATCCCCGTCAGGTCCTGCGTCCAGCGCTCGTCGTCGAGCAGCTTCGGACCCGGCACGCCCATCAGCTTGACGCCGATGCTGAGCACGCCGACATCGTCGATGTCCGGCGGGCTGTCCGGCCCCGGTCCGCCGAATCGCACCCAGGCCGGGAAGCGCCGCGACGGCTCGGCCAGGATGCCGTGGCGCAGCGCCTCGGGGACGTCGTCGCGGACCTCCAGTTCGGCGCGCACGACGCCGTGCGTCTTGGTGTTGCCGGCGCGCTGGCACGGGATGCCGCGGTAGTGCGAGGCGAGGTAGTCGCCCATCGTGGCGACGATCTCGTCGACCGCCTCGGCCTCGAACGGCAGCGGGCGCTCCTCGCCGAGCGCGCCGATGAGCGCCGCCGGCAAGCGCCGCACGATCAAGGCCTGCACCAGGCGCGTCAGCGGCTCGCGCAGCAGCGCGTCCAGCGCGGGACGGATGAACGGATCGATCCGTCGCTCGACGCGCATCAGCGAGACGAATCCGTCGTGCACGCCGCGCTCGATAGGGCCGGCACGACCGCTGTCGGCACCGACGTCGTGCCGCGGCAGCGCGTCATCCCGTGGTTCCGGCTCGGTGGCCAGGAAGCGCAGCGCACGCACGCCGGGCAGGAAGAAGTAGGCGCCGCCGCGCACGGTCACGAATCGAGGCAGCCCCGTCAGCCGCTCCGCGGGACCGTCGACCCGCGGTATCGAGAACGCGTCGACGGGCTGGCCGTCGACGCGCGGAACGCGCGGCCCGAGCAGCGGGTCGCTCTCGGCGCTCAAGCCGTTGAAGTGTGAGCTCGTGAGCCACGCGCCCTGGACGAACTCGAACTGTCGGCCGATGTTGGCGTTCAGCGCGATGAAGTGCAGACCGCCCTCGTACTTGCGCCCGCGACGCAGCACCCGATGGAAACGCGTCGAAGCGACGAGGTCCAGCGCGCGGGCCTCGGCGTCCAGCCCGATCGTGCGCGTGAAGGTCGTGAACGGGCAGGCCGGACCGCCGGGCAGGTCCGCGTTGCGCGGATTGCTGCGCCGGATGTGCGCGCCGATCGGGCAGTGCAGACCTTCGGGGTCGTCATCGAAGGTGAAGTCCGCCTCGGCGTCGACCGGTGTCGCGGTCAAAGGCACGCCGTCGTGCGTGCGTCCCACCATGCGCTCGGCGTCGTCGGACAAGCGCTGGAACGAACGCACGTCCTGCGCCAGCTGGCGCATCACCAGGTAGCTGCCGTTGCGGCCGAGGTCCGCCATGCCGAACAGCGCATCGCGCGGCAGCAGCCCGCCCGGGTCGCGGCCCGGATTCAGCAGCGGCCGGTCGGACAGCGCGCCGTACTCGTTGGGATAACCGAGCACGAACTCGCCGAGAGACGAGAGCTTGCTGTAGGTCTGTGTCGTCCGGTCGTCGACCGGCCGCTCGCGCCGCCAGTCCAGCAGGGGTTGCGAGAGACCGTCCTTGAAGCCGAACGGTTCTCTCCCATCCGCGTCGATCGCGTCGATGGTGGGAAGCGCCGTCAGCAGCTCGAAGCCCTCGGCCCAGGCCGCGTCGACGCGGGCGCGGAACGCGGCCAGTTCGCCAAGCCGCGCGTACAGCATCAGCAGCGCGTGCGGCATGCCGGCGCAATGGCCCCAGGACCAGGTCTTCGGCGCGCTGCCGCCCACATCGCCCAGACGGTCGGACCGGTTCTCCGGCCTGTCCATGCCGACGCGGAACTCCGGCGCGAACTCGTCGATGACCGACTCGCGCACGCCCAAGGCCTGCAGGCCTTGCGCGGTGAAGGCGAGCTGCAAGGCCGGGGCGTCGTGCCGGTTGCCCGGGTCGCGCCGCGCGACGCTCACCTCGACCTGCGACAACCAGCGCCGCGCCGCGGCGGCGTCGCGCACACGCAGCAGCAGGAACACCGCTTCCGGATGATCGCCATAACCGCGCATCAGCAGGCCCTGGATGTCGTCGAGATCGACCTCGGGCGCCGCGCCTGGAGTGCCCGACGCGCCGGACTGGCGGGAGGCAGTCGCCGCGGCCGTCACAGGAGTCGCAGCCATGCCATGACCTCCGCGTCGTCCGGCGACCGGGCTTCGAAGCCCAGCCGGACCTGGCGGTTGCGTTCCATGTCGGTCAGCGTCAGGCCGGGGTAGGCCTTGTACCAGACCTGCGTGCGCACCTGGTGGCGGCGCTGGTAGCGCTTGAATCGCTGCTCGTGCCGGCAGCCCTGGAAGAGCAGCCACGCGGTGCGCGGCCAGCCCACGCCGTTGCTGAAGGACAGGTTGAGCCCCCAGCCGACCTTGTTGATGAAGTCGTCCATGTAGGCCTCGTGGCTGCCGTCGTAGTTGCTCGCGAAGGCGACGCGGGTCTTGTCGTCGAGGAAGACCCAGCGCGCGAAATGGATGGTCCGCACCCGGCCCAGGAAGCCGCGGTTGAAGACATGGCGCGCGGCGTAGTCGATCGCCGCCAGGATCGCGATGAGCAGCCAGCGCCGGAAGAGTCCCGGCTTCACCGCGCCGATCGCGCTGAACTGGTTGGTGACGTCCCAGTCCTCGTCCCGCTGCAGCGCCTCCACCGCGGCGTCGTCGGGGCGGGGACAGTACTCGGGGTCGTGGGTCTCGCGCCAGCGCAGCAGCACCAGCACCGGGATCGCGATGAGCACCGTCAACGGCAGCAGCACGACCGCCAGCAGCACCAGCAGGAGGCCGAGGGCCGCATGCAGGCCCTCGCTCAGTTGCCAGCTGGCCGGCGTGGGCGCTTCAGGCGTCAGGGTCAGGCGTTGCGCCCGCTGCTCCGCGTGGACGTGGTCCAGCAGCGTCTGCCGCACCGCGCGAGCCTGCGCGGCGTCGGCCATCGACTCGCGGGGGACGCGGTCGGACAGCGCCTGGTGCAGTTTCTGCTCTTCGCAGATCTGGAGCGCCGTGCGACCCCGGAAGTTGACGTAGAACACGTCGACCGGCCGGTTGTGATCGAGCATCCACGCGAGCAGGTCCGAGCCTGACGGGGGGGCCTCGCAATGCGAGAACAGCTCGCGCAGCCCCGCGTCCGCGACTTGCGCGATCGCCTCCAGGCAGTCGCGCGCGGTGCCGTCGCAGTCCGCCATGAACAGCAGCGTCGTCGGCAGGCGCGCCGGCCGGCTGACGTCGTGCAAGCGCAGGTCGGCCTGCAGCGCGTCGTCGACGAGCACGAGGCGCGCGAAGTGCAGCGTCTTGATCGCGCCAAAGGGCAGGATGCGGTTGTCGGGATCCGCGACGCCCGGTCGCAGCGTCATCGTGTCGAGCAGCGCCCGCAGGCCCGCCTCGCGTCCGGGCACGACCGGCGCGACCAGCATGATCGGGGACTGCGGGGTCATGGGCCGGGGCTGCGCGTCGACGACGCCCGGCTCAGAACTGCAGGCAGAAGTCGATCAGGCGGTCCTTGCCCCAGTACACCTTGCCGAGATAGAAGCCGGGGCCGATCTGGCGGATCTCGTCGCGGATCCAGTGCGCGAGCAGCGAGGTGTCCGAGTAGTCCAGCACGATGCATTCCTTCTGGTCCAGCCAGCTCGGCCCGCGGTAGACCTTGGCGACGATGGCCTGCAGCCCGAAGGCGAGGATCTTGTTCTTGAGCAGGCCCTTCTCCGCGTCGAAGACCTTGCCCTGCCAGCCGAAGTGGGTCACGAAGTTGGCGATGTTCTCGGTGTACTTCGTGCCGGGCGCGATGATCGCGGTGCCCTGCGCGGGTCCGTCAGGCATGTCGCCGGCAGGACTGTCCATGAAGAGCTTGTCCAGTTCCTGCTGGGACATGGCCAGCAGTTGCGCGACGTCGTAAGCCATGGGGTCACCTCCGTTCGGTCAAGGGTCGGGTCGATGAACAAGGACGGCGGCGTTCAGCCGTCGTCGTCGAGGATGAGTTGCGCGGCCTTCTCGCCGACGATGTAGACGGCGCTCACCAGGAAGAAGCCGGGGATGCGGGGAAAGACCGAGGCATCCGCGACGCGCAGCCCGCGCACGCCGCGCACGCGCAGCCGACTGTCGAGGACGGGCCCGATCGGGCAGGAGCACGACGCGTGATGGCCCCAGGCGGTGTCGCGGACGTAGTCGGCCAGCGCCTGCCGGTCCGTGAGCTGCGCGCCCGGGCGCAGTTCCTCCGTCACGAGGCCACGCTCCACCAGCGGCGCCGTCAGCGTGCGGATGAACTCGATCGAGCTGACGACGGCATCGAGGTCCTCGCCGGCCGCATCGCTGCCTTCCTCGAAGTAGTGGAAGTCGATCAGCGGCGGGTCGCGCGGGTCGGCCGAGCGCAGTCGCACCCGGCCGGCCCGGTTGCGGGTGTGGGCCTTCAGGATGGCCCAGGTGAGGCTGTCGTTGCGCTCGCGGATCTGCTGCGAGAAACCCGGGTAGTAGCCCTCGAAGGACGCCGGCAGCGCCATGCAGAAGATGTCGGGCTCCGGCCGCTCCGGTGCCGAGCGGCGCACCACCGCGGCCGCCGCGCCGCTGGTCGCGTACAGGCTGCAGTCGCCCCCGGCCCAGCGCTGCCAGGGCGGGTCGCCGCGATCGAATGTCGCGCCGGTCCGCATCGCCCAGGGCTGGCGCAGGCGATGCGTCACCGCGATCTCGTAGCGGTCCTGCAGGTTGGTGCCGACCTCGGGCAGGTCGACGCGGACCTCGATGCCCAGCGCCTCAAGGTCCGCGCGGGGACCGATGCCGGACAGCATCAGCAGCTGCGGCGTGTTGAAGGCGCCTCCGGCGAGCACCACCTCGCGTCGCGCGCGGACGCGTCGGCGCAGGCCAGGCTCCGCGTTCGGCGACGGATGGGCGCGGTACAGGTGACGGCCTTTCAGGTACTCGATGCCTTCGGCGCGCCCGTCGCGGTCGATCAGTACCCGTGTGGCGAGCGCGTCCAGCTCGATGTGCAAGCGGCCGGGAAACGCGCGCGCCGCCTCCAGCAGCCGCTCGCGCGCGCCGGTGCGGCGATGCCCGCGGGTGGACAGCGGCGTGTAGCAGAGGCCCGTGAAGCTGCCGCCGTCGACCGGCCGGGCGTTGGGATCGGCGGCCCCGCGAAGCCAGCGCCACAGGCCGCCGACAGGATCCTTCAGCCCGCGCAGCAGCGCGCGTCCGGTGAGCGCCACCAGGAGGCGAAGCGCGCGATCGCCGAGCGCCTCCGGCGGCAGCGCGCCCTCGACGTGGAGCCAGCCGTCCCACCCGTGGCCGGTGGGATCGAGACCGAGCCTGCTCAGCGCCCGCCAGATCGGCCGGTGGCGGCAGGCCTCGACACGGCGGGCGTGCTGGCGCATCGCCTTGGCATTCCAGGTGTCGTCGCCGGTCAGCTCGGCGATGTGGTCCCAGTCGGCGTCGTGCGGCAGCATGAAGATCATCGCGTTGTGCGTCGTGCAGCCCCCCAGCGCGCCGGCGCGCGGGTAGAGCACGCCCTGGCCCGGCTGGTATTTCCAGTCGCGGGCCTGGCGGGACTCGTCGGCGTAGTGGCGCACGTGAAAGTTCCAGCTGCTCTGCGGGTGCTCGCACGCGAAGGCGTGGAAGCCGGGAACCTCGTAGTCATCGGGCATGCGATCGCCGGGTTCCGACGGCGGATCGCCGCCGGCCTCCAGCACGCAGACGCTCAGGCCCGCCTCGACAAGCCGGGCCGCGAGCGTGCCGCCGCCCGCGCCGGAGCCCACGATCACCACGTCCCATTCGCTGTCGTCGGGCAGGTCCATGGAGCTTGGGGGCAGGCGTGCGGTGTCGATGCGGGCGAAGTCCGGGTGTTCCGAGGCGGTGGCTCAGAACGTCTTCAGGAAGGCGATCAGGGCGCGCTTCTCCTCGTCGCTCAACACGGGCTCGGTGCCGAAGGCCTTCTCGTCGGCGCTCAGGCCGTCCTGCTGATTGAAGAACGCGGTGCCGAAATAGTGCCCGCGATTGACGACCAGGTCGGGGCACTTGCTGAGCTTGAGCATGGGCTCGCGCAGGTTGGCGAAGCGCTTGCGCAACTCCTCGTCGGTCGCGCCGGCGGGGGCGGTCGCGAGGTCCGCCTTGAGCTTGATCGCGAACTCCCCGAGCAGCTTCACATGGGCGGCGCGTTCGTCGAGGTTGTCGCTCTCCGAGCGGATCTTGAGGTTGGCCAGCGCGCCGATCGGCGTGCCCTTCGGGATCGGGCCGAGCACGATGTCGCCGCCGTCGCCGACCAGCCAGGGAAGCCAGCGGTGCGCCCAGCCGCGCAGCGGCGAGAGGCTCTCCGGCACGAAGCCGACGGGGATGGTCACCTGGCTGCGCGCGTCGGTGCGGTCGATGGTGCCGTGGACCTTGGCGCCGAAGAGCTCGTCCTGCTGCCGGCGCTCGGGCCAGAGCATCTGCTCGATCGACGCGTTGAACACCTTCATGCGCCCCTCGACCGACGGATCGGTGCTGAACGGCCCGACGGTGTTGTTGAGCAGGAAGGGCGCGGTGGACCAGGCGCTGATCAGCGACGGCACCCGCGTGTACCCGCGGCCGCCGGCCGGCATCGCGTAGGGCAGGGGCTCGCCGGTGAACGGGTCGGACAGCGTCAGCGTGCCGACCGAAGGCAGCTTCTTGTAGGCCTGAGACGAGAAGTTGTCCCAGATGTTGCCGGCCAGCGCGTTCGTCGCCAGCGGGCTGCAGGCGTTGGTGCGCAGCAGCGTGACGGGCACGCGGGCCTCGGTGGACAGATAGTTGCCGTCGAGGAAGTCGCTCGCCTGGACGAGCTCGCGCATGCGCGCCTTGAAGTCGTCGCCCTGGGTCCATGTCCACCAGCGCTTGTAGCAGTCGAGGTAGCCGGCGCCGGCGCATCGGGCGGGGTCCAGTCCCAGCGTCGGCGGCGGCTCGGGCGCCTTGCTCGAGTGGCAGCGGGCGCAGGTGTCGGCGAAAACGATCTTGCCGCGCGCCAGCGTCGCATCGTCGGCCGCCAGGTGCGCGGCGCCGCCGGGGGCGTCCTTGAGGTGGTCCGGACGCGCCGCCTTCAGGAAGAAGAGGGCGGTGTTGACGTTGCCCCGTTCGGTCGCGTTCCAGTAGGACGAATTCTTCTGCGCGTCGGCGATCCTGATCGGCGTGATGTCCTTGCCGCCGACCACCGGGTTGAAGTGCAGCAGCCATTCCTCGCTGAACAGCCCGATGTTGAGGTAGACGCGGTTGAGCGCGCCCAGCAGGCCGACCGAATCGGCGCCGTCCTTGAGCACGTGTGGCGTCTTGACGATCTTGGTGTCCTTGTCGAAGTACTCCGCCAGCGGACCGTCCTTGACGTAGTCGTTGAACTGCTTGTTGTCGAGTTCTCCGCCGGCCAGCGGCTCGTGCCACAGCTTCTTGGCGGTGCCCATGCGGGCGACGAAGTCATAGACCGCGTTCATCGTGCGCGGGTTGTTGATGCTGTCGGTCGAGACCAGCGAGGTGTCCATGGAGCCGGGCCGGTAGGTGTGGGCCAGCTGGTACATGAAGTTGGCGCGGCCCTCGGGCTTGTCGGCGTTGAAGATGAAGAGCCGGTCCACCCACATGTACTGCGCGCCGACCGAGGAGCTGAGGTTGGGGAAGCGCGGATGGGACGGGTCGGCGGGCGGGTTCACCGGGCTCGGGCCGACATGGCAGAAGCCGCAGGACATGCCGACGCGGTAGGGCCGCACGAGGTCCTTGCGGTTGTAGTAGGACGGGTCGGTGTAGTAGCGCTGGGCGTCCCAGGCCTTGGCGGCCTTCTCGTCGAAAGCCGGGTTGGGGAACAGGCGCAGGCCCATGATGCCGGTGGCGTAGCCGTAGAAGGAGCCGACCGGCAGGCCGTTCTTGCCGCGCCCGCCGAGGGCGACCCCGGGGTACTTGGTCTCGTTCTCGAACGGGTCCGCGGCGCAGTCGGTGCGACGCACGTCCAGCCACAGGCCGAAGCGCTTCGGATCGGCGGCGGCCGCGGGGTCGAAGCAGGGTTCGTTGACGAGGCCGAGTCGAGGCCAGCGGTTCTCGCGGTTGTAGCCGAGGCTGGGATGGGAGCTGACGATCTTCAGCAGGTCGAAGGCGCCGAAGGTGTAGTCGGTCATCCTGTCCCAGAAGCGGTCGTTGCCGCCGCTCCAGACCAGCCACATGTTGCGGCCCTGGATCTCCTTGGCGTCGAGCGCGAGGCCGCCGTCCATCTCCTTGAAGTAGTCCTCGTCGGCATGGCTGAAGGACGCGGCGTCGCGGCCGGCCTGGCGGGCCTCGTCGGTGACCTCGCCGGGGCCGGGTCCCTTGCCGCAGGATGTGAACAGCGCGAAGGCGGCGGCGGCCAGCAGCGCCGAGGTCGGCACACGGCGCGCGGAACGCGAGATGGAACGGATCATGACGGCCTCCCAGCTGTGTGGGGCCGGTCGGCGTTTCGCCTCCGTCCCCAGCCCGGTCACGGGTGCGACGCGGGCGTTTGGCGGGGACGATGGACCGTCAGACTGGCAGCGTCATCATCACAAAGGAGGAGGAAGGACTTGCAGTGCGGAACGCGGCGACAAGAGGGGACGAGTCCCTAGATTGAAGGTTGCGTCCGCATGAAAACCTGATGCGCAACGAGGGTTGCGCGAGGCCTTGCCGCTCCGGTCTGCCCGGACTGCAGGGCGGGCAGGCGGTCGCGAAAGGCAACAAGTGGCCCCGGCCTCAGGGGACGCTCCCTCCGACCCAGGTTCACTCGAACACAGGCCGGAAGAACGTGCGCTCATAGCTGAGGATGCAGCGCGTCTCCTCGGCGTAGCGGAAGGCCGCCTGGCATTCCGGATCCTCGAAGGACTTGATCCGGTACTCCTCGTACGCGGCGAGCGACGGGAAGGAGAAGGACGCGAGCGCGATGTTGTTCGCGCCCTCCGAGGGCAGCAGATAACCGTGGTGCACTCCGCCGAACTTGCGCACGAGCGGGATCCACAGCTTGCCGTAGTGCTCGAACTCCTTGAGCTTGTAGGGGTCGAGGACGTAGCGGAGGTGGCAGGTGATCATGGGCGGATTGTGACCGCGCTCGGCAGGGACCGCCGCCTTCAGGCGGTGGCCACCGGCACCACGTCCCGCCGGGGCGCCAGCGCCCAGACACTGTTCGCCGGCCCGTTGAGCCCGCGCCTCAGCGTCGCCCCCGCCATCCGCGCGAACGCCCCGGCCAGCAGCACGGCCATCAGGTCCACGAAGAGCCGGTGCGAATGACCGTCCAGCAGCGCCGCCAACGGCGAGACGCCCGTCGCCACCCACGCCGCGGCCGGAATGGCCGCGGTCAGCACCGCGCAGAGCCACAGCAGCTCGTGCCCCGCCCGCGCCGGCGCGCGAAGGAAGGCCCAGGCCATGCTCGCGAAGAAGACGCCGAAGTAGACCGGCCGGTCCCACTGGTCCCGCAACAGCGCGCCGGACAGGAACAGCGCGGACACCCCCGCGATGCAGCCCAGGCAGACGCCGAGCGTCAACTTCGCCATGAGCCGCGGACCGCGCGCCTGCTCCGTCTGCTGATGGCGGCGACGCGACTCGATGTACAGCAGATTGCCGCTGTAGAAGAGGAAGGCCCCCGCCAGCCCCAGCACGAAGTACAGCCACTTCAGCAGCGTGTCGCCGAAGTTGCCGTAGTGCAGCGAGGTCAGCCCGTTCAGGAAGCGCTTGCCCGGTGAGTAGGTGCTCGGCTGATCGACACCGAGCACCTCGCCCGTGGCGCCGTTCAAGGCCACGGCCACGCGGCGGCTGAGGCTCTTCTGGTCCACCAGGCCCACCAGCGTCACCTGCGCGTTGGCGTCGCCCGGGTCGTGGAACGACACCTCGTCGGGCTGGAAGCCCGGCACCTGCGCCTGACCGCGAAGCAGCAGCTCGGTCAGCGGGAGCAGGGGACGCGGGGACGCTTCCGCCTCCACGTGCGCCGCCACCTGCAGATCCGGCTTGATGATCTTCAGCAGCTTGCCTTCGAACACGAAGAACTGGAACGGCGCCAGCATCAGGTAACCGATCGCGAGCACCGCGCCGCTCCAGGCGAAGATCACATGGAAGGGCAGCGACAGCAGGCCGATCACGTTGTGCGCGTCCTGCCACAGGCGCTTGAGGTTGCGTCCGGCGCGCAGGGCGAAGAGGTCCTTCAACAACAGCGGCGCGTGGATGACGATGCCGCTGACCAGGGCCAGCCCATAGAGCACGCAGGCGACGCCGAAGAGGTAAGTGCCCCACGGCGCGGGCAGTCCGGCCGTGTAGTGCAGCTGGTAGATCAGCTGGATGAAGCCGCCGTGCGCGGCCGCCGGGGTCAGGACTTGCCCGGACTCGTCGAGCACATAACGGCGGTGCTCGGAGTAGTTCTCGTTGTACCAGTCCAGCTCGGGATTGGCCGGCTCCAGCTGCAGCTTCAGGTTGTGCGAATGCGGATGCGCGAGCTGCACCTTGTCGAGCAGCACCTGCGCGCGGGCGAGCTTGTCGGCCTCGTTCACCTCGCCCGAGGGGCGGCGCCAGCCGTCGAGCTCGTGCGTGAACACCGTGATCGCGCCAGCGTAGAACGCGATGAACAGCAGCAGTCCGGCCGCGAGGCCCACCCAGGTGTGCAGCGCCAGGAAGCTGCGCAGGGTGGCGGGATTGAGCTTCATCTTCATCATGCGACGACCTGGATCCAGCCCAGCAGCTTGAGCCCGTGCAGCAGCGCGTAGCCGAGCACCGTGAGTCCCCCCAGCCATGCCCAGGCGCGGCGACCGCTGCGCGCGGCGAAGGCCGCCGACATCACGCCGATCCAGAGCGGGAACGACATCAGCAGCCAGGGCAGGGTGATGACCTGGGAACGGCCAGGCCAGCTCAGGGTGACGAGGCCGATCACGGCGGCCGTCAACGGCAGGCCCAGCAGCGCGGCGGCGAGCGATTTACCCCACATGACGCGCCTCGCCGTCCTTACGCTGCGCCAGCCAGGCGTTGAGCCCGGCGTTGACATACGGCAGGGCCACGGCGGCCAGCATGAAGGCCGTGAGCATCGCGAAACCGCCGCCCCAGACGCCCAGCGCGCGCCAGGCCGCGCCCCAGGCCAGGGCCAGCAGCAGCCAGCCCGCCGTGCGCAGACGTCCCGGGCGGGCCACCGCGCGCAGGCTCTGATGCCGGCTTCCCAGATAGAAGGCGATCGCCGCGGCGACCGCCAGCGCGAGGTAGAGCAGAGACATCGGGCGAGGTCGTGCGAATGTTGAAGCGGCGCAGTGTAAATGCAAGCAATTCGCAAATGCGAGGAATTCTCGACTGCACGGCAAGGATGGCGGTGCTTCAGGCTCGGGGTTCGGCGACCGACGTGTGCACCTGGTCGCCCGTCACGCGGGCCTGCACGAGCAGCTCATGGACCCGCCCGTCGAGCGGACCGTCCGGCGTCGGGCGGAATCGCAGGCTGAGCGGCGCGGAGCCGTCCTCACGGTTCCCGCCGACGTCGATCCACTCCATCTCGTCGAATTCGACGAAGCGCTTCACGAGCGGATGGATGGCCTTGTAGACGCTCTCCTTGGCCGAGAAGAGCAGCGTGGCCCGCAGCCGGTCCGCGCCCGCCGGGAACCACCTCGCACGCTCACGCGGGGTGCAGCAGAGCGCGACGATGTCGCGGCTGCCGTTCTCGTCGACGATGCATTCGCTGTCGATTCCCACCCGCAGCCACTCGGCGCTGGCGGCGACCGCTGCCCAGGCGCCATCGCGCGTGTGGGCGATCGAGCCGACGACGCCGTCCGGCCAGCGCGGTGCGCCGCCGTCGCCGGTGCCGATCGCCTCGCACCGGCCCGAGCGGGCGAGCAGGGCCGTCTCCGCGCACAGCCGGCCACCGAGGTAGCCGAGCCGGCGCGAGCGGCTGGACCGCCTGATCGCCGCCGGCAGGCCGTCCAGGGTCAGGTCTTGCGTCAGCCGGTCCAGCTGCTGCAGATCGATCCCGCGTCCGACGACTTCCGCGGGCAGCACATGCGGCGCAGGGGCCATCAGGCGCTCGATGTCCCGCAGGCGCGACGGGTCGAGGCGGCGCAGCCACTCGCGCACCGGCACGGCGTTCTCGGTCTGGCACGTGTTGTCGCCAACTGTTGCGATATGAAGCGTTGGTGTCATGCCCCTGATCGGTCGGCGGGATAGCGGGAATCGTCGCGCGATGACGGTAGAGTCGCGCCTTGTTGAGAATCATTATCATTCAAGTGACCACGAAGTCACAGGGAGTACCACTGTCATGACCATCGAGTACCTCGAGCCGGCGCTCGCCCACGTCTTCATCGAGAACCGGGCGCGTCTGCGGCGCATCGCGCAAGGCATCGTGCGGACGCCGGAGCAGGCGGACGACGTGCTGCAGGACGCCTACCTGAAGCTGGCCCATGGGGAATCGCCCCGGCAGGCGGACCGGCCGCTGGGCTACTGCAGTCGCGTGGTCCGCAACATGGCGCTCGACCACTGCCGCAAGCACAGTGTGGAAGCGAACTACCGCTCCTTCGATGTGGAGGCCGACGATTTGGACATCCCCGACACCGCTTCGCCTGAGCGCTCGATGCGCGACAAGCAGGTGATCTGCTCGATCGACCGCGCGCTGTCCTGCGTGCCCGCGCAGACGCGGCAGGCCTTCGAGCTCTACCGGCTGGAAGGCCTGACCCAGCGCGAGATCGCGCAGCGCATGGGCTGCGCGCTGGGGCTGGTGAACGCCTGGATCGCGGACGCCGCGCGCGCGATCGCGGGGTGCCGCCACCTGCTGGCCGACGACTGACGCGCCGCATCGCGCGCACCCCTGGCGCACCCCTGCGACCCCGCGCGCGGACCTCGCGCAGCGCCGCGCGAGCCTGGAGTAAGCTGCCGCCACAGGGGTCATCCGGCCTCTGCGATTTCGACTCCGGGTCACGCCGCCGCCAACCCCCATGACACAAGAGCAGGACGATCCCGTCTGGCAAGCCGCCTGGACGTGGGTGCAACGCGAGTTCGATCGCGAGCGCTTCGACGAGGCCGCCCGGCTCGCGCTGGCGCGCTGGCTCGCCGAAGATCCCGAGCATGTGCGGATGCACCAGCAGGCGACGCGCCTGTGGGCGCTCGCGGGCCAGGTGCCGGCTCGCGCGCAGGATCCGGACGACGCCGCGACACGGCCGGCGGCACGCCGATCGAGGGACGCAGACCCCTGCGATTGAGCGGCGCCACCAGGTTCGAAGATCCACGCCAGCGACCGACCCGGGAGGGTCCGCGTGAACATCCGCCGCGCTGAAACGTCTTGAGAGGACAGGGCCCCGTCGCCGGTCTCACCGGGAGCGGGGACGCCCACATTCCCATCCTGCAAGAGGCGTTCTCATGTCCACCAGCTGCTTCGACCGCGAAGACGACACCTTCATCGTTCTCGTCAACCACGAAGACCAGTACTCGATCTGGCCGCACTGGAAGGCCGTTCCCGGCGGCTGGTCCGTGGTGCCGGATGTCCGCGGCGACAAGAAGACGGTGCTCGCCTACGTCGACCGCACCTGGACCGACATGCGCCCGAAGTCGCTGCGCGACTGGATGGCGGGGCAGGAGCAGGCCGGCCAGCCGACGACCGCGGGCTGAGGCCCATGGAGGCGATGGCCCTCAAGCTGCTGTGCCTGCCGTGCGCGGGCGCGAGCGCGACGATGTACCTGCGCTGGCGCCGTCTGCTGCCGCGCTGGATCGAGATCGTGCCGGTGGAACTGCCCGGCCGCGGCAGCCGTCTGGGCGAGCGTTTCGTCGAGGACTTCGGGACGCTGGCCGACCGGCTCTGCGACGAGCAGGCCGCGGTCATGCGCGGATCGTCGGGTGGGCCGCAGGCCTTCGCGCTCTTCGGTCACAGCATGGGCGCGCTGCTGGCGCACGGCATGGCGCAACGGCTGCGTGAGCGCGGCGAGCGCCTGCCGCGCGCGCTGATCGCCTCGGGCAGCGCGGCGCCGTCGCGGCGCGACACGTCGCGCCTGCGGCAGGCGCTCGGCGATGACCAGGCGCTGGCCGCCGACCTGCGCCGCCAGGGCGGCACGCCGGACGAGGTCTTCGACAACGCGGAGCTGCTGCGCCTGACGCTCGATGTGCTCGGCGCGGACTACCGCGTGTGCGACAGCTATCGCCATGTCCCACGGCCGCCGCTGCCCGTGCCGGTGCACGTCTTCGCCGGGCGCCAGGACGAGATCGCGCCGGACCGGCTCGCCGCCTGGTCGCTCGAGTCCGAGGCGCCCGCGACGCTGGACTGGTTCGACGGCGGCCATTTCTTCGTGCGGCAGCAGGAGGGCGCGGTGCTGACCGCGCTGGCTCGCCACCTGAGCGCCGTCGGCGCACCCGCGCGCGCCGCACCCGGCGCCTTCGCGTGACCGCGCGGCGCCACGCGCCGCGGGCCCCGCTGCCCAGAGACCTTCACTGAAAGAAGCGCGACATGCCTGCCGCGATGACGACTCCTTCGTCCCTGCCGGCGCCCGAGGGCGCGGCATCGACCCTCGTTGAGCACCTCGACCGACTCATCGCGTCGAGGCCGGGGGATACCGCCCTGATCATGGTCGGAGACCGCGGGGTGGACGGCGGGATGGACGGCGGAGGCGACGCCGGACACGACGGCCACGAACGGCCCGTCACCTACGAGGCGCTCGGCCGCCGCTCGCGCGCGCTGGCCGCGGCGCTGCAGGCCGCCGGTCTGCAGCCGGGGGCGCGTGTGCTGATCGCGCTCGAAGGCACGGACGACTACCTCGTCGCCTTCCTCGGTTGCCAGTACGCCGGCATGATCGCCGTGCCGGTGTTCCCGCCGGAGAGCGCACGGCCGCAGCATCTCGAGCGCTTCGCCGCGATCGCGCGCGATGCCGGCGCGGCCGCGGTGCTCGGCACGCGCGACGTCATCGAGGCCGGCTCGTTCGGCGAGCTCGGCGGAATCGGGGCAGTCGGAGCGACCGGCGCGACCGGCGCGATGCGCGCGATCGGCGCCATTGATGCCATCGGCAACCCCGATGGCATGCGGGCGCTCGCCGTGGACGACATCGACGTCGCATTGGCCGACGCCTGGACGCCGCACGTTCCGCGACTGTCCGACATCGCCTTCCTGCAGTACACGTCCGGCTCGACGTCCACGCCCAAGGGCGTGATGGTGAGCCACGGCAACCTGATCGCCAACGAGCGCGCGATCCAGACGGCGCTCGGCACCACGGCGCGCGACGTCTATGTCTCCTGGCTGCCGCTGTTCCACGACATGGGGCTGATCGGCGGGCTGCTGCAGCCGCTGTTCGCCGGCGGGACGCTGATCCTGATGACGACGGCGTTCTTCCTGGCTCGGCCGATGCGCTGGCTGGAGGCGATGCATCGCCATCGCGGCACGATCACCGCCGGTCCCGACTTCGCCTACCGGCTCTGTGCGGAGCGGATGAAGCGGGCAGGGCGTACCGCCACCCCGGCGTTGGACCTGAGCACGTGGCGCATCGCGCTGTCCGGCGCGGAGCCGGTGCGGGCCGACACGGTGGCCGCCTTCCAGGAGGCCTTCGCGCCTTGCGGCTTCCCCGCCGGCGCGATCTACCCGAGCTTCGGACTGGCCGAGGCGACGCTCTTCGTGACCGGCGGGCAACGTGCGGACGGCGCAGTCTCTCGCCGCTTCTCCACCGAGGCGCTGAAGCGGCAGCGTGCGGAACTGGCTGTGGACGTCGAGGTCGACGCGTCTGTCGATGCCGATGCCACGGGCGACGGAGCTCAACGGCTGGTCAGTTGCGGCGCGGTCGCACGCGACCATGAGGTGCGCATCGTCGATCGGGCCACCGGCGTCGCCTTGGACGAGGCGCAGGTCGGTGAGATCCGCGTGCGCGGGCCCAGCGTCGCTCAGGGCTACTGGGGACGGCCGGAGGTCAGCGCCGAGACCTTCATCGAGCAAGGCCCCGAGCGCTGGCTTCGCACCGGCGACCTGGGTTTCCTGCGCGACGGCGAGCTCTACGTGACCGGTCGCATCAAGGACCTGATCATCCTCCGCGGCCACAACGTGTATCCGCAGGACATCGAGGCGGCGATCGAGCGCCAGCCCGATCTCGTGCGTCAGGGACGCGTGGCGGCGTTCGCGGTGCCGGGACCCGACGGCGATGGCATCGGCGTCGCGGCCGAGGTGTCGCGCGCCACGCGCAAGTCGATGACGGCGCAGGCGCTGGTGGCCGCGATCGGTGCCGTCGTCGGTGAGCACTGCGGCGAAGCGCCGCGCGTCACGATCCTTCTCAACCCGGGCGGTCTGCCCAAGACGTCCAGCGGGAAGATCCAGCGCTCCGCGGCGCGGCAGGGCTGGCGCGATGGCACGCTGGATGCCTTCGCGATACATGCCGAGGGTCGCTTCGTGTCAGGGGGAGAAGGCGACCCCGTGTCGTCGCCCGTCGCGGGACATGGCGTCGCGGAGCAACTGCCCTACAGCGAGACCGAACAGGTCCTGGCCGGGATCTGGCACGAATCTCTGGCGCTCTCCGACGCCGCGATGCCGGCGCGAAGCACGAACTTCTTCGTCGCGGGCGGCAATTCGTTGACCGCGGTAAAGCTGGCTTCGCGCGTGTCCGCGCGGCTGGGCGTGACGCTGGGCTTGCGCGATCTTTTCGAATGCCCGGTGCTGGGCGACCTCGCCGCGCGCATCGATGCGCGGCGCGCCGCCGCGATGTCCGGCACCGCGACGCCTAGCGCTCTTGCGGGAGTGCCCCACGCACACCACGCACACCACGCACACCACGTGCCGATGGTTCCGCTGGTTTCGTTGGTTCCGGTTGATCGGACCGCAGAGCGGGTCCTGTCGCCGACGCAGCGCCGCCTGTGGCTGGTCGAGCGCCTGACGCCGCGCGCCGCGCGCGAAGCCCATCCGGCCTACAACATGGCCGCCGCGCTGCATCTGGACGGCGATCTGGACGTGGCGGCGCTGCAAGGCGCGCTCGACGCGCTGGTGGACCGGCACGAGGTGCTGCGCACCGTCTATCCGGAGAACGACGAGGGCGAACCGATCGCCGAGTCGCGGCCCGCCGCGCGCGTCGATCTGCCGCTGCGCGGTCTGTCGGCGCTGCCGGAGCCGCAACGGCACGCCGCAGTTGACGCGGCGCTGGCCGCGCAAGAGGGCCGCGCCTTCGATCTCGCCAGCGATGCCTTGTTGCGTGCGGAGCTGCTGCGACTCTCATCCGACCGGCATGTGCTGTTGCTGTGCGTTCATCACATCGCCTTCGACGGCTGGTCGGTGGGCGTGTTCGTCCGTGATCTCACCGTCGCCTATGCGGCGATCCGGAGAGATACGGCGCCGGCCTGGTTGCCGCTGGCGGTGCAGTACGCGGACTATGCGCAATGGCAGACGCGCCAGCTCGCCGCGACGCAGTCGGCGCTGGCCGCGTTCTGGCGCGAGGCCTTGCGCGGCGCGCCCGCGCTGTCCACGCTGCCGCCCGATCGCGAGCGACCGGCGGTCGCATCGATGGCCGGCGATGCCGTGTCGATCACGATGTCGAGCACGGAGACCGATGCAATCACGCGACTGGCCCGGTCGCAAGGCAGCACGCCTTTCCTGGTGATGATGGCGGCCTTCCTGGCGCTGATGCACCGGCGTACCGGCAGCGACGATCTCGTGGTCGGCACCGACGTTGCGGGCCGCGACCTGCCCGCGCTCGAACCGCTGATCGGATTCTTCGTCAACGTCGTGCCGCTGCGCTCGCGGCGGATCGGCGTCGATCGCAACAGCGGCACCAACGGCACCCACAGTGCCGACAGTACCAACAGTGCGAATGGTGCCGACGGTGCCGATGACAAACGCGGCGAGACCTTCACCGAGTGGCTGGCACGGGTGCGCGAGCTCGGCCTGACGGCGTTCGAGCACGCCGCGATGCCGTTCGACCAGATCGTCGACGCGGCGGGCGTGCCGCGCTCGCGCCGGCACGGGCCACTGGTGCAGACCTTGTTCGTGGTCCAGAACACCCCCGCCGCGCGCTTCGATCTGCCCGGGTTGGCGGTCCGCCTCGAATCGCGGCCTCCGGTCACCTCGAAGTTCGACCTCGCCGTCTTCGTCACCGACACCGCCGACGGCGTCCGCGCCGAGTGGGTGTTCGCGACGTCCCTTTACGAGCGCGCCACCGTCGAAGCCGCCGCCCAGGACTGGCGGACGCTGCTGCGCCGTGCCGCCGCCGAGCCGGACACGGCGATCGACGCGCTGCTGGACGGCTTGGAACGTTCGGGACCGTCGCCATCGAGCCAGCCGTCCTCCGGCCCGCCACCTTCTTCTCCTCCGCATCACCAGGAGCCGACCATGTCTTCCCTTCCTCCTCCCGTCGTCGACAAGCCGGGCAAGCTCGACAAGCTGGGCAAACTGGCCGCGCTCGGCAAGCGGGCGGGACCGGGCGCCGTCGGCGCTTCGGCGACGGCTGCTACCCCGGTGCCCGCCGTCCGAATGACCACGTTCGCGGACGATCGCCCCTTCCCCCTGATCGTCGAGGCCACGCGCCCCGACCTCGACGCCGTCGCCTGGGCGCGCGCCAACCGCGACGTCGTCGAGACCTCGCTGCTCACGCACGCGGGTCTGCTGTTCCGCAACTTCGGGCTGAGGACGCCGCAGGAGTTCGAGGCTTTCGCCGAGTCCATCGAGCCCGAGCTGTTCGGCGGCTACGGCGACCTGCCGAAGAAGGAGGGCGGCCGCAACACCTACCGCTCCACGCCGTATCCCGAGCGGCAGATGATCCTGTTCCACAACGAGAGCGCCCACCTGGAGCGCTGGCCGCGCAAGCAGTGGTTCTTCTGCGAGCTGCCGTCGCCGGTCGGCGGCGCGACGCCGATCGTCGACTGCCGCGAGATGCTGCGCCGGCTGCCCGCCGACCTCGTCGACGAGTTCGAACACAAGGGCCTGCTCTACGTCCGCACCTTCACGCCGCGGCTGGACGTGTCGTGGCAGGACTTCTTCAAGACCACCGATCGCGGGGAGGTGGAGGCTCGGCTCACGCGGGCCGGCACCGCCTTCCGATGGCTGGACGCCGACACGCTGCAGACCCGCACCCGCTGCCCGGCCGTGGTCAAGCATCCGCTGACCGGGGAGCGTGTCTTCTTCAACCAGGTGCAGCTGCACCACGTCAGCTGCCTGGAGCCGGATGTGCGCGAGGACCTGCTCGGCCTGGTCGGGCTGGACCGCATGCCGCGGCACGTCACCTTCGGGGACGGCTCGACGATCCCGGACGCCACGATGGCCATCGTCGGCGAGGCCTATGAGGCCTGCGCGGTGCGGCTCGATTGGCGGCAGGGCGACATCATCATGCTGGACAACATGCTGGCGGCCCATGCGCGCGACCCGTACGAGGGACCGCGCAAGATCGTCGTGGCGATGGGCGCGATGTTCGATCGCGCGGCGCTGGGCGGGGAGGCGTGATCCGATGAATGCGATCCATACCCCCGGCCTGCCCGCCGAGGAAATCGTCAGCAGCGGATTGAGCCCTGAGCAGCGCGCGGTCGTCCGGCACCTGCATGCGACGCACCTGGATGCTGCGGGGATCGATGCGGCGCGCCTCGCGGCCGTGCCCGGCCTGACGGCGCGCGTCACGATCGATGGGGCTCTTGATGCCCTTGCTGACCTTGCTGGCCCAGATGGCGGCTTCAATGGCGACGCGCTGCGTCACGCGGTCGATCAGGCCGTGGGCGCGCACGAGATGCTGCGCACCGCCTTCGGGCCAGTGGACGGCTATCGCGGGCTGCGCCAATGGCTGCTGCCGGTGCGGCCGGCGCTCGACTGGTCGAGCGCCGATCTGCGGGGCATGGACGAGGCGGCGTTGCAGGACTGGCTCGCGCGATTGGCCGCGCCGCTGGCGATCGTCGAGGGACAGGTCTTGCGCGCAGGTCTCGCATGCGTGTCCGACACGCGGCACGTGCTGGCGCTGCATGCGAGTGCGCTGGTGGCGGACGAAGGCAGCCTGCGCACGCTGCTGGCAACGATCGCGACGGCCTGCGTCGGAGAGCGCGGAGAACGGGGAAAGCGCGGAGAGCGCGGAGATGCAATCGGCTTCGACGCCGAGGAGGTCTTCCAGTACGGCCAGTACGTCGAATGGCGCGCCGAACTGGCGAGCGGGGAGGAGGCCCGGACCGGCGCGGCTTATTGGCGCGCGCATCTCGGCATTGGTGTCGCTGGGACTGCCGTGCCGGACGACCTCGATGCCGACTGGCAGGGCCCGCGACTGCCGCAACCCCTGGCGCCGCGCGCCGGCCGTGTCGAAGCGCGGACCGTGCTTGACTCGGCGGTGGTGGCCCGCATCGTCGCTTCGACGGTTGGCGCCGAGCCGCTGCTGCACGCCGTCTGGCTGCTGCTGCTCGCACGGCTGAACGGCTTCGAGCGGTTCCTCTCCGGCTGGCGCCACGACTGCCGCGACGACTACGAGGTGATGCGCGGCGCCGTCGGCGTCTTCGAGAAAGTGCTGCCGATGGCGGTGACGCTGACCGGGGACACGCGTGTCGAGGACTGGTTGACGCACTGCGCGGCCACGGTGGCCGCGCACGTCGACGCTCAGGAGTACTGGTCGGTCGAGTCGCCCGCCACGACGTCTCTCCGGGAAGCGGTGTTCCGTTGGCAGCGTGTCGCCGCGCCTGGCGTGGGCTGGTCCGTGCCGTCGGTCGAGGGTGCAGTCGAGCAGGGTGACGATGGCGATGGCGATCGCTCCGCGCTCACGCTGGAGGTGCACTGGGGCGAGCGCGTCGAGCTGGTGCTGAACGCCGACGGCCTGCGTCATTCGCAGCAGGCGGTCGAACGCCTGCTGGGCCAGTTCACGACGCTCGTCGAGCAGGTGCTCGATCGGCCGCACGCGGCGGTGCGCGAGCTCGATCCCGTCGGCGCCGAGGAGCGCGCGGCCCTGCTGCGCGGGGCGCAGGGCGAGCGCCGCCACGTCGGCGCGCTGACGGTGTCGCAGCATGTGGCCGAATGGGCCGCGTTGTCGCCGCAGGCCCCGGCGCTCGAGGCCGGCGGGATCGTGCTCGACTACCGCGCGTTGAACCAGCGCGCCAACCGCCTCGCTCGTGCGATGGCGTCACTGGGCGTGACGCCGGGATCGCTGGTCGCGCTGAACTTGCCGCGTGGCGCGGACCTCATCGTCGCGATGCTGGCCGCCTGGCGAGCCGGCGCGGCCTACCTGCCGCTGGAACCCGGCTGGCCTGAGGCTCGTCGTCGTGCGCTCCTGTCGGACGCCGCGCCCGCCCTGGTCCTGTCCGCGACACCGCAGTCGAGCGAGCCGTCGGTCCGCGCAGCGACCCTGACAGGCGATGTCCTGACGTCCGCCGGCCAGGCCGCGATCGACCTGCGCGAGCTGGACGGTGCTCTTCCGGCCACTCAGCCTCGGCTGGGCGACCTGGCGTATGTGCTCTACACGTCCGGATCAACCGGCCGGCCCAAGGGCGTGGCCATCGAGCACGGCCAGCTGCTGAACTACGTCGTCGCGAGCACCGCGGCGATGGACCTCGCCGCCAGCCGACGCTGGGGCCTGACCAGTTCGGTCGTCGCCGACCTGGGCAACACGGCGCTGTTCGGCGCGCTCTTCAACGGTGCCTGCCTGATCGTCGCCAGCGAGGACAACACGCGGAGCCCGGCCGCCTTCGCGCGCTTCGTCGAGACGGCGGGTATCGACGCGCTGAAGATCGTGCCGTCGCACCTGGAGGCGCTGCTTGAAGGCGAGGCGGCAGGTGAGGCGCCGCGCGTGCCGCGCACGCTGGTGCTGGGCGGCGAGGCCGCGCCGCGCGCGCTCATCGAGCGCCTGCGGCGCCTGGCGCCCGACACGGCGATTCACAACCACTACGGACCGACCGAAACCACGGTCGGCGTGCTCGTGCATCGCGTCCGCGCGTCCGATCTGCCGGGCGGCGACGCGCTCCCGCTGACG
The DNA here is from genome assembly GCF_059415845.1 of Roseateles sp. GW821-FHT09H11. Lineage (NCBI taxonomy): Bacteria > Pseudomonadati > Pseudomonadota > Betaproteobacteria > Burkholderiales > Sphaerotilaceae > Roseateles > Roseateles sp. GW821-FHT09H11. The sequence continues at coordinate 613,327 of NZ_JBWKOA010000001.1, read as the reverse complement.
CAGGTGCTGGCCAACAACCGCGTCCTGGTGCTGGACGAGGCGATGCGGCTCGTGCCCGCGGGCGGGCAGGGTCAGGTCCATGTCGGAGGTCCGCAGGTCTGCCGCGGCTACCTGGGCCAGATGAACGAGCCGAGCGGCCATGGAGACCAACGCGGCGATGGCGGCGGGAACGGCGCAAGTGGTCGCACGCCGGGCGCCTTCGTCGATGACCCCTTCCATCCCGGCGAACGGCTGTATCGCACCGGCGATATCGCGCAGGTCCTGGCCGAGGGCGGCCTGCGCCTGGTGGGACGCGCCGACCATCAGGTGAAGGTGCGCGGCTTTCGCGTCGATCCAGCGGAGATCGAGGTCGCGTTGCTGACCTTGCCCGCGGTGCGGCAGGCCGCGGTGCTCACGGAGCAGGGCGCGGCTGGAGAGGTCGAGCTGGTGGCGTGCGTGGTGCTGGACACGTCTGGCGGCGACGCCACCGGTGCCGCGACGAACCGCGCGCATCAAGCGGATCAAGCTGGTCGCACGGGGCACCTGCGCGAGGTGCTGAAGGCGCTGCTGCCGTCGCACATGGTGCCGACGCGCCTTCATGCGCTTGACGCCTTCCCGCGACTGGCGAACGGCAAGCTCGATCGTGCCGCGATCGTCGCGCTGGCGGCCGGTGCCACCGCATCGGCTCTCGAATCGTCGCGGGATGGCGATGCCGCCGCACCGCGCGCGCCGCGCGACGCGTTGGAGAGCGTGCTGTCGCAGGGCATGGGCCTGCTGCTGGGCCGCGGCCCGATCGGCATCGACGAGGACTTCTTCGAGCTCGGTGGCCACTCGCTGATGGTGATCCGGCTGGTGGCGCGGCTGCGCAAGCTGCTGGGCATCGAGATCGAACCCGGCCTGGTCTTCGACCACCCCACCGTGGCCGAGCTCGCCGCCGCGCTGCGCGCCGGCCCCTGGGATACCTCCGGCTTCGAGCGCCTGGCCGCCACCGATTGGCAGAGCGCCGAAACGGCGACCGTTCCCCATTGACGCATCAGGCTGACCGATGAACGACATGACCCTTCCGCCCGTGCCCGCCGGGGACGACCTGAGCGCGTCCGCCCATTCCAAGCACCTCCGGGTGGCCGACGGCGACGCGGTCCGGCTGTCGTTCACGCAGGAGCCGCTGTGGATCCTGCAGCGGCTCGGCGCGCGGATGACCGCCTACAACCTGCCGCGCGTGATGCGGCTGCGCGGGCCGCTGCGCATCGAGGCGCTGCGGCGCGCCTTCGACGCGGTGATCGCCCGCCACTCGATCCTGCGCACGCGCTTCTTCGAACGCGACGGCGTGCCGATGGCGGTGGCGCAGGCCAGCGTGCCGTTCCTGCTCGACCAGGTGGACCTGTCGGGCGAGCCGGCACCAGCCCGCGAGGCCGCGCTCGCGCGCGAGGTCGAGGCCACGCTGAACCACGTCTTCGATCTGGGCGCGGCGCCGGCGATGGTGGCGCGGCTGATCCGGCTCGGGGCGGAGGAGCACGTCCTCGCGTTGTGCCTGCATCACATCGTGTCCGACGCCTGGTCGAACCCGGTCTTCGCCGCCGACCTGTCGACCGCCTACGCGCTGGCGCTGAAGCACGCCGGACCGGTCCGACTGCCGGAATTGCCGCTGCAGTACGCCGACCACGCGGTGCGTCAGCGCGCCGCGATGGCGCGCGGCGCGTTCGATCGCGCGCTCGCGCACTGGAACGCGCACCTCGGTCCCGAGGTCCCGGCCCTGGAGCTGCCGACCGATGCCCCGCGACCGGCGATGCCGACCTTCCGGGGCACGTCGATCGCCTTCGACCTCGATCCCGCGCTGGACGCCGCGCTGCGGCAGTTCTGCCGCGCCGAGCGCTGCACGCCTTTCGTCGCCCTGTTCGCGGCCTGGCAGTTGCTGCTCGCGCGTTTCGCGCGCCAGTCCGAGTTCGCCGTCGGCGTGCCGCACGCGGGACGTCAGGACGAGGACGTCTTCGGCCTGATCGGCTTCTTCGTCAACACCCATGTCTATCGGGCCCGGCTGTCGTCCGGAAAGACGCTGCGCCAGCTGTGCCGCCAGATCCGCGGCGACGCGCTGGCCGCGATGTCCCATCCCGACCTGCCGCTGGACCTGCTGCTCGCCCAGCGCGGCGAGCGCCGTGATCCGACGCGCTCGCCGCTGTTCCAGGTGCTGTTCGGCGTCCAGATGGGCGATCTCCCGGCCCTGTCCTTCGACGGCGTGGCCGTCGAATTCGTCGAGCAGGGCGACGTCAACGCCAAGTTCGACCTGTCGATGAACTTCCAGGTCGGCACCGCGCGCACCGGCGGCCGGCTGGCCTACAACACGGATCTGTTCGGACCGGCGACTGCGCGTCGCCTGATCCGCGGATGCGTGGCGATGCTCGAGGCCGTGCTGCGCGAGCCGGACCGGGTGGTGGGATCGATCAGCCTGGCCGACGCGGACGACTTGCGGCGGCTCAGCGACTGGGGCACGGCTGAGCGCCGCGACACGATGGCGACCGCACGTGCGCCCGTGCCTGCCATCGTGCCGGTGCACGAGCGGGTGCGAGAACACGCGCGCCGCCAGCCGCATGCGACCGCACTGGTCCATGAGGACGAGTCGCTGACCTGGTCCGCGCTGGATCGCCGTGCGGGCCGATTGGCCTCACTGCTGCGCGCGCGCGGCATCGGCGCCGACGCGCGCGTGGGGCTGGCCTTCGAGCGCTCGATCGACATGGTGGTCGCGATGCTCGGCGTGATGCGCGCCGGCGCGGCGGTGGTGCCGCTGGACCCGGCGCTGCCCGAGGAGCGGCGTGCGTTCCAGCTGCGCGACAGCGGCGCGACGCTGGTGATCGGCGACGCCGATCCCGCGTGGACCGACGGCGTCGAGATCATGGCGCTGCCGGCGGAAGTCGTCGATGCGATCGATGCGATCGACGGCGCCGACGACATCGTCGAGCGCGGTGAGTCCGATCGCGCCGCACCGGTGCACGCGGCTCAGGCTGCGTACCTGATCTACACCTCAGGCTCGACAGGACGCCCCAAGGGCGTGGTCGTCAGCCACGGCGCGCTGGCGCATTACGTGGACGGTGTGCTGCATCGCCTGGGCATCGAGCGCCAGGCGGAGGGCGGCAACGCCGGTGTGCTGACGGCAGGCGGAAAAACCGATGCCGCAGCCAATACCCAGAGCGCCGTCAGCGGCGTGACCAGCATGGCCATGGTGTCGACCGTCGCGGCGGACCTGGGGCACACCGTGCTCTTCGGCGCGCTCTGCGCCGGGACAACGCTGCACCTGGTCTCCGCGGCGCGGGCCTTCGATCCGGACGGCTTCGCGGCCCTGATGCGGCGCCGTGCGATCGACGTGCTGAAGATCACCCCGAGCCACCTGCAGGCGCTGATGGGCGCGCGGGACGCGGTCGAGGTCCTGCCGCGCCGCCGGCTGGTGCTGGGCGGTGAGGCGACGCCGTGGGCGCTGCTGGAGCGCATCCGGTCGTTGCGGCCCGACCTGCGCGTGTTCAACCACTACGGGCCGACGGAAACCACCGTCGGCACGCTCACGCAGGATGCGGCGCAGGCGGACCGCTCGGCGGCGACGCTGCCGATCGGTCGCCCGCTGCCGGGCAGCGCGATGCGCGTGCTGGACGCGGATCTGCAGCCGTTGCCGCCCGGCCTGCCCGGCGAGCTGTATGTCGCCGGGCACGGCCTGGCACGCGGTTACCACCAGCGGTCCGGCCAGACGGCGGAGCGCTTCGTCGCCGATCCGTTCGACGCCCTCGGCGGGCGGATGTACCGCACCGGCGATCTGGTGCGGTGGACGGCGGACGGTCAACTGGAATACCTGGGGCGGGTCGACCACCAGGTGAAGGTGCGCGGCTTCCGCGTCGAGCTCGGCGAAGTGGAGGCCCAGCTGCGTGCGGATCCCGCCATCGGCGAGGCCGTCGTCACGGCCCAGGAGGGCCTGGGCGGCACGCGGCTGGTGGCGCACGTCACCGGGCGCGAGGGCGTTGCGCCCGATGTCGCCGCGCTGCGCGAGCGCCTTTCCCGCGTGCTGACCGATGCGATGCTGCCCGCGGCCTTCGTCGTGATGGACGCGCTGCCGCTCACACCCAATGGCAAGGTCGATCGCCGCGCGCTGCCGGACGCGGAGACCGCCGGTTCCGGCGACCACGAGCCGCCGGACGGTCCGGTCGAGACTGCAGTCGCCACGGCCTGGGCCGAGGTGCTGGGCGCGGCGCGCATCGGCCGGCGCGACCACTTCTTCGAGCTGGGCGGCCATTCGCTGCTGGCGCTGCGCCTGATCGAACGGCTGCGCCGCGAGGGGCACCGCGCGCAGGTGCGTCAGGTGTTCGAGCATCCCCGCCTGGACGACTTCGCGCGCGCCATCGCGAGCAGCGCCGATGAGGCGGAGGTCGTCGTTCCACCGAACGCCGTTCCTGACGGCTGCACCGCCATCGAGCCGGCCATGCTGCCGCTGGTGGCGCTCACGCCGGAGGAGCTCCGGCGCATCGAGGCCGCGGTGCCGGGCGGCGCCGCCAACATCCAGGACATCTATCCGCTGGCGCCGCTGCAGGAAGGCATCCTGTTCCACCACCTGATGCAGGCGCAGGGCGATGCCTACGTGACCTCGCGCGGGCTCGCCTTCGACAGCCGGGAGCGGCTGGAACGTTTCGTCGCGCATCTGGACGCGGTGATCGCTCGCCACGACATCCTGCGCACATCGATTGCCTGGGAAGGACTGCGGGAGCCGGTGCAGATCGTGCATCGGACGGCGCCACTCGTGCTGCAGTGGCTGGACGGGGAGGGCGCCGCGCCGACGGCGGACGCTGCCCAGCGGCTGCGGGACCATGTGCATCGCAGCCGCCTGCGCATCGACGTGCGCACGGCGCCGATGATCCGCGCGACGGCGGTGCAGGGGGCTGCATCGGACTCCTGGCTGCTGCAGCTGTCGCGCCACCACCTGGTGTCCGATCACACGACGTTGGAACGGATCGTCGAGGAGATCGGCCTGATGCAGCGCGGCGCCGATGCCGAGCTGCCGGCGCCGATCCCGTTCCGCAACCTGGTCGCCCGCGCGCGGCTCGGCCTTGGCCGTGGCGAGCACGAGGCCTTCTTCTTCGGCCTGCTGGGCGATGTCGTCGAACCGACGGCGCCCTACGGGCTGGTCGACGTGCTGGGCGACGGGTCCGGCGTGGGCGAGTCTCGGCTGACCTTGGACGACGACCTGGTCGCGGCCGTCCGGCGCCAGGCGCAGCGCCATGGCGTCGGCGCTTCTGCCGTTTTCCACCTCGCGTGGTCGCTGGTGCTGGCGCGCGCAACCGGTCGCGACGACGTCGTCTTCGGCACCGTGCTGCTGGGCCGCATGCAGGCCGGACAGGACGCGAGCCGCGCGCTGGGGCTGTTCATCAACACGCTGCCGCTGCGCCTGCGCGTGGGCGCGCATGGCGTCGCCGCGAGCCTGCGCCGCGCGCACGCCGCGCTGGCGGACCTGCTCCGGCACGAGCACGCGCCGCTGTCGTTGGCGCAGCGTTGCAGCGGATTGCAGGGCGGGACGCCGTTGTTCTCCGCGCTGTTGAACTACCGTCACAGCCGTCGCCTGCCCGTCGGCGTACAGCTGGGCGAAGGCGTGCGGCTGCTCGACGGCGAGGAGCGCACGAACTACCCGTTCGCGCTGTCCGTCGACGACTTCGGCGACGGCTTCGGGCTGGTGGCGCAGGTGCATCGTTCGCTGGATCCGGACCGCATCGCCGCGTCCGTGCTGGCGGCGGTGGAGGACATCACGCGTGCGCTCGCGGAGCAGCCGGAACGGCCGCTGTGTGAGCTCGGCGGCATCGAGCCGGCAGCACTCGCACAATGGCGCGCGTGGGCCACGGGGGACGGTGGCATTGCGATGGGCACCGACGCCGATACCGGCACCGGCACCGGCACGGGCACCGGCACCGGCACCGGCACCGGCACGGGCACGGGCACGGGTGCGGGCGACGGCTCGGATGCGACAGAAGGCCGGATCGGCCTGCATCCGGAGCGGCTGCCGATACCGAGGCTCTTCGAGCGCCGCGCGGCCGAACGGCCCGATGCGATCGCGCTGATCGCCGACGGACAGCGGATCAGCTACGCCCGGTTGGACGCGCGGGCGAATCGCCTGGCGCATCAACTCATCGCACACGGTGTCCGGCCCGAATCGCGAGTCGGGCTGGCCGTCCCGAGGTCGGTGGAGATGGTGGTGGGACTGCTCTCCATCCTCAAGGCCGGCGGCGCTTACGTGCCCTTGGATCCCGCGTATCCGGCCGAGCGCCTGCAGCACATGATGGCGGACAGCGGGATCACGCTGCTGCTCACCAGCGATGCGATGGCGGCGCGCCTGCCGATGCGCGACGGTCTCACGGCGTTGTGCATCGAAGCGCTCGAGTCGGCGCCCGACTGCACGCTCGATCGCCTGTCGAGTCTCGATCCGGCGCTCCATCCGGAGGCGGAGTCGGCAGGCATCGACTCGGCGCATGTCGATCCCGCGCGTTTCGATCCCGCGCGTGTCGATCCCGCGCGTGTTGACCCCGCGCGTGTTGACCCGGCGCGTGTTGACCCGGCGGCGTCGGCGTGGACCTCGCCGCCTCAGGTGACGCTGTCGCCCGACCATCTGGCCTATGTGATCTACACGTCCGGATCGACTGGCCGACCCAAGGGTGTGGCGGTGGCGCACGGACCGCTCGCCATGCACCTGCAAGCGGTGGTGGAGCGCTTCAGCCTCCAGACGGACGACCGCATGCTGCAGTTCGCGTCGATCAGTTTCGACGCGGCCGGTTCGCAGTGGATGGCGCCGCTGATCCGGGGCGCGGCCGTCGTGCTGCTGCCGCAGGACGGTTGGTCGACCGCCGAGGTCGCGCGCACGATCCGGCGCGACGGCGTGACCGCCATCCACCTGCCGCCGGCCTACCTGCGCCAACTGGCGGCCGAGCACGCGGGCGGCGGTCTGCCGGTACGGCTGTGCATCGCGGGCGGCGAGGCCTGGCCCGCCGCCGACCTGCGCGCGGCGCGTGACGCCTTCGTGCCGCAGCGGCTGGTGAATTCCTACGGACCGACGGAGGCCGTCATCACGCCGTGCGCGTGGCGCGTTCCCTCGGCCGACATCGCACGCCTCGGCGACCGGCCGGTCGCACCGATCGGCCATCCCGTCGGTGATCGTGCCGCCTGGGTGCTCGACAGCCACCTGTCGCCTTGCCCGCCCGGCGTGCCGGGCGAGCTCTACCTCGGCGGCACCGGACTGGCGCGCGGCTACCTCGATCGCGGCGGCCAGACCGCCGAGCGCTTCGTCGCCGATCCGTTCGGCGCACCGGGTGCGCGCATGTACCGCACCGGCGATCTGGTGCGCTGGAGTGCGGACGGCGAGCTCGAGTACCTCGGCCGCGTCGACCACCAGGTCAAGGTGCGCGGCTTCCGCATCGAGCTCGGCGAGGTCGAGGCCGCATTGACCTCGCAGCCCGCCGTGCGCGAGGCGGTGGCCGTCGCCGCGCCGGGCCCGTCCGGCACGCGGCTGGTGGCCTACGTCGTGGCACGGGCCGGCCATGTGCTGGACACTGAGAACGTGGAAGGGGTGCGAGAACGCGCGGCCGCGGTACTGCCTGACTACATGGTGCCGAGCTTGGTGGTCGTGCTGGACGCGTTGCCGCTCAACCCGAACGGCAAGGTCGACCGGCGCGCGCTGCCCGATCCCGAACTCGGCTCGGTGGGTGCCTACGAGGCACCTCGCGGCGACACCGAAGCGGCCGTCGCGGCGCTCTTCGCCGACGTTCTCGGCGTGTCGCGGGTCGGGCGTGACGATCACTTTTTCGCGCTCGGCGGGGATTCGATCCTGAGCTTGAAGCTGATCTCGCTGGCTCACCGTCGGGGCTGGCAGCTCTCGCCGCGGGAGGTGTTCGAGCACCCGACCGTGGCCGCGCTCGCGCGCGCCGTGGACGGTCGATCCCCGCGTCTTGCCATCACTGTGCTGCCAGCCGCCGAGCGGTCTGCGGCGATGCCGGCGTCCTTTGCGCAGGAGCGTCAGTGGTTCCTCTGGCAGCTCGATCCCACGAGCACCGCGTACCACATCGCCGGCGCGCTGACGCTGCGCGGCGCGCTGGACGTCGCGGCCCTGCGCGCGAGCTTCGAGGCGCTCGTCCGCCGGCATGAATCGCTGCGGACCACCTTCCACGCGTCGCCGGACGGCGCGGTGATGCAGCGCGTCCGAGGTCCGGGCGAAGCGGTGATCACGCTGACGGAGCTCTCGGACGATGCGCAGGCGCGGCGGCTTGTCGACACGCCGTTCGACCTCGGCGCGGGACCGCTGATCCGCGTCGGGCTGCAGCGGCGGGACGCGGACCGCCATCTGCTGGTGGTGGTGATGCACCACATCGTGTCCGATGGCGGATCGATGCGCATCGTCGTGGACGAAGTCCTGGCCGACTACGAGGCCGCGTTGCGCGGCGAGCAGTCGATGCTGGTCCCGTGGCCGATCCAGTACGCGGACTACGCCGCGTGGCAGCGTCATCGCATGGTCGACGGCGAGCAGCAGCGGCAGCTCGATCACTGGTTGGGAAGGCTCGGCGGCGACCAGCCGGTGCTGCAGATGCCGACCGATCATCCGCGCCGCGCCGACGGCCGGTACCGCGCGGCGCGGCACACGCTCGCGCTGCCGCCGGCATTGGCGGAGCGTCTGCGACAGCGCGCGCGGGACGCGGGTGCGACGCCGTTCATGGTGCTGCTGGCCGGCTTCCAGGCCGTCCTGGCCCGGTGGACGGGCCAGACGGACATCCGCGTCGGCGTGCCCATCGCCAACCGCGACCGGCCCGAGATCGCGCCGGTGGTGGGCTTCTTCGTCAACACGCAGGTGCTGGACAACCGCATCGCCACGCGGCTGCCGCTCACGCAGGTGCTGGCGCAGGCGCGCGAGGCGGCGATCGGCGCGCAGGCGAATCCCGATCTGCCCTTCGAGCAACTGGTCGAGGCGCTCCAGCCGGAGCGCTCGCTGGGAGTTCATCCGCTGTTCCAGGTGCTGTTCAACCACCAGCGCGGCCAGGATCTGTCGGCACGGCAATTGACCGGACTGGCCATCGAGCCGGTGGAAGTCGCGGAACGCGCTGCGCAGTTCGAGCTCGCGCTGCACACGACGGAGCTGGAGGACGGCAGCGTCAGCGCGAGCTTCAGCTACGCGGCGGAGCTGTTCGAGCCCGCGGCCATCGAGCGCATGGCGGGCCACTTCGCCGCGATGCTGACGGCGATCGCCGACACGCCGCAGATCGCCGTCGGCGATGTGGCGTTGATGTCGACGGGGGAAGCAGAACGGCTCGCGCAACTCAGCGTCAACACCGCGCCGGTCGCGGCGGCGGAGCCGGTGCACCGGCGCATCGAACGCTTGGCCGCGGCGGATCCGACGGCGCCCGTGCTGGTGTTCGGCGACGCGACGTCGTCGACATCGACATCGACATCGACATCGACATCGGCGTCGGCGTCGGCGTCGGCGTCGGCGGCAACCTCATCGTTGACACGCGGTGAGCTCAACGTCCGCGCCAACCGTCTGGCGCATCGTCTCATCGCACTGGGCGTACGCCCGGACACGCGCGTGGGTCTGGCGGTGGAGCGCTCGCTCGACATGATGGTCGGCGTGCTGGCCATCCTGAAGGCTGGTGGCGCCTACGTGCCGCTCGATCCCGAGCTGCCGACGGACCGGCTGGCCTACATGCTCGAGGACAGCGGCGTGGCGCTGGTGCTGACGCAGTCGCATCTGCGCGCTCGGATGCCGAGCGGGGAAGGGCGAACGTTCGTCAACATCGACACCATCGATGTTTCGGCGCATTCGACAGCGAATCCGGATGTCGAGCTGCACGGCGAGAACCTCGCTTACATGATCTACACGTCCGGGTCGACCGGCCGTCCGAAGGGCGCGGCCAACCGCCACGTGGCGCTGCACAACCGTCTGGCGTGGATGCAGGAGGCGTATTCGCTCGATGCTTCCGACACCGTGCTGCAGAAGACACCGCTGAGCTTCGACGTGTCGGTGTGGGAGCTGTTCTGGGCGCTCGCCGAAGGCGCCCGGCTGGCCATCGCCGCGCCGGGCGATCATCGCGACCCGGCGCGCCTGGTGGCGCTCATCGAGGCGCATCAGGTCACGACGATCCACTTCGTGCCGTCCATGCTGCAGGCGTTCCTGGCGCATGACGGCGTCGAAGCCTGCACTTCGCTGCGTCGCATCGTGTGCAGCGGCGAGGCGCTGCCGGCGGAGGCGCAAGCCGGCGTGTTCCGGCGGCTGCCGAATGCAGGCCTCTACAACCTGTACGGACCGACTGAGGCCGCCATCGACGTCACGCATTGGACGTGTCGCGACGACGGCCGCAGCCAGGTGCCGATCGGCGCGCCGATCACGGGCATCTCGACCTGGGTGCTGGATGGCGATCTCAACCCGGTCCCGCCCGGCATCCCGGGCGAGCTTTACCTCGGCGGCATCGGATTGGCTCGCGGTTATCACGATCGCGCAGGGCTGACGTCCGAGCGATTCGTCGCGAATCCCATGGCCGCCGACGGCAGCCGCCTCTACCGCACCGGCGACCTCGTGTGCTGGAACGCCGACGGACAGCTCGACTACCTCGGCCGCATCGATCATCAGGTCAAGATCCGCGGCTTCCGCATCGAGCTCGGCGAGATCGAGGCGCAGCTGCTCGCTCAGCCGAGCGTTCGCGAGGCCGTCGTTGTGGCGCAGCAGGCGCCGACGGGTGCTCGGCTCATCGCGTACGTGTCGGCGCACGCCAGGGCAGCGACCACGCACGGAATGGACGATGGGGCAAGCGCCGAGACCGCCGGCATTGCCGGTGTCGGAAGCGTTGATGGCGTCGTTGGCGCCACTGCCGCCGTCGGCTCGATCGACGTGTCGATCCTGCGCGAGGCGCTGGGCCGCGCGCTGCCCGAGTACATGGTCCCCGCCGTCATCGTCGTGCTGGACACGCTGCCGCTGAATCCCAGCGGGAAGGTCGACCGCAAGGCGCTGCCGCAGCCGGAGTCCGCGTCCGCCGTTGAGTACGAAGCGCCGCGCGGTGAGATCGAGGAGACGGTCGCCGCGATCTGGACCGAGGTCCTCGACGTCGAACGCGTCGGCCGTCGCGACAACTTCTTCGCGCTGGGCGGCCACTCGTTGCTGGCCCTGCGCGTGCTGGAGCGCCTGCGCACACGGGGATATCGCACCGAGGTCCGTCAGATCTTCCTGCACGCGGAACTCGCGGCATTCGCCGAATCGATCGCGTCGTCGGCGTCACCGAAGTCGGCATCACCGGTGTCGACGTCGGCTCAATCGACATCGACGTCGGAGTCTGAGTCGGAGTCGGATTCCCCATCGACTTCGACTTCGGCCTCCATCGATGACGGGGCGGCGCTGATCGCCCTGACTCCCGACGAGACCCGCCGCATCGAAGCCGCCATCCCCGGCGGCGCCGCCAACATCCAGGACGTCTACCCGCTCGCGCCGCTGCAGGAAGGCATCCTGTTCCACCACCTGCTGCAACCCGATGCCGACGCCTACGTCACCGCCCACCTGATCAGCTTCGACAGCGAGGCGCGACTGCGCCGTTTCGTCGACAGCTTCAACCGCGTTATCGAGCGCCACGACATCCTGCGTACCGCCGTGTTGTGGGAAGGCCTCGAGGAGCCGGTGCAGGTCGTGTGCCGCGAGGCGCGCCTCGACATTGAGTGGCTGTCCCCCGAGGACGGTGAGGTGGCCGCGCGGCTCGAGGCCGTGGGGCGCCCCGGCCGCTGCCGCATCGACGTGCGTCGCGCGCCGCTGCTCCGCGCGATCGCGGGCTTCGATGCGGCGCAGGGCCGCTGGCTGCTGCAACTCCCCAGCCATCACCTGGTGACGGACCACAGCACGCTGGCCGGTGTCGTCGAGGAGATCACGCTGATCCAGCAGGGCCGGACAGCCGAGCTGCCCGAGCCGGTGCCGTTCCGCCGCTTCGTGGCGCAGGCTCGCCTCGGTATCAGCCGCGCCGAGCATGAGGCCTTCTTCAACGCCATGCTGCGCGATGTCACCGAGCCCACCGCGCCGTTCGGCGTGGCCGATGTCCGCGGTGACGGCTCGCGCCTGCGGCAGGCGCGTCATGCGCTTCCCGCTTCGCTGGCGGCCGAGGCCCGCCGGCAGGCGCGTCGTCATGGCGTCGGCGTCGCCTCGCTGTTCCACCTCGCGTGGGCGCTGGTGCTGGGCCGCACGACGGGCCGCACCGACGTGGTCTTCGGTACCGTGCTGCTGGGCCGACTGCGGGCCGAAGGCGGCGCCGAACGCGCGCTGGGTCTTTCGATCAACACGCTGCCGCTGCGCCTGCGCGTCGGCACGCAGTCCGTCGCGGATGGTTTGCGCGGGGCCCATGCGGCGCTGTCCGCGCTGCTCCGTCACGAGCATGCGAGCCTGTCGCTCGCGCAACGCTGCAGTGGGCTGTCCGGCGGCACGCCGTTGTTCTCGGCGCTGCTCAACTACCGGCATGCGGGCCGTCGACGCGATGCGTCCTCGAGCGCCTGGGAAGGCATGGAGATCGGCGCCGCCCAGGAGCGGTCGAACTACCCGTTCGGCCTCTCGGTGGACGACGATGGACAAGGCTTCGGTCTCGTCGCGCAGGTGCACGAATCGCTGGATGCGGACCATGTCTGCGAGCTGATGCAGGCCGTCGTGGGCAGCCTGGTGGACGCGCTGGCGCACCGGCCGGCGAAGACGTTGAGCGAGCTGGACGTGCTCGATCCCACCTCGCTCGCCCGGTTGAAGGGCTGGGGCCTCAACGAGCATCGCTACGGCCGGACGCCGCCGGTGCCGCGTCTGGTCGAACGCCAGGCCGCCGAACGGCCCGACGCGGTCGCCTTGATCTCCGGCGATCAACAGCTCACCTACGCGCAGTTCAACGCCCGGGCCAATCGCCTCGCGCACCGGCTGATCGCGCTGGGCGTTCAACCGGAGGACCGCATCGGCCTGGCCGTGCAGCGGTCGATGGACATGATGGTCGCCCTGCTGGCGATCCTGAAGGCCGGCGCCGCGTACGTGCCGCTGGATCCGAGCTATCCGGCCGAGCGCCTGGCCTACATGGTCGAGGACAGCGGTCTGCGTCTGCTGCTGACGCAGGAGGCGATCGCATCGCGGCTGCCGGTCCACGACGGACTCGAGGTGCTGACGCTGGACGGCGGCGACGCCTTCACCGGCGCGGACACGGATCCCGCCGTCGAACTCCACCCGGAGCATCTGGCCTACGTGATCTACACCTCGGGCTCCACGGGGCGGCCGAAGGGCGTGGCCGTCACGCACGGGCCGCTGGCGATGCACGTGCAATCGATCGGCGAGGTCTACGGCATGACGCCGGAGGACCGCGAGCTGCAGTTCGCGTCGATCGCGTTCGACGGCGCACATGAACGCACCTGGGTGCCGCTGGCCTTCGGCGCGGCGCTGATGCCGCGCGACCAGGAACTGTGGCCCGCGGAGCGGACCGCCGCCGAGATCGAACGCCACGGCATCACGATCGCCTGCTTCACGCCGGGCTACCTGACGCAGATGGCCGAGCTGCTCGGGGAGTCGGCGAGCCGGCTGCCGATCCGGTCCTACACCGTCGGCGGCGAGGCCATGTCCCGCGCGAATCTCGATCTCGTGCAGGCCGTGCTGAAGCCGCCGCGCATCATCAACGGCTACGGTCCGACCGAGACCGTGATCACGCCGACGGTGGGCATCGCGCTGGCCGGCGAGCGCTCCGACGCGTCCTACATGCCGATCGGCAAGCCGGTGGGCGACCGCAGCGCCTACGTGCTCGATGGCGACCTGAACCTGTGCCCGCCCGGCGTGCCGGGCGAGCTGTACCTGGCGGGCGGTCTGGCGCGCGGCTACCTCGGACGGCCCGACGCGAGCGCGGAGCGCTTCGTCGCCGATCCGTTCGCCGATGTATTCGGCGATCCAACCGGCGCGCCATTCGACGCTTCATTCGGCGATCCAATCGGCGAGCGGTCCGTTGGCGCCGGAGGACGCATGTACCGCACCGGCGACCTGGTGCGCTGGAACGCGCGCGGGGAGCTCGAGTACCTCGGCCGCATCGACCATCAGGTGAAGGTGCGCGGCTTCCGCATCGAGCTGGGCGAGGTGGAATCGCAGCTGCGCCTGCAGCCCGGCGTGCGCGAGGCGGTGGCGGTCGCCGCCGACGGCGTGGCCGGCGCGCGGCTGGTGGCCTACGTGTCGCCGCTGCCCGGTCATGCGCTGGCGCCGCGCGCGCTGCGGGAGGGCCTCGCGCGCGTGTTGCCGGACCACATGGTGCCGGGGCTGTTCATCGTGCTGGACGCATTGCCGCTGAACCCCAACGGCAAGGTCGACCGCAAGGCGCTGCCGGCGCCCGAGGCCGACGTCGACCGCGCGCACGAGCCGCCGCGCGGTGAGACCGAGACGGCGCTGGCCGCGCTGTGGGCGGAGACGCTGGCCGTGGAACGCGTCGGTCGCGACGACAACTTCTTTGAACTGGGCGGGCATTCGCTGGCCCTGCTGAAACTGCAGATGAAGGTGCAGCGGCGCTTCGGCGTGCAGCTGCCGCTGCGCGCGTACTTCGAGAGCCCGACGCTGGCCGACGCGGCCGGGGCGGTGCAGCGCGAGGTCGACGCGACGGCGTCGGCGCAGCGCGGCGATCTCGATCGCATGGCGGCACTGCTGGACACCTGGGAGAACTGAATGAGCATCATCGACAAGAACGACGCCTCGTCGACCGCACCGGCGGTCGCACCGTCGACGCCGGCAGCGGTCTCGCCGTCGACCTCAGCCGCGGCCGCACCGGCGGGCGCAGCTCCTGCGGATCCCAAGCGGGCGCTGGCGGAGCGCTTCGCGCGTCTTCCCGCGGACAAGCAGCGCGGGTTCCTGCAGGCGCTGAAGGCGCAGGGCATCGACTTCGCGATGCTGCCGATCGTGCCTGCGCCGCGCGTGGCGGCCGGCGCCGTGGTCGCGGACGCATCTTCGGTGGTGGAGGCCTCCGGCGATGACCAGGCTGCTCGCCTCGACGCGCGGCCGCTCTCGCACGCCCAGTTGCGCCAGTGGTTCCTGTGGACGCTGGATCCGAGCAGCACGGCGTATCACCTGTCGGGCGCATTGACCCTGCAGGGAGCACTCGACGAGGCGGCGTTGCGCGCCAGCTTCGAGGCGCTGATCGAGCGCCATGAGTCGCTCCGCACGACCTTCCACGCAGATGAGCGCGGCCAAGTGGCTCAGCGAGTGCATGAGGCCGGGAAGACGGGCTTCCAGGTCGAAACGATCGATGTCGATGTCGATGTCGACGGTGACCTGGAGGCGCGCACGCGGGCGATGGCGCGGCGTCTGGTGGACCGCCCGTTTGACCTCGGCGCGGGACCGCTGCTGCGCGTGGCCTTGCTGCGGCAGAGCGCGGAGCGCCACGTCCTCGTCGTCGTGATGCATCACATCGTGTCGGACGGCTGGTCGATGAAGGTGATCGTCGACGAATTCGTCGTGCAGTACGGCGCGCGGGTGCGTGGCGAGACGCCGACGGCGCCGGCCTTGCCGATCCAGTACGCGGACTACGCCGCATGGCAGCGCCACTGGCTGGAGGCCGGCGAGAAGGACCGGCAGTTGAGCTACTGGAGGGACCGGCTGGGCGGCGAGCAGCCGGTGCTGCAGCTGCCGGCGGATCATCCCCGACGATCGGATGGGCGGTATCGCGCCGCCCAGCATGTGACGACGCTGCCCGCGCCGCTGGTGGGCGCGCTGCGACAGCGCGCGCTGGAGCACGGCGCCACGCTGTTCATGGCGCTGCTGGCCGGCTACCAGGCGGTGCTGGCCCGCCATGCCGGACAGGCGGACATCCGTGTCGGCGTGCCCGTGGCCAATCGGCAGCGGCCGGAGACCGAAGGGGTCGTCGGCTTCTTCGTCAACACGCAGGTGCTCAGCAATCGCGTGGAGGGGCGCCGCACGCTGGGGCAGGTGCTCGATCAGGCCCGGGAGGCCGCGCTCGGCGCGCAGGCGCATCAGGACCTGCCCTTCGAGCAACTGGTCGATGCGCTGCAGCCCGAGCGCTCGCTCGGCGTGCATCCGCTGTTCCAGGTGATGTTCAACCACGGCCGCGGTGGGGCCCAGGGCGAGGCGGTGCTGCCGGGGCTGACGGTCACACCGTATGCCTCCGGCGAGCAGGCCGCGCAGTTCGAGCTGATGCTGACGACCACCGAGAACGCCGACGGCACGGTGCGCGCGAGCTTCAGCTACGCGGCCGAGCTGTTCGAGCCCGCGGCCATCGAGCGCATGGCCGGCCACTTCGCCGCGATGCTGGCGGCGATCGCCGACACGCCGCAGATCGCGGTCGGCGATGTCGCGCTGATGTCGACAGTCGAATCGGACTGGCTCGCGCAGCTCAGCGTCAACACCGAGCCGGTCGCCGCGGCGGAGCCTGTACATCGGCTCATCGAGCGGCAGGCGGCGGCGGATCCCGATGCACCGGCGCTGGTGTTCGGCGACGCGAAGTCATCTTCATCTTCATCTTCATCGGCGTCGGCGTCGGTGCTGTCGGTGTCGGCGACCTCGTCGTTGACGCGCGGTGAGCTCAACGTCCGCGCGAACCGTCTGGCGCATCGCCTCATCGCGCTGGGAGTTCGCCCGGACTCGCGCGTGGGTCTGGCGGTGGAGCGCTCGCTCGACATGATGGTCGGCGTGCTGGCCATCCTGAAGGCCGGTGGCGCCTATGTGCCGCTCGACCCCGAACTGCCGGCGGACCGGCTGGCCTACATGCTCGAAGACAGTGGGGTGTCGCTGGTTCTAACGCAGTCACATCTGCGCGCGCGGTTGCCGGTCGGGGCAGGGCGTAGCGCCGTCGACATCGACACGATCGAACTCAGCGCCCGGTCGGACGCGGACCGAGACACGAGAGCTGACGCGAATCCGGATGTCGAGCTGCACGGCGAGAGCCTCGCCTACGTGATCTACACGTCCGGATCGACCGGGCGTCCGAAGGGCGCGGCCAACCGCCACGCGGCGTTGCACAACCGCTTGGCGTGGATGCAGGAGGCGTACGCGCTCGATGCCTCCGACACCGTGCTGCAGAAGACACCGTTGAGCTTCGACGTGTCGGTGTGGGAGCTGTTCTGGGCGCTCGCCGAAGGCGCCCGGCTGGCCATCGCCGCGCCGGGCGATCATCGCGACCCGGCGCGCCTGGTGGCGCTCATCGAGGCGCATCAGGTCACGACGATCCACTTCGTGCCGTCGATGCTGCAGGCCTTCCTCGCGCACGACGGCGTCGAGGCCTGCACCTCGCTCCGGTGCATTGTGTGCAGCGGCGAAGCGCTGCCGGCGGAGGCGCAAGCCGGCGTGTTCCGGCGGCTTCCGAAGGCGAGCCTCTACAACCTGTACGGCCCGACCGAGGCCGCCATCGACGTCACGCATTGGACGTGTCGCGACGACGGCCGCAGCCAGGTGCCGATCGGCGCGCCGATCACGGGCATCTCGACCTGGGTGCTGGATGGGGATCTCAACCCGGTCCCGCCCGGTGTTCCGGGCGAGCTGTACCTTGGCGGCATTGGACTTGCACGTGGCTATCACGATCGCGCCGGGCTGACGTCCGAGCGATTCGTCGCCAACCCGATGGCCACGAATGCGGCGGGTGGCTCGCCTGCGTCGCTTGCATCGGCAGGAAGCCGGCTCTATCGAACCGGCGACCTCGTGCGCTGGAACGCCGACGGACAGCTCGACTACCTCGGCCGCATCGATCATCAGGTCAAGATCCGCGGCTTCCGCATCGAGCTCGGCGAGATCGAAGCGCAGCTCCTCGCTCAGCCGAGCGTTCGCGAGGCCGTCGTTGTGGCGCAGCAGGCGCCGACGGGTGCTCGGCTCATCGCGTACGTGTCGGCGCACGCCAGGGCGGTGACCACGCACGGAATGGACGATGGGGCAAGCGCCGAGACCGCCGGCATTGCCGGTGTCGGACGCGTTGATGGCGTTGGTGGCGACGCTGGCGCCGTCGGCTCGATCGACGTGTCGACCCTGCGCGAGGCGCTGGGCCGCGCGCTGCCGGAGTACATGGTCCCCGCCGTCATCGTCGTGCTGGACACGCTGCCGCTGAACCCCAGCGGAAAGGTCGATCGCAAGGCGCTGCCGCAGCCCGAGGCCGCTTCATCGGTCGAGTATGAAGCGCCGCAAGGTGATGCCGAGCTCGCCATCGCCGCGATCTGGGCGGACCTGCTGGCCGTCGAGCGCGTCGGTCGCCAGGACAACTTCTTCGAACTCGGCGGTCATTCGCTGCTGGCGATCCAGCTGCAGGCGCGGATGCGGCAGGCCGGTTGGCACTCCGAGATGCGCGAGTTGTTCCTGCATCCGCGCCTGGCGGATTTCGCAGCCGCTGCCGCAGTAGCGACGGCCCGCGCGTCGTCGTCGGACACCGTGCCGATCGACGACAGCGCCGCCACCATCCCTCCGGGCTGCGCCGCGATCGAGCCTGGCATGCTGCCGCTGATCGACCTCGACGCGGACGAACTGCGTCGCATCGAATCCGCCATCCCCGGCGGAGCCGGCAACATCCAGGACCTCTATCCGCTCGCGCCGCTGCAGGAAGGGATGCTGTTCCATCACCTGATGCAGGAGCAGGGCGACGCCTACGTCATCTCGCTGCTGCTGCGATTCGATTCGCAGCCGCGACTGCTGCGCTTCATCGGCGCCCTCAACGAGGTCATCGCGCGCCACGACATCCTGCGCACCGCCGTCCTGTGGGAAGGGTTGCGGACGCCGGTCCAGGTGGTCTGCCGCGAGGCGCCGCTGCGGCTCGAGTGGCTGGAGATCGACGAGGCGGATCGCGCCGCGGGTCTCGCGGCCGAGCGGCTGGCGGCGCACGTGGATCGTCGCAGCTTCCGCATCGACGTCCGCCGCGCGCCGCTGGTGCGCGCGATTGCCGTGCACGATGCGCCGGCCGGTCAATGGCTGCTGCAGTTGCCGAGCCACCATCTGGCGCTCGACCACACGGCCGAGAAGCTGATGATCGAGGAGATCGCGCTGATCCTCCAGGGCCGGCAGGCCGAGCTGCCGGAACCGGTCCCGTACCGCCGCTATGTCGCGCAGGCGCGCGGCGGCATCGACACGGCCGCGCATGAGGCCTTCTTCCGCGCGCAGCTGGGCGACGTGGACGAGTTGACCGCGCCTTTCGGGCTCGCGGACGCGCGGCTGGACAGCAGCGCCAACGAGGAGTCGCGACTGACGCTGCCCACGACGCTGTCGACGGCGCTGCGCGAGCAGGCGCGGCGCCAGGGCGTCAGTGCGGCGACGCTCTTCCATCTCGCCTGGGCGCTGGTGCTGGCCCGCACCGCCGGGCGCGACGACGTCGTCTTCGGCACGGTGCTCTTCGGCCGCATGCAGGGCGGCGAGGACGCGCACCGCGCGATGGGGATGTTCATCAACACGCTGCCGCTGCGGGTGCGGCTTGGCGGCCGCAGCGTCGCGCAGGGCCTGCGCGAGACGCACGAACGCCTGACCGGCCTGCTGCATCACGAGCACGCACCGCTGTCGCTGGCGCAGCGCTGCAGTGGGTTGCCGGGTGGAACGCCGTTGTTCTCCAGCCTGCTGAACTATCGCCACAGCGGCCCGCGTCGAGGCGATGAAAGCTCCGGGGGCGTACATGAGGCGCATGGAACGCATGAGGCAAACGACGCGTGCGGCGCAAACGACACGGTGGGCGCGGAGACGACCTGGGAAGGCATGACGCTGGTCGGGGCGAAGGAGCGCACCAACTATCCGATCACGCTGTCGGTCAACGACCGCGGTGAGGTCTTCGAGCTGGTGCTCCAGGTCGAGCGCTCGGTGCGTGCCGAGCGCATGGCCGGCTACCTGGATGCCGCCGTGCGCGGGATCGTCGACGCGCTGGCGGCCGGCGGCGAGCGGCCGTTGCATGCGCTGCCGTTGCTCGGTGATGCCGAGATGGCGACCTTGGCGCGATGGAGCGAAGGCTCGAAGGCTGTTGCCAGCGCATCGACGATGCATCGCCTCATCGAGCGCCAGGCGGCGATCGATCCCGATGCGCCGGCACTGGTGTTCGGCAACACCGCGCTGACGCGGGGCGAGCTCAACCTGCGCGCGAACCGGCTCGCGCATCGCCTGATCGCCCTGGGCGTGCGTGCCGACGCGCGCGTGGGTCTGGCGGTCGAGCGCTCGCTCGACATGATGGTCGGCGTGCTGGCGATCCTGAAGGCCGGCGGCGCCTACGTGCCGCTCGATCCCGAGCTGCCGGCGGATCGGCTGGCCTACATGCTCGAGGACAGTGATGTGTCTCTGGTGCTGACCCAGTCGCACTTGCGCTCACGGCTGCCGGACGGGGGAGGGCGCCGCTTCGTCGACATCGACACCATCGATGTCTCGGAGCAATCAGCCGTCAACCCCGATGTCGAGGTGCACGGCGAGAATCTCGCCTATGTGATCTATACGTCCGGATCGACCGGGCGTCCGAAGGGCGCGGCGAACCGCCATGTGGCGCTGCACAACCGCCTGGCGTGGATGCAGGAGGCGTACACGCTCGACGCGTCGGACACGGTGCTTCAGAAGACGCCATTGAGCTTCGACGTCTCGGTGTGGGAGCTCTTCTGGGCGTTGGCCGAAGGTGCCCGGCTGGCCATCGCAGGCCCGGGCGACCATCGCGATCCGGCACGCCTGGTGGCGCTGATCGAGGCGCACCAGGTCACGACGATCCACTTCGTCCCGTCGATGCTTCAAGCGTTCCTGGCGCACGACGGCGTCGAGGTCTGCACCTCGCTGCGCAGCATCGTGTGCAGCGGCGAAGCGCTGCCGGCGGAAGCACAGGCCGGCGTGTTCCGGCGACTGCCGCAGGCGGGGCTGTTCAATCTCTACGGGCCCACCGAGGCCGCCATCGACGTCACGCATTGGACGTGCCGCGATGACGGCCGCAGCCAGGTGCCGATCGGCGCGCCGATCGCCGGCATCTCGACCTGGGTGCTGGACGGTGACCTCAACCCGGTCCCGCCCGGCGTGCCGGGCGAGCTCTACCTCGGTGGCATCGGACTGGCGCGTGGTTATCACGGTCGCGCCGGGCTGACGTCCGAACGATTCGTCGCCAACCCGATGGCCACGGTTGCCAAAGACGCGGTGAACGATTCCGCGCGGGATCTTCCGGGTGCTTCGGCAGGCAGTCGTCTCTACCGCACGGGCGACCTCGTGCGTTGGAATGCTGAAAGTCAGCTCGACTACCTCGGTCGCATCGACCATCAGGTCAAGATCCGCGGCTTCCGCATCGAGCTCGGCGAGATCGAAGCGCAGCTGCTCGCTCAGCCGGGAGTTCGCGAGGCCGTCGTCGTGGCGCAGCCGGCGCCGACGGGTGCTCGGCTCATTGCGTACGTGTCGGCGCACGCGAATGCCACGGTCACGCCCGGAATGGACGATGGGGCAAGCGCCGAGACCGCCGGCATTGCCGGTGTCGGACGCGTTGATGGCGTTGGTGGCGACGCTGGCGCCGTCGGCTCGATCGACGTGTTGACCCTGCGCGAGGCGCTGAGCCGGGCGCTGCCGGAGTACATGGTCCCCGCCGTCATCGTCGTGCTGGACACGCTGCCGCTGAACCCCAGCGGCAAGGTCGACCGCAAGGCGCTGCCGCAGCCGGAGGTCGCGGCCGCCATCGAGTACGAAGCGCCGCAGGGCGAGGTCGAGCTTGCCATCGCGGCCATCTGGGCGGAGGTGCTGAACGCGACGCGCGTGGGCCGTCACGACAACTTCTTCGAAGTGGGCGGTGATTCGATCCTCAGCCTGCAGATCATCTCGCGCCTGCGGCGTGCGGGCTGGCGACTCACGCCGCGCCAGGTCTTCGAGCTGCAGACCGTCGCGCGACTGGGCGGGGTGGCCGAGCGTCTGGTCGAGCACGACACGTCGGGCAATGGCAGCAGCCTTGCCGCCGATGCGCCCGCTGCGCGCGGCCACTTGAGCGACTTCCTCGACGATACGGCCATCGCCGCGCTTGGCATCGACGCCTCGATGATCGAGGACGTCTACCCGCTGGTGCCGACCCAGGAGGGCATGCTGCTTCACTCGGTGGAGGCGCCGGACTCCGGGCTCTACGTGAATCAGCTGAACGTCGAGGTCCGCCATCTGGATCCTGATCGCCTCGAGGCCGCATGGCGCGTGATGGTCGCCCGCCACGCGATGCTGCGCACGGTGGTGCTCTGGCAGTCTGGCATGGCTCGTCCGTTGCAGCTGGTGCTGCGCGAGGCGCCGGCCGTGATGGAACGGCTCGATTGGCGCGATCTCGACTCTTCAGCCGGTTCAGTTGGTTCCGGCGACCCGGTTGCGGTGGCCCGTCGCATCGCCGACTTCGCCCGTGCCGAGCTCGTACGCCCCATCGACTGGCTGCGCCCGCCGCTGTCGCGTGTCGCCGTGATCCGGCTGGACGAGGACCGTCATCAACTGGTGTGGACGCGCCATCACCTGCTGTCGGATGGCTGGAGCGATTCGCGCCTGATGGCCGAGTGGCTGCGCTGCTACGCCGGCGAAGCGCCGCCCGCCGAGCCGCCCCGGTACGGCGACTTCGTCCGCTGGCTGCAGCGCCAGGACGCCGGCGCGCCCGAGGCGTTCTGGACCTCGGCGCTGGCGCAGCTGGACGGGCCCACGCTGCTGGCCGAGTCCACCCGCGCCGCGGCGGGCCGTTCCGGCTTCCAGAAGCTGTACACGCGCTTCGACATCGACGGCACGGCGTCGCTGCAGGCCTTCGCGCAGCGCGAGCGCGTGACCGTGAACACGCTGGTGCAAGCCGCGTGGGCCGTGCTGCTGCATCGGCACACGGGCCGCGACCGCGTCGTCTTCGGCGCGACCGTGGCCGGCCGACCCGCGACCTTGCCGGGCGCCGAAGAGATGCTGGGCCTGTTCATCAACACGGTGCCGGTGCCCGTGCGCTGGGACGCCGGCCAGCGGGTCGGCGACTACCTGCGCGCCGTGCAGGACACCAACCTCCAGCTGCGCGACCACGAGCACGCCGCGCTGGCCGACGTGCAGCGCTGGGCGGGCTCGTCCGGCCGGCCGCTGTTCGACAGCATCATCGTCTTCGAGAACGCCCCGATCGACCGCGCCTTGCGCCAGCTGAGCCAGTACGGCCTGGCGTTCGCCGAGATCGGCGGCGAGGGCCTCACCGGCTATGCGATGGACCTGCAGGTGGTCGCCGGCGACCGGCTGGTCATCGAGTACTGCTACAGCCGCCGCGACTTCGACGATGCCTTCGTCGAGGAACTGCGCGCGCAGATGGAGACGCTGCTCGCCCGCATGAGCGCCGACGCTTCCGCGCCGCTCGGCGAGCTGAGCTGGCTGGACGACACCGCGACCGCGACGGTGCGTGAACTCGGGCGGAGCCGCGACGGTCTGGCCGCGCCGCGTCCGGTCCCGGTGCACCGCCTGATCGAACGCCAGGCCGCGGAACGCGGCGACGCGATCGCGCTGCTGTTCGGCGACGACGAACTGAGCTACGCCCAACTCAACGCCCGCGCGAATCGCCTGGCGCGCCGCCTCGTGCGCCTGGGCGTGCAACGCGACGCGCGTGTCGGCGTGGCGCTGGAGCGATCGCTGGACAGCATCGTCGGCCTGCTCGCGGTGCTGAAGGCAGGGGCGGCCTATGTCCCGCTCGATCCGGCCTATCCCGCCGACCGCCTGGCGTTCATGTTGCGGGACAGCGGTGCGTCGCTGCTGCTGACGCAGCGTGCGCTGCGATCGCGTCTGCCGGTCATCGACGGACTGGCCGTCGTCACGATGGAAGAGGAGGGCGACGCCGATGGCGACGGCGCCAATCTCGACCTGCCGGACCATCCCGATCACCTGGCCTATGTGATCTACACCTCCGGCTCCACCGGCCTGCCCAAGGGCGTGGCGGTGACGCACGGTCCGCTGGCCATGCACTGCCTGGCCACGGCGGAGATCTACGGCATGAGCGCCGAATCGTGCGAGCTGCACTTCATGTCGTTCTCGTTCGACGGCGCGCATGAGCGCTGGCTGACGCCGCTGTGCATCGGCGCGGGCCTGGCGCTGCGCGACAACGAACTCTGGACCGCCGAGCAGACGAGCGAAGCGCTGTACCGCTACGAGGTCACGAACGCCGCGTTCCCGCCGGCCTACCTCGGCCAGATCGCCGATTGGGCCGGCATGCGGGGCGATGCGCCGCCGGTGGAGCTCTACGTCTTCGGCGGCGAGGCCATGCCCAAGGCCGCCTACGACAAGGTCTGCCGCCACCTGCGCCCGCGCACGATGATCAACGGCTACGGCCCGACCGAGTGCGTGATCACGCCGCTGATCTGGAAGTCCGCCGCCACGGAGAGCTTCGACTGCGCCTACGCCCCGATCGGCAGGCCGGTGGGCGACCGCGCGATCCATGTGCTCGACACCGATCTGCAGCCGGTGCCGGCGGGCGTCGTCGGCGAGCTCTACATCGGCGGCTACGGCCTGGCGCGCGGCTACCTGGGCCGCGCGGGGCTGACGGCGCAACGCTTCGTCGCCGATCCGTTCGACGCCGCCGGCGGCCGGCTGTACCGCACCGGTGACCTGGTCCGCTGGATGGCGGACGGCAACATCGAATACATCGGCCGCGCCGACCACCAGGTCAAGATCCGCGGCTTCCGCATCGAGCTGGGCGAGATCGAGACCTGCCTGTGCGAGGTGCCGGGCGTGCTCGAGGCTGCGGTCGTCGCGCGCGAGAGCCCCTCGGGCAAGCAGCTCGTGGCCTACGTCGTCGCGCTGCCCGATGTCACCGAGGCGGCGCTGCTGCCACGCATCCGCCAGCGGATCGCCGAGCAGTTGCCGGAGCACATGGCGCCGGCGCATCTGGTGGTCCTGCCGCGCCTGCCGCGACTCATCAGCGGCAAGCTGGACCGCAGCGCGCTGCCCGATCCGATCGCGAGCACCGACGGCGCCCATCGCGCTCCGCGCAACGAGGTCGAACGCCGGCTGGCGGCGATCTGGCAGGAAGTGCTGGGCCTCGAGCAGGTCGGCATCGGCGACAACTTCTTTGAACTGGGCGGCGACTCCATCCTGAGCCTGCAGGTGATCTCGCGGGTGCGCAACGCCAAGCTCGGCTTCGAGCTGCGGCTGCGCGACCTGATCCGCCACCAGACGATCGAGGGGCTGAGTGCCGCCGTCGCGGTGGCGGCCGCCACGGCGTCCGCAACGGCAACGGCAACAGCAACGGCAACAGCAAGAGCAACAGCAAGAGCAACAGCAACGTCGGCAACGTCGGACAGCGAGTCGCTGACGCAGGCGGGTTCCGCCTCCGCCACCGCTGTGACCGACGACGCCGTTGCAGAAGGTGTCGTCCCTCTGACGCCGATCCAGCACTGGTTCTTCGACGAGCCCATTCCCGCGCGCCACCACTACAACCAGTCGGTGATGCTGCAGGCGCCGGTCTGGCTCGACGAGGACCGGCTGCGACGCGTGATCACGCTGCTCGCGCGGCATCACGACGGACTGCGCCTGCGCTTCCAGCAGGATGCGGACGGCACCTGGACGCAGCGCTACGAGGATGCTTCGTCGGCGGATGCCGTGGAGGTCCTGTGGACACGCGATGTGGCCAGCCCGGACGACATCCGACGCGAGGCGGACCTCGCGCAGCGCAGCCTGGACCTCGCGCAGGGCCCGCTCTGGCGGATGCTTCACCTGCGACATGCCGACGGCAGCGCACGGCTGCTGATCGCGGTGCATCACCTGACGATCGACGGCGTGTCCTGGCGCGTGCTGCTGGAGGATCTGCAGTCGCTGTACCTGGCGTTGGCGGCGGGCACGGAGCCGACACTGCCGGTCCGCAGCGCGCCGTTCAAGGCGTGGGCGGAGCATCTGCAGCAGTGGGCGAAGTCGGAGACCTTGGCTGCCGAGCTGCCGCGTTGGCAACGCGAGATCGCCGCGATCCCGGACCTCCCGCGCGACGACCCGGAGGCGCCCGGCTGGATCAGGGACCGGCGCACGGCGTCGATGTCGCTCGACGCGGCGCTCACGCAGCAGCTCCTCCGCGTTGCGCCTGCCGCCTACGGCAGCGGCATCGATGCGCTGCTGCTGACCGCGCTGGGACGCACGCTGTCCGCGTGGACCGGGCATCCGGAGGCGCTGGTGCTGCTCGAGGGCCATGGCCGCGAGGGCGACGCTGCAGACCTCGACCTGAGCCGCACGGTGGGCTGGTTCACCAGCGCCTATCCCGTGCGCCTGTCCGGACACGGCCGGCCGTGGGCAGAGGCGATCCCGGCGGTGTCCGCGCATCTGCGCGCGGTACCGAACCGAGGCGTCGGTTTCGGCGCGCTGCGCTACCTGCACGCCGACGCGGCGGTGCGCGACTCGCTCGCGGCGGTGCGGCCGGGCATCGCGTTCAACTACCTGGGGCAGTTCGACCAGACCTTGAAGGAGGGCACCGGCTTCACGCGCGCCCGCGATTCCGGCGGCATGGCGCGCGACGAGAACGGCCCGCTGCCGAACTGGATCGAGGTGATCGGCCAGGTGATGGACGGCGTGTTGACGATGAACTGGTCCTACAGCGATCGGATGTTCAGGCCGGAGACGATGGAGGGGTTGGCGCAGGGCTTCCGGGCGCAGCTGGTCGAGCTGATCGGGCACTGCGGGACTCACCCCATCGGCGCCGTGGTCTCGTGAGATCTGTGCTCAAGCTCGCGCAGGAATCGCCGATATTGCAGGGATGGTCATCACCAATTCCCCCAGCGTCGCCGCGGCGGTCAGCAATGCATCCAACGGCACGCCAGGCACGGTCGGCAACGCGGCCGGCCTGCTGGTGCTCCGCAAGGCCATGGACGTCCAGGAAGCCGGCGCCGCCGCGCTGCTGGCGGCGCTGCCGCAGCCGACTGCCCTGGCCACCGAAGGCAGTCTCGGCCGCAACATCAACACCTACGCCTGACCCGGTCGCTTCGCCACCCGGTGCGGGTGGGAAGCCGGGTCAATCGCGGGGTCTGCACTTGCCGTAGGCCTCCCGGTACGGCTTGTCGAAGCACGCCGCCAGTCCCGCCAACACCTTCAGGTTGGTCGCGTTCTCGGCGTTGGTCTCGGTCGCGCGGCGGTGGGCCTCGTACTGCACGTCGAACGCGATCCGGTCCTTGCGAAGGAAGGCCGCCGTCGCCAGCACGTAGGTGTTCCAGCTGAAACCAGGCGTCTGGGTGGCTTCGTCCGGATTGACCGACAGCAAGGCCTGCTCGGCGGCCGCAGCGTTGTCACCGGTCATCGCCAGCGTCTGCGCGAGGTGCCAGCGCACACCGCGCATTTCGTACTCCTGGCGCTTGATGTAGCGCTTGAGCAGTTGCGTCTGTTCCGGATAGCAGTTGCCCAGCGAGCGCCAGCCTTTCTCGGTCTGGTCGAACTCCCAATACGGCAGCTTGGTCGCCACCGGACCGACTTCGTTGTACTTCGTCGCGCAGTCGATGGGGTCGCTGGCTGACGCGGCCTGGCTATCCTGCCGGGCCGCGGACTGCGCGAAAGAAGCGGCGGCATATCCCGCGATGAGCAAGGACGCCATGCATCGGGTCAGGTGTTGCATCTGCGTGGTCCACGAGGAAGAGATACCGCGAATCGGACCAGTGCGATTCGCGGGCTCACGCAGTGTGCCCCGATCACCGCGGCTTGTCGCTCCGCCGCGTCGGCTAGGATCCGGTCCGCCCCGTCTCGCACCGACCACCATGCGCTTCACTTTCTCGCTGAGCATCCTTCTGGCATTGGCATCCGGCGCCACACACGCGCAGGAGGCTTCCGAATCCAAATGCGTGGTCGTCTTCAGCCGAGGGAAGAACATGTCCTCCAGCGATCCGCAGGTCAATCGGATGTGGAATCAACTGAACAACAGCTTCGGGCAGTTCGTGTCCGCGGAGTTCAAGGGCGCCGGCAGAAAGGTGATCGAGATGCCCCATCCCGTGGAGGCGACCGACATGGCTGCCAACACGGATCGCCTCCTGAAAAGGGCTCAACAGGAAGGCTGCGATCTGATCGTCAGTGCCTCCATGTACGCGGATCAGCAGACGCATCAGTTCATGAGCACGCTTCGGGTCAATCCGGTCACCGCTGAGAAGCGGGAATCCCCGGCGGGAACCAGCTACGCGATTGGTCAGGAGACGTTCAAGAAGGAGCAGGCGGACCCGTTGACGAAGGAGACCCTGGATCGCCTGGTGGCGAGCGACATCGCGAAGAGTCTCGTGGGCGCCTATCTGAGCGGGACGAAGTAGGGCGTTCGGTGCGTGTGCAACGCACTGGCCCGACGCCAGACTTGTCTTCGATAGCTGCTAGCCCTTCTGACGATCAGGTCTGCAGCGGCCTTCGCTGAACGGTCCGGGTTGGTTGTGGACGGCGTGCCGTGCGGCAGCGAAGACGCTCAGTACTTCTTGACGTGGTGTGCAAAGCTCGAGTTCAAGGCTGCAGAGGACACCCGCTACCGGCAGCGAGTCATGCGCAAGCCTTGACTTCATGCGGCGTTCCAGAGGCGCAGACTCCAGCTGCGCTTCCCGAAGGAGTCTGTCGGCTATCGCTGGAGCGGCGGAAAGCGATTCGCCCCTTCCGCGGGCAACTTGTACATGCACGAAACGAATAGCGGGCTGT
This sequence comes from Roseateles sp. GW821-FHT09H11, assembly GCF_059415845.1. Classification (NCBI taxonomy): domain Bacteria; kingdom Pseudomonadati; phylum Pseudomonadota; class Betaproteobacteria; order Burkholderiales; family Sphaerotilaceae; genus Roseateles; species Roseateles sp. GW821-FHT09H11. Next base: position 584,808 of record NZ_JBWKOA010000001.1, on the reverse strand, counting down.
CGAGCCAGCCGTTCAGCCAGGACCGTACCGATGGCAAGTCCAACGTTGCAAACCATTCCGGCTCCACTGCGGCGAACTGGCGGACGAAGGGGAACACTGCCAAGTCGGTGGCGCATGGCGTGGCGCCGCCAAGGAAGGGCTCGCTGTGCAGCCGTGCCTCCAACGGCCGCAGAAGCACATCCAGCGCCCTGTCGCGGTGTGCGTCTGGCGTGAGGGTCTCACTCGCGTAGCGCTGGGGGTACTTCCAGCGGTCCAGGTGATGCTTGAAGTCGCCGTCGTTTCGCTGTACCAGGTCGAGGTTCGCGGGCGATTGCGCCCGCGCCCACCAGCCCTGCGCATCGGGCGCAGCCAGTGCCCAGCGCATGATGTCCCAACTCTCCTCGATCACGCTGCCATCGGGCAACTGCAGCACGGGTACCGTCGCCTTGGGAGACAAGGCGAGCAAGCTTGCCGGCTTGTCGCGCAAGCTGACCTCCACCGCGTCGAAGGCCCGCCCGGCCTGCAGCAGCGCCATCCGTGCGCGCATGGCGTAGGGGCAGCGGCGAAAGGTGTAGAGCCGCGGCAACTGCGGAATTGGGGTGGCGAGTGGCGCGTGCGGTGTCAGCATCAATGAACCCACATCACCTCAAACTGCTGTCGGATTGAACCGACCTGGATCGACACCTCATCACCTTCACATTTGCCCAGCATGGCCCTGCCCAACGGGGCTTCGCTGCTGATGACCTGAACGAGCTGAGCGCCGCTCACCAACTTCATGCTGCCGCCATCCGGGCCGAGGAAGAGCTGTTGCTGCTTGTCATCGGCATCGACCAGGCAGACCAGCGCGCCGATCTGGATGCCCAACCTGGCGTCGTAGGCGGGCGGGCGGAACTGGCGCCAATTGGCCATCGCCTGGCGGATGGCTTCGGCGCGACGAGCCTGGCCGGTGGCCAGGTAGGCGGCTTCGAGACCCAGCGTGTCGTACTTGTTCTCGGCGATGTTTTCTTCGTGAGTCGCCGTTTCATGCGCCACGCGTGCAGCCTGTTCGGCTTGCAGCAGGTCTTCGGCAAGCCGTTCCAGCACCTGCTGCTGCAGCAAGAATTTATCCATGATGAAAGGTAGGCATCTCGAACAAGCGGAGGCCTCTTGAGTGTGAATGCCACGGCCCAGTCAGTTGAGCCGATGACCGCTTCGTGTCACGGAGCGTGAGCGAGTTGATGATAGGTCTTCGAGGAAAAGCGAAGCATCGCTGCTGCAAGCGCTGCTGGGCAGGGGCGGCGGTGCTCGTGGAGGCATTCCACGGCACCTGGGAGGGTCAGGCGTTGCCCCGGTGCAAGTCTGAAGCACCTGATGCAGTTCCACGGCCTGGACGCCAAGCGCCTTGAGCTTCACTGGCTTCCCGCCCCCGACCAGGCTGTCGAACGAGCTGCCGGGCGTACCACGCACAGACGCTGAAGGCGAGACAACCGACGACAGCGAAGCCCAACACGAAAGCTTCATTGCGCGGCTTCCCATCGCCGGGAAGGAAGGGCATGGCGACGAAGAACGCTGCCAAGGCGATGAACAGCCAAGGCGCGGCAAGAAACTCCCATCGTTCGGATCGTTGCACTTCGAATCGTTCAGGAAGTGCCATGGGGGTGTCAGTCACTGGATTCCTTCGCCAACCTTCGTGGAATGGAGCACTCTATCCGAGGCTCTTCAGGAAGGCGGCGCCTATGCCTGTTCCAGCAGAGGGCGCTCAGCAAGGTGTCGAGTAGCGGCCGAAGAAAAAAAGCCCCTGCTGCCTGACAAGCAAGCAACAGGGGCGGGGAGCGCTCAGCCTTTCAACTGAGCCTTTCAGCTGAGCACTTCAGTCACGATGCCAGCGCCGACGGTCTTGCCGCCCTCGCGCATGGCGAACCGCATGCCGTTCTCGATCGCGACGGGCTTGTTCAGCTCGAAACTGATCAAGGCCTGCGCGCCGGGTTCGACAACGCCGGCGTCGGCGTCGACGCTGATGACACCGGTCACGTCAGTCGGGCCGAAGAAGAACTGCGGCTGGTAGCCCGAGCCGAACGGCGTGTGGCGGCCACCTTCTTCCTTGCTGAGGACGAAGATCTGGGCACGCCCCGCGCGGTAGGGCTTCAGCGCACCGGGCTTCACCACGACCTGACCGCGCACGACATCATCGCGCTTGACGCCGCGCAGCAGCAGGCCCACGTTCATGCCGGCACGACCTTCGGCCACGTCCTTGTGGAAGGACTGCACGCCGGTGACGACGACAGGGTCGTCGCCGGACGAGCTGAGGCCGACGATCTCCAGAGAGTCGCCCACGCGGATCACGCCGCGCTCGACACGGCCGCTGATGACGGTGCCGCGGCCCGCGATGGTGTGCACCGCCTCGACGGGCATCATGAACGGGCTGGCGTAGTCGCGCACCGGGTCAGGGATGCGCGCGTCCAGGGCGTTCACCAGCTCGACGATGCATTGCACGTCCGGGCCATCCAGCTCGCCGCGCTCGGCCGCAGCCAGCGCCTTCATGGCGCTGCCGAAGACGAAGGCGGGCTCCAGATAACCATGGGTGGCCAGCAGGGCGCCGATCTCCATCTCGATCAGCTCGGCAATGTCGGTGCGGTCGCTCTCGGGCACCAGGTCCATCTTGTTCACGAACACCACCATGTGGCCCACGTTCACCTGGCGCGCCAGCAGCACGTGTTCGATGGTCTGCCGGGCGGCGCCTTCGGTGCCGTCCACCAGCAGGATGGCACCGTCCATCTGCGAGGCGCCGGTGATCATGTTCTTGATGTAGTCGGCGTGGCCCGGGCAGTCGATGTGCGCGTAGTGGCGCCTGTCCGACTCGTACTCGACGTGCGAGGTGTTGATCGTGATGCCGCGCTCGCGCTCTTCCTTGGCGTTGTCGATCTGTCCGTAGGACAGGGCGCGGCCGCCAAAGCGTGCGGCCTGCACGGCGGTGAGGGCGGCCGTCAGCGTCGTCTTGCCGTGATCGACGTGACCGATCGTGCCGACGTTGACGTGGACCTTGGTGGTCATGATGTTTCTCCAGTTCGTTGATGAGTGAAAAGCCGGTTCGGTCCACTGGCCAGGTGGACCTGTCGGCGGGGTTGTCGGCGCGCGCGCCAGACCTGGGTGCCCGCTTGCGCGGACGAAAGCAAAAAAGCCTGCGGGGTGTGGGCCACCCGGCAGGCTTTTCATCTCGCCTGAAGGATGGACCTCCAGGCACACGCAGGCCCGGAGAGGTCTACACGAACCACTCCACGAAGGGGACGCACAGCACGGCGCTGCTGGCAGCGCGTGCGGCGAAGAATGAGGACGAATCTCGATCGAGGCTCATGGCCTGGGTCTCCAACGGAGGACGGAAAAAACAAAACCCGGTGGCTTGTGGCCTACCGGGTTTCGTTGAACTCATGAGGCCGAGCCTCCGGATGGAATGGCTCTAGGGAAGCAGTGCTGCGTCATACGCCGCGCACAGCGAATCCACCGCGAATGTGCGGGTCTCGGCTGCGGCTTGTGCGCGTTGGAAGGTCAGGAACTGCTGCATAGGGCCGCGAGGCTAACACCGTGATGGGCGGGAAGCAACGGAGGCGTTGTGCTTGCGCAGCAGTCGGCGTGTCGCGGTTCATGTGCGCCCGGGGGCGCTGCCCAGGTGGAGGTTGCGCCAACCGCCGTGCTGGTCCGCCCCGTCACTCCGGCTTGAACCCTGAGCTCTTCAGCAGCTCCGCGCCCAGCGCCACGTCGGCGGCGATGAACTTCTTGAACTGCGCACTGCCTTCAGCGATCGCATCGATGCCGATCGCCGCGTAAGCGCCATTGCGTCCCAGCTCCGTCGACGCTTGCGTCACGGCCGCGCTCAGTTTGGCGACACGGTCCTCGGGCGTTCCCTTCGGGACCCAGACGCCGTACCAGGACGCGTACTTGAATGCCTTGAGGCCGCCTTCCTGCATCGTCGGCACGTCCGGCGCCAGCGGGCTTCGCTTCTCCGCGGTGATGGCCAGAGGCCGAACCCTTCCGGACTTCGCGAGCGGCAGCAGCGACACCATGGAGTCCATCAGCAGGCTCACGTGGTTGCCGCCGACATCGACCAGGGCCGGCTGGGTTCCCTTGTATGGCACGTAGGTGAGCTTCAGCCCCGCCTGCTTCGCGAAGAGGAGCGTCGCCAGATGGCTCGGCGCACCGGCCGCGGGAATGGCCGCCATCCAGTCGTCGGGCTTGGCCTTGGCGGCGACGATCATCTGGGCCAGCGTCTTGGGTTCGAGCCCCGGTGCGATGACAAGCATGAGCGGCGCTTCGCCGACACGCGCCACAGGGACGAAGTCGGTCTGCGGGTCGTAGGGCGGCGTCGCCATCACCTGCTTGGCCAGGACATGCGTGGCCGCGGAGAACAGCATCGTGTAGCCGTCGGCCGGCGCTGTCTGAACTGCCTTGCCGCCGAGGGTGCCGCTCGCGCCGGCCTTGTTCTCCACGACGACGGGAGTACCGAGCTGCTTGCGCAGTTGCTCGGCCAGCAGACGGGCCGCGTTGTCCACGCCGCCCCCTGCTGCAAACGGAACGATGATGCGCAGCGTGCTGCCTTTCTCCGGAAAGGCCTGTGCATGCGCCGTCAGGGGGATCACGGCGCTGGCCATCAGGGTGGCCAGCACTTTGACGAAGTTCATGGTGTCTCCTTGCTTTTCTCTGCTCTGGGGGTCGTCGCAGTTCAGGGCGAGAGGTCCTCGAGCGCCTGGTCGGGCGTCTCGATCATCGTTCTCGCCATGGGGCCGACCTCAGAAGTTGTGCCGGATGCCGCTTTCGAAGGCCGTCGACTTCTGGCCTCCGAAGTAGTTGGCTGCCGTGGCGACGCCGCTCACCGCAGGACCGCCGGTGACGGCGAACGAGGCGCCGCCCTTGTTGGCGATGCGTGAGGCATGCGCGTACACCGCCGTGCGCTTGGACAGATGGTGCACGTAGCCGGCACCGATCAAGGTCGCATCGTTGGAGCTCTGTGCCGCAGTCGCCCCCTTCTGGTCCGCGCGAAGCACGGAGAACTTCAGGTCGCCGAAGCCGAGGGGAACCAGCGCGGCCACGAGCGTGTTCGTGGTCTTGTCTGTTCCGTAGCGCCACTGGCGCTGGCCCAGGCTCACCTTCATGACCTTGAAGTCGTAGGACGAGCCCCAGACACGGTCGGTGAAGTCGCGGCCGGCGTTGGCGTTGCGGGTCGTGACCTGCGCGACACCGACCATCAGCTGCTCGCCGCGCCAGGCCAGGCGTCCGCCATCGGTCTTCGCGGAGCCGGCGCCGGCGGCACCGCCTTCACCAGCGCTCACCAGCAGCGAGCCGTAGAGGCCGCCAAGACCGGTCGGCAGGAAGTACTGCGCGGTGTTGGCGATGCGGAGAGTGGGGTTGAGCTGGTTGGCATCGGCGCTCACGCCGAAGGCCTGGCCGAGGGCGCGCGACGCGAAGACAGAGCGGAAGCTGTTGGCGCCCGCGATGCCCAGGGTGATGAACGGGTCCATGTCGGACCAGAGGATGTGCGTGGGCGCCCAGTCGCGGCCCAGGCGGATCTCGCCCAGGCGGTCGTGCGCGAGGCTGACGGTGGCTCGCCGGTCCCAGAACGGTGTGTTCACGGCGCCGGTGTCGCCGAGGAGGGTGCTGTCGAGATAGATGCCGGCGCTCAAGCCGTCGCCGAGCGCTTCTCTTACCTGGACGACCAGTTTGCTGGTGGTGTTGGCGCCGCTCACTTCGGAGTCGATGCTGCCCAGCCGGCCATTCTTCACGTGGCGGACGCCGACGTCGACCGTGCCAGACAACGCGACCGAGGTCTGCGCATGGCACTGCCCACCGACGATCCCAGCCACGGCCGCCCATGCGGCGACGGGGAATCGGAACATGTCTTGTCTCCTCTGCCGGCGTTGTTCGCCGGACGTCTAGGGGGTGCCGGGTGGCCGAAGTCTTCTTCGTGCCACGGAGCGCCGGCGCGCCACGGATGCCGGTGGTGAGCCACCGACGGCACGGCGGGGAAGGGCGTAGCCGCTCCCCGCGGTGCCAGGTCTTGCGCCTACTTGACCAGGCCGGCCGAGCGCAGGGCCGCGGCGATCTCCTCGCCGGCGCCTTCGGCCAGCGGCAGCAGCGGGCTGCGCACCGTGGCGTGTTCGAGGATGCCGCGGGCCACCAGGCCGTGCTTCAGCGCCACGGTGCCTTCCATGTGGCTGCCGCGGTGGTACACGTTCTTGGTCACGGGCAGCAGGCGGTCGTGGATGGCACGCGCCTTGACGTAGTCCTTGGCCTTGCCAGCGGCGATCAGTTCAATCAGCGGCTCCGGCGTCAGGCCGCCGTAGCCGACCAGCGCACCGTCCACGTCGAACATGGTGTGCAGCAGGTACTCGTCGTGGCAGGTCAGGATCTGCAGGTCCGGGCGCTCCTTGCGGATGACAGGGATCTCGGTGTCCCAGCGCTTCATGTTGCGGACGCCGTTCTTCATTGCGAAGACACCCGGCAGCGCGGCGATTTCCAGCTGCGTCTTCAGGTTGTAGGTGGCCTTGGTGGCGTCCGGGTACTGGAACAGGATCAGCGGCAGGCCGCTGGCTTCGTGGATGGCCTTGTAGCGGTCCTGCGGAGCGCCGTCCTGGTAGCCGAAGCGCAGCCAGCCATGCGACGGGTACACCAGGCCGGCCGAGGCGCCGGCCTTGACCGCGCGCTTGGCTTCTTCGGCCGCGACGCTCGTGCCTTCCAGCGTGATGCCGGCAATGATGGGCAGGCGGTCGCCCACGGATTCGCGGAAGGCCGTGATGACGCGCAGTTGCTCGTCACGCTCCAGGAACGTGCCTTCGCCGGCGTGACCGAGGACGGTCAGGCCCTTGACGCCGTCGATGCCGCCCAGCCAGCTGCCCAGGCGCTGGATGGCCGCGTAGTCGACGGCGCCGTCGCGGGTGAAGGGGGTGACGGGTGCGGGCACGAGGCCGCGGAGGTCGGGGGCTTGCATGGATGTCTCCTGATGTCGCAGTGCCGAGGGTGGGTGATGAACCTGGCCGTCTTGTCACTCTCGCCGGCTTCGCGCCGGCAACGGGGTACGGGTCGGTGGGAGTGAATGTAGAAATCCGGCGACCATCCGCATAGCCACAGATCAGATGAATCAGACATGCCAGAATTGGCATATCTCACGGAGACGCGCATGAACATCGCAGCGGTACGGCTCTTCCTCGAGGTGGTGGAGGCCGGCAGCCTGAGCAAGGTGGCGGCGCATCGGCAGACGGCCCAGTCGCACATCAGCCGCCAGATCACGGACTTCGAATCCGGGTACGGCGGGCCGCTGTTTCGGCGGACTGGGCGCGGCGTCGCGGTCACCGAGCTCGGCGCGCGCGTCGCTGCCCGGCTGCGTCCCTGGCTTCAAGAGACCGAGCAGATGGAGCTCGAGCTGAAGTCCGACGCTGGCCGCATCGTGGGTCGGGTGACCTTGGGCATCATCCCCACGGCCGCTCATCCGCTTTCCACCCGCTTGTTCGAGCAGCTGCAGCGCGAGCATCCGGGCATTTCCTTGGACCTGGTGGAAGCGCAGGGAACGGAGCTGGATGCGCTGCTGGACAGCCGCTCACTGGACCTCGCCGTGTTGTTCCGCTTCAGCAAGCCTTCCGGGCGCGATGAGAAGCTCCTGTCGAGCGTCAGCACCTACCTGGTCAGCGCGCCTGGCGACCCGCTCACCCAGCAGCCAACGCTGCCCTTCTCGCGTCTGAAGGGGCTGCGCCTGGTGCTTCCGCGACGGCCGAGCCACTGGCGAAACGCGCTCGATGAAACCGCCCGAGGCCTTGGCTTCCAGCTGGAGCCGGTGGCGGAGGCCGACTCGCTCACCGTCCAACGGACGCTGGTGGCCAACCAGCCGGGGCTGTACTCCATCCTCGGCCCTTACGCTTTCGCGGAGGACCTGCGGGCCGGGAAGGTGCATGCGACGAAGCTGGTGCGTCCCGACCTCATGCGACACGTGACGCTGGCCACGCCACGGCACGGCAAGCTCACGCCGGCCTGCAAGGTGGTCGCGCAGACCATCCAGGCGCTGGTGAAGTCCTGGAGGAACCAGCTCTCCGAGCCTGGATGAGGCGGCCTCTCTCCGACATCACGAGTCGCCCTTGCGAATCGATGCCCGGACCTCGGAACTTCAGATCGCCTATCCGTGCGATGCGACCCTCGTCAGCGCCTTGAGGCGCTGGCGAATCGAAACATCCGATCGCTCCAGCCACTGGATGCACGATTCGGGATTGCCTTCGATGCCCGCGTCTGCCGCGACAGTCATCAGCGGGGGCACATAACAAAGCAGATACCGTCGGGCGGATGTCCGAGGATGATCCTCCTCGGAAAAGAACGACACCCAGGTGTCGAAGGCCGGTACGTTGTCCACGTCGAAGAAACCGCCCGAGACAATCTCCGCATAACCGTCCGAGAGGTTCTCGTCGGGAAAGTACAGCATCAACCTTCCGGTCGTGAAGACCGGTGAGCCGTATCTGACCTGGACCTTGGTGTGGCGCAACTGAAATTGACGGTTCTTGCCGAGATCGCAGACGAGGCTGTCCATGCTGTCTTGAAGCAGACTGGGCCTCAGTGCCGCCGACTTGAAGTCCGCGAGTGAACTGAGCGAGTCGCACCAGGCGACGGTCTCGGCCAAGCGGGCGCTCAGCACCTGGTCGCCCAGTTGAGGGCGGTTCGCGGAGCTGGCTCGCCAGGTGTCCCAGTCGAGCGGTACCTGCTTCGACGAGATCGTGAGCGCGGGCGGTGCAGTCCGCCGCCGCTTCTTGAAGAATCCGAACAAAAGTCCTCCGTCCCTTATTGATTCGCTTGCTCGATTCGGGATCGATCGCATGACGCCGGAATGTACGCCCTCACGCGGGGAGCGACGCGTGCTCACTCGATTGATGCCCGATACGCTCCGACCGCTTCAACCGCCGCTTCAGCGCCGTGTTCACATTCCGCTGCACCCGGAAGCTTCTCGACAGGATCAAGGTTGAGCCCAAGCCGGAGCCTGTTTCGCCACAGAGGATTCTCGGCGATTGGTACGCCCACCTGGTCCACGTCGGGCAGGTCCAGACCGTGCTCGCCGTCAGCGAGCGAACCTTGCTGCCCGTCGTGTTGCCCACGGGAGGGACGGTCCATCGTTCAGAGGTTCATCGAGGCGCTGGAACCCGTGCTCGTGTCCGTGGGGGTGCCCGCCGACGCAGTGGTCGCCGAGCTCGACGCCATGCAGCAATCGGTCGTCGGCAAGCCGGCGCATCCTGGGGTCGATCAACGACTTGGCGTATCAGCTTCAATTCGAGAAGGCCGACTTTGCAGATCGATCGCTGCTGGAGCACTCTCTCGCGCTGGCACGTACGCCCTTGAAACTCATCGAGTACGAAGTCCCGGATCGGGCGACGGTCGCGGCGTTCGCCGCCCATCGCGTGCTCCTTGCGGCAAGCAGCCGATGATCACTGAGACAACAAGCAACCTGAATCGGAGCGACGCATGAAGGACAAAGCCGAGATCTTTTGCCCGGAGTGCCAGTGGCGGCCACGGCCGGAGGATCAGTGGGAGTGCGTGCCTTCATGCGGCACGGTCTGGAACACGTTCTGGACGCGTGGACTCTGTCCCGGCTGCGGTCATCAGTGGGAGAAGACGCAGTGCATCGCCTGCGGCAAGTTGTCGCCGCATGAGGCGTGGTACCACTATCCGCCAGAGGGGGAGGGCGAGGGCGCTCAATTGTCAGAGGTCCTGGGACGAGCCCCATCGCCTTGAGGCATCGCGGCGGCGGCGCTACAGCTGATTAGGACCTGCATGCGGGAGCGGACATGGCAGGCAACGCGTGAAGGACATGAATCGGCCAAGAGGAGAAGAACGCCAACGGCGGCTTCTGCTTAACAGTTAACGAATCTCTGCCAGCGAATCATAGGAGGTGAGTCGGGCCGATCGCTCCTGGACGATGCCGAGACTCAAAGCACTTAGATGAGGGGTCACGACTCATCCCCTTCTGGGGATACTCGCGACGCCATGATTCTGTCGCCTTGGGTCGTTAGCCATGTCTCTATCGCCGCGTTCTTGTTATGCACCGCTGTTATTGGTTGGTTCGTTAGGACTGACGGGAATTGCTCATTGCGCGGTTGTGCTTTCGAGTTACGCGGTAGGTGGTGGGGACTCCGCGCTGCCTGGGACTTACGGGATTACCAGTTCCAACTGGGAGGCTTTCTCGTTCACGACGGGTTCGAAAAGCGTGTATGAGCTGGATTCGGTGACGATGCGACTGGCCAGTTCGAGCCCGAGCCAAGTCGAGGTCAGCCTTTTCAACAACGAGACCGGGACGCTCCTCCCAGGCGAGGAGATCGGAAGCCTTGCCACTCGTGACGTTCTCGAAAAGGGTGACTACACGTTTAAGGCTTCTGTTGGTCTGTTCATGCACCCGAGCACCACCTACTGGATCGTCTTTCGAGCGATTGGACCTGAGCCTGTGCAGTATTTTGAGGTGCGTGCTCCGAATCCACCGTACTACTTTTCTTCGGAAACCGGCGCTTCAGCAATTGGTTGGGGCGCCAGTTCCCCGCGTCGCTATGGACTTCCTGGGGTACTGGGGGAAGATTGGTCCGGCCATTCCGCGATCAATCGGATCGAGGTTCAAGGCACATTGGTGCCGGTGCCCGAACCTTCAACATCGGCACTCTTATTGGTCGGTCTTATGGTGCTGGTTGGTTTGCGCAAGAGGAACACGTTACCAAGGCTGTGCCGACCCAATGAATGGGCGACCGTTCATGCCAGCGGTCCGCCTCCGGTGACCGCAGCATTCAAACGCTGAGCGCCCGATTCCAGGCGGTGAGTTCAAGGAGCCCGAAAACCGCTCAGGGTCGATCGCCGATGCTTATTGGCGCTCAGTGAAAGACCGAACCCAGCCTAGAGCGCGCCTTGGACACGGTTTGGTGCCTGTGTCCGGCGCCTCGTGTCGATCGCCACCCGAGGGTCAGTCCTTGCCCGTCAGAACTTGTAGTTCGCCCTGACCCACGTGCTCCGCGGCGTTCCGAACATGTACCCCGACTGCCCGCTCATCCAGATGTAGGTCTTGTCGGTCACGTTCTCGACGTTGAGCGACACGTTCAGCTGCCGCGTCACGTCATACCGCGCCAGCAGGCCCAGCGGGCCCGGCAGCGTGCAGCCGCCTTGCGTCAGCACCGGCTTGGAGATCACGTCCATCGACGTGCGGTTCTGGTAGCTGACGTTGCCGCCGACTCTCAGCTTTCTCGGCACGCCCGGCAGGCGATGGCTGGTCGCGAGGATGAAGGTGCGCGTGGCCCGGTGCGGCGACTGTGCCGAGCCGCCCGCCTCAGGTTTGCGGCAGATCAATTCCCCCGCGGCGCCTTCGATGCATGCTTCAGGACATCCGGTCCCCGGGCTCGGATCCGCCAACTGTCTGGCCCTGCCCGGCGGCGGCGGCGCGAAGTGTCCTCAAGCCGCTGGAGATCTCCATGTATCGATCCCTGCTTGTGCCCATCGATGGCAGCGCAACCTCCGCTCGCGGCTTGCGCGAAGCCATCGGCCTGGCGACATCACTGGATGCCCGCATCACGTTGTTGCATGTGCTGGACGTCTATCCGTTCTTCGGCCATTCCGGATGGAGCGGCGAGCTCGAACGGGAACTGCAGCCGCGACGACTTGTCGCCAACGATCTGCTAGCTTCAGCGGCCCTGCAGGTCCAGGAAGCCCACATTCCAGTCTCCATCGTGCTCAGGGAGTGCCTGGAGCCGCATGCCGGCGCAGAGATCGTCAAGCAGGCGCTCGAGCGCCAGTGCGATCTCATCGTGATGGGGACGCACGGGCGCCGCGGCCTGTCGCGGATGCTGGTGGGCAGCGATGCGATGATCGTCCTTCGTGACAGTACCTTGCCGGTACTGCTCGTCGGACCGCCCGAGAAGCAGGACGTCCGCTTGCCCGGGGAGCAGCCATGAGCTGGCGCGCCATCCTGGCCCTCACGCTGGCGCTGGTCCTCGCCCTGGGCCTGGCGACCCGCATCGTCCTGTTCCTGATCACGCGGGATTGAGGTACGCCGCCCGCGGGCGCGGAGAGGACGCCATCAGGGTCGAGCGGAGGCTTCTCCTGACGCGTCAAGCGAATGGATCTGCGCAAGGTGCGGGACTTCAAGCATCCACGTCACCACCTGACCCTTTCCGGCGCGCTTGGCGGCGTACAGCGCCTCATCCGCGCGGTGCATCAGCAGCGACAGGACCTCGCCGATCTCTCCCATCGCCAGCCCGACACTCGCATCGATGCACACCGACTGGCCGCCGCGCAAGCGCATCGGCCGTCTTATCACCGCCTGCAGACGGTCCAGGACGGTCATGGCCTCCAGCTCGCCGTGAACGCTCGTCAGCGCCAGTGCAAACTCATCACCCCCCAGGCGCACCGCGACGTCTCCCTCGCGCAAGGCGCTGGACAGCCGCGATCCCACGATCCGGAGCACTTCGTCGCCAGCGTCGTGACCGAGTGCGTCATTGATCGGCTTGAAGCCGTCCAGATCCATGTATGCCACCGCCATGACGGTCGAAGGTTCGCATCGCGACGTGACGTCCGCGAGCCAGGCCTCCAAGCCGCGCCGATTCGGCAGGCCGGTCAACGCGTCCAGGCGTGACAGGCGGCGCGCGTCTTCCTCGCTCTGCTTGAGCGCGTCGATGTCGACGAGCATCCACAGGCTCTCGTCGTCGCCCACGGACGTCCCGCTGAGATCCACCCACACGGGTCGGCCGTCCTTGCGTCGCATGCGCAACTGGGTGCGGAAGCGTTCCCCCGCCCGCAGCGCCGCGTAGCCGGCATCACCCACCTCGCGATAGGACGTGTCGTCCAGATACAGGCGCCGCATCGGGGCGTCCCGCAGTTCCGACGGCTCATAGCCGAACATGCGCGCCAGCGCATCGTTGGTCCAGGTCGTGCGGCGGTTCCTGAGTCTCGCCATGCCCACCAGCTCGTTGCGAAGCAGGAGGTCCTGCTCGCGTGCCACACGGGCCGTCGCGTCGCGTGCCTCGCGCTCGGCCCGGTGGCGACGGTACAGATGCAGGGACAGCACAGCCATCGCCAGCATGACCAGCGTGGATACCGCCAGATCGCGACGCAACTCGTCGAACGATGTCGAGAGGAGTTCTTCCGCACCCAGACCGACAATCACCGTCAGCGGATAGCGCCCGACGCGCCGATAGGCATTGATGCGCTCGATCCCGTCCAGCGCCGTCCTGGATCGATAGCTGCCCTGGTCTTTGGCCAGCGCCAATTGGCGGCGCAGTGTGTCCGATACCGCGGTCGATCCGATCCCTTGCGGCGACGACGGCTCGTTGGGCGTATGTCGGGCGATCAGGCGCATGTCATCGCCGCGAAGGGAGACCGCGCCGTCGACCCCGAGGTCCAGGGCCTGGAACGCGGTCCGGAACTGGTCGGTCGGCAACTCGGCGATGACGACGCCGACGGGACGGCCCTGTCCATCCTTCAGACGACGCGCCATGGCGATTGACCACGCACCGGACGGGCCGCACTGGATCGGCGCAGACAGCGTGAGCGCGTCGCTGGCGGTGGCGTCGCGCAGCAGCGCCGCGCACGGCGCCGCATCGGCGTCGGCGAATGCGGGTTCATTCCGCGCCGCCGTGGGACGCAGGGATAGCGCTGCAAGACCGCCGAGGAGCGGCTCCAGCCTTGCCGCCTCGGATCGGGCATTGACGAGCGCATCGTCCGACGGGGTTGCCGTTGCCCTGGCGATGGCCAGGAGCACTCGATCCACCATCTGCAGATCCGAAGCGATGTCCCAGCTGATGCTGTGGACGAGGTTCTGCGCGGTCTGTTCGGCCAGACGCTGATTGGCCGCGCGCGTCAGGACGAGGTTCTGCCAGACGGCGCCGAGCAGGGCGGCATCGACCACCAGGTTGGCCGCGAGCAGCCAGCCGGCGAATCGACGCAGCGGCGTGGCGGGATGCCGTGTCAGACGTTCCATGGACGGGTCCGGCAACGGCGTCTGCGCGCCTCGTGCCTCCCTGATACGACACGCAGCGTTCCCGTGGGACTGCCGCGCTGGCACGAAATGTATCGAGCGCGACCCGGCGCGTCTCTGACATGGCGCAAGAAGTGGCGAGCGCATCCGTGCCGCCCACCTTCGCGGCCGCGGTGCGGCGCAAGGTCGCGGACATCCCAGCGCGAAGTGCGTTGACGCAATCCGGCTCGCACCCTGGTCCCGACAATGGGCAGGCTCATCGCCGGCGGCCTGGCATGAGCCGGTGCTTGCTGGCCGCAGGGGTTTCGGCATGTACAAGAGGATCATGGTGCCCATCGACGGCAGCGCCACGTCGGACAAGGGACTGGAAGAGGCGCTCCGGCTTGCTGGCAGCCTGCGGGCCGGGCTGGTGCTGCTGCATGTGGTCAATGAGCAGCCGCTGCTGATGCAGACCCCCTCCGCGATGGCCTACGACGAACAGCGCCGTCAGATGCTCAAGGACGGCGACACGCTCGTGGGCGCCGCCAGCCTGCGCGCGCTTGATGCGGGCCTGACCAGCGAGTCCGTGATCAAGGAACTGACGGCGGGGCGCGTGGCCGATGCCATCGTTCGCGAGACCGTGCGATGCGACTGCGATCTCGTGGTGATGGGCACCCATGGTCGTCGGGGCCTGTCGCGCCTGGTGCTGGGCAGCGACGCGGAGCTCGTCGTCCGTGAGTCACCCGTGCCGGTGATGCTGGTGCGCTCGACGCCGGCTCCCAAGCCGGTCGCCGGCCCCGCCGCGTCGCCATCGGCCACGCAATGAACGGTCGCAGGCCGGCGGTGGAGCACCGTCGGCATCGGGATCAACGCGTGGACAGCGCGTGCGCGTCGCGCTCCGGACGGGTCATGGATTGCCTGGCGATCAGGCCCTGCTCGTCGATCAGGTCGACGTCCTTGTGGTGCACGCGGATCAGGCCCTCCGTCGCCAGCAGGCCCAGGGAGCGGCTGACCGACTCGTGCGAGACGCCCAGCAGGCTGGCAATCTCGCGCCGGCTCATCCGCAGCTGGAGCTTGCGCGGCGCGAAGGCGAGCTGAACCTGCCGCTCCGACAGCTGAAGGAGGAACCGCGCCAGTCGCACCTCCGCCGCGACCGCCGCCATGCTGTGCAGCGTGGCGCCGCGGCGCGCCAGCTCGAGGCTGGCTGCCCGTGCCTGGAGCCGCGACAGCGCGGCGTGCTCGCGCGTGGCGCGGTGCCAATCCCTCAGGGGCAGCACCACGACCGTGGAAGGCTCGAGCGCGGTCGCGCCAGTGGCGTGGCGCTCGTCGTGCAGGCCGTCGAGCCCCAGCATGTCGCCTTTCAGGGCGAAGGCGTGCACCTGTTCATAGCCGTCCTGTTCCGTCTTGAACACCTTCAGCGTTCCCAGACGCACGAGGTACAGGCTTTCCATCGGCGCGCCCTCCAGCGCGAGGATCTGGCCCGCAGCCAGGCTCTTCATCGGAAAGTGCATGTCCGCCAGCCCGCCTTCGTCCGCGACGGGCAGGCCGCACCAGCGCAGCAGGTCGGCACCGGAGCAGCGCGCCTCGTCGCTGTCGTGGCCGCCGGCCATCCGTGTCGTTGTCATCACGTCACTCCTGGGTGGGCTGACGACGCGAGCGACCCCATGGTGACTCCTGCATCGTTGACCCGTGCCTGAACGGGCACAGCCGAACAGTAGTGTTCGCCGATTTCGCAGGCAAGCCGCTGGCTTGACATTGATCAACGCAGCGGACACTCGACGTCCGAAGGGGACATGACCATCCCGACCTGCGTCTTCCGGCAGCGCAAGTTGCGCCAACGCAATCGACGTGGGCGACGCGACGCAAGACTGGCGGCACACTCCAAGGGAACCGCCATGTACCGAAAAGTCCTTGTCGCCTTCGACGGCAGCGCGCCAGCGACTGCGGCGCTGGATGCGGCGCTCGACCTGATGCGTGGACAGCCCACCGATTTCGAGATCGTCTGCGTCCTCTCCGATCTGCCGATCAGCGTCGAGCTTTCCGAAGGCGCGATGCTGGACGCGGCGCGCCACGCGCAGCGCGCCGCCGCCGAACGGATCCTGCTGAACGCCCGCCAACGGGCCGAGGCCGCGGACATGACTGCACGCTGCGTCATCTTGGATGCGGAAGGCAGGCGCGCGGCGGAGGTGCTGGTCGGCTATGCGACGCGCGAGCATGCCGGCCTCATCGTGATCGGTTCCCACGGTCGCCGCGGCGTCAGCCGCGCGCTGCTGGGCAGCGACGCCGAACTGGTGGCCCGGCTGTCGCCGATGCCGGTGATGTTCGTCAAGGAAGCCGGGAGTGCCCCGTGATCGAGACCGGTCCGCGTTGGCGATCCATCGCCGTGCATGTCGGGCCAGGCCGCGCCGCGGACCGCCGCGTCGACACCGCCATCCTGCTGGCCCGGTGGTTCGACGCCCGGCTGCACGGCGTCAGCTTCGAGGCGCCCGGCGCCGACACCGACGTGGTGCCGACCGCGCGATGGGGGCGTGCGGCGGTGCCATCGGCCGTCGAGCATGCCGCCACCCAGGAGCGGTTCCTGTCGCGGTGCCGGTCCTTCGGGGTCGCCGGCGAGGGGGCGCTGCAGACAGGACCGGCGGCGGCGGCGCTCGTGTTGGCCGGCCATGCCGCCGATCTTCTCGTGGTGACGCAGCCGGATCCCGATCACCGGAACGGCGCTCTGCGACCCGGCGACCTGGAGGTGGTCCTGCGCCTGGCGGCGCGCCCGGTGCTGATGCTCCCCGCCGCGTGGGACGAGGCCTTGTCGACGCGGCGGGTGCTCGTCGGATGGGATGGCAGCAGCGCCTGCGCGCGTGCAGTGGCCGATGCGATGCCCTTGCTGAGACGGGCGGACGACGTCCAGGTGATCCGGTTGACGGACCCTCGGGAGGTGGGCTGGTGGCCGCCGTTGCGGGACTGGCTGCGACGCCATGACGTCATCGCCGAGGGGCGTCCCGTCCACCTGGGGACGCCGGCGGTGCACCAGCTCAGGCGCGTGGCGGAACTGCTTGAGCCCGATCTGATCGTCATGGGCGCCTACGGCCACGAGACCTGGCAGGCGCCCTGGATCGGGCGCACCACGCGCGCGATGCTCGAGACCACGCCCGTGCCGCTGCTGGTGTCGCACTGAGGCCCGGCCAGCAGGACCGGCCGGTCCCGGGCACGCCAGGCGTCAATGGGACATCAGCACCGGCACCGTCATCGCGTCGAGGAGCGTCCTGGAGGCGCCGCCGAAGAGCGTTTCCGCCCAGCGCGGATGGCTGTACGCGCCCATGACGATGAGATCCGTGCCGGCATCCGACGCGGCCGACAGCATCGCTTCGCCGATGGACATCGTCGTGACCAGATCCTGCGGCTGCGCCTCCACGCCCTGGAAGGCGAGCCATTGATGGATGTTGTGCAGACGTTGCAGCACGCGGCCCCCGTCGGCCTCGTGCCGCCAATGGGCGAGCAGCACCTGCCGGGCCCGGCGCAGCAGCGGCAGCGCGTCGGTGGTGGCGCGCACGGCCTCGCGGCTTTCATCCCATCCGATGAGCATGCGCTGCATCCGGAGCGGTCCCCGATGCGTATAGGGCACCAGCAAGGTCGGGCGGGCGCAATGCAGCAGCACCTGTTCCAGCGTCGCCCGTTCCTGGCGATGCCCGCCATGGTCGGGATCGGGCTGGCTCATCACCAGCAGGTCCGCGCAGTGCGCATGCCGGGCCAGCGAGGAGGCGATCGGCGCCCGATCCGTGATGGCCTCGAACGAGGGCAGATGCCCCGCCTTGCAGCGCAGCCGGAAATCGGCGGCGACCGCCTCGGCCCCGTCGATCAGCAACTCCCACGCCGACGAGGCGTAGTCCCCCAGGACTGCCGCGGCTTCGGCTGACGCCGGCAGGTCGACCATGCCGGTCGGCGCGATGCCGATGAGGTGAGCGTCGAAGTCGCGCGCCAATGCCATCGCGAGTTCCACGCGCGCGGCGCAGGTCGGCAGGCCGTCCAGCGCCACCATCAGGGTCCTGTAGGTCATGGGCATCTCCTCGGGGCGGAGGACTGGGTCTTCCGTCCCCGTTCGTGGTCGGTGTTCAGTCGAAGGTCAGCACCGCGCGTCCGTCGACGCGGCCCCGCCGCAACGCATCGAAGACGTCGTTGATGCCGTGGAGCGAGTGTCGCGTGGTCTCGGCGTGCACCTGGCCTTGCGCCGCGAACTCCAGCGCTTCGCGCAGGTCCTGGCGTGTGCCGACGATGGAGCCGCGCACCGTCTTCGCGTTGAGCACGACGTCGAAGATCGGCAAGGCGAAGTCCCCCGGCGGCAGTCCCACCATGGACATCGTGCCGCGCTTGCGCAGCATCCCCAGCGACTGGGCGAACGACTTGCGGGACACCGCCGTCACGAGCGCGCCGTGCACGCCCTGGAGTTCCCGCTGCAGCACCGCCGCCGGATCGTCGACGGCTGCGTTGACGCAGAGTTCGGCGCCGAGCCTGGCCGCCAGCGCCAGCTTGACTTCGTCGACGTCCACCGCGGCCACATGGAATCCCATCGCCCGTGCGTACTGGATGGCCAGGTGCCCCAGCCCCCCCGCGCCGACCACCGCCACCCACTGGCCGGCCCGCGCCTCCAGCACCTTCAGGCCCTTGTAGACCGTGAGCCCTGCGCAGAGGATGGGCGCCAGCGCTTCGAAGGAGCCATTGGCCGGCAGGTGGCCGACATACCCCGGATCGGCCAACACGTATTCCGCGAAGCTGCCGTCGACGGTGTAGCCCGTCATTTCCTGGTGGTCGCAGAGCGTCTCCCAGCCGGTCAGGCAGTGTTCGCAATGGCCGCATGCCGTGTGCAGCCACGGTACGCCCACGCGGTCGCCTTCGCGCACGTGCTTTACGCCGGCACCGACGGCGGCCACCGTGCCGACCCCTTCGTGACCGGGGATGAACGGCAGGCGCGGCTTCACCGGCCAGTCGCCGTCGGCCGCATGCAGGTCGGTATGGCAGACGCCGCAGGCGGCCAGCTTCACCAGGATCTGGCCGGCCCCGACCTCGGGAATGGCCACTTCTTCCAGCACGAGCGGTTCGCGGAACGCGTGGACCACCGCTGCTTTCATGGTGCGCATGGGATCTCCTTGTCTCGATGAACGGGAGGGCCGGGCGTTCGCCCCGTCGACGCCGGGAGACAGGCGACTTCGCCGAGCTGCTCCGGCACTGAAGCGGCCCAGCCGAACCGCTCCTGGATCGCCTGCCGCAACGCATCGGCGGCCTCGGGCTCGCCGTGGGTGACGAACACGTGGGCGGGAGGGCGGGGCAGCGCCGACAGCCAGTCCAGCAGTTGCGGCTGGTCGGCGTGGGATGACATGCCGGGCAGTGACCGCACCTCGGCCCGGACCGGTATCCATTGGCCATGCAGACGGACGCGATCGGTACCGGCGACCAGGCTCGCACCCCGCGTGCCCGCCGCCTGGTGTCCCACGAACACGATCGCGTGCTGCGCGTGGGGGGCCAGCGCCTTCAGGTGGTGGAGCACCCGACCGCCCGTGGCCATGCCGCTGGCGGCGACGATGACCGAAGGAAAGCCGGGCGTGTTGAGCGCGCGGGACTCTTCCTCGGTGCGCACGTAGCGGACCTTCTCCGCCAGGTCGCGCAGTTCCGCAGGCGTCAGGCGATGCTCGTCCGCGTGGGGCTCCATCAGCCGGCACGCCTGGGTGGCCATCGGGCTGTTGAGGTACAGCGGCAGATCGGGAATGCGACGGGCGGCCTTGAGGCGAAGGAGCGCGTGCAGCACTGCCTGGGCCCGACCGACCGCGAAGGCGGGGATCAATGTCGTGCCGCCGCGCGCCGCGGTGCGCGAGATCACGTCCGCCAGCGCGGTGTCGACAGGCGTGTCCGAATGCCGACGGTCCCCATAGGTGGACTCCACGACCACGAGGTCCGCACCGTCCGGCGCCTCCGGAGCGCGCATGACGGGATCGTCGACGCGTCCGAGATCGCCGGAAAACAGCAGGCTGCCGGCCTCGCTCGCGAGATGGATGGAGGCGGCGCCGATGATGTGGCCGGCGTGGCTGAAGCGGGCGGTCAGTCCGGGCAGGGGGTCGAACGGCTCGCTGAACGGACGGGGCTGGACGAGCGTCAGCGCGCGCACCGCCTGCGCTTCGGTATAGAGGGGCAGGGCCGGTGCATGCCTGCTGAATCCGTGCCGGTTGGCGTAGCGGGCGTCCTCTTCCTGCAGCCGGCCCGAATCCCTGAGCAGGATCGGCAGCAGGTCGGCGGTGCCGGGCGTCGTGTACACCGTGCCGCGGAAACCTTCCTCCACCAGCCTCGGCAGGTAGCCACTGTGGTCGAGGTGGGCGTGGGTCAGCAGGATCGCGTCGATGCTGTCCGGCGCGACGGGAAATGGCGCCCAATTGCGCAGGCGCAATTGCTTGAGTCCCTGGAACAGTCCGCAGTCGACCAGCAGGCGCCGGCCCCGGTGCTGGATCAGATAGCGGGACCCGGTCACCGTGCCGGCCGCGCCGAGAAAGCGCAGACCCGAGGGGGGCGTCCTCATGCGCCTCGCCCAAGAAGCGCGTAGAGCGGGCAATACCCTGCCAGGCCGGTCAGCAGGGGCACCAGGCCGACGAAGCCCCATGCGCCGACCCAACCCAGCGCCGCGGCCAGGGTCAGTACCGCGCCCGCCGTCACGCGCATCAACCGTTCCGTGGTTCCGACGTTCATCGCCATCGCCATCTCCTGCCAAGCCCCGGGGATTCCGGGATACCTTCAGCTTAGAAGGCGCCCCGCGACGGCCGATTGCGTTCGATCAATATCAGAACTTGTAGTTCGCCCTGACCCACGTGCTCCGCGGCGTCCCGAACATGTAGCCCGACTGCCCGCTCATCCAGATGTAGGTCTTGTCGGTCACGTTCTCGACGTTGAGCGACACGTTCAGCTGCCGCGTCACGTCATACCGCGCCAGCAGGCCCAGCAGCGTGTAGCCGCCCTGCGTCAGCGTCGGCTTGGAGATCACGTCCATCGACGTGCGGTTCTGGTAGCTCACGTTGCCGCCCACCGTCAGCTTGTTCAGCACGCCCGGCAGGCGATAGCTGGTCGCGAGGTTGAACGTGCGCGTGGCCAGGTGTGGCGACAGCGCCGAGCCGTCCGCCTTGGTCGGCGTGCCGTAGGCATAGCCGGCCTGCAGCTGCCAGCCGGTCAGCACCTCGCCGGCGAGGCTGAACTCATAGCCCTCGGTCACCGTGCCGCGCTCGCCGCGGAAGGCCGCCGTGCCGTCCGGCTGCAGCGTGCCCGTCGCGACCGGCACATGGTCCTGCTTGGTCCGGTACACGGCGACCGCGGTCGTGAGTCGGCCGCCGAAGTGCTCGCCCTTCACGCCGAATTCGACGTTGCTGCCGCGCTGCGGATCGATCACGTTGCCGTTCACGTCCTTGGACGTGTTGGGCTGGAAGATCTGCGTGAAGCTGCTGTAGACGGAGAACTGCGGAGTCAGGTCGTAGACCACGCCGGCGTAGGGCGTGAACACGCCGTCCTCCTTCACCGGCGCGCCGTCGACGCGCGCGCCGTTGGCCGTGCCGGCCCAGGAGCGCTGGTAGGCCGTGTTCTCGTACCAGGTCACGCGCGATCCCACGATCACCGACAGCGCGTCCGTCGCCTGCAGCCGCGTGGACCCGTAGATCGCGCGCTCCTGCGTGTCGCCGTACTGGCGCAGGCGCGGGTACTGGAAGTCCGGCTTGGCGATCGCGCCGAGGTCGAAGACCGACCCCGGACGGCGGTCCAGTCGCGTGCCGGTGTTGAGCGCGCTGTTGTTGGCGATCTCGTTCTCGAGCTTGTTGACGTTGAAACCGATCACCGCCTGGTGCGTGCGGCCGAACAGCCGGAACGGCCCCGACGCGTACACGTCCAGCGACTTGTTCGTGCCCTCCGCCGGGTTGTCGCTCAGCGAGACCACGCCGACGTTGGTGGCCGCGTTGATCGGGAAAGTCGGCAGCGTGCTCTGCAGGTCGCCGCTGTAGCGCTCGCGCTTGTTCTTGACCTGCGCCAGCTCGGCCTTCACCAGCCAGCCGTTGTCGAAGTCGTGCTGCAGGTTGACGAAGGCGCGCTTAGTCTCCATGTTCCAGACGCTCCACGGCGTGCTGAACGAGTAGGAGCGCGGCACCACCAGCCGCGTGCCGTTGCCGTAGTACGGCGGGATGTTGCCGAAGTTGGCGCCGTCGATGTCGTTCTTCTGGTACTCGAAGCCGCCGGCCAGCACGGTCCGGGCGCCGAGGTCGGTCTCGACGATCGCGTACAGCAGGCTGTCCTTGCGGCTCTTGTTGTCGATGAAGGTGTCCCCGCCCGAGTACGACGCGACCACGCGACCGCGCACGCCGCCCCCCGCCGTCAGGCTGCCGCCCACGTCGGCCTGCGTGAGGTATCGGCTCCAGTTGCCGGCGCCGACGGTGAGGCTGCCTTCGAAGTTCTTTGTCGGGCGCTTGCGCACCAGGTTGATCGAGCCGCCCGGCTGGCCGACGCCGTTGAGCAGGCCCGCCGGACCGCGGATGACCTCGACGCGGTCGTACATGGCCATGCTGGTCATGCTCGCCTCGGCCGAGACGTTGTTGAAGGCCAGCGTCGGGATGCCGTCGACCATCTGGCTCATCGAGAAACCGCGCGAGGTGAAGTCGACGCGCTCGTCGCGGCGGTTGACGACGATGCCGGGCGTCTGGCGCATCACCTCGTTGAGCGTGTCCAGGTTCTGCTCGTCCATCTGCTGGCGGCCGATCACCGTCAGCGACTGCGGCGTCTCGCGCGGCGACAGCGGCATGCGCGTGCCCGCGCCGGTGCTGCGCACGGTGTAGGAGCCGGTGCCCTCGCTCGGCGCGGAACGGCCGCTCACGGACACGGTGGGCAGCGCGGAGCCGGCCGCGCCCGAGGCGGCGGCACCGGGGGCCGCGGCCGCCTCGGCGGCGGTCGCGTCAGCGGCGGCCTGTGCCCAGACGGACGGGACGGCCGCCAGCGCGACGGTGCCGAAGGCGGAGGCCAGGGCCAGCGAGAGCCGGCGGGGCCGAGGCGGCAGCGGTGACGAAGGCGACGGCAATTGCGCTTGCGATTGCGACGAAACCGACGGGGACGAGGTGAACGACGTGAACGAGGAGGACGGGAACATGGCGCGATCCTTCTGAGGACTCATGGTTGTGGTGGAGAGGTAAGAGGGAGCCCGGAACGTGAAAAAGCGCGCCGCCACGGATCCCGTGTGGCGGCGCGCGTCGCGGAGAACGAAGCGGGGGTCGTCGGCGGCTCCTCGCTCAGCGATCCGGAGGCACTGAGCGCGGGCCCGGCTGCCTCCGGGGCGGCCGGTCGCGAGGCATCGAGGTCGTCATGCGGCCTGACGCGAGCTTTCCTGCCGGACCGTCGCGTGATCGATGCCGGCAGCACCGTGCAGCGCGCTGCGGATCTCGCCGGAGCGGATCGCGGTGACCGACAGCAGCGTGTCGCTCAGGCCGTGGGTCAGCTCGCAGGCGCCCTGCAGGAAGACGCTCGGATGGAAGTTGGGGCTGCCGCGCAGGCGGTAGTGGCGGTCGACCTCGAAGTTGCCCAGGTAGGGCGCCAGCGACGACAGCAGCGTGCGATGCCGGTCGCGCTCGTAGCCGGTTGCCAGCACGATCGCGTCGTAGCGCTGCGTCGTCGTGCGGTCGTGGTTCAGGTCGCGCAGCGTCAGCCGCAGGCCGTCGTCGGCGGCCTGCGCGCCGGCGACCTCGTGGCGGCGGAGGAAGCGGTGACGCTCCTCGCCGCTGACGCGCTGGCGATAGAACACGTCGAAGATCTGCTGGATCAGCGCCAGGTCGGGCGCGGCGTAGTTGGTGTGCCAGTACTCGTTGAGCAGCTCCTCGCGCTCGCTGCCGGTGCGGCTGAAGACGAAGTCGGTGAAGTCGGCGTTGAAGATCTCGTTGACGAAGGGGCTGTCGTCCGAGGGCTTGATCGAGCGTGCCCGCATGACCAGGTCCACGTGCGGGCGTTGCGGCCGGCCGTGCAGGTCCATGAAGATCTCCGCCGCGCTCTGGCCGGCGCCGACGACGGCGATGCGCTGGGCCGCGCCGTTGCCGGCGATCGCCTGCAGGTAGTTGCTGGAGTGGAAGACGCGCGGATCGTCCTTGAACGCCTTGAACTCGGCCGGGATGCGCGGCATGCCGCCCACGCCGACGACCAGGTGGCGCGTCAGGCGCTCGTGCACGGCGCCCGCGGCGTCGCGCGAGCGCACGCGCAGCAGCTTCACCTCGCCGGCGCGCGGCTCGGGCAGCACCTCGAAGACGTCTTCGCCGTAGGCACAGCGGTCCTCGAACTGGGCCGCCGCCCAGCCCAGGTAGTCGTTGAACTCGTGGCGGCTGGGGAAGAAGGTCTTCAGGTTGATGAAGTCCTGCAGCCGCTCCTTCTCGTGCAGGTAGTTCAGGAAGGTGAAGCGGCTGGACGGGTTGCGCAGCGTCGCCAGGTCCTTCAGGAAGGAGATCTGCATGTGCGCGTGGTCCAGCAGCATGTTCTTGTGCCAGACGAAGCCGGGCTGGCGTTCCACGAACAGCGCGTCCAGCGGCCGGTCCTGGGGACGCGCCTCGCGGCCTTCCTCAAGGGCGATGGCCAGGGCGATGTTGGACGGGCCGAAGCCGATGCCGATCAGGTCATGGATGTGCATGGGTGCCTCAGGATTGCGGGACTGCGGGGAGGTCGAAGGGGGAATCGCCGCGCGGGATCCAGAGCGCGTCGTCGAAGAAGCGCTCGCGCATCAGCACGCCGAGCACGGCGCGCTTGTGCGGGAACTGGATCTCCTTGAGCGAGGCGTAGCCGCAGCGGTTCAGGCTGTGGACCATCCGGCGGTTGTCGATGCGCGGCTCGATGACGAGGCGCTGCGTGCGGCAGTCGTCGAGGAACAGGTAATGGGAGATGCCCGGCATCCACGCGGTCAGGAACTCGCGGCCACGCAGCGCCGGTTCGCCGACCAGCACGTGCCAGCCGCGGTCATGGTCGGCGGCGTCGTAGAAGGGCGCGATGCGGTCCTCCTTGGCCCAGTAGGCCTCGAAGTAGCTGAAGGGCTGGTCGTCGAAGCAGCCGATCAGGCCGAGGGTGTGCGGGTCCGCGGCGATGCCGGAGAGATAGCGCCGGTGGTGCGCCAGATCGCCGGTTTCCTGCCAGAAGTGCGCGACGGCGGGTTCGTTCATCCAGCGGTTGACGGTCGGCAGGTCGCGTTCGACGTCCAGCGCGCGCAGGCTGAAGGTTTTGTCCAACCACGGGATGTGGCGGCGGTAGACGGTGCCCGTGGGCTTGGCCGGGCGGCGCGGATGGCGACGGCCGTCCTTGCTGAAGACCTGCTGGATCGGCGCGGGCTCGCGGCGGTCGGCCAACCAGAGACGGTCCCATTGCCAGAACAGCTCCCGCGAGA
Source organism: Roseateles sp. GW821-FHT09H11 (assembly GCF_059415845.1). Lineage (NCBI taxonomy): Bacteria > Pseudomonadati > Pseudomonadota > Betaproteobacteria > Burkholderiales > Sphaerotilaceae > Roseateles > Roseateles sp. GW821-FHT09H11. The sequence continues at coordinate 559,501 of NZ_JBWKOA010000001.1, read as the reverse complement.
CCGTGAGCGTCGTTGTCGGCGAGCCGGCAGGGACGGCGATCCCACCAGCGATCAGCGCAGCGTTGGCCGGTAGCGCGTCGCCGAGCACGACCGCAGGCAGCCCGGGGCGCAGCGCAAAGAGGGCTTCGAGCGCCGCCGGCAGGTGGCCGTCCGCCAGAGCCGTGACGCCCTGACCGAGGCCGTGGCGGGCATGCAGGGAGGGCAGCGGCGAACGGGCCTCCAGCATCCAGGCGCTCGCGGGGCCGCCGTCCAGCGGCTTCACCGTGATCTGGGCGCCGTCCATGACTGTCTCGAAGGGCTGGCCGGCGATGAGGCCCAGGATCCGGCCGGTCGCACCGGCGGCGGAATCCTGGCGGTCGGAGCCGGCGACCTGCGCCGGCGAAGCGATGGACATGGGGACTGCCTTGAAGGTGGGGGCGGCGCTCAACGCGCCGCCGTCTCCGGTAAAGACGTTGGCCGCGCCGATTTGTTCACGGCGGCAGGTGGGGGCAGCGCGGAGGCGCTCAGCGGAAGGCCTGGGCCAGCACGGCGGCGAGCTCGGCGCGCAGCGTGGCCGCCTCCTCGACGACGTTGCCGAGCCGCGCGAAGTCATGGACCATGCCCGCGTAGACCTTGGCCGTGACGCGGACGCGGGCGGTCCGCAAGGCCTCGGCGTAGGCGAGGCCCTCGTCCAGCAGGGGATCGAATTCCGCCAGCGCCAGGTGGGCGGGGGCCAGGTCTTGCAGGGTCGCCGCCTGCAGCGGCGCGAAGCGCCAGTCGAGACGGTCCGCGTCGTCGCGCAGGTACTGGCCGAACATCCATTGCAGGTTGCGCTCTTCGAGGAGGAAGCCGCTGGCCAGCCGCTTGTGCGACGGCGTGTCCTGGCGAGCGCTGGTGCAGGGGTAGAGCAGCAGCTGCAGGACGGGCTGCGGCAGCCCGGCATCGCGCGCCGCGAGGGTCAGCGCGGTGGCGAGCGTGCCGCCGACGCTGTCACCGCCGACGGCGATGCGCGCCGGATCCAGTCCCAGCGAGCCGGCGTGGCCGCGCAGCCAGGCGGCGGCGTCCTCGGCGTCTTCGAAGGCGGTGGGGAAGCGGTGCTCCGGCGCGCGCCGGTAGTCGACGGCCAGCACCGCGCAGGCGGCGCGTGCCGCGAGGTCGCGGCACAGCGAGTCGTGCGAGTCCAGTCCACCCAGCACATAGCCGCCGCCGTGGAAGAACAGCAGCACCGGCGAGCGCGGTTCCGTGCCGCCGCTGTACAGGCGCGCGGGCAGCGCGTGGCCGTCGCGGGCCGGCAGCGCGAGCGCCTCCCAGGGCAGGTCGGGGCCGGGCTCGTCCAGCGCCAGCGTCGAGCGGTCGTAGGCCGCGCGGGCCTGCGCGGGCGTCATCTCATGGAGCGCCGGGCCGTCGGCATTGGCGTCGTTGACCAGCTCGAGGAAGGCTTCCAGGTCGGGATGCAAAGGCATGGGCGCGGGGTGCGGCATCGGGGCGATGCCGGTTCGGTGGTGTCCGAAGAGAGACGTCCTGGGGCCGCGTTTGTTCACGGCATGGCTGAAGTCCGGGATGACTCGAAGCTGGTGTCGCGGAAAAGTTCCGTGACTTTGGTGATCACGTGCAATGGCTCCTGCGAGTTCAGAATCCCCGCTGATTCGACCGCGCTGAAGAGCACTCATCGGAGCGGTCTGGCCAACGCCCTCATCTGCCAAACGAGAACATGGCAAGCTCCAGACCTCCCGGCCCGCTCGGTATGACCTACGCCGAGCCAATCGACGACGGAACGCTTTGCCTGCATCGCTCCTTGCCGCCAGGAGCGCACGGTCTCGATGATCACGTCACGTCGGTTCAATGCGATGTTGACTCCATGGACGGGCTGCAAGTCGTCCTCACGCCCATTCAGTTGGCCGCCGTGCTCGCGGGCGAGAGCCTGGACGAAGGGCCCACGCTGGCTAATCGACTCTGGGGTGTTGGCAAACTGGTCGCAGGGGCGCTCGAGCTGGTCGGCGCGGCAGGCCTGCTGCTCGTTCCCGAGCCCACAGCGCTGACCAAGGTCGCCGGCGGTGCGCTTGGTGTCCACGGCGCCGATACCTCGGCAGCTGCAATTCGGCAGATCACGTCGGGTCGGGACACGCGAACGCTCACCGCCGAAGCGGCCAGGTCCGCATCCACAGCGCTCGGCGCGGATCCGGCAACCGCGGAGATGATCGGCCTCGGGGCTGACATTGCCATCCCGCTCCTGGCGGGCGGTGTCGGCGCTTTACGCGTTATCGCGGTCAGGCGCGGGGCCATCAGTCTTGCGGCCGAGGAGGCCGCTGGCGGTCACACCATCCTGAAGCATGTCGGCCAGACCGAACCGCAGTTGCGGGCGCGCCTGCTGCGCGAGCCACGCATTCCGGCGGCCACCACTTTCCGCAGCCTCGCGGATGCCGAGCGCCATGTGGCAGCCGCGCTGCGAGCGAATCGATCCGCCATCGAAACCTGGGCGAAGTCCTCGTCGGCAAGCGGCAGAGAGGTTTTCCGCTACCAGGCGAGTTCGTCGGTGGGAGAGGGGGTTGTGCGGGCAACAGGCGCGATGCAACAGATGAATCGAATGGTGGTCGTGCTTCGACGCGTGCAGCAGCAGAATCGGGTCTATTTCGTTCTCACAGCCTACCCGGTGCCTTGACCATGCCCAGCTACACACTCAAGGGTCAGCAGCAGTTCCCAGATCTGGCTTCCTTCATGGGGGGATGGTTCCACCAGGACTTCGACATCGAGGGCGACTCGATCGAGGACATCGTGGGCGCCTTCCGCAAAGAGGCGACAACACAGCTTGTGCAACTGCTGGTCGCCGACATCGACAGATTTCTCGAGACCGGAGACGACGGCATGGACGAGCGGTTTCAGGCGTATTTCGAGCCCGACATCATTCCGTCGGCGTTCTGCCCGACGACGCGGGACTTTCTCCTGACCCTCCGATCCTCGCTGGGCAACAGTCCATGACGCTGCCACTGGCGCCGTGAACATCCGCGCCGCTGGAACGTCTACGGGGTAGGACCTCACCCCGTCCGCCGCGCCCTCGCGCCGGCGGCTGAAAGACCACGCTGATGAACACTGCTCCTGGCACCCCGGCGGGCGCCGCGCCCCGCTCCGATATCGCCGCTCCCGGCAAGGCCGGCGAAGTCTCCACGCTCCTGAAGCCCTTCCTGCCGTGGCTGCTCGTGTCGGCGGTGACCGGCATCGCCGCCGGCGCGGCGACGGTGGCGCTGCTGGGCACGATCAACGAGGTGCTGAACCGCCCGGGCGGCATGGCCGGCGGGCTGCTGCTGACCTTCGTCGCACTGTGCGCGGTGGCGCTGGTGGGACGCGCGGCCTCGAGCATGTGCACGAACCTGGTCGGCCAGCGGCTGGTGGCCCAGGTACGCAAGAGCCTGGCGCGCAAGATCCTCGCCGCGCCGATCGACGCGCTGGAGCGCTACCGCACGCACCGGCTGATGCCGGTGCTGACCGGCGACGTGGACATGATCAGCGACGCTGCCTTCGTGCTGTCCTCGGCGGTGATCGCGCTGGCGATCACGCTGGGCTGCCTCGGCTACCTGGCGTGGCTGTCGCCGCCGCTGTTCGGGCTGCTGCTGGTGGCGCTGGTGATCGGCGTGGGCGTGCAGACCTGGGCGCAGGCCCGCGGCATCCGCGGCTTCCACAAGGCGCGCGACGCCGAGGAGCAGTTGCACAAGGCCTACCGCGCGATCAGCGATGGCGCCAAGGAACTGCGCATGCACCGCGCTCGTCGTGCAGGCATGTATGGCGGCCAGATCGAAGGCACCGTCGACCGCATCCGCGAGATCAACTGGCGCGCGATCAACACCTACGTGTTGGCGACGGCCTTCGGCTCGGCGCTGTTCTTCCTGCTGATCGCGCTGATCCTGGGCTGGGCGGCGTTCCGGACCATGGAGCCGGCCGTGCTGAGCGGCTTCGTGCTGGTGCTGCTGTTCCTCAAGGGGCCGCTGGACCAGATCGCCGCGGCGGTGCCGGGCATCGGCCGGGCGCGGGTGGCGTTCCAGCGGATCGCGGACATGTCGGCGCGCTTCGCGACGCCGGAACCCTTCCTCGACCTCGACAAGCCGGGCGAGCCCGCCGCGCTGGCCGACGCGATCGAGCTGCGCGGCGTGCGCTACGGTTTCGCGAAACCGGACGGCGGCGAGGCCTTCGTGCTCGGGCCGGTGGACCTGAGGCTCAAGCGCGGGGAGATGGTGTTCATCGTCGGCGACAACGGCTCGGGCAAGACGACGCTGGTGAAGTTGCTGCTCGGGCTGTATGCGCCGCAGCAGGGTCAGGTCTTGGCAGACGGCGCGCCGGTGACCGACGAGACGCGGGACCACTACCGTCAGCTCTACACGACGGTGTTCTCGGACTTCTACCTGTTCGAGGACCTGGCCGCCGAAGCCGGGCAGGGCGGCAGCCTCCCCGAGCGGGCGCTGCCCTACCTGCAGCGGCTGGAGATCGCGCACAAGGTGTCGGTGAAGGACGGCTCCTTCAGCACCGTGGACCTGTCGACCGGGCAGCGCAAGCGGCTGGCGCTGGTGCACGCCTACCTCGAGGGCCGGCCCGTGCTGGTCTTCGACGAATGGGCGGCGGATCAGGATCCGACCTTCCGGCATCTCTTCTACACGGAGTTGCTGCCGGAGTTGCGCGACAAGGGCCACCTGGTGATCGTGGTGTCGCACGATGACCGCTACTTCCATCTGGCGGATCGCGTGATCCGGATGGGCAACGGGAAGATCCTCGGCGACGCCGGCACGGCAGATCAGCCCGCGGTCGACGACGAGCGGGCTGAGCGGGAACTGACGGTGAGCTGAGCCCGGCCCGCGCTTTCACGGGTCGCGCAATCGCGGGCCGAGGCCGAACGCCTGCCGCCGCGCCGAAGCGCCGCGGCAGGCGCCGCCGCTTACTTCATCGCCTTCTTGTCGGCCTCAGCCTTTTCCTTCATGGCCTTGGCGTCCGCCTCGGCCTTCTCGTGCGTGGCCTTGGCGTCCTTTTCGCATTGCTTCTCGGCATCGCCCTTCATGGCGTTGCACGCCTTCTTGGCGGCCTTGTAATCGGCATCGGCCTGCTTCTTCAGCGCCTTGGCCTGATCGACGCTGCCCGAGGTCGGGCTGGAAGCCTGGGCCATGGCCGGACCGGCCGCAACACCCAGGGAGAGCACCGTGGCCGTGGCCACCATCAACAGGGAACGCTTCATGGGAATCTCCTTGTCTTGAAAAGAATGTGAACGGCGACGAGCGTCGCCGGCCTGCGAGCAAGGGGTTACAGCAAAAAGCGATCCTGTAGCGGCGAAACCGCGTAAAGACCCCGCGCGCAAGGCGAAGGGGCGGGGATCAAAGTTTGTAACCGCCGGTCGCTTCGATCATGAGCTGCAACGACCACTCACCCGGAAGCGGTGGCGACGCCATCGACGTGTAATCTGCTGCGCCATGAACAAGCTCTACCAATCCCTGCACGACCGTCTTCCCCTGTGGCTGGCCGAATGGCTGGACATCTTCGTCCCGGTGATCGAGGTGGTGATCATCGGCTTCGGCGCGTGGCTGCTGATGCGCGTGGCGGGGCTCATCTCCCGCCGGCTGACAACCCGCTATGGCTTCCCCGTCAAGGTCGCGTCTCTGTTCCTGCGCAGCATCGGCGTGCTGGTCTACGGCGGCGCCGTGCTGTGGTCGCTGGAGCGCCTGGGCGTGTCGGGATCGGTGCTGTGGACGGCGTTCACCGGCTTCGCCGCGGTGGGCGCGGTCGCGTTCTTCGCGGCCTGGAGCGTGCTCTCGAACCTGTTCTGCACGCTGCTGATCTACATCACGCATGCGTTCCGGATCGGCGACGTCGTGGAGCTGCTGGAAGCGGGCGACCGGCCCGGCGTCAAGGGCCGGGTGGTGGACATCAACCTGGTCTACACCACGCTCCTGGAGAGCGGCGACGCGCAGAACGGCACGATGCTGCAGCTGCCGAACAGCCTGTTCTTCCAGCGGGCGCTGAGGCGCTGGAATGGGACGTCGGCGGAAGTCGCCCTCATGAAAGGGCCGTCGCCAGAATCGGCAGGCTGAGGTCCATCCGGTAGTCGACGGCCGTGTGATCGTCGGCGAACTCCTCATAGACGTGGGTCACGCCCATCGCGCTCAGCCGCTTGTGCATGCGACGGGCGCCATAGACCAGGTTGTACTGGTCGACGTCCCCGCAGTCGATGTAGAGCGCCTTGAGCGCGCTCAGCCCGCGGCCATGCGATTCGACCAGCGTCAGCGGGTCCCAGGCCAGCCAGTTGGCCCAGCGGTCGGGGATCAGCTCGCAGGTGTCGGCGGTCACCGGCAGCCGCACGCCGTAGGGCGCCGAGGGATCGGGGTCGAAGCTCGCGGCCTGCGCGAGCATCATCAGGATGTGGACGTCGCTGTCCTTGGGTTTCTTCGCAGTCCAGAAGGCGTCCACCCATCGGCCGACGTCCGGCTCCTTGGACAGCGCGCGCAGCACCGGGACGAACTCGTGGCGATAGAGCAGTTCGAAACCCATGTCGCCGGAATGCACGGCCGCCGCGGACCAGAAGTCCGGATGCAGCAAGGCATGGACCATGGCGCCGTAGCCGCCGCTGGACTTGCCGAACAGGCCGCGACGGCCATTGCCGCCGCAGTCGAAACGTCCCTCGACGAAGGGCACGACCTCGTCACGGAGGAAGTCGTCCCAGCGGCCCATGGCGACCGAGTTGACGTACTGGTTGCCGCCCAGCCGGGTGAAGCAGTCGGGGAAGGCGACGACGACCGGCGGCATCTCGCCGGCGGCGATCAAGCGGTCCAGCCGCTCGGGCACGTTCTCGCCGAAATTCTTCCAGTTCGTGTGCACCGGGCCGCCAGCGGTGAAGCCCACGATGTCCACGAGCAGCGGCAGGCCTCGGCCGTCATGCCCGTGCGGGATGTACACGTCCACGAGGCGTCGGGTGGGGGCGCCGACCAGGTTGCCGGCGAGCACCTCGCTGTCGAGCATCAGGCGATGGACGGAACCGGCGGGCGTGTCGGGATGTCGGTGCATGGGGCTCCAGGGCTCGCGGTGTTTCGCGGGGAATGATGCCCCGATTGAATCACGCCGGGCGTTGCGATCCTGTGGGGGACCAACGACCCGCCAGGTCAGACGCGCGTGGCCGACGGCTCAGCGCCAGGCGATCCGGAACAGCGCGCCGGCATGCGGCGTCTCGGCGAGTTGCGCCTCGGTCTGGCGCGCGCGCGAGGTCGTGACCCAGAGCCCCGTGCCGGGCGCGTCGATGCACACGCTGCTCACGTGCAACGCGGGCAGGCGCACCGTCTGCTCGATCGCGCCGTTGCGGCCGACCCGCAGCACGCAGCCGCCGCCCCACATCGCGACCCACAGGGCGCCGTCGGGCGTGATCGTCATGCCGTCGGGTTTGCCGGGCACGTCGAGGAAGTCGGTCACGATCGTCGGCTGGCCGAGCTGCCCGAGGACCACGTCCACCGGGAATGCCAGCAGATGCCGCGACAGCGTGTCGATGACGAACAGCGTGTGCTCGTCCGCATCGAAGGCCATGCCGTTGGGCACGCCCAGGCCGTCGGCCACGCGACGGATCGGCCCGTCCAGGGCGGGCGCGTGGTACAGCGCGCCACGCGTGGCCAGCAGGCCCTTGTGCATCGCGCCGATCCAGAGGCCGCCGTGCGAGTCGACCGTCAAGTCGTTGAAGCGGCAACCCGCATCCAGCCGAACGCGGGCATGGCGCTCGACGGCGCCGGTGTGTTCGTCGACGAGGCACAGGCCGTCGTCCAGCACGCCGGCCAACGCGTTGGACAACGCGCCCAGGCCGCCTGGCATCGTCGCCAGCGCATACACCGGGCTGTCGAGCGTCAACGCCTGCCCCTCGTCGATACGGCCGTTCCAGCGCAGCAGCCGATGCCGCACCGGATCGACCCAGCAGACGCCGCCGTCGGCGCGCGCGGCCGGGCCTTCGCCGATGACGGCCAAGGGATTCCAGCAGCGCTCGACCGCGGGCGCTTGACGCGTGGCCTCGTACGCCTCGCGCCAGGCCCGCGCGCGCTGCGCGACCCGCGCCACGTCGTCGCCCGGCCGGTACAGGCTCGACCCGATCCCCACGCCGTCGGCACCGGCCGCGAGCAGCGCGTCGAGCTCGACCGGCGTCGCGCCGCCGACGGCGAGCAGCTTCACGCCGCGCGGCAGCACCGCCCGCAGCGCGGCGAGGTCCGATTCGCGGCCCGCGGCGGGGAAGAGCTTCAGGTGCCGCGCGCCGGCATCGATCGCGGCGAAGGCCTCCGTCGGCGTCATGTAGCCGGGCACCGGGACCAGGCCCGCCTCGACCGCGGCGCGGATGACCGCGGTGTCGGTGTTCGGCGCGACGCAGAGCACGGCGCCGGTGGCGGCCAGCCGGCGCACCGACGCGACGTCCGTCACCGTGCCCGCGCCGATGACCATGCGGTCGCCGAAGGCGCGCACCAGCCGCTCGATGGTCTCGAAGGCGCTGGGTGAATTCAGCGGTACCTCGGCGACGCGGCATCCCGCGTCGAAGAGCGCGCCGACGACGTCCTCGGCCGCGTCCGTCGTCAGGCCGCGCAGGATCGCGATCAGGGGCAGTCGCGCCAGGGCGAGGTCGAGGCGTTCGAAGGCAGTGCGCGGCGGCGCGGCGGAGGAGGTGGCGGTGGTCATCGGTGGTGGGCGGAGCAGGGCGGGGAGCGATCGGGTCGACGGTCGGTTCTGGTGACGGTTCTCGTGACGGTGCTGGGGAGCGTCCATGAAGGCGGCCATGTCGTGACTCAGGTCTGCGGGAGCGGCGCGGCCGCCGCACGACCGCGGCGCGACAGCAGCAGGAGCACGACCGTCAGGGCGACCGCATAGGCACCCGCCATGACGATGAACATCGGTCGGTAGGTGACGGTGCCGACCAGGCTGCCGATCAGCCAGGTGCTGACGATGCCGCCGGTGCCGCTGGTCACGCCGATCACCGCGAGCACCTTGCCCATGCGGCGCGGGTTGAAGATCTCCAGCGGAATGGATGTGATCGTCACCTGCCAGATCAGGTGCAGGAAGGCGACGGCGGAGGCCGAGGCGATGCTGACCTCGATCGACGGTTCGAAGTAGTTGACCGCGCCCAGCGGCGCGATCACCGCGATGGCGCCGAGCGTGACCAGCCGCGCCTGAATCGGCGCCAGCCCGCGGCGCACCAGCCCGCCGATCACCCAGCCCGCGGACAACGAGCCCAGCGCCGCCGCCAGGTAGACGGCCCAGGCCCGATGGCCCATCTCGAGGGTGCTCAGGCCGCGTTCGTCGGTGAGGTACTTCGGGAACCAGTTCAGGTAGAAGAACCAGACCGGGAAGCTCAGCATCTGCCCGAAGCCGAAGGCCCAGACCTTGGGTTCCGTCAGCACCTCGCGCCAGGTGCCGGGGTCGGCGACCGGCGCGGCGACGCGGGCGTGGCCGGGGTCGGCGGCCTCTAGCGCGGCGATCTCCGCCTGCGCGGCGCGCAGCGGCAGCAGCCACCACAGCGCGACCCAGCACAGCCCCACCACGCCGAGCAGCAGGAAGGCCATGCGCCAGCCGACGGCGGCGTCGATCGCGGTGACCAGCGGCGGCGACACGGCCGCGCCGAACATCGCGGCCGCCGTGTACACGCCGATCCCCATGGCCTTGTGGCGGACCGGCAGGAACAGGGCGACGACCACCGGCGCGGCGATGAAGTTGCCGGTCTCGAACAGGCCCAGGAAGAAGCGGCTCGCCGCGAGCTGCGGCGTGTTGTGCGCCAGACCGCTCAGGCAACCCGCGATCGACCACGCGCCGACGAAGAAGGGCATCGCGCGCACCGGACCGAGCCGGTCCAGCAACCAGCCCGAGCTCAGGTTGCCCAGCGTGTACGCGATCATGAACGCAGTGACGACGGCCGCGTAGCCGCGGTCGTCCATCGCCAGTGCCTGCTGCACCGGCCGGGCCAGCAGCGCGAGCACCTGGCGGTCGAGGTAGTTGAGGAAGGTGGACAGGGACAGCAGCGCCATCACGGCCAGCGGGATCCAGCGCGAACGGGTCATGGTGGTCAGGCTCCCGGCGGCAGGTCGCGCGAGGCGGACAGGCCGGATGCAGCGGATGTGCCGGATGCAGCGGATGCGGCGGATGCGGTACCCCCGCGCGGATCGACGACGTACCGCATCAGCGACGCCTTCGGCGCGATGCCCAGCCCCGGGCCTTCCGGCAGCGTGTACCGGCCGGCCTCGCAACGCATCGTCGTGTCGAAGTGATCGAGGTAGCGGTGCACGAAGTGGTTCTGCACCTCGTGCACGCTGAACATCGCCGCGGCCGCCGAGGCGTGCAGGCTCGCCGCCATGAACACGCCGAAGCCGATCGTGGCGTGCGGCGCGACCCGCACGTGAAACACGTCCGCCAGCTGGCAGATGCGCAGGAACTGCGTGATGCCGGTGCGGCCCATCTCCGGCTGGATGACCGACAGCGCGCCGGTCTTGAGCCGCAGGTGCGCGTCGAAGACGGTGCGCCATTCCTCGCCGACGGCGATCGGGATGCGCGTGACGGCCGCCAGCCGCGCCAGTCCGTCGATGTCTTCGGTGTGGACCGGCGCCTCGAGGAAGGCGATGTGGCAGGACTCGATGGCCCGGGCGATGTTGATCGCCTCGCCCGCCGTGTGGTTCCAGTGCAGGTCCAGCATGATCTCGATGTCGGGGAAATTCGCCCGCATCGCGTGGATCAGCGCCACCGGATCGAAGGCCGACGACGCATGCACCTTGAACGCCCGGTAGCCCTCGGCCCGCAACGCCCCCACCGCCTCCAGCTTCGCGGCCAGGTCCGTGCCCGGGATGTGGGTGATGTAGGCCGGCAGGCGGTCGCGCGCGCCGCCGCCCAGCAGCTTGCGCACCGGCAACCCGAGGCGCTTGCCGCACAGGTCCCACAGCGCGATGTCCACCGCCGCCAGCGCGTCCAGCCAGAAGCCCGTGGTGTAGCCGCGCACCCGCATCATGTCGTAGAGGCGCTGCCACAGCAGCTGCACGTCCAGCGGATCCTGGCCGCGCAGGAAGGGCGCGATCACGTCGTCGACCAGCGCCTGCACCGCGCCCGCCGCGACGATGCCGTAGGTCTCGCCCCAGCCGACGGTGCCGTCCTCGCAGGTCACGCGCAGCAGCAGCGTGCGGTCGTCGGCCGGGTAGATCGTGCCGTTGTCCGGATCGATCAGGTAGCCGCGCTCGGTGGGCTGCACCGGATGGCCCATGTGGGACGCCAACGGTCGCGCCACGCGGATCGCGATGGCCTCGACATGGGCGATGCGGTGGCCCGCGGGGGTGCCCATGGCGGACGCGGCGGACGTGGCGGTCGGCACGGCGGCGGAAGCGGGGAAAGCGGGCGACGGTGTCACGGTGACCTCACTCCTCGGAAGCGCGCAGATGCAGGAACCCGCTGACGCAGGCGTGGCGGGAGTCGACGAAGCGGCTCTCGATGTCCTCGGCGCGCAGCGCCGCGGCATAGAGCTGGCACAGCGGGCCGTTGCCGACCAGCGGCACCACCGCGGCGCGCAGGTCGGGCAGGACCGCCAGCGCATCGGCGATCTCCGACCCGATCAGCAGCCCGCGCAGGTAGGACGCCGCGTCCGCCTTGGACAGCCGCGCCTGCATCACGCGGGCCCGCGCGCCGAAGAGCGCCGTCGACAGGCCCAGCTGACGGCGCCGCCCGGTGGCGACGCCTTCGTGGAAGGCCGGTCCGTCCACCGCGGGACCGTCGACGATCGAGGCCAGCAGCCCGGCGGCGGTCAGCCGGTCGAACATCTCGCCCGACATGCTGGTGAAGAAATCGACGATGCAGCCGGACTCGAAACGCGCCCACTTCGTGTGGGTGCCGGGCAGGGCGATCAGGCCGCTCCAGCGCGGGTTCGCGGCGGCGAAGCCGAACAGCTCCATCTCCTCGCCGCGCATCACGTCGGGGCCGTCGTCGAAGGCGCGGCGGCAGCACACGCCGGGCACGATACGCAGGTCCGTCGTGCCGATGCGCGCCGGGACCAGGCGGGCGGCGATGTCGGCCAGGGTCGCCGGGGCGGCGGCGTAGGGCGCCTCGGCCCAGCCGATGTTGGAGCCGATCATCCCGGACGCGTACACCCGCAGCGTGTCCAGGTCGGGCCATTGCGCGCGCAGCGCGGCGATGGTGGCGGCCATGCCGTCACGGCCGAGGCCCGCCACGCCGCCCCGACTGGACCATTCGGCGGACACCTCGCCCGTGGGCGCGATGCGGCAGGCGCGGAAGTTGGTCGAGCCCCAGTTGATGCCGACGGTGTCGGCCGGACCGGGCGCGGGCACGGAGGGTGCGGCGGACGCGGCGGATGAGGCGGATGAGGCCGGCGAGGCCGCGCGGTCTTCAACGTCGCGTGACACTGGCGCCTCCGTCGATGCGATGGACCGCGCCCGTGATCCAGGCGGCGCGGTCGGACACGAGGAACAGCGTGAGCTCGGCGACTTCCTCGGCCGTGCCCCAGCGTTCGAGCGGATGCCGCTGCATGTTGACGCGCGCCGCCTTGTCGGGGTCGGCGGCGCGCGCCATCGTGGCGCGCATCGCCGGCGTGTCGACCGAGGCCGGCGCGATCGCGTTGACGCGGATGCCGGCCGGGGCGAGCTCCAGCGCGGCCGTCTTCATGAGGTTGTTCAGCGCGCCCTTGGAGGCCGCGTAGGCGGCCTGCGTGGGCGTGGCGAAGTCGGCGTTGATCGACGACATCAGCACCACCGCGCCGCCGCCGCGCTGCTTCATCGCGCCGGTGCAGTGGCGCAGCAGCCGCACGGCGCCGACCACGTTGACGTCGTAGATCTCGAGCCAGCGCTCCGGGTCGACGTCGAGCACGCCGCCCATCGCCGTGATCGCCGCGGCGTGCACGACGATGTCGGGCATGCCGATGCGGCGGTTCATCTGGGCGAGCGCCTGCTCGAGCGTCGCGCCGTTGCGCAGGTCGACGACCAGGTCGCAGTCCGACGCGATCTCGGGGACGATGTCCAGGCCGGCGACGGTCGCGCCGGCGGCCTGCAGCCGCCGCACGATCGCCGCGCCGATGCCGCTGGCGGCGCCGGTGACGAGCGCGCGCCGGCCGTGGAGTTCATGGGATGCGGGATTCATCGCTGCTCCTGGATCAGTACTTCATGGTCAGGTTGGCCTTGAAGATACGTCCGAACATCGCGTTGGTGCGCAGTCCCTCGACCGATCCGTCATAGGTGCGCTGCCGGCTGTTGCGCAGGTTGTTGGCTTCCAGGCCCAGCGACACCTGCTTGGAGAAGTCGTAGCGCAGCGTCGCCGACAGGTCGGTGTAGCTGTCGTTGTAGATGCCGGTGTTGGCGGCCGACAGGCTGACCAGGTACTTGTCGCGCCAGTTCATCGCCAGCCGCACGCTCAGCGGGCCCTGCTCGTAGTAGCCGATCAGGTTGACGTTGTTGGTCGACAGGCCGGGGAAGGTCAGCTGGCGGCCGGCGGCGTCGCGCACCGGGGTCTTGGAATCGATGTAGGAGTAGGTCGCCATCGTGCCGAAGCCGTTGAAGGGCTCGGGCAGGAAGTAGAAGGGCAGCTGGAGCAGCAGCTCCGCGCCGCGCACCTTGGCGCCCTCGCCGTTGACCTTGCGGTTGACCAGATAGTCGACGCCGCCGTAGTTCTCCGAGATCTGCTTCTGGATGATGTAGGTCGAGATGTCCTTGTCGAACACGCCGAGCGAGGCCACCGCCTGCCTGCCGAAGTACTTCTCGATGGACAGGTCGAACTGCGTGGCCTTGAAGGCCTGCAGCTGCGGCGACCCGCCGCTGCCGGTGCCGGGCTGTGTGATCACGCCGCCGGTGATGACCGGCGCGAACAGCCGCACGCCGTTGTTGAGATCGGCGGTGTTGGGGAAGGACACCACCTTGGCCGCGCCCAGGCGCAGGACGGTGTCCGGCGTCAGCTCGTAGCGCGCGACCGCCGAGGGCAGCCACGCCTTGTCGGTGCGGTCGGCGGTGTTGGGTGAGGTGCTGCCGTCGGGATTGATCAGGTTGCCGATGGAGCTCAGCCTGCGCTGGACCGCACGCAGGCCCACGTTGCCGGTCAGCCCGCGGCCGAACAGCTCGCCGTCGAAGTTCAGCTTGCCGTAACCCTCGGTGATCGTCTCCTTGATCGTGAAGGTGCTGGCGATGGAGGTCAGCTCGTTCTGCGGATTCAGGCAGGGGCGGCTCTGCGAGATCGCCGGGATCGCGGTGAAGGCCTTGCAGCCGGTGAACGCGTCGCGCGACGGCGCCAGGTAGCTGCGCGGCAGTCCGTTGAAGTAGCCCGAGGCGAAGTCCGGATTCGAGTAGGTCGTCAGGAAGTCCGACAGCTGCGTCGCCGGCACGCCGCCGGCGGGACGGATGTCGGCCACCAGCGGGTTCTGTTCCGACGCCAGGCGCGACACGCGCGCGCCGACGTCCGCGGAGTCCAGCCAGCCCATCTCCAGCTTCTTCTTGAAGTCCAGGCGGCCGGCCCGGTTCTCGGTCACCGCGGAGAAGTTGCTGTCGAACAGGATCGACTGCGACATCTGCGTGGGATCGGCCAGGTTGACGCCGTTGATCGTGAAGGCGCCGAAGGGTCCTTGCGTGAGGTCGAAGTCGACGCTGCTGCCCAGGCCGGCGCGCGGCTGCAGGCGCAGGTAGCGCTGGTGGTAGCTGGACGACGAGCGCCCGGTCGAGACCTCGGCGGTGCCGCTGAGCGTGTCGGAGATCAGGTACTTGCCGCGCAGCGCCGACGAGACGACCGTGGCGTGGACGTCCGCGAACTCGGTGTTGGCGAGCACCGGCGTGGCCGCGTGGCCGCTCAGCAGGATGTTGTTGTCCGAGTAGGTCGCGTTGCTCAGGCCCGAGGTGGGATTGAACGCGATCCAGTAGCGGTCCCGCGCCGAGTCGAGCTTGGACGCGAAGGTGTCGGCCACCAGCTCGAAGCCCGGTTTCGGACGCCATTGCAGCGCGGCATTGAAGCCGGTCTTCCTGCGGTGCTCCTGGATGTCGGAGGCGCGCACGTCCTGGTCGCCGAAGACCGGCACGGTCGCCGACTTCGACGGGTCGATGAACTGCTTGTAGCCGGAGAAGGTGTCCAGCCCCTGTTGCGACAGCCGGCGCTCGTCGTGCGAGATCGAGACCAGGACGCCGATTTCCGGCGAGAGCTTGCGCGAGATCAGGCCGAAGAACTCGCGGCCGTACTTGCCGGGCAGTTGGTCGTAGGTCAGGCCGGCCTTGCCGACGAGCTGGTTGCCATCGTCCAGCGGCAGGCGCGAGCGGATGTCGACGATGCCGCCCAGCCCGCCGGACACCTGGTCCGCGCCGGCGAGCTTGGTGACCTCGAGGTTGGCGATCAGCTCCGAGGGCACGAGCGCCATGATCCCGTAGGTCGTGGTGCCGAGCTGGTCCAGCCCGGTGCCGCCGCGGCCGGTGGCGTCGACGATCTCGCGGCCGTTGAACAGCGTGACGTTCTGGCGCAGCCCGCGGATCGAGATGTTGGTGCCTTCGCCGACGCCGCGGTCCACCTGGATGCCGGAGACGCGCGACAACGATTCGGCCAGGTTGCGGTCGGGCAGCTTGCCGATGTCGTCGGCCACGATCGAGTCGACGAACTGCGTGGCGTTGCGCTTCTGGTTGCGTGCCGACTCGAGGCTCTTGCGGATGCCGGTGATCTCGACACGGTCCAGCGCCACGCCGGCCTCGGCGGGCTTCTTCCCGCCGTCCTTCCCGCCGTCCTTGCCGTCGGTCTTCGCCGGCTCCCCGGCGTCGTCGGTCGCCTCGTTCGCGGCGCTCCGGGGGGCCTCTTGTGCCGCCGCAACCTTCGCGGCCGCCGCAGCCGTGGCGGTCGGCGGGACGGGCGGGGCGCTCTCCTGGGCGATCGCCGGCAGCACGGCGCCGGTGCTCAACACGGTGGATGCCAGCAGCCCTCGAATGACTCGCTTTGCCATCTTCGA
Organism: Roseateles sp. GW821-FHT09H11; assembly: GCF_059415845.1. Taxonomy (NCBI): domain Bacteria; kingdom Pseudomonadati; phylum Pseudomonadota; class Betaproteobacteria; order Burkholderiales; family Sphaerotilaceae; genus Roseateles; species Roseateles sp. GW821-FHT09H11. The sequence goes on along the minus strand of NZ_JBWKOA010000001.1, from coordinate 543,591 downwards.
TCCTTTCATGTCTCCGTTGTTGTGTCGCTCCCGGCGGCACGCGGCCTGTCGGCGGCGGGCGGATCCGGGGGCGGTGACAGGCGGGCAGATCGAGCTGCGCCGTCGCTGTTGTTGTGTATATTAAAGCAACAGAATAACGATCGCAATGCGCACGAGATGACGTTTACCCGGAGCAGGTGCGACGTTTTAGGTGGTTGCCCTTGGTGATTTCCATGAAAGCGTTGTGCTTGATGCTGCTTTGGTAGCAACACTTGTTATGCTGATATAGCAACAACTGTTCTCGTCGCAGCCGAGCCAAGGGGGCGGGGCCGCGGGGACGGCGACGATGCATCCAGGAGACGACATGACCGAACTGCAGGGCGTGATGCCCATTCTTCCGACCATCTTTTCCGACACCGGCGCGATCGACGAGACCGGCACGCGGCGGGTGCTGGACTACGTGATCGACGCCGGCGCCGCGGCGGTGGTCTTCCCCGGCCTGGCCAGCGAGTACGACCTGCTCAGCCGGGAGGAGCGGCTGTACATGACCGCGCGGCTGGGCGAGTGGATGGACGGCCGGCGGCCGCTGGTGATCGGCGCGAGCGCCGCCTCGACGGAAGACGCGATGGCGTATGCGCAGGCCGGCGCGAAGGCGGGCGCGGTGGCCGCGATGATCCTGACGCCCAAGGCGCTCGCGGACGACCTCGACGGGATGGCGCGCTTCTACCGCGACGTGCACGAGGCCTCGGGGCTGGACATCATGGTGCAGAACGCGCCGGCGCCGATGGGCATCGGGCTGCCCTTGTTCCAGGTCGCGCAATTGGCGCGCGAGGTCGACGGCATCCGCTACGTGAAGGAGGAGGCGGCGCCTTCGGGGCAGCGCATCACGCAGCTGGGCGAACTGGCCGGGGAGGCGCTGGACGCGGTCTTCGGCGGCGCGGGCGCGCGCTATGTGATCGACGAGCTGGCGCGCGGCAGCCGTGGCACGATGCCCGCCTGCGAAATCACCGAGCTGCACGTCGCCATGGTCCGTCACTTCAATGCCGGCGAGGTCCGCCAGGCCCGCGATCTGTTCGAGCAGACCCTGCCGCTGCTCAGCATGCAGGCCAACTTCCGCTGGCACCTGACGAAGGCGGTGCTGCAGCGGCGCGGCCTGATCGAATCGGCGCATGTGCGGGCGCCGGGGCCGGGCATGGATCGCTACGACCATCAGGAGCTCGACGCGCTGCTGGCCCGGCTGCAGGACGCCGGGCTGATCGATTTCGCGAGGCAGGCATGAGCGTCGCGGTCGAAGGACGTGGGCAGGCGGCGCGCGGCGACTGGCGTGTCGCGCGCATCGAGACCTACATCGTCACCGTGCCGCGCACGACGCCTTACCTCGGGCCGCCAGGCCCCGGCGAATCGGTCAACGCGCGCGGCTACATCGTGCGGCGCGGCAACGGCACGATCTACCCGACGGTGGACCGTTCGGTGGTGGTCAAGGTGACGGCCGCGAACGGCCGCGTCGGCTGGGGCGAGACCTACGGCATCTGCGCGCCGCGCGCGACCTGCGAGATCGTCAACGACCTGCTGGCGCCGGTGCTCGACGGACGCGACCCGGAGGACGTGGAGGCGCTGTGGGACGAGCTCTACGGACTGATGCGCGTGCGCGGCAGTTTCGGCGGGCACTACGTCGACGCGATCGCGGCGCTGGACATCGCACTGTGGGACCTGCGCGCGCAGGCGCGCGGCGTGCCGCTGCGCGCGCTGCTCGGTCCGGTGCGGCGCGAGGAGGTGCCGGGCTACCTGTCGGGACTGCCCGGCGCGACGATCGAGGCCCGTGTCGCCATGGCGCTGGACTGGCAGCGCCGCGGCGTGCGGTCATTCAAGTTCGCGGGGGTCGTCAGTCACGAGGGCATCGCCGAAGAGTTCAGCGCCTTGCGCGAAGCGCTCGGCGACGACGTGGACCTGATGGTGGATCTCCATTGGAAGTTCGACGCGCTGGAGGCGATCGCGCTCGCGGAGCGTCTGGCGCCCTGCCGGCCGCGGTTCATCGAGGCACCGGTGAAGCCCGAGGACATCGCCGGCCTGCGCGCCGTGTGCGCCGCGAGCCCGGTGCCGGTGGCCGGCGGCGAGGAGTGGGGCACCGCCTATGAGGCGCGGCATCGGCTCGAGCCCGCGTCGGTGCGGTATCTCCAGCCCGAGATGGGACACACGGGCGTCACGCAGTTCCTGCGCATCGCCGCGATGGGGGAGGCGGGCGGGGCGGTGCTGGCACCGCATGCCACGATCGGCGTGGGCATCTTCCTGGCGGCGAGCCTGCACGCGTCCTGCGTGGCGGGACGGTTCTGGAAGCATGAATGGCAGCACTCCATCTTCGAACGCTGCCTGCCGCTGCTCACGACCGACATGACCTACCATGACGGCCGCTATCGGCCGCCTTCGGGGCCGGGGCTGGGCGTGTCGCCGTCGCCGGCGTTCATGGCGCATGCCGAGCTCGTGACCTGACACCGCACGCCCTTTCCGCAGCTTCTCCTGCCGTCCTCGACCCGGAACTCCGATCACCGTATGCAATCGTCGCTACTTGGCGCACAGCCGAACCAGAGCCTCATCGACGGCATCGCCACGCTGCAGGCGCTGGCCACCGCGCCGGAGCCGGTGGGCTGCCGCGAGCTGGCCCGCCGCATCGGGCTGGACCCGACCAAGGTCAACCGGCTGCTGAAGACGCTGACCTACCTGGGCATCGCGCGGCAGACGTCCAACCGCAAGTACACGTCGGGCCCCGGCATGCATGTGCTGGCGGCGCAGAGCCTGTTTGCATCCGGCCTGATGCGCCGCGCGCTGCCGCTGCTGGAGGGGCTGCGACGCTTCGGCCACACGGTGGCGCTGGGGGTGTTGTGGAACGACAGCGTCAGCTACCTGTTCCATGCGCCGCCCGGCATCGAGGCCTCGCGGGGGCTGGGCCGCATCGGCCTGCTGCCGGCGTCGATCAGCGGCATCGGCATGGTGCTGTTGTCCGAGCTGGACGACGAGCGCATCGCCGAGATCTATGCCGAGGTCGCCGAGATCCCCAACTTCCCCGGCGGTCTGCCGCAGCTGATGGAGAAGATCGGCGAGACCCGTGCGCAGGGGTATGCGCGCGTGCATGTCGCCGACGACCGCGACCACCACGTGGTCGCCGTCACGTCGGGGGATCCGGCGCACGTGGGCATCGCGCTGTCGGGCTGGATCCCGGACGGCTCGACGCCGCCGCTGGTCGAGGCGCTGCGGCAGGCCGCGACCGAACTCGGCGGCTGATCGGCCGGACCGCGCTGGGCGGCTCAGCCGCCGGATCGAGCTCGGCGGCTCAGCCGCCGGATGGCCCGCGCGCCCGGATCACCCCTGCGCCATCGCTCGCACCTGTTCCGCGGTGAGCGCGCCGCCGAAGATCCTGAAGTCCTGCAGCCGTCCGTTGAAGTAGGGATCCTGCCCGTACTGCGCGCGGCCCAGCCAGTTCTGCGTCGTCTTGCCGAGCTGGTAGGGCGCGAGATCCATCGTCGCGATCGAGGCCGCCGCGGCGCCGTCGACGTAGAGCGTGCAGGTCCTGTCCTTGAGCGTCATGGCCAGGTGGACCCAGCGGCCCTTGGCGAGCGGCCCCGTCGACACGGTCTGTTCGCCGAAGTAGCTCGTGTTGGTCACGCTGACCCGCATCGCGTCGGCGCTCACCAGGAGCGCCAGATAGGTGATGTCGGTCGAGCCGAAGTCGAAGACGCGCGCGTTCCCCTTGTTCACGCCGTTCCACCAGACCCAGCCGGCGATCGTGAGGTCGCCGACACCGGCCACCACGCCCGCAGGCAGCTCCAGGTGACCGGAGGCGCCATCCAGCGCCAATGCCTGGGTGCCGGTCTTGCGGCCGTCGCCCCAGGACGCGCCGCCCTTGAGGGCGCCGGCCAACTGGCGCTCGCCGACGTCGCGGGCGACCGTGCCCTGGCCGTCGTCCAGCGGCAGGCTCAACAGCAGCGGTGCGTCCAGGTCGACGATCGAGGTGGCCGAGGTCGACAAGGTCGCTCCGGCGCCGTCCAGCGCGCGGATCTGATACTGCCACCGGCCCTGGGTCACGGAGGTGTCGGTCCACGTGTTCAGGTCGCCGGCATTGATGCGGCCGAGCTCCGTGAACGCGCTGGCCCCGACGGCCGCGCGCAGGACCGCGTGTGACGCCGCGTCCGCGCTGCCCCACCAGGACAACTGCGCCGCGCCACCGCGCACGATCGCCTGCAACCCGGTGGGCTTGACGCGCGACACCTCCGCGTCCCGCGAGAACGTCAGCGTGCCGAAGCTGAGGTCGTCGCCGAGCCAGGTGTTGCCTTCCGGGCGCAATTGCGCCGCCAGCGCGCTGACCCACGGTGCCGCGAGACCCTTGCGCTTGACGTAGTGGTTGAAGATCGGTTCCCAGCAGGGCCTGCCATTCGGCCGGCCCCCGTCGGAGACGGCGGTGAACGTCCCCTGGCGATTGCTGTAGACGTAGAACGGCAGCGTGTAGAACGCGCCCGCGGCGTCCTTCAGGTTGGACTTCGCAACGTACTCCGCGCCGGCGAGCAGGCGGTTGTCGTCCATGCCGTACAGATCGTCGCCCTGGTTCCAGGCCATCTCGCACAGGTAGCCGGCCATGCCCAGACTCAGCGTCGCATGCCCCTGGTCCCGCCCGCTTTCCTGCCATTGCCCCATGTGGCCGGGATGGCGTGCGTAGACCATGTGCTGCGACGCGCCGTTGCCGCGGCCCCGGTTGAAGTAGTCGAGGGCCTCCTGGTAGACGTCGGCGCGGTCCGCGAAGACCCCGATGGCCAGCATGCCGACCAGGCACACGAGGTCCCAGTTGGCCCAGTGGTTGGTGACGTTCGAGCCGTTGTGGTCCTTCAGGAAGCTGCTGGTCAGCGGATAGAAATGGGTCAGCAGCCACTGCTGGCAGGCGGCGCGGTCCACGGCGCTCCAGCCACTGTAGGTGCGCAGGATCTCGGCCGCGTTGGCCCACTGGTAGCCGTAGATCCCGGCGGCGAGGAAGCGGTCGCCGTTGCCGGTCAGCGAGGTCATCGTCGAGACCCACGCGTTGACGTAGCGCACGGCCTGGTCGGCATAGGCGGCATCGCCCGTGACCTTCCAGCGCAGCGCCAACTGGTAGGCGCGCTGGACATCCTCCACCATGGCGCGGAAGTTCTCGCCGTCGCCGCCGCGGATGGCCGTGGCGACCGGCTGCGGGTCGCGGCCCAGCTGCGCGCGGCTGCTCGAGGTCAGCGCCCGAAGGCCGCCCACCCACGGCTCGCGCCCCGCCGCGAGCTGCGTCCTCATGCGGCTGAAGTCGGCCTCGGTGTTCAGCAGGCCCGGATGCGTGAACGTGCGTGCGGTGGCTGTCGTCCCGGTGCTCGTCGAGCCGGTACCGCCGGTCGCGACCGTGCCGCCGTCGGTGCTGGCGCCGGTCGACGCCATGGACTCATCGGAACCGCCTGAGCCGCAAGCGCTCAAACCGAGCGCCGATCCACCGGTCACAAGAGCCTGCTGTAGCCATTGGCGGCGGGAGCTGGTCGACGCGAGCCACGCGTCAAGGTCGAGATTCATCACGATGGGAATGCCTGCGTCGACAAGAAGTTGCTTCGAAGAAGGTGCCTTTGGGCACTTTCCTCATCTTGACTTGACATCGTTGTCAGCTCGCGGGCGGTTTCACTCTGTGACGGTTCGCGTCGGCACGGCGCAACACCTGTCCCCGCGAGGACGCCTCGACATCCCCAACGCGCGCCATCCACCTCGACGGCGGCGTGCGGCTCAACCGGGTGCCGCCCGCTGCGACAGTCGATCCAGGCTGTCCTTCAAGCGCTTGAACGCGGGCGTCGACCGCAGCGCCTCGGCGCCCGCCTTCTGCAGCTCCTGCACGTCGCGCCCCTCGATCGTGAACGCCGTGGGCACGCGCAGCAGGCTGTGCCGGATCTTGTCGTCCGGCACGTCATGCAGGCTCACGCTGATGATGTGGAGTTCGGCGTCCGCCGCGAAGGGGCTGCCCGGCGTGCCGCGCGTGCGCATCAGTTCGGCCCGCCAGCGGCGGTCGTCGTCGTTGAGCATGGCCAGCGTGACCTGCGTCTCCCGCGCGCCGGCGCCGAAGACCAGCGTCTCGATGACCTGCCCGGTCGACGGCACGCGGTCGCTGGCGTCGATGCGCTCGGCCAGGTCGCGTTCCGAGTTCACCGTGACCAGGATCATCCGGTGGATCGAGCCGGGCGGCGCGTCCGGGAAGGACGACGCGATGGAGCCGCCGGCCAGCAGGCGGTCCAGCATCAGCCGCGCGCCGGTGTTGTCCGAGACGCCGCCGTCCACCAGGTGGATGAAGGGCCGCTCCTTGGCGTCGCGATAGCTCTGGGCGCTGAGTGCCAGCAACCGGGTGCGGTAGTCGTTCTCGACCATCGTCGAGCCGCGCGGCGGCAGCGGCCCGGGCGCGCATTCGCCGGCGTGGTTCTGCAAGGTGATCGGCGAAAGCAGGATGGGCACCGCCGACGAGGCCGCGACCGCGAACGACAGCGGCGTGCGATCCAGGTCGGAGCAGATCAGGCCGAATTGCTCCGGCGTGAAGTCGAAGGGCGCGCCGGTGGTGAGGTCGGTGGCGGTCACCATCAGGTCCGGCGCGCCGGGGCGCGATTTCAGGTCGCCGAAGGTGCGGCCGCGATAGAGCTCGTCGAGCCGCTGCGCCAGGATGTGGCTGCGGCCGTACCACGGCGAGGTGAGGTGATACAGCCGCGTCGGCGCGAAGGCCTGGCGGATCAGCCCGGCCTCGAAGGGCACCATCAGGAAGTCGGGCTCGAAGCGCGTCAGCGTCTCGTCGCCGAAAGCCGCGAAGTGCGCGGCCAGGATGCTGCCGCCGGAGACGCCGCTGACCAGCGCGACCTGGTCCAGCAGCGTGGTCGGTTCACCGTCGATGTTGAACGACGTGGCCTTCAGTTCGCGCAGGACGCCCAGGCCGAAGGCGGCCGCCCGCGCGCCGCCGCCCGACAGCGTGACCGCGGCCACCACCGGCGCCACGGGGCGACTCGGCGAGGGCCGCGCGACGGGCAACGCGCCGTCCGCCGCCGGGGGAAGCCCCGCGTTGATCCACGGGCGATAAGTCGAACAACCCGCCAGCGCCGCGACGGTCATCAAGGCGGCCAGGAGACCGGCCTGGCCCCGTCCCGGCTCGTGGTCCCGGAACCGGCCAGAATGCCGATGACCCGTGGACCGCTCAAACAGCTGCTTCAAACTTCTCAATCGTCGACTCCCCACCCCGTGCATCAACCACGCGGCGCAGTCTCCCATGTTCCGGAGCGCCTCTTTCCAGACCGCCGCTTCCTCGAGCGCTCAACCGTTCCAGCCGCCGCCCAGCGCCTTGTAAAGCGTCACGCCGTTGGTCAGGCGGGACAGCCGCGTGCCGATCAGCGTCTGCCGCGCGCCGTACCAGGTGCGCTGCGCATCCAGCACGTCCAGGTAGCTGTCGACGCCCCGGACGAAGCGGGCGTCGGACAGCTTCAGCGCTTCGCCGCTGGCTTCGACCAGCGACTGCTGGGCCTCCAGTTGGCCGCTCAACGCGTCGCGCTGCACCAGCGCGTCGGCGACCTCGCGGAAGGCCGATTGAATCGCCTGCTCGTACTGCGCCACCGCGATGTCGCGTCCGGCGACGGCGCTGTCGAGCGAGGCGCGGTTGCTGCCCGCGTCGAAGATCGGCAGGCTGATCTGCGGCAGGAAGGTCCAGGTGCCCGAGCCGCCCTTGAACAGGCCCGACAGGTCGGCGCTGCCGCTGCCCGCCGAGGCCGTCAGGCTGATCCGCGGATAGAAGGCGGCCCGCGCGGCGCCGATGTTGGCCGTGGCCGCCTTGAGCTGGTGCTCGGACTGCAGCAGGTCGGGCCGGCGCAGCATCAGGTCCGACGGCAGCCCGGCGGGCAGCTCGGGCAGCGCGTTGAGCGCGTCCCCCAGCGCACCCGGGGCCAGCGCGTCGGGCACCGGCGTGCCCAGCAGCAGCGCCAGCGCGTTGCGGTCCTGGGCGATCTGTCCGGCGTAGCGCGCCACGTCGACGCGGGCGCTGTCGACGCTGGTCTGCACCTGCCGCAGCGTCAGCGCCGACGCGCTGCCGAGCTCGAAGCGCCGCCGCGTCAGCGCATAGGTGTCGCTCTGGCTGCGCAGCGTCTCTTGCGCCAGCGCCAGGCGCTCCAGGTCGGCGGCCCAGGTCAGGTAGGCGGTGGCCACCTCCGCCACCAGCGAGATCTGCGTGCTTCGCCGCGCCTCTTCGGTGGACAGGTACTGCTCCAGCGCTTGCGTGCTCAGGTTGCGCACGCGGCCGAACAGGTCCAGCTCGTAGGCGCTGACGCCCAGCGTCGCGCTGTACTGGTGGCTGGTCACTGCCGCGCCGGTGCCGGAGAGGGCGGCCGGCGTGCGCGTGGCCGTGCCGCTGCCGTTCGCGGTCACGGCGGGCAGCGTGGCCGCGTCCTGGATGCGGTACTGGGCGCGGGCCTGCGTGATGTTGAGCACCGCGACGCGCAGGTCCCGGTTGTTGTCGAGCGCGAGCCCGATCAGGTCCCGCAGCTTCGCGTCGGCGAAGAAGGTCCGCCAGCCGACGTCGGCGGCCGGGGCGCCGTCCGCCGGCGCCTGCGGGAAGCGATCGGGCACCGGCGCGGCGGGCCGCTCGTAGCGCGGCGCCAGGTTGACGCAGCCGGCGAGGAGCAAGGCCGCGGTCAATGCCGCGAGGCTCGTCAGGGAAGGCAGCGAGGAGGGAGAGATCAAGCGGGTCATGTCAGTGGCCCTCGTTCAACAGGGGAGGGGTGTCCGCGGTCGCCGCGGCGGCGGGGGTGGCCTGGGGCTTCCCGCGCCCCGACAGCCTTTGGACGACGACGAAGAACAGCGGCACGAAGAAGATCGCCAGCACCGTGCCCGACACCATGCCGCCGACGACGGCGGTGCCCAGCGCGTTCTGCGCGCCGGCGCCGGCGCCCTTGCTGATCATCAGCGGCAGCACGCCGAGGATGAAGGCCAGCGAGGTCATCAGGATCGGACGCAGCCGCATGCGGGCCGCGGTGATCGCGGCGTCGAGCGCGGACAGGCCCTTGGCGTGAAGCTCCTTGGCAAACTCGACGATCAGGATCGCGTTCTTCGACGCCAGGCCCACCGTGGTCAGCAGGCCCACCTGGAAGTAGACGTCGTTCATCTTCCACGTCAGCACCGCGCCGACCAGCGTGCCCAGCACGCCCAGCGGCACGACCAGGATCACCGAGAACGGGATGGACCAGCTCTCGTACAGCGCCGCCAGGCAGAGGAAGACCACCAGGATCGACACCGCGTACAGCAGCGTCGCGTGGCCGCCGGCCTCGCGCTCCTGCCGCGACACGCCGGTCCACTCGTAGCCGATGCCCGCGGGCAGTTCGGCGGCGTGGCGCTCGACCAGCGCCAGCGCCTGGCCGCTGGACAGCGTGCCGGGCAGCGCCATGCCCAGGATCTCGACCGAGGGCACGCCGTTGTAGCGCTCCAGGCGCGGTGAACCGGAAGTCCAGCCGGCGGTGGCGAACGCGCTGAACGGCACCATCGTCCCGCCGGCGTTGCGCACGAACCAGTGGTCGATGTCGCCGGGCAGCATCCGGAACGGCGCGTCTGATTGCAGGAAGACCTTCTTCACGCGGCCGCGGTCGAGGAAGTCGTTGACGTAGTTGCTGCCCCAGGCGGTGGAGAAGGTCGCGTTGACGTCGCTCATCGACAGGCCGAGCGCGCCGACCTTGTGTTCGTCGATGTCGAGCCGGAACTCCGGCGTGTCCTCCATGCCGTTGGGCCGCACCGCCACCAGGCCGGGTTCCTTGGACAGCGCGCCCAGCAGCTGGTTGCGCGCCTGCATCAGCGCCGCATGGCCGAGGTTGGCCCGGTCCTGCAGCATCAGGTCGAAGCCGCTGGCGTTGCCGAGCTCCGACACCGCCGGCGGCACGATCGCGAAGACCGTGGCATTGCGGATCCTCGACAGCGTCGCCATCGCGCGGTTGGCCACCGCCGCGGCCTTCAGTTCCGGGCGGACGCGGTCGCCCCAGGGCTTGAGCTTGACGAAGGCGAAGCCCGCGTTCTGGCCGCTGCCCGCGAAGCTGAAGCCCGCCACCGAGAAGATCGAGTCGACCGCGTCCTTCTGTTCGACCAGGAAGTGGTGGTCGACCTGCTGCAGCACCTCCAGGGTCTTGGCCTGCGTGGCGCCGGGGGGCAGCTGCACCAGCGTGAACAGCGTGCCCTGGTCCTCATCGGGCAGGAAGCCGGCCGGGATCTTGCTGAAGACGACGCCCACGACGACCACCAGCACCGCGTAGCCCGCCATGTAGCGCCAGCCACGGCCCAGCATGTGGTGCACGATGCCCTGGTAGCGGCGGTTGCCGCGATCGAAGGCGCGGTTGAAGGCGCCGAAGAAGCCGGTCGTGGCCAGCGCATGGCCCTTGGCCGCGGGCTTGAGCAGCGTCGCGCACAGCGCCGGCGTCAGGATCATCGCCACCAGCACCGACAGCGTCATCGCCGACACGATGGTCACCGTGAACTGGCGGTAGATCACGCCGGTGGAGCCGCCGAAGAAGGCCATCGGCACGAACACCGCCGCCAGCACCAGCGCCACGCCGACCAGCGCGCCGGTGATCTGGCCCATGGACTTGCGCGTCGCCTCCAGCGGCGAGAGGCCTTCCTCGCTCATCACGCGCTCGACGTTCTCGACCACGACGATGGCGTCGTCCACCAGCAGGCCGATCGCCAGCACCATCGCCAGCATCGTCAGCGTGTTGAGCGAGTAGCCGAACACCGCCAGCACGCCGAAGGTCCCCATCAGCACCACCGGCACCGCGATCGTGGGGATCAGCGTGGCGCGGAAGTTCTGCAGGAACAGGTACATCACCAGGAAGACCAGCACCACGGCCTCGATCAGGGTCTTGATCACTTCCTCGATGGAGATGCGCACGAAGGGCGTGGTGTCGTAGGGCTTGATGACCTTCACGCCGGGCGGGAAGAACCGGCTCAGTTCCTCCAGCCGCGCGTCGATGCCCTTGACGGTGTCCAGCGCGTTGGCGCCGGTGGCCAGCTTGATTGCCAGACCGGCCGCCGGCTTGCCGTTGAAGCGCGCCACGGTCGCATAACTCTCGCTGCCGAGTTCGACGCGGGCGACGTCGCGCAGCCGCACCGCGGAGCCGTCGGTCTGCGTGCGCAGCAGGATGGCCTCGAACTCCTCGGCCGTCTTCAACCGCGTCTGCGCGGTGATGGTGGCGTTGAGCTGCTGGCCGGGCACCGCGGGCAGGCCGCCCAGCTGGCCGGCCGAGACCTGCGCGTTCTGCGCCTGCACCGCGGTCTTCACGTCCAGCGGCGTCAGCTTGAAGCTGTTGAGCTTGTCCGGGTCCAGCCAGATCCGCATCGCGTATTGCGAGCCGAACAGCGTCGTGTCGCCGACGCCCTCGACCCGGCTGATCGGGTCCTGCACGTTGGCGGCGACGTAGTCGGACAGGTCCGAGCCGTTGAGCCTGCCGTCCTCGGAGATGAAGGCCAGCACGTTGAGGAAGTTGTTGGCCGACTTGGCGACCTGCAGGCCTTGCTGCTGCACCTCCTGCGGCAGCAGCGGCGTCGCCAGGGCCAGCTTGTTCTGGACCTGCACCTGCGCGGTGTCGGGATCGGTGCCGGTCTCGAAGGTCAGCGTGATCGTCACGCTGCCGGTGGATTCGCTGGTCGAGGCGATGTAGGACAGGCGATCCAGTCCCTTCATCTTCTGCTCGATGACCTGCGTCACGGTGTCCTCGAGCGTCCTGGACGAGGCGCCGGGGTAGTTGGCCGTGATGGCGATGGCGGGCGGGGCGATGGAGGGGTACTGGGCGATGGGCAGGGTCAGCACCGCCACGGTGCCGGCCAGCATCGTGATGATGGCCAGGACCCAGGCGAAGATCGGCCGGTCGATGAAGAAGCGAGCCATGAAGGGTCTCCGTCCGATGCTCAGTTCGCGCCCGCGGCGGCGCTGGCCGATGCGGTCTTGACGGCGGGGGCGACCGGGGCGGTCGCGGTCCTGACCTCGACCGGCTCACCGGGGCGCGCCTTCTGCTGGCCTTCGACGACCAGCCGGTCGCCCGCCTTCAGGCCGCTGCCGACCAGCCACTGGTCGCCGATGGCCCGTTCCGTCGTCAGCGCGCGCTGCGCGAGCCGGCCGTCGCCGTCCACGACGAAGGCGACCGGCTTGCCGGTGCTGTCGCGGCTGACGGCCGGCTGCGGCACCAGCACGGCCTGGTCGATCACGCCTTCCTCGATCACCGCCTTGGCGTACATGCCGGGCAGCAGGTCGCCGCGCGGGTTCGGGAACGCCGCGCGCAGCGTCACGGCGGCGGTGTTCGGGTCCACCGTCACCTCGGAGAACTGCAGCGTGCCGGCCTGCGGATAGACGCTGCCGTCCTCGAGCACCAGGCGCACGGCGGCCGTGCCGCTCTTGAGGCGGCCGTTCTCGAGCGAGCGCTTGAGCGCCAGCAGCGCGCCGCTGGACTGGGTGACGTCGACGTAGATCGGATCGAGCTGCTGCACCGTGGCCATCGCGGCGGCCTGGTTGGCGGTGACCAGCGCGCCCGGCGTCACCGTGGAGCGGCCGATGCGGCCGCCGATCGGCGCGGTGATGCGGGTGTAGGCGAGGTTGATGCGCTGCGTCTGCAGCGCCGCCTGCGCGGCGCCGACGTCGGCCTGCGCCTGCAGCAGGCTGGCTTCGGCGTCGTCGGCGTCCTGCTGGCTGACCGCCTTGATCACGGACAGCTCCTTGTAGCGGCCGGCCTTCAGCCGCGCCGACACGAGCGTGGCTTGCGCCTTGGCCAGCGTGGCCTGCGCGTTGTCGACGCTGGCGCGGTAGGTCGCCGGGTCGATCTGGTAGAGCAGCTCCCCGGCCTTGACCTCGCCGCCTTCCTTGAAGCGGCGCTCCTGCACCAGGCCGCCGACCTGGGGCCGCACCTCGGCGACCAGCGCCGCCGTCACGCGGCCGGGCAGCTCGGTGGTCAGCGCCAGGCGCTGCGTCGTCACGGTCGTGACGCTGACCTGCGGGGGGCCGCCCGCGCCCATGACGGGCCGGCCGGGGGGCTCGCCGCAGGCGGTGAGGGCCAGCGCCGCGGCGGCGGCCAGCAGCGCCGTGGGCAGGAAGGGATCAGGGCGGATGCGCATGACGGGACTCCAGGTCGAGCAGGGGCGGTGTTCTTGAAAATGTACCGAACGGTTCGGTATTGACGGGCGGATTATTGGTTTGACAGTTCATGGGTGTCAAGCAAAAATAGACCGATTGGTACGGTTAAGGAGTTGTCGTGAAAGTGCGCACAGAAGCCCGCCGCGAGGCGATCCTGGAGACGGCCTCGCAGGTGTTCCTGGAGTTCGGGTACGAGCGCGCCTCGATGGCGGAGATCGTCAAGCGCATCGGCGGATCGAAGTCGACGATCTACGGCTACTTCGCGTCGAAGGAGGAGTTGTTCCTCGCCGTGACCGCGGCGACGGGCGACCGGCACATGGCCGCGGCGCTGGCCGAGATCGCCGAGTACCGCGGCGGGGACCTTGAGGCGACGCTGTTGCGGTTCGCGGAGAAGCTGGTGGGCTTCCTGACCAGCGACGAGTCGGTGGCGGCGCACCGCATGGTGCTGGGCGCGGCGGGGCACTCCGACATCGGCCGGCTGTTCTACGAGGCCGGCCCGAAGCGCGGCCTGACGGTGGTGGCGGACATGTTCCGGCAAGCGGTGGCGCTCGGCGAACTGCGCCGCGAGGATCCGGGGATCCTGGCCCAGCAGTTCGGCGGGCTGGTCAACGCGGAGCAGTATCACCGCTGGTTTCATCGCGATCTGCCGCCGCTGAGTCGGACGCAGATCAAGCGTTCCGCCCAACGCGCGGTGGACGCGTTTCTCCGGGCCTACGCCACGGAAGCGCTGCTGGCCGGCAGGCCGAAGCACTGACCTCTGGCCGGCAGGCCGGAACGCTGACCGCTCCGGCGGCTGAAACGCCAAGCGGGACGGCGCGCCGGCGAGTGACTACGGAGTCGCGCCGAAGCGATGCAAGGTCCGGCTCCGGTAGACCTCGCCCGGCCGCAATATCGTCGACGGCCACTCCGCGCTGACCGCGCGGTTCGGCGAATCGGGGGCGTGCTGGGTTTCGAGGCAGAGCCCGTCTCCCTGCCGGATGAACTCCCCGCCGCTGCCGAGCAGACTGCCGTCGAGGAAGTTGCCCGAATAGAACTGCACGCCGGGCTCCGTCGTCAGGACTTCCATCCAACGCCCCGACACCGGATCGCGCAGTCGCGCCGCCAGGTGGGGCTGGGCATCGGCACGGGCGCCGAGAGGGGCGTCGACGAGGCCATCGACAAGGCCATCGAGTACCCAGTGGTGGTCGTAGCCCTTGCCGTGGCGCAACTGCGGATGCCCCTCACGCAGGCGCGACCCAATGGTCTGCGATTCCCGGAAGTCGAAGGGCGTGCCGGCCACCGGCGCGATCGACGTCGGAATCGACGCGGCGTCGATCTCGCAATAGCGGCTGCCGGCGATCTGCAGCTCGTGGTCGAGCGCCGATCCATGACCCGCGAGGTTGAAGTAGTCGTGGTGCGTCAGGTTCACCACCGTCGGCCGGTCGGTCGTCGCCTCGTACTCGACCTGCCAGCCCATGTCCTCGACCAGCCGGTACCGCACCACCGCCCGCAGCCGTCCCGGAAAGCCTTGATCGCCGTCCGGGCTGTCCAGTTCGAAACGCAGGCAGTCGTCGCTCTCCGCCTCCGCGCGCCACAACTGCAGCCCGAAGCCGCGCGGGCCGCCGTGCAGGCAATTGGCGCCGTCGTTGGCGGGAAGCGCATGCCGTTCGCCATCGATCCGGAAGGCCGCATTCGCGATCCGGTTGCCATAACGGCCCACGATCACGCCGAAATGCGGATTGCGCAGGACGTAGTCCTCCAGCGTCGGCAGCCCCAGCACGACGTTGGCGAGTTGACCGCGGGCATCGGGGACCTCCAGCCGCGTGACGATCCCGCCATAGGTGATCGCCGACAGCCGCAGTCCGCGGCCGTTGTCCATCGTGTACTCGTGAACCGGCCGCCCGTCGGGCAGGTGACCGTAGACCTTGCGTTGCATCGGTGTCATGGCGTGCGGAACCGGTAGGGCGCGCGGCCGCGATGGCCGTGCGCATCGAGCTCGAAGACCGCGCCGGCCAGCGGCTCATGCTCGCAGTCCTTGCGCGCGGTGGTGACGAACAGCCGGTCCAGCGCCGGACCGCCGAAGACCGGGCAGGTCGGCTGCGACGCGGGCAAGGCCAGACGCAGCGTCTCGCGCCCTTGTGCATCGAAGCGGACCACGACGCCGTCGCCCCAGGCGGCGGACCACAGCCCGCCGTCGGCATCGACCGCCGCGCCGTCCGGTTCGCCGCCGTCCATCGGCCACTGCGCGAAGACGCGCCGCTCGCCCAGCCGACCGTCGGCGTGATAGGGCAGGGCCCAGATCGTGCGCGTCGGCGAGTCGGTGTAGTACAGCGTGCCGCCGTCGGGGCTGAAGCTCAGCGAGTTGCCGACGATCCCCGGCGGCAACGGCAGCCGCTCGACCTTCAGCCCCCGCCCGATGCCGACGCCGGCCGTCTCCGCGCGGTAATACCCGCCGACCGCGGCGCCGTGCGGATTGAACATGCCGAACACGAAGCGCCCCTGCGGATCGCAGCGGCCGTCGTTGATGCGGGTGCGCGGCTCATCGACCTCGACCGGCGTCAGCGGGCCGATCTCGCCGGTGGCGAGGTCGAACAGCGCCACGCCGGACGCCAGCCCGAGCAGCAGCCGACCCGGGGCCTCGCACAGCGCGAAGCTGCCCAGCGCCTCCGGCATCGACCACTGCGTGACGTCGCCCGTCGGCGACGCGCTCGCTTGCCAGCGCGACAGCCGGTGACTGTCGATGTCGGTCCAGTACAGCGCCTGCTCGCGGTCGCACCAGAGCGCGCATTCGCCGAGCCGGTCCCGGCAGTCGACGTGGACCTTGGCGGTGGACGTCGCGGTCGCGGACGTGTTCGCGGACGTGGACGTCCAGGACCCCGGCGCGCTCACGCCCAGCCTCCGTCGACGATGTAGTCCTGGGCGCTGCACATCGCGCTGTCGTCCGCCGCGAGGAACAGCGCCATCGCCGCGACGTGGTCCGGCATCAGCGGCTGCTTCAGGCACTGGTTGGCGTCGATCTCCTGCTTCGTCTCGTCATTGACCCACAGCTTGAGCTGCTTCTCGGTCATCACCCAGCCCGGCACCAGCGTGTTGACGCGGATGTTGAAGGGCCCCAGGTCGCGCGCCAGCGAGCGGGTCAGCCCCTGCACCCCGGCCTTGGACGTCGTGTATGCCGCCATGCCGCCCTGCATGAGCATCCAGCTGAACGAGCCGAAATTGATGATCGAGCCGCCGCCCAGCGCCTTCATGTCCGGCGCCACCGCCTGCGCGGCGAAGAACTGGTGCCGGATGTTGACGGCGATCGCCTGGTCCCAGAACTCCGGCGTGACGTCCTCCAGCGCATGGCGCTTGTCGTTGGCGGCGTTGTTCAGCAGCGCCTTGAACGGACCGCCGAGCTGCGCCCGCAGCGCCGCGATCGCGGCGCGCAGTTGCGCGATGTCGGTCAGGTCGGCGGCGACGAAGGCGCTGCCCGGCAGCTTCGCCGCCAGCGCCCGGCCGGCGTCCGCCGCGATGTCGATGAAGCCCACCCGCGCGCCCTGCGCGGCGAAGCGCTCCACCAGCGTCGCGCCGATGCCGGTCGCCCCGCCGGTGATGAGCACGCGCTGGTCGCGCAGGCTGGGATAGATGGCGCTGGTCATGTCGTCTCCGTGGGTGCGGGCGCGAGTGTCGCGCCTCTTCGTGTCGGTGCCGCCGGTCGGCCGTCCTGGCCTCCCGGCGGCAAGGGGGTCAATTCTATAAGTCTGACTATTTGCCAAGTCAATCTCGGGCAGATCCGGGTTTGCACGGATATGACTCCAAATAAAGTAATACTTTAATTCGATCCACAAGAAACACGAAGCCTCCTGGAGACAACATGAGCCTGAGCTTCCCCCGACCTTACAAGGGCGTGTTCCCGGTCGTGCCCACGACGTTCAACGAGCAGGGCGGCCTCGACCTCGAGAGCCAGAAGCGTTGCGTCGACTTCATGATCGACGCCGGCTCGACGGGGCTGTGCATCCTGGCCAATTTCTCGGAACAGTTCGTGCTCGGCGACGACGAGCGCGCGGTGCTGGCGCGGACCATCCTCGAGCATGTGGCCGGCCGCGTGCCGGTCATCGTCACGACCACGCACTACAGCACCCAGATCTGCGCCGAGCGCAGCCGGATGGCGCAGGAGATGGGCGCGGCGATGGTGATGGTGATGCCGCCGTACCACGGCGCGACGCTGCGCGTGGGCGAGGCCGGCATCCACGAGTTCTACGCGCGCCTCTCCGATGCGATCGACATCCCGGTGATGATCCAGGACGCGCCGATGTCGGGCACGCCGCTGCCCGCGCCCTTCCTGGCGAGGATGGCCCGGGAGATCGAGCAGGTCCGCTACTTCAAGATCGAGACCGCCGGCGCCGCCAGCAAGCTGCGCGAACTGATCGCGCTGGGCGGCGACACGATCGAAGGCCCGTGGGACGGCGAGGAAGCCATCACGCTGCTGGCCGACCTGGACGCCGGCGCGACCGGCGCGATGACCGGCGGCGCCTTCCCCGACGGGATCCGCCGCATCGTCGATGCCTACGCCGCGGGCGATCGCGAGACCGCCGTGGCCGAATACGGCCGCTGGCTGCCGCTGATCAATTACGAGAACCGCCAGGGCGGCATCCTGACCGCGAAGGCGCTGATGAAGGAGGGCGGCGTGATCGCCTGCGACCTGCCGCGTCATCCGTTCCCGACGATGAACCCGCATGTCCGCGCCGGTCTGCTGGACGCGGCCAGGCGCCTCGATCCGCTGGTGCTGCGCTGGGCGCGCTGAGTCCGTTCCGCAGTCCCGCTCCGAGTCCCACCCCGAGTCCGCGCCCGAGTCGGCCACGACTCCAACCCCCGAGGCCCGTCATGAGCCAGATCCCCCAATTCCAGAACTACATCGGCGGCGAATGGGTCGCCGGTGTCGATCAGCGTCCCAACATCAACCCGTCCGATACCGGTGACGTGATCGGCCTGTACGCGCAAGCCGATGCGGCGCAGACCGAGGCGGCGATCGCCGCCGCGCAGGCGGCGTTCCCCGCCTGGGCGTCCACCACGCCGCAGCAGCGCTTCGACGTGCTGGACGCGGTCGGCAACGAGCTGCTCGCCCGCCGCGACGAGATCGGCCGCCTGCTGTCCCGCGAGGAAGGCAAGACCCTGGCCGAGGGCCTGGGCGAGACGCACCGCGCCGCGATGATCTTCAAGTTCTTCGCCGCCGAGGCGCTGCGCTGCGGCGGCGAGTCGCTGCCGTCGGTGCGGCCCGGCGTGTCGGTGGACGTGCTCCGCCAGCCGGTCGGCGTCGTGGGCCTGATCGCGCCGTGGAATTTCCCGATCGCGATTCCCGCCTGGAAGATCGCGCCCGCGCTGGCCTACGGCAACACAGTCGTCTTCAAGCCGGCCGAGCTGGTCCCGGGCTGCGCCTGGACCCTCGCCGAGATCCTGTCGCGCACCGCGCTGCCCCGGGGCGCCTTCAACCTGGTGATGGGCGCGGGCTCGCAGGTCGGGCAGACGCTGGTCGATTCGCCCCGCGTCAGGGCGCTGAGCTTCACCGGCTCGGTCGCCACCGGCCGCCGCATCATCGCCGCCTGCGCCGCGCGCCAGGCCAAGGTGCAGGCCGAGATGGGCGGCAAGAACCCGTTGATCGTGCTCGACGACGCGGAGCTCGACGTGGCCGTCAACGCGGCCGTGCAGAGCGCCTTCTTCTCGACCGGTCAGCGCTGCACCGCGTCGAGCCGCATCATCGTCACCGACGGCATCCACGACCGTTTCGTCGAGGCCGTCGTGGCGAAGATGAAGACGCTCAAGGTCGACCATGCGCTGAAGGCCGGCACCGACATCGGACCGGTCGTCGACCAGCGCCAGCTCGACCAGAACCTGCGCTACGTCGCCATCGCGAAGCAGGAAGGCGGCACGCTCGCCTTCGGCGGCGAGGTCGTCGAGCGCGAGACCCCCGGCTTCTATCAGGTGCCCGCGCTGATCACCGGCACGACGAACGCCATGACGATCAACCGCGAGGAGGTGTTCGGTCCGGTCGCCAACGTGGTCCGCGCGCGCGACTACGACGAGGCGCTGGCGCTGGCCAACGACACCGAGTTCGGCCTCTCCGCCGGCCTCTGCACCCGCTCGCTGAAACACGCGGCCCACTTCAAGCTGCATGCGCAGGCCGGGATGGTGATGGTCAACCTGCCCACGGCGGGCGTCGACTACCACGTGCCGTTCGGCGGCACGAAGGGATCGAGCTACGGCCCGCGCGAGCAGGGCAGCCATGCCCGCGAGTTCTACACGACGGTCAAGACCGCCTACACCTTCCCCGGCTGATGGCGCCGAGCTCGCGATGACGCCGATCCCGCATCGCTTCGCGCGCCTGGCCCTGTCGGCCGGCGCGGCGTGGCTCGTCGCCCTGGCGGCGGCGTGTTCGAACGCGGTGCCCTCCGGCCCGTCCCCGGCGGATGCCGCGGCGGCGATGGAAGACCCCGCGGGCGCGCACGATCCGACGCTGATCGAGCGCGACGGCGTCTTCCACGTCTTCGCGACGGGCCAGGGCATCCAGCACCTGCGCTCCGAGGATGGCCGCCGCTGGCGGCGCCTGGCGCCGGCGCTGACGCAAGCCCCGGCCTGGTGGGCCGAGGCGGTGCCCGCGCATCGCGGACTGGACGTCTGGGCGCCCAAGGTCTTCGCGTGGAAGGGGCGGTACTGGCTGCTGTACTCGATCTCGACCTTCGGCAGGAACCGCTCGGCGATCGGGTTGGCGAGCAGCGCGTCGCTCGACGGGCCGTGGCGTGACGACGGCCTCGTCGTGGCGAGCGTCGAGCGCGACGACTTCAACGCGATCGATCCCGATCTGTTCATCGATGTCGCGGACGCCGGCGGCGACGGCCGGCTGTGGCTCAGCTACGGCTCGTTCTGGGGCGGGATCCGTGTCGTCGAGTTCGATCCCGCGACGATGCGCCCGACCGGACCGACGCGCTTCATCGCCCGCGGCGCCTCCAAGGCGGGCGCCGGCGCCGGGGGGGCGATCGAGGCGCCGACCCTCGTGCGGCACGGCGACTGGGTCTACCTGTTCGTCTCGCACGACTTCTGCTGCCGCGGCCTGGCCAGCACGTACAACATCCGCGTCGGCCGGGCGCGATCAGCGCAAGGGCCGTTCCTGGACCGCGATGGGCGCGACCTGATGGACGGCGGCGGCACGCCGGTGGAGCAGGGCGCGGGCCGCTGGATCGGGCCCGGGCACCAGGACGTGGTCGGCCGCTGGATCGTCCGGCACGCCTATGACGCGGAGGACGGCGGCAAGCCCAAGTTGCGGTTCGGCGAACTCCGCTGGACCGAGGACGGCTGGCCGGGCCTGTAGACCGCGCCGCCACCGCCGCCGGAGAAGATCCGAGAAGATCCCCGGCGAACCCAGAAGCATCAGGAGACATTCCCTTGGCAGCTCTCACGCTGGAGCAGATCGGCAAGCGCTATGGCGCGGTGCAGGTCATCCCCGACCTGTCGCTCGACGTGGCGCCGGGCGAGTTCATCGTTTTCCTCGGCCCGTCCGGCTGCGGCAAGACCAGCCTGCTGCGCATGATCGCCGGGCTGGAGGAGGTCACCGCCGGCCGCATCCGGATCGGCGGCCAGGACGTCACCCACGCCGCGCCGGGACAGCGCCGGCTGGCGATGGTGTTCCAGCACTACGCGCTGTATCCGCACATGACGGTGCGCGAGAACCTGGCCTTCGGCCTGCGCAACATCCGCCTGCCCGAGGACGAGATCGGCCGGCGCATCCAGGAGGCGGCGCGGATGCTGGAGCTCGACGCGCTGCTGGCGCGCAAGCCGGGCCAGCTGTCCGGCGGCCAGCGGCAGCGCGTCGCGATCGGCCGCGCGGTCGTCAAGGAGCCGGCGATCTTCCTCTTCGACGAGCCGCTGTCCAACCTCGATGCCGCGCTGCGCGGACGCACGCGGCTGGAGCTGGCGCAACTGCACCGCCGGCTGGGCGCGACGATGATCTTCGTCACGCACGACCAGATCGAGGCGATGACGCTGGCCACGCGCATCGTGGTCATGAACGCCGGACGCATCGAGCAGGTCGCGTCGCCGTCGGAGCTGTACCGTCGCCCGGCGACGCGTTTCGTCGCCGGCTTCATCGGCACGCCGGGCATGAACTTCGTGCCGGTGCGCCGCCTGGCCGATCGGCAGGGCCGGGCCGTCGCCGAACTGCCCGGCGGTCACGAGGTCGTGACGCAGGTCGGCGACGCCGTGCCCGGCAGCGAGCTGACGCTGGGCGTGCGGCCGGAGCACCTGGTCACCGCGGCGCGCGGTCCGCTGGCGGCGCAGGTGGAGATGGTCGAGTTCCTCGGCGAGCGCACGCTGGCGCACGTGCGGCTGGTCGACGGCACGCGGGCGATCGCGACCGTCGCGGGCGTGTCGCCCGCCGTGGGCGAGTCCGTCCAGCTGTCGCTGGCGATGGAGGAGGCCCATCTCTTCGACGGAAAGGGGCGCGCCCACCATGCGACGCCCCACGCGGAAGCGGCCGCGCCACAGGGAACCCCGGCATGAGCACCGCGTCCCCGTCCGTCGGATGGCGCGCGTCGCGTCCGGCGCATGCGCTGTTCGTGCTGCCCTTCGTCGCGGTCTACGTGCTGCTGCTCCTCTGGCCGCTGGCCAAGGGTTGGTTCATCAGCTTCCACGACCATGACCTGCTGTCCAACGACAGCTTCTTCATCGGCTGGCAGAACTACCGCGAGCTGATCGAGGACGACGTCTTCCACCAGGTCGTCTGGAACACGATCCGCTTCGTGCTGATCAGCGTGCCGGTCTTCGTCGTCCTGTCGCTGATGCTGGCGCTGGCCCTGAACCGGCCGGGCCGGCTGGCGGCCTTCCTGCGCGCGGTGTTCTTCTGCGCGAGCGTGTTCTCGGTGACGCTGATCACGCTGGTGTGGCAGCTCGCGCTGATGCCGGAGCGCGGCCTCGTCGCGCAGGGCAGCGCCGCGGTCGGTCTGCCGTCCCTGCCGTGGCTGACCAGCGAGGCGCTCGCGCTGCCGACGCTGGCGCTGGTGACCGTGTGGTGGATCGTCGGCCTGCCGATGATGCTGTTCCTGTCGGCGCTGCAGCAGATCCCGTCGGACGTCTACGAGGCCGCCGCGCTGGACAACGCCGGCCGCTGGCGCACGCTGACGCACGTGACCCTGCCGGCGCTGCGGCGCACCGTGGCCCTGGTCGCGGTGATCGAGGTGATCCGCCAGTTCCAGGTCTTCCCGCAGATCATGCTGATGACCAACGGCGGCCCCAACAACACGACGCGGCCGATCGTGCAGTTCATCTACGAGCAGGCCTTCATGCAGCTCTCGCTGGGGTATGCGACGGCGGCGTCCCAGGTGCTGCTGGGGGTCATGCTCGTGGGCGTCTCCGTGCAGATGTGGCTGGAACGGCGCGACGCCGCGCAGGGAGGCGGCCGATGACCCCGATGCTGCGCAAGGGCTGGTTCGACCGCGCGGTCATGGCCGCCCTGGTCCTGCTGGCCGCGTTGTGGATGCTGCCGCTGTTGTGGGTGCTGGCCTTGTCGTTCAAGCCCAACGAGCTGCTGATGGTCCGCACCGACGTCTTCCTGGCGCCGCCGTACACGCTCGCCAACTACGCGGACATCCTGCAGACCTCGCAGGTGTTCCGCTGGCTCGGCAACAGCGCGCTGGTGGCCGCGCTGCAGACGCTGGGCGTGCTGGTGCTGTCGTCGCTGGCGGGCTACGGCTTCGCGCGCTGCGAGTTCCCGCGCCGCCGCGCGCTGTTCGCGCTGGTCCTGTTCGGCCTGGCCGTGCCGTCGCAGAGCGTCTTCATCCCGCTGCACCGGCTGTTCTCCGACTGGGGCCTGCAGAACAGCATCGCAGGGCTCGCGCTGCCGGGCCTGGCGGCCCCGTTCGGGGTGTTCCTGATGACGCAGTATTTCAAGGCCGTGCCGATCGACCTGGAGGAGGCCGCGCTGCTCGACAACGCCTCGCGCTTCAAGACCTTCCTGCGCGTCGTGCTGCCGCTGACGTTGCCGGCGCAGGCGACGCTGGGGATCTTCACCTTCCTGGCCTGCTGGAACGACTACCTCTGGCCGCTGGTCATCGCGACCCAGCCCGAGATGTACACGCTGACGCGCGGGCTGGCGTCGACGCAGACCAACTTCGCGCAGTCCGAGGGACTGGGCTTCCTGATGGCGCAGGCGGTCTTCGCCGGCGCGCCGGTGCTCATGATCTATCTCTTCTTCCAGAAGCATCTGGTCACGGCCGTGGCCGGGACGGGGCGCTCGTGATGAACAAGTCCCTGCTCACGGCGCTCGCGGCGCTCGCGGCGCTCGCGACGTGCGCGGCGCTGCTCGCCGGTTGCGGCAAGCACGACGCCGAGCCACCCGTCCCGCCCAGGACCGAGATCACCTTGATGCGCTTCTTCGGCAGCTGCGACGCGAAGTTCGGCGCGGTCAAGGAAACGAGCCAGGGTGTCGGCGAATGCGGGATCGTCACCGCGCTGATCAACGAATTCAACGCGACCAACACCGACGGCATCCGGGTGAAGACGCAGGTGGCGGAATGGGCGCCGTACTACGACCAGCTGACGGCGCGCCTGGTCGCCAAGGACATCCCGACGGTGGCGGTGATGCACGAATCCGCGCTGGGCGACTACGTGCGACGCCGGCTGGTCGAGCCCCTGGACGCCGAGCTGCCCGGGCTGGGCATCGACCTGAACGACTTCACCGATCACGCCCGCCGCGGCGTGACGCTGAACGGCCAGATCTACGCGCTGCCGTTCGACACCTGGGCCTGGCTGTGGCACGTCAACACGACGCTGATGGGCCAGGCGGGATTGATGGGGGCGGACGGCAGACCCCGGTTGCCGCATTCCCCGGACGAGCTGCTGGCGATGGCCCGGCAATTCAAGCAGCGGACCGGCAAGCCGTTCTTCGCCTGGGCGATCGTGAAGGAGACGGCGGCGACCAACCGCACTTTCCAGACGCTGATCGCGCAGCAGGACACCCGGCTCTTCAGCGACGACGGTCGCCGCATCGACATGCATCAGCCGCAGGTCGTCAACGCGCTGACGCTGATGCAGCGGCTGTACGCCGAGGGTCACGTGAAGCCCGATCTCGACTACGGCGCGGCCAACCAGGCCTTCCTGAACGGCGAGGCAGGCGTGGTGGTGGTCGGCACCTGGACGATCGACCAGTTCCTGCGCGAGGCGAAGCGGCCCGGATCGGCGCTGCGGGGCGGCTACACGGTCGTGCCGTTCCCGCAGCTGTACCAGCGGCCGGCGGTCTTCGCCGACGGGCACAGCTGGGCGCTGCTCAAGGGCGGCGCCGCGACGCCGGAACAGCACGCCGCCGCGTTGAAGCTGCTGCGCTTCATCTGGACGCACAGCGCCGAGTGGGCGCGCACGGGGCATCTGCCAGTGCGGCGTTCGGTGGCGCAGAGCGAGGCCTTCCGCGCCTTGCCCTTCCGCGAGAACCTGACCGAGATCACGCGGACCGGCGCCGCGATGCCCGGCAACGTGCCCACGCAGCGCGCGATCGAGCTGTTGATCGGCGAGGACGTCAGCAACCTGCTGATTTCCGGCAAACCGGTCGCCGAGGTGCAGGCCGACGTCGAGAAGCAGGTGAACAAGGCGCTGAAGAAGGTGAGGCGCTGAGATGAGTCGCCAGATGAGTCGCCCGCCCGTGTCCCGGAACGTGATCGTCCTTCCTCCCTCCTGACCGCGCCGCGCGCGCCGATGCCATGTCGCTGAACTGGTCCAACCCGCTCATTCCCCAACGCGCCGATCCGCACCTGTCGCTGCACGACGGCCGCTACTGGTTCACTGCGTCGGTGCCCGGCTTCGATGCGATCGAGCTGCGCGGCGCCGCGCGCATCGGGGACCTCCCACATGCCGAGCCGAAGATCGTCTGGACGCGCCATGCGCACGGCCCGGCGAGCTGGCACATCTGGGCGCCGGAACTGCATCGCGTCGACGGACGCTGGCTGATCTACTTCGCCGGTGGCCAGCGCGACGACATCTGGAAGATCCGCATGCATGTGCTGGAGAACGTCCACGACGATCCGACGCGCGGCGAATGGGTCGAACGGGGCCAGATCCGCACGCCGCTGGACGATTTCGCGCTCGATGCGACCACCTTCCGCCACGCCGGCGAGCAGTACCTGTGCTGGGCCGAGGCGGACACGGCCCGGGACGGCAAGACCAACCTCTACCTGGCGACGCTGGCGAATGCCTGGACCTTGAAGAGCGCGCCGACACGGATCAGCGAGCCGCTGCTGCCCTGGGAACGCATCGGCTTCTCGGTCAACGAGGGGCCGGCGGTGCTGCAGCGGCACGGCCGCGTGTTCATCGCCTACTCCGCGGCCGCGACCGACGCGAACTACTGCATGGGCCTGCTCTGGGCGGACGCGGCGGCGGACCTGCTGGACCCCTCGATCTGGCAGAAGTCGCCGACGCCGGTCTTCGCCAGCGCCAACGGGCAGTACGGACCGGGGCACAACAGTTTCACCACGACCCCCGATGGGCAGACGGACCTGCTCGTCTATCACGCCCGCAACTACCGCGACATCGTCGGCGATCCCCTGCACGATCCCAATCGGCATGCGCGCGTGCAGCCCTTCCGCTGGCGCGCGGACGGCTTGCCGGACTTCGCTCAGCCGCTGCCGGATGGACCGGTGCCGTGGGGGGACGCATGAGGACCTGGCTGCTCGCGATGCTGGCACCGCTGGCCGTTCAGGCCGCGCCGGTGCTGACAAGTCCGGATGGCGCGCTCAGCGTGTCGATGGCGCTCGATGAGACGACCGCGTTGCGCTACACGGTGAGCCGCGCCGGCGGCGACGTGCTGCTGCCGTCGCGGCTCGGTCTCCGTCTGGACGGCGTCGAGTGGGTGGACGGGCTGGCGCTGAAGGGCTGCGGGCCCGTCACCTCGGGCCGCGAGCGCTACGCGCTGACCGGCAAGAAGCGCCGGGTGGACCAGCCGTATCGCGCCGTCGCCTGCCGCATCGTCAACAGCCGCGGCCAGGTGCTGCGCGTGGAGTGGCGCGCGTTCAACGACGGCGTGGCCTTCCGCTACGTCGTTGCGGAGGCCGTGCCGGTCCGCAAGCGCTTCGTCGAGGAATTGACGAGCTTCCGCTTCCCCGCCGCCGCGCGCGCCTGGCTGCAGCCGATGCAGGTGGCACAGACCGGTTGGAAGAACACCAATCCGGCCTACGAGGAACACTACCGTCGCGACATCCCGGTCGGCGAGCCGTCCCCGTCGCCGGCGGGGTGGGTGTTCCCGGCGCTGTACCGGGTCGGCGACGCGACCGATCCGTCGGCGACCTGGGTCACGCTGACCGAGGCCGGCATGGACGGGTCCTTCCATGCGTCGCGTCTGCAGGCCGCGTCCGAGGGCGGCGAGTACCGCCTCGGGCAGCCCATGGCCGCGGAGGTCGTCACCGGCGGCGGCCGCCTGGCCGACGTGGCGGGCCCGATGACGACGCCGCCGTGGCGCGTGATCGCCGCCGCGCCGTTGCCCGCGCTGATGGCGTCGACCCTGGGCACCGACCTGGCGGCGCCGGCCGTGCCGTTTGCGGCGGACCGGATCAAGCCCGGCCCGGCCTCATGGAGCTGGGCGCTGTTGAAGGACGACGGCACCGTCTACGACGTGCAGAAGCGTTTCATCGACTACGCCGCCGACATGCGCTGGCCCTACACGCTGATCGACGCGGACTGGGACCGCAAGATCGGCTGGGAGCGGATCCAGGCGCTGATCGCCCATGCGCGGAGCCGGCAGGTCGGGCTCTGGCTCTGGTACAACTCTTCGGGTGCCTGGAACGAGACCGAGTATTCGCCCAAGGGCGCGTTGATCGATCCCGCCCGGCGTCGCGCCGAGTTCCGCAAGCTGGCCGACGCCGGCATCAAGGGCCTGAAGATCGACTTCTTCGCCGGCGACGGCCAGTCGGTGATCCGGTACTACGTCGACCTCCTCGAGGACGCCGCCCGGGCCGGCCTGCTGCTCAACTTCCACGGCGCGACCTTGCCGCGCGGATGGAACCGGACCTATCCGAACCTGATGACGGCGGAAGCGGTGAAGGGCTTCGAGTTCGCGACCTTCGAGCAGGCCGATCAGGACGCGGTGCCGGCGCATCTCGCGATGCTGCCGTTCGCGCGCAACCTGTTCGATCCGATGGACTTCACGCCGGTGGTCTTCGGCGACATCCCCAATCTCAAGCGCGCGACGCGCAACGGCTTCGAGCTGGCGCTGTCGGTGCTGCTGTTGTCGGGCGTCCAGCACTACGCGGAAACACCGGAGGGCATGGCGGCGGTCCCCGAGTACGTCCGCGCCTTCCTGCGCGGCTTGCCGCGGCAATGGGACGATGTCCGCTTCCTCGCCGGCGAGCCCGGCAAGTCCGTGGCGCTGGCGCGCCGCGCGGGCGATCGGTGGGTCGTCGCCGCCATCAACGCCGAGGCGGAACCCCGCACGCTGTCGCTCGACCTGCGCTTTCTCGCCGGTCGCGTCGGTACGCTGATCGGCGAAGGCGACGGCCCGCGCGATTTCCGGACCGAGGCGCTGCGTGGCGGGGGCGTTCAGCGCATCACGCTGCCCGCGAGGGGGGGATTTGTCGCAAGTTTCGAGCCCGGCCACCCGTGATAGCCTGCCGCCCGATATGAAGACCCGCGCCGACCATTCGACCTACAGCCCGCGCGCGCGCCGCGCCGAGGGCAAGAGCCAGCACGGTCGCATCGTCAGCGAGCTCGGGCTGGCCATCGTCTCGGGCGGACTCGAGCCCGGCGACCGGCTGCCCGGCGAGCAGCAACTGCTCGACCGCTACGAGATCAGCCGTCCCGTGCTGCGCGAGGCGGTGCGCGTGCTGGTGGCCAAGGGACTGGTCGTCTCGCGCCAGCGCGCCGGCGCGATCGTGCGGCCGCGCAACGAGTGGCACCTGCTCGATCCGGACGTCCTCTACTGGCTGATCCAGTCCAAGCCTCAGCAGGAGTTCCTGAACACCCTCATGGAGGTGAGGCGCGTCTTCGAGCCGGCCGCCGCCGCGCTGGCCGCCAAGGCCGCGACCACCGACCAGCTGCACCGCATCGAGGAGGCGTTCGACGGCATGGCCGCGGCGACCGACACCAAGCAGCTGCTTGAGCCCGACCTGGCGTTCCACCGCCACATCGCCGAGGCCACCAACAACGACCTGATGGCCTACATCGGCAACATGCTGTCGCTCGCGCTGCGGGAGTCGATCCTGCTGAGCAGCCAGCTGCCCAACACGCACGCCTTGTCGCTGCCCCGCCACGAGGCGATCCTGACGGCGATCCGCAACCGCGACCCGCTGGGCGCGCGGCAGGCGACGCTGGTCCAGTTGCAGGAGACCGGCGACGACCTGAGCAACGTGCTGTCCGCCAAGGGCATCGTGGATCTCGCCTGAGCGAACCTGGA
Organism: Roseateles sp. GW821-FHT09H11; assembly: GCF_059415845.1. NCBI lineage: Bacteria > Pseudomonadati > Pseudomonadota > Betaproteobacteria > Burkholderiales > Sphaerotilaceae > Roseateles > Roseateles sp. GW821-FHT09H11. The sequence continues at coordinate 515,074 of NZ_JBWKOA010000001.1, read as the reverse complement.
CCCGATGGACGACGCCCCCAATCCCAACTGGTTCCTGCGCGCGCGGCTGAAGACGCGGCAGCTGCTGCTGCTGATCGCGCTGGACGAGCACCGCAACATCCATCGCGCCTCCGAGGCGCTGTGCATGACCCAGCCCGCGGCGTCCAAGCAGCTCAAGGACCTGGAGGACATGCTCGAGGTCCGGCTCTTCGAACGCCTGCCCCGCGGCATGGAGCCCACGCTGTTCGGCGAGACCATGATCCGTCATGCCCGCATGGCGCTGACCAGCCTGGCGGCCGCGCACGAAGACATCGTCGCGCTGAAGAAGGGACTGACGGGCCAGGTCGAGGTCGGCGTCATCATGACGCCGGGCATGTCGCTGCTGCCGCGCGCGATCGCGCGCGTGAAGGCCAGCGCGCCGCTGCTGCGCATCGGCGTGCAGCTGGAGACGAGCAAAGTGCTGCTCGATCAGCTGCAGCGCGGCACGCTGGACTTCATGATCGGGCGCATCCTGGAGGAAGACAGCGGCGCCGGCCTGCAGTACGAGGAACTCAGCGGCGAACCCGCCTGCGCGGTGGCGCGCCTGGGACATCCGCTGCTGAGTCGCGACGACCTGACCCTGTCGGACCTCGCGACGCAGGCGTGGATCCTGCCGCCGCCGGGCAGCGTGCTGCGCCACCGCTGGGAGCAGATGTTCCGTCGCGCGGCCATCGATCCGCCGGCCAACGCCGTCGACACGACGGCGCTGCTGGTGATCACCGCGCTGCTGCAGCAGACGGACTCGCTGCATGTGATGCCGGCCGAGGTCGCGCGCTATTACGCGTCCCTGCGGGCGCTGGCGATCCTGCCGATCGAGCTGCCGTGCAGCATGGACCCGTTCGGCATCATCACGCGTGAGGGCCACCTGCTGTCGCCGGGCGCGCGGGCGCTGCTGCGGGAGGTCCAGGGCGTGGCGAAGGAGCTCTACAAGGACTGAGCGGCGCCGGGCCGGGACGGGCCCTGGCAGCCGGGCGACGGGTTCGGTGCGGGCCCGGCGTCGGTCTGCGGCACGAAGCGGATCGTGCCGTCGGGGGCGTAGTGCAGCTCCTCGATCGCGACCGAACGGCGGAACTCCCCGCCGCCGGGCAGCTTGGCGTTGTGATACGCGATGTAGCTCCTGCCGTTGAAGTCGAAGATCGCCTGATGGATGGTCGGCGTCTTCTCGTTCCTGGCCATGATCACGCCGCGCGGCGTCCACGGACCGGTCGGTCCGGGTCCGGTCATGTAGGCCGTCTCCTCGGGGAAGTGCTGCGAGTAGGACAGGTAGTAGGTCGCACCGTGCTTGTGCAGGTAGGGCGCCTCGGTGAAGTCCTTGACCGGCACGGCCGTGATCGGGCCCGCGAGCGCCGTCATCGACGGCTTCAGCAGCGCGTACTTGAGCACGGTGTTGCCGAAGTAGAGGTAGGCCTGGCCGTCGTCGTCGACGAAGACCGCGGGGTCGATGTCGTCCCAGGCGATGTCGGTCTGCCGGGTCATGTCGTTGGTGATCAGCGCCGAGCCGCGCGCATCCTTGAACGGACCGGTGGGGCTGTCGGCGCTCGCCACGCCGACCGCGAAGCCGGGAATCGTCGCGTGCTCGACCGTCGTGTAGAAGAAGTAGGTCGCCCTGCCGTCGACGACGCGCCTGGCGATGTCCGACGCCCAGGCCCGGCCCTTGGCCCATCGGAAATCCACGGCCTTCATCACCGCGCCGTGGTCGGTCCACGTCGCCAGATCGCAGCTCGAGTAGACGCGCCATTCGTTCATGACGAAGTCCTTGCCGTCCGGCGCGGCCTCGTCGTGGCCGACGTAGAGATAGACGCGGCCGTTGTCCACCAGCACGGCGGGGTCGGCCGTGTAGAGCCGCGGGAAGAGCGGGTTGGCGGCCTGCGCCGGGACGGCCAGCGCGAGCACGGCCGCCGCCGTGGCAGCGAGGGTGGCGCGCAGGGAATGGATCGGGAAGCGGAGCATGGGCGCGTGGGCAGTGAAGGGACGAGGGCGGGGAAGCGGGGGAAGCGGTGAATGGGCTCAGACCGGCGCGGCGGGACGCGCCAGCAGCCGTTGCACGACGCAGAAGACGAACAGCAGCGCGCCGATGACGATCTTGGTCCACCACGAGCTGAGCGTTCCGTCGAAGGCGATCAGCGTCTGGATCACGCCCAGCACCAGCACGCCGGACAACGCCCCGGCGACGTAGCCGTAGCCGCCGCTGAGCATCGTGCCGCCGATGACGACGGCGGCGATCGCGTCGAGTTCGGCCCCCTGCGCATGCAGGCCGTAGCCGCTGAGCATGTAGAACGCGAAGAGCAGGCCGGCCAGCGCGGCGCAGAAGCCGCTGAGGCCGTAGACCGTCAGCTTGGTGCGACCGACCGGCAGTCCCATCATCAGTGCCGACTGCTCGTTGCCGCCGAGCGCGTAGACCGCCCGCCCGAAGGCGCTGCGGTGCGCGAGCCAGATGCCCGCGACCAGCACCGCGACGGCGATGGCGGCGCTCGGCGAGACGAAGCCGCCGGGCACGCGCCACTGGGTCTGCGAGACGGCGACGAAGGTCGGATCCTCGATGGTGATCGAGTCGATGCTGACCAGGTAGCACAGGCCGCGCGCGAGGAACATGCCGGCGAGCGTGACGATGAAGGGCTGCAGCTTGAAGCCGTGGATCAGCGCGCCCTGCAGGACGCCGAAGGCCGCACCGCCGCCCAGGACCAGCGCGATCACGGCCCACGCGGGCCAGTGCGCGTGGTGCAGCAGCCAGGCGGCGACCGTCGTGGACAGCGCCAGCACCGCGCCGACGGACAGGTCGATGCCGCCCGACAGGATGACCAGGCTCATGCCCACGGCGAGCACCAGCAGGTAGGCGTTGTCGATGACCAGGTTGAGCATCACCTGCGGCGACGCGAAGCCGGTGTAGTGCGCGCCGCCCGCCGCGATCAGCGCGAGCAGCAGCACGACCGTGATCTGGGCGCTGAACGCCGGGTGCCGCAGCCAGCGGTGGAAGAGGGCAGGTGGGTTCATCGGGCGGGCCCTCGCAGGCGGCGCAGCATCGGGCGGAGTTCGCTCGACTGCAGGATGCAGAGGATGAAGACGACGACGGCCTTGACGACCATGTTGACCTCCGGCGGGACGCCGAGCGAGTAGATCGTCGTGGTCAGTGTCTGGATGATCAGCGCGCCGACCAGCGCGCCGGCGAGGTGGTACTTGCCGCCGGCCAGCGAGGCGCCGCCCAGCGTCACGGCCAGGATGGCGTCGAGCTCCAGCAGCAGGCCCGCGTTGTTGGCGTCGGCGCTCCGGATGTTGGAGGCGATCATCAGGCCGGCCAGGCCGGCGCAGGCGGCCGCGAAGACATAGGTGCCGAAGATCAGCGTCGCGGTGCGCAGGCCCGTCAGGCGCGACGCGACCGGATTCAAGCCCACGGCCTGGATGAACAGGCCCAGCGCCGTCCTGCGCAGCAGCGCGGAGGTGGCCAGCGCCAGCGCGGCGACGATCCACAGCGACACCGGCAGGCCGAGCAGGTAGCCGCCGCCCAGGACGAAGAAGTCCTCGCGATAGACGGTGAGGATCTGGCCGTCCGACAGCAGTTGCGCCAGCCCGCGACCGGCGACCATGAGGATCAGCGTCGCGATGATCGGCTGCAGCTTCAGTCCCGCGACCAGCGCGCCGTTCCAGACGCCGCACAGCAGCGCGGCGCCGAGCGCGCCGGCATACGCGACGGCCAGCGGCTGGTCCGCGGCCACCAGCGACGCGGCCACCGTCGCGGCGATGGCGACGACCGCGCCGATGGACACGTCGATGCCGCGGGTCGCGATCACCAGGCTCATGCCCAGCGCCGCCAGCATCAGCGGCGCCGCGCGGTTCAGGATGTCGATCAAGGGGCCGTACAGATGACCGCCCTTGATCTCCAGGTGCCAGAAGCCGGGGAGGAAGATCACGTCGAGCAGCAGCAGGACCGCGAGCGCGGCGACCGGGCGCAGCAGCGGATGCTCGACGAAGAGCGCCAGACGGGCGCGCCGCTTCGGCGCCTCCGCGGCGCCGCGCAGGGGAAGGGTCTCAATCACGGGCGGGTCTCTCACCGGCAATCACTTCCAGCACCGAGCGCTCGTCGAGCGCTCCGCGCGCGTAGGTGCCCACGGCCTGGCGGTCGCGCAGCACGACGATGCGGTCGCTGCAGCGCAGGACCTCGGGCAGCTCGGAGGAGATGAAGAGCACCGCCATGCGCCGGTCGTTCGCGCCGCCTTCGGCGCACAGCCGGCGGACCTCGTCCATGATCTCCTCCTTCGCGCGGACATCGATGCCGCGCGTCGGCTCGTCCAGGATCAGCAGGCCCGGCTGCGTCAGCAGCCAGCGCGCCAGCAGCGCCTTCTGCTGGTTGCCGCCCGAGAGCAGGCCGATGGGCGTCTCGATGTCCGGCGTCTTGATGCCGAGGCGGCGCACGTAGTCGTCCGCGATGGCCTGCTGACGCTTCAGCGCGATCGCGCGCCACCAGCCCTGGCGCGCCTGCAGCGCGAGCACGATGTTCTCCCGCACCGACAGCGCGAGGATCGCGCCTTCGAGCTTGCGATCCTCGGAGCAGAACGCCAGGCCCTTCGCGATCGCCTGGCGCGGCGAGGCGAAGCGCTGCCGGTGCCCGTCGACCTCGATGTCGCCGGCATCGGCGGCGTCGGCGCCGAAGAGCAGGCGCGCGGTTTCCGTGCGGCCGGAGCCGAGCAGTCCGCACAGCCCCAGGACCTCGCCGCGGCGGATCTCCAGGTCGAGCGGCTGCAACGCGCCGCGCCGCGCGAGGCCGTGCGTGGTCAGCGCGGGTTCGGTGGTCTGGGCGCAGGCCGGCGGCGGTGTCGAGGATGCGACGTTCGGGCCGACCATCTTGTGGACCAGCGCCAGCCGGCCGAGTTCCCCGGCCGGATATTCGCCTTCGGTGCAGCCGTTGCGCATGACGGTGATGCGGTCGGAGACGGCGTAGACCTGATCGAGGAAATGCGTGACGAAGAGGATGGCCAGGCCTTGCCCGCGCAGTCGCCGCATCACGCGGAACAGGTGCTGGACGGCGGCTTCGTCGAGGCTGGAGGTGGGCTCGTCGAGGATCAGCACCCGCGCCGAGATGTTGAGCGCCCGCGCGATCGCCACCATCTGCTGGACGGACAGCGAGCAGCGGGCGAGCGGCGCGTCGACGTCGAGGTCGAGTTCCAGTTCGGCGAGCAGTTGACGCGACCGCGCGCGCATGCGCCTCCAGTCGATCTGGCCCCAGCGGCGCGGGTAGCGGCCGATGAAGAGGTTCTCGGCCACCGACAGGTTGGGCACGAGGTTGACCTCCTGGTAGACCGTGCTGATCCCGAGGGCCTGCGCGTCGGCGGTGGAGCGCGGCGCGATGGGCCGGCCCGCCAGCTCGATGACGCCGGCGTCGGGCGCGTACAGGCCGGTGAGGACCTTGATGAGCGTCGACTTGCCGGCGCCGTTCTGGCCCATGAGGGCGTGGATCTCGCCGCCGAAGAGCCGCAGTCCGACGCCCGACAGCGCCCGCACGCCGGGGAAGCCCTTGTCGATGCCGCTCAGCGACAGCAGCGGTGCCTGGGCGTCCATCAGTACTTGCGGTTGGGGAGTTCCTTGGCCGCGACGTCGGCGGTGAAGACGCCTTCCTCGGTCGTGATGCGACGGGCGACGGACTTGCCGGCGACGACGTCCTTGGCCAGCTGCATCAGCTGCGGGCCGAGCATCGGGTTGCACTCCACGGTGACGTTGAGCTTGCCCGCGGCCATGGCCTGGAAGGCGCCGCGCACGCCGTCGATGGAGACGATGGCGATGTCCTTGGCGGGCTTGAGGCCGGCCTCCTCGATCGCCTGGATGGCGCCGATGGCCATGTCGTCGTTGTGCGCGAACAGGACGTGGATCTTCTTGTCCTTCGCCTTCAGGAAGGCTTCCATGACCTCCTTGCCCTTGGCGCGGGTGAAGTCGCCGGACTGCGAGCGGACGATCTTCAGCCGGGGCTCGGACGCGAGGATTTCCTCGAAGCCGCGCTTGCGGTCGAGCGCCGGCGCCGAGCCGACGGTGCCCTGGAGTTCGACGATGTTGACGTCGCCGGCCGGGGCGTTCTTCCTGGCCCAGTCGACGAGCCAGCGTCCGGCCTTGCGGCCCTCCCCGACGAAGTCGGAGCCGATGAAGGTGACGTAGAGGGACGGGTCGCTGACCTTGACCGCGCGGTCGGTGAGGATGACGGGGATCCGGGCGTTCTTCGCCTCACGCAGGACGGTGTCCCAGCCGGACTCGACCACCGGCGAGAACGCGATCACGTCGACGCGCTGCGCGATGAAGCTGCGGATGGCCTTGACCTGGTTCTCCTGCTTCTGCTGGGCGTCGGCGAACTTGAGCGTGATGCCGGCCTGCTTGGCCGCGTCCTTGATCGAGTTGCTGTTGGCGGTGCGCCATTCGCTTTCCGCGCCGACCTGGGAGAAGCCCATGACGAGCGGCTTGTCGGCGGCGAAGGCGGCGGTGCCGGCCAGGCCCAGGCCCGGACCGAGCGCGGCCAGGGCCAGCAGATGACGACGGGTCGTCTTCATGTTCGTTGTCTCCTCGTTGGTGTTGGTGTGGAGGTCGCGTCCAGCGGCGACGCGCCTCGTGAGGTGACAGCGATCGTAGGGAGGGCAGGGATGCCGGACCAATCACATTTCTTGCGCGGGCGATGTCCTGATCGATATCGCGGGCCTGATGGACCCATCAGGGGCCCATCGGGGGCCCATCAGGGGCCCATCAAAGGTCTTGCGGGGCCATCCGGGGCCCTCGGGGGCTGTCCCCGCGCCGGCTCAGCGCAGCAGGTCGATGCCGGGGTCCAGCGGCGCGACGAAACGGTAGCCGACGCGGTGATAGGTCCGGATGATCTCGCAGTGATCCGCCATGGCGCCTTGCAGCACCGCGCGGACACGGGCGATCGCCATCGTCAGCGCCGCGGGCTGCACGGCCTGGTCGCCCCAGACCGCGTCGAGCAGTTCGTCGGCGGAGACCACCCGGCCGCGGTGCTCGATCAGGTGGGCCAGCAGATCGAAGGGGCGGGGCTGCAGATAGCGGGGTTCGCCGCCGACGACGATCTCGCGGCACGCCGGCCGCACGACGCACGCGCCGAAACGCCAGCAGCTGTCCGAGAACTCGGTCGTCGCCCACGCATCGCGGCGCGCCAGGGGGTCGAGATCCCCATCGAGGCCGAGTTGGAGTTCGAGTTCAAGTTCGATGTCGACTTCGGCCAGGAGGCCGGGGATGACATGCGGTGGCGCGGCGATGAGCATCAGGCCCTCCTGTAGGTGCACTACGACAATGTAGGTGAAACTCTACAGGACGTTTGCGCAAACGGGCGTGACATCCTTCACGTTTGCGGCCCGGGTTGTCATGGATCCCCTACATCAGGGCGGCGGCACCGGAGGCGCCCCGGGAACGACGTTCAACTCGACCGTCGTCCCCTGGCCCGGCGCCGAGAGGACACGCAGGCTGCCGGCCAGCAGGCGCGCGCGCTCTTCCATCCCGAGCAGGCCATAACCGGCGGACCGGCTCGCCGGGGAGAAGCCGCGGCCGTCGTCGCGCACCGTCAGCGTCCATTGGGCGTCGTGACAGGCCAGCTTCACGACGACATGGGAGGCCTCGGCGTGCCGTCGCACGTTGTTGAGCGACTCCTGCACGATGCGGAACATCAGGGTGCCGGCCTCGGCGCTCAACTGGTTCGCCTCGGCGGGGATCGAGACCGCGCAGGGCAGGCCGGTGTCGCGGATGAACGTCGAGGCCAGCCAGCGCAGCGCCGCTTCCAGCCCGCCGTCGAGCGCCGGCGGGCGCAGTTGCGACACCACGCTGCGCACGGTGGCCACGAGCCTGTCGACGCGCTCGTGCAACAGGTCCAACTGGTCGGTGACGGGCGCCGTGCCGGTCGCGGCGGCCGCCTTCGCGGCCCGTGCCCGCATGACGGAGATCTCCAGGCGCAAGGCCGCCAATTGCTGGCCGAGCTCGTCGTGCAGTTCCCGGGAGACCCGCTTGCGTTCGTCCTCGAGCGCCAGCGCGTTGTACTCGCTCAGGCGATGCAGCGCGGCCTGGGACGCTTCCAGTTCGGCCGTCCTCGCCTCGATGGCCCGTTCGAGTTCGCGCCGTCGCGCGCGGGCGCGGCGCTGCGTCCAGACCGCCTGCAGCCAGTACAGGGCCGCGAGCGCGGCCGCATACCCCAGCCGCATGCCCGTGGTGTCCCACCAGGGCGGCGCCACCTCGACCGGCACGCTCAGCGACGGCCCCGGCGGCTCGAGCGGGACGCGGCCGCCGGCACGCATCTCCAGCACGTGCCGTCCGGTGTCCAGCGCGCCGACTTCGATCGACGCGCCTTCGGCGACGCGCCACGGGGTGTCGGCCGAGAGGCGGTACTCGACCCGCTGCGCACGCGCGAGCGAGAAGGCCGGCGTGCCCAGCGTGATGCGCAACTGGCGATCGCTCCAGGGCACGGGGTCGCGCGGAGCGGCATCGAAGCGCAGGGTGCCGAACTCCAGCAAGTCCGCGCGCAGCACGGCCGGCACGGGGGGCGGGCGCCGGTTCCCGTACACCCGGGTGAGCCCGGCACTCGTGCCGATCCAGGCGTCTCCGGCGGCGTCGAGCAGGAAGCTCCCGCTGTTGGTGTCGTTCCACACCAGTCCCGTGTCGCGGTCCATCATCTCCCGCCAGGCGCCCTGGCCGTCGAAGAGGAAGACGCCCCGGTCCGTCCCCAGCCAGAGCCCGTCGTCCGGTCCCCGTCCCAGCCACATCGGGGCGGTCTGGCCGAGCGAGGCCCTCGACACGCGCTGGCGCAGTCGTGCCTCGGATCCGGACAGCGCGTAGGCAGCGAGGCCTGCGTCGTCCGTCATCCACAGCACCCCGTCCGGGAGCAGCACCTGGGAGATGCCCTTGACGAGCGCGCCCTGCTCGTCGCGCAGCGGCACCCAACCGGTGCCTTCGGCGCGGAAGGCGTTCCAGCGCGCATTGACGAACCAGTCGACGGCCCCGTCGCTGAAGACCTCGATGGGCGGGCTGCCGCCCGGAACTCCTGTCGCGACCGGTTGTCTGCGCACGCCGGAGCCCGAAGGCACCAGCCGCTCGACGCGCTCGTCGCTGGCGACGTAGAGGGTCCCGGCGTGGCCCTGGAACAGCGCCAGCAGCGAGGGGTCGCTGAGGACCCGGCGCGCGGCCGTGCCGCCGGCCTTGACCGTCATCAACTGCCCGTTGTCCATCCACCAGAGATCGCCCGCCGCGTCGATCGCGGCGCCGGACGGCACGTCGTCGCCCGTCGCGAGCGTCGTCCGGATCGGCCGGAACCGGCGCGCGGCGGCATCGAACCAGGCCGGGCCCTGGCGGGTGAAGGCCCAGATGCGGCCACTGCCGTCCTGGAGCAGGTTGAACACGACGCTCGACGGAAGGCCGGAGGCGCGCGTCCAATGGTCGACTTCGCCATAGCCGATCCATCGATGGATGCCCTGGCCGGAGGCGCCCAGCCAGAGGGCGCCGCCGGCGTCGAAGAGCAGGACGCGCATCGCCGCGTCGGGCAGTCCGTCCTCGTGCGTCCATTCCTGCCACGCGGCGCCGTCCCAGCGCGCGAGGCCGCGGTCGGTGGCCGTGACGATCCGCCCCCGCGGGTCTTCGGCGATGGGGTTGGACGCCTCCCAGAGGCGGTTCGGCGGCGGCGCGGCGACGACCTCGAAGCGTTGCCCGCCCGGCGCCAGGCGAGCGAGATGCTGGCGACCGCGCGCCCACAGACTGCCGTCGCGGCCGACGAACAGCGTCGACCAGGACTCCGGCGGCAATCCCTGACCGGCCGACCACTGCGTGACCGTCGGCTGCCGCCGGTCCCAGGAGCACAGGCCCTCGCCGCAGCCGAACCACAGGCTGCCGCCGCGCAGCCGCAGCGGGCTGGAGTCCACATACGGCGTGCCGCGCGCCCGCACATGGGCGGCGACGGGCAACTCCTGGACCCGTATCGGGCCTGCCTGACGCTCGTCGACCGTGGCCGTCCAGTACCGGTGGTCGCGATCGAAGGCGACCAGCATGCCTTGCTCGTCCACGTCGAACTGCTGGTCCAGGACGACGTCGATCGTCTTGCCGTCGGGCCGCAGGACCTCGACCCAGCGCGGCGTGCCGCCGCCTTCGCCGTCGGCGGCGTCACCGGCCGGCTGGCGGACGAACAGCCCCCGGTCGGTGGTGAGCCACAGGCGGCCGCGAGGGTCGACGCGTCCGCCCCACACGATGGTGCCCACGGAGCCGGGCAGCGGCTCGGCGCGCACCCGGAAGCCATCGAAGCGGAACAGCCCGTTCTCCGTGCAGATCCACAGGATCGAACGCTGATCCCGTGTCAGGCAGGTGGGCGTGAGATTCAGCAGCCCCTCGCGCTCCTGGTAGGAGGCGAGCACGATGTGCTCGGCAGCCCGTCCGGGCAGCGGCGCCAGGGCCAGCAGCGCGAGGAGCGCCAGCAGCGACAGGCGCCAGACTTGCGACAGTCGCGCCAGTCGTGCAAGTGTGAGTCGTGTAGCCCCCGCCCCGAGGGAGCGGCGGACGCGCCGTCCGTCAGTCCACGATGCCATGGCGCACGGCATAGCGCACGAGGTCGCTCAGCGAGGCCTGGCCCAGCTTGTCCATCAGGCGCGTCTTGTACGTGCTCACGGTGTTCGGCGCCACGCTCAGGTCGGCGGCGGTGTCGACCAGCGATTTGCCGCGCACCAGCGCGACGAGCACCTGCCGCTCCCGCGGCGAGAGCGAGTCGAGGCGTTCCGGCGTCCTGGGTTGCGGCCGGATCAACGCGGCGCTGAGCGAGGGATCCACGTAGGAGCGGCCGGCCGCGACCTGGTGCATCGCGTCGATCAGCAGCTCGGTGGAGATGTCCTTCGTCAGGTAGCCGCTCGCGCCGGCTTCCAGCGCGCGCCGGGCGATGTGGGGGTCGGCGTGCATCGTCAGGACCAGCACCGGCAGGTCGGGATGCGCCCGGTGGACGCGCTCGATCAGGTCGACGTCGTTGCAGCCGGGCATCAGCAGGTCGAGCAGCAGCAGGTCGATGCCGCCCTGCGCCAGGCGCTCCAGCACCTGGGTGGCCGAGGCGGCCTCGCCGGCCAGCGCGATGCCGTCGTCGAGTTCCAGGACCTTGCGCAGGCCTTCGCGCACCAGCGCGTGATCGTCCGCGATCAGGACGCGGATCCTGTCGCCGGCGCTCATCGCGCCCGCCGGTGGCCGGTGACGGGACGGGGAGCGGGGGGCACGCGGCGGGCGTGGCAGGGATGTGTGAGGGACATGGTCAGTGCAGGAACTTGCCTCCGGGACCGATCATTGTCATCTCAACGCGGTGACTGCCGCTGTGATCGGCGGCCGAGTAGGAAATCCTGGGGCCGCCGGCGTCCCAGCCCTGCATCGATTCCAGCGCGGCGATCAGCCTGGCGCGGGTGGGATCGCGGCCGGCGCGCCGCAGGCCTTCGGTGAAGACCTTGGCCGCCAGGTAGCCCTCCATCGAGCCGAAGCTGCGATGCGGCACGCCGGCGCGCTGCATCGCCTGGTTGTACTCGCGCTGCAGCGGCGTGCCCTCGCTCCAGGGGAAGGGCACGACCTCGGAGACCCACACGCCGCTGCCTTCGCCGCCGAGCTCGTCGGCCAGCGACTTGCCGCCAACGTAGGAGGTCGCGACGAACTGGCCGGCGTAGCCCAGCTTCTTCATCGCCTTCACGAGGGCCGCGCTGGAGGTGTACGAGGCGATCAGGATCACCGCCTGCGGTCTGGCCGCGAGCAGGGCGCGGGCGGCGTCGGCGACGTCCGTGGCGTCGCGCTCGACCGTGGCCAGGGCCGCGACCTTGAAGCCGCGCTTGTCCTGCGCCTTCGTCACGGCCTCCAGGCCGGCCTTGCCGTAGGCATCGTTCTGGTGGAACACGGCGATCTGGCGCAGGCTGCTGACCGCCAGCTGCTCGACGATGTAGTCGGCCTCCTCGTGGTAGCCGGCGCGGATGTGGAACACCAGCCGGTTGAGCGGCGTGCGCAGCGCGTCGGCGCCGGTGGACGGCGCGAACAGCGGCACGCCCTCCGCCACGGCCACCGGCACCGCGGCCAGCGTGGTCCCGGTGCCGACGGTGCCGAACAGCGCGAAGACGCCGTCCTGCTCGATCAGTTCCTTGGCGAACTTCGCGGTCTCCGCGGGGACGTAGCGGTCGTCGCGGGTGCGCAGCTCGACACGGTGGCCGTTGACGCCGCCGCGCTCGTTGAGCGCCTGGAAGTAGGTGCGGGCGCCGAGGTTGAACTCCTCGGCCAGCTTGACCGAGGGGCCGCTGAACGGCGCGACCTGACCGAGCAGGAGGGTGCCGGTGACCGGCGGGTCGGCCGCGAAGGCGGGCACGAGGGTGATCGCGGCCAGGAGCCCGCAGAGTGCGCGAAGCGATTGCATGGCGTTCTTCCGGTTGAGCGGGGGCAGGTCACACCATGAGGGCGCGTTCGATGTCGGTCAGCTTGTAGCGGGCCAGGGCGAGGTTGCTCTTGTTCTTGTCCAGCACCAGGTAGAGGAACAGCCCGGCGTTGCTGGTCACGAGGCGGATCAGATGGTATTGGTCGGTCAGCGTGATCAGGATGTCCTCGATGCCCTTGCGCAGGCCCAGCGCCTCCATCGTCTGCAGCTTGGCGCGCACGACCTGCGTGTTGCCGGCCGCGGCCAGGTCCAGGTTCATGGCGGTGCCGGCCTGGGCCAGGCACATGCCGCTGCGGAAGTCCACGAGGGCGGCCGCGAGGGCGCCGTCGATCGTCATGGCCGTGCTCATCGACTGCTTGAGATTGGTGCTCATCGGTGTTCTCAGGTTCTCGGCGGGGGGTGAAGGGGTCAGGCCTTGCGTGCCGGACCATGGGGGGAGTTCTTCGATCAGGACGAACCACAGCGTCTCCGGGCTGCTGTCGGGCAGACGATGGAGGCTCGCCACGGGATCGTCCGGCGCGACCAGGGATTGCATCGCCAGCTCTTCGACGATGGCGCTGGGCATGACGAGCACGCGGATGCGCGGCACCCCCGCGGCGACGGCCTGCCGGAAGATCGCCCTGGCCGCCTGGACCGAGCCGGGGCCGAGCAGCAGGATGAGCAGGACGGGGCTGTCGTCCAGGGTCAGGTGCTCGCCGTGCGGCGGGGGCCGCCACCAGTCCAGGACCGGGGCGCCGGGATCCGCGCTCAGGGCGATGGACCGACGCGGCCCGGTGGTCGACGGCGACGTCCGGACCTGACCGATCGCCTGCTCGCCCAGCCGCGTCGTCAGGTCGACGACGCACACCCCGGATCTACTCATCGTTCATCTCTGTCTGCCTTGAACCAGATTCTTTCGGACCTCCCGGTCGCTGTCGTCACTGATTCATCACCCGGATCGAACCGACGACCCGGGGGCATTGGAGGGTGAGACTTTTCGCACGTCCTCCGTCGTCGAGCCAGCGTGGCCGACGTCGGTGGATGATCAGCCCGCGGCGCCCAGCTTGAACGCTCCGACGACCTCGGTGAGGCGCCGCGCCTGCTGACTCAGGCTGTCCGCTGCCGCGGCCGATTCCTCGACCAGCGCGGCGTTCTGCTGGGTCACCTGGTCGAGCACGTTGACGGCCTTGCTCACCTCGCCGATCCCCAGGCTCTGCTGGCCCGTCGCCGTGTCGATCTCGGCGATCAACAGGGCCACCTCCCGGATCTGGCGCACGATCTCGTCCATGGTGCTTCCCGCGCCTTCGACGAGTCGCGATCCGGTCTCGACCCGCCCGACGTTCTCGCCGATCAGGACGCGGATCTCCTTGGCGGCCGTTCCCGCCCGCTGGGCCAGGGTGCGGACCTCGCTGGCGACCACCGCGAAACCCCGTCCCTGCTCGCCCGCGCGCGCCGCCTCCACCGCCGCGTTCAGCGCCAGGATGTTGGTCTGGAACGCGATGCCGTCGATGACGCCGGTGATGTCGGCGATCTTGCGGGCGCTCGCGCTGATGTCGCCCATCGTCGCGACGATCTCGGTCATGGTGGCGCCGCCCCGGCTGGCCACGATGCTGGCGGACTCGGCCAGGGTCGTCGCGCTGCGCGCGGAGTCGGCGCTGCGTTGCGCGGTCGCCGCCACTTCCTCCATGGCCGAGGCCGTCTGCTCGAGGCTGGACGCCTGCTCCTCCGTGCGCTGCGACAGGTCGGCGCTGCCGGTCGCGATCTGATGCGAGCCCGTGGCGATCGAGTCGCTGCTCAGCCGCACCTGCCCGACGATGCCGATGAGGCTCTCGTTCATCGACTTGAGTGCCGCCAGCAACTGAGCGGTCTCGTCGCGGCCGCGCACCTCGATGGACGCGGAGAGGTCACCGGCGGCCACGGTCTCGGCGACACGGACCGCGTCGGCGATCGGCCGCGTGATCGAGCGCGTCAGCAGATACGCGATCACCACCGCCAGCAGCACGGCGATCACCGACAGCAGCGCCATCAGCGTCCTGGCGCTGCGGGCCAGCGCCGTGGTCTGAGCGCCGAACTCCTCCATGCTGTCCGCCTGCGACTTCGAGAAGGCCTCGACCGCCGTCAGATAGACGTTCTGCAGCGGCAGGATGTCCGACACGAGTCGTTGGCGACCCTCGTCGATCTTTCCCGCCTTCACCAGATCGATCAGCTGGAGTTCCTTTTCCTTGAACCTGGCGCGGCTCTCGACCAGTTGATCGAGGGCCGCCTTGCCACGCTCGCTGTGCACCGTCGCGGTCAGTTGTTCGACCGCGCGCGCGACGACGGGCAGCGAGGTCTCCAGCTTGGCAATCTCCCGCTCGGCCATCGCGTGATCGGACACGATGAGCGCCGTCCGCATCGCGCGGAGCTGGTTGTTCACCTCGTTCTCGACCGTCTGGGCCAGTTTCACCTTGACGAAGCGGTCATGGAGGATGGTCTCGGCGTTGTGGTCGATGGCGCTGATCTTGGTGACGCCGATCACGGCCAGGATGACAAGCAGCGCGATCACGGCCGCAAAGCCCACGGTCAGGCGGACGCCGATCTTCAGGTTGGAGATAGCAGTCACGATGAACTCCCTCTGGTGCCATGTGTGGACAGGATGATCGCCTCGAATGGGCCGTCGCGCGACGCGAAGATTGAGGGATCCGTCTCTTGGAGGGAACAAGGGCGCAGGTCCACCGTCGTTGCGGCGACGATGACCCGATGGGTCGACCGCGCCCGGCTGTCGTTGGGGACGCTCGGCGACCTGGTCCCGGCAAGGGTCGCCGTCATGCGATGACAGGTCGCCACCAGACAACCAGGACTCCGACGCGTCCTAGTCCCGATCCGGATCGGCGGCCTTCAACAGCCTCAGGTCGTACACCCCGCCCGCAATCGAGCCGGGCGAGGCGACGAGCCTGACCCGCAGCGATCCGTCCGCCGGCCGGGGCCAGTCGACCGGCAGCGCGAAGTCGCGGGTGTAGATCTCCTCGCCGGGTGGCAGGGCGGACGAACGCAGCGTCAGCTCGGCCAGCTCACGATCATTGACGTGGAGGGAAAAGCGCCGGCCGTCGTCGAGCGCGGAGAACGCGAGCCGCAAGACCTGACCCTCCCGCTTCGGATCGCTGAGGCGATAACTGAACCACGCGGTCGCGTGGCGCCAGCGGCGGCCCTTGTGGAGGCCGGTGTCGACGCCTTCGCCCGCGAAGCCGTGATCGCTCTCGGGCTGCTGCTCGCCGGGGGCGACGGTGTCGACGGTGCGGGCTTGCAGCGCGAGGCGCTCGCGCTCGTCCCGGGCGAGCCGGTCGCGGCGGCTTCTGGCCTCGACCGGCGTGCTGTACGGCCAGTACACGACATACCGCGTGTCGTGCAGGCGGAAGAAGGGCTCCAGCACCAGGTTCTTCACCGGGGCGCCGTCCGGCCCTTGTGGCAGGGATCCGGCGCTGAAGGTCAGCGGGCGTCCGGGCACCGGCGCGAGCCGATCGCCGAAGTCCGGCGCGGCACTCACGAAGAGCGGCGCCTGTGACAGCGGCACGACCGCGCCCTGCGCGATGTGGTCCATGCGGGCCTCGCCCGCGCGGAAGACGAGCCGCTCGCCCGCGATCGAGCGCGTGCGGGCCGCGAGGACGATCGGTCCGCGCAGCACCGCGACGTAGTCCGTGCGCGTGGGCATCGGCTCGAGCGTCGTGCGCATCGGCAGGCGCAGATCGACGACGTCGCCGGCGCGCCAGTCCCGCGTGATCGTGAGGTATCCGCCCGGGCGCGCGTCGTCGGCGGACAGCGCGATCGGCCGGCCGTTGACCTTCACGCGCAGCGCGCCCGACGCGACCCAGCCGGGATGGCGGATCTTCAATGCGAAACGCCGCGATGCGGGCACCTCGGCCGCGCCGGTGGTGCGCGCCTCGGCATCGCCGCCAACGACACCGCCAACGACACCGCCAGCGACGCCGTCGGCGGCAACGACGGCGTCGATGCGCAGGCGCGTCGCCCCCTCGTCGGGGAATCGGGTGTGCTGGCTCAGGCGCAGGCCCTGTTCGCGCCAGTCCAGCGAGGAGGAAACGAAGAGATTGACGAACAGCGCCGGAACGTCGCCCGTGTCCTCCACGCGCGAGTAGACGAACTGACCATGCCGCGCATGGCTCTCCAGGCCCGACCCGACGCAGCACCACATGCCCAGGTGGACCTGCGAATAGACCCGGTAGTGGTTCGGCCGCATCGGCGTGAAGTACACGAAGCCGCCCGACGGATGCTGCGACGCCAGGATGTGATTGAACAGCGCGCGCTCGTAGTAGTCCGCGTAACGTGACCGCTCGCGATCGTCGGCGGCATGCGCATGCAGCAGCTCGGTCAGCTTGAGCATGTTGTAGGTGTTGCAGGTCTCGGGACCTTCCACCTCGTCGAGCATGGGCTGGAAGTCCTCCAGCGCGTGGAAATGCTCCTTCACGCTGTTGCCGCCGGTCGCGACGCTGCGACGCTCGCGCACCGTGTGCCAGAAGAATCGCGCGGGGTCGATCCAGTCGCCGTCCGCCGCGGCATCGCCGCCTGCGCGCGGGCCGCCCGGCATCGTGGCCCGCAGCTCGGCGATCCGTGCAAAGCCGATGACCTTGGGAATCTGCGTGTTGGCATGCAGGCCCGTCAGCGCGTCGCGCCGCTCACGCAGCGGATCGAGGACCGCCCGGTGCGAGAAGCGTTCGGCCAGGCGCAGGAAGCGGGCGTCGCCGGTCATCGCGGCCACGTCGGCCAGGATCTCGTTCATGCCGCCGTGCTCGGCGCGCATCATGTCCTGCAGCTGCGCATCGCTCAGCGGCTCGAGCAGCGTCAGCGCCCAGGCGCCGAAGTCGATCAGCATCACGCGCGCCAGCGCTTCCCCGGTCAGGACCCACGCATCGCGCAGCCCGGCGAAGGTCTTGTGCAGGTTGTACCAGGGCACCCAGCGCCCATTGACGGAGAAGCTGTCGACCTTCAGCTCGCCGCGCGCGATCTCGCGCCAGGCGAGCTTGCCGTCGGGGATCCCGCCGAGGTAGCCGTCGCCGTGGGCGAGCTGGCAGTGCCGCAGGGCGGCCAGCACCTGCCGCAGGCGGGCGCGCACCGCGTCGTCGCCCGTGCCGGCGGCCATCATCGCCAGGGCCGACACGTAGTGCCCGCCCATGTGGCCGTCCAACCCGCTGCTCTCCCAGTTGCCGTAGGACGGCTTGGGCAGCGGCAGGCCGGCCTCGCGGCGGAACGGCGCGAGCAGCCGGTCCGGATCGAGCGCCATCAGGTAGCGCAGGTCGGTGCGTTGCGCGTCGAGGCAGGGCCCGTCGAGCAGACGCACCCGGGACAACGGAAAGCGGGAGACCACGGTGGCGCCAGCCCGGGCAGGATCCGCGGGCCACGGGTCGGCGGGCGCGGCGGCGGACTCGCCCGCCAACAGCGCGCCGAAGGCCGGCCCGCAGACCGTCCCGACCGAGGCGGCCGCGGTGCCGCACAGGCACCGTCGGAGGAAGTCGCGGCGCATCAGCCGGGCCCTGTCAGTCGCCCGTGCGCGCGGCCCACAGCGACACGCCGCCGCTCGACTGCGCCGTGAAGGTCACGACGAAGGCGCCCGCCTTGGCGTTCCATTGCCGGGACAGGACGCCGGCGAAGGTGCCGCCCGCCGTGCCGCTGCCGTTCAACACCACCGATACGCGGTTGTTGCCCTGGTGCGTCCAGGTCCCCGTCGCGCCGCCGCTGACCGTGCCGTCGCCCGCGAGCCGGATCGCGACCGACGTCTTCGACGTGGCCGTGATGTCCAACCCGTGATTGATCAGCTGGTAGCCGCCGACAG
Organism: Roseateles sp. GW821-FHT09H11; assembly: GCF_059415845.1. Classification (NCBI taxonomy): domain Bacteria; kingdom Pseudomonadati; phylum Pseudomonadota; class Betaproteobacteria; order Burkholderiales; family Sphaerotilaceae; genus Roseateles; species Roseateles sp. GW821-FHT09H11. The sequence goes on along the minus strand of NZ_JBWKOA010000001.1, from coordinate 496,868 downwards.
CGTCCGCGGCGCTCACCGCGGCCGCCACCGCCGGCACCGCCAGCGACAGCGGCGCGTAGCGGAACGGCGCGGCGACGAGCCAGTCGTCGGCGTTCAGGAACATCTCGTGGACGCGGACCTGGTGCAGCTCGCCGGTGCCGGGGAAGCGCGTGTGGAAGATCAGGAAGAACTGGCCCGTGGCCGGGTCGAGGTAGGCCGAGTTGTGCCCCGGCGAGACATAACCGGGTGCCGTCCCCGTCTCGCCGCTCGCCAGCGCCCATTGATGGCCGCCCATCAGCTTCTGGCCGTGCGGCGTGATGCTCGCGTCGTCGAACAGCGTGCCGGCGGCGCCCTTGACGGTGGCCATGTCGGTGCCGCGGCCGTCGACGTACGGGCCGTCCGGAAGGCGCGAGCGGGACACGCGGAGGTTGTAGCCGCCGTTGGCGTCGAGCCCGCCGAAGCTGCAGAACAGGTAGTAGTACTGCGACGCCGGGCTGTAGAGCACGTAGGCGCCCTCGATGCGCGCGTGGTTGCCGCCCATCAGGTGCTTGCCGTAGCCCTGGCCCGCGAGCGGCAGGCCGCTCGTCCTGTCGAGCTCGAGGATGAAGAGCCCGCCCGAGTACGAGCCGTAGACCATCCACAGCCGCCCGGCGGCGTCCTTGAAGACCTGCGGATCGACGACGTTCGGATGCACCGTCGCGTCGTAGATCGTGCCGTCCTCGCTGGGCAGGCCCCATTGACCGGACTTCAGCAGGATCTGCTGGTTCACGTAGGGGCCCTGGACCGCGTCGGCGATCGCCACGCCCAGCGCCGAGCGCGGCGAGTCGCCCTTGCAGGCGCAGTAGTACATCCGGTACTTGCCGTCGTCGAGCCGCGCGACATCCGGCGCCCACAGGTCGGTGACCTGCGCCCATGCGAAGGTGTCTGCCAGCGCGGTCGTGACCTGGTTGAACAGCGGGTTGGCGTTGTTCACGCCGTCGGCCACGCTCGTCCAGTTCATGAGGTCCGAGGTCTTCGCCGCGCCGAGGTGCGAGCCGAAGATGTAGAAGCTGCCGTCGGCGCGGATCACCGACGGGTCGTGCACCGAGACCTCCGTGAAGGTCACCGGCGTCTGCGTGGGGGCCGGCGGTGCGGGCGGTGGCGGTGGCGGTGGCGGAGGAGGAGGGGGCGGCGGAGGAACCGCAGGGCCCGGTGCCGGGGCGGCGGGACTCGCATCCGCGCCGGTCGAGCCGCCCCCGCCGCAGCCCGTGAGGACGAGGGCCGCCGCGCCGCCCTGCGCGAGCAGGGTGCGTCGGGTGAGGTCGCTCATGGATCAGCCCTCCAGCGACACGACGACGATGGACTTCGGCGGCAGCGGCAGGCTCAGCCGGCCGTCCTTGGCCTGCGCCTCGTAGGCCTTCGGCTTGACCGCGTCCGGCCTGGCGAAGCTGTTCTCGGCGTCCATCGCGTCGGCGCTCAGCACCTGGCCGACCGCGCGTCGCGCCGCGGCGCCTTGCACGGCGAGCGTCACCGTCTGCGCCTCGCGCGGATTCACGTTGATCAGCGCCAGGTACAGCCGGCCGTCCTTGCCGCGCGCCGCCGAGGCGCTCACCGCCGGCATGGCCTTGCCGGCCAGCGCGTACTCGGGATTGCCGCCCAGCGTCGTGGGCAGCGCGGTCGCGTCCTGGAAGGGCGCGTACAGCGCGAAGGCGTGATACGTCGGCGTCAGCACCATGCGGGTCTTGTCCGTCAGGATCATCGCCTGCAGCACGTTGACCATCTGCGCGATGTTGGTCATGTGCACGCGGTCCGCATGCCGGTGGAACATGTGGAAGTGCAGGGCGGCCAGCACCGCGTCGCGCAGCGTGTTGCGCTGGACGAGGAAGCCCGGGTTCGTGCCCGGCTCCGGGTCATACCAGCTGCCCCATTCGTCCAGGTAGAGCCCGAGGCGCTTCTGCGGGTCGTTCCTGTCCAGCACGGCGATGTTGGCGGCGACGGTCTTCTCGAAGTCCTGCGTGTAGGACAGCAGCGAGAGCCACTGGTCCTCCTGGAAGCCGGCGGCCGGGCCCTTGCCCTCCCACTGGCCGGTGGGGAAGACGTAGTAGTGGTGGCCGATCGCGTCGAAGTTGAACTTGATGTTCTGCGTGCTCAGCACCTCGGTCCACCGCGTGTCGTTGGCGTTGCCGCCGCTGGCGATGAACTTGGGCCGGTTGTTCTCGGGCGTCTTCAGGAAGGTGGCGACCTGCCGGTACTGGTTGACGTAGTACTCCGGCGTCATGTTGCCGCCGCAGCCCCAGGCCTCGTTGCCCACGGCGAAGTAGTCCACCTTGAAGGGCTTGTCGCGGCCGTTCCTGCGGCGTTCCTGCGCCAGCGTGGAGTTGCCCTCGGCCGTCATGTACTCCAGCCACTCGGCCATCTCGCGCGCGCTGCCGGTGCCCAGGTTGCCGTTGACGTAGGCCTTGGCGCCGAGCTGCTCGACCAGGTCGAAGAACTCGTGCGTGCCGACGGCGTTGTTCTCGGCCACGCCGCCCCAGTGCGTGTTGACCTTCACCGGCCGCTTGCCGCGCGGGCCGAGGCCTTCGCGCCAGTGGTACTCGTCGGCGAAGCAGCCGCCGGGCCAGCGCACCAGCGGCACGTGCAGCGCCTTGAGCGCGCCCACCACGTCCTTGCGCCAGCCGCGCACGTTGGGGATCTTCGAGTCGGGACCGACCCACATCCCCTCGTAGATGCCGGTGCCGAGATGCTCGGCGAACTGGCCGTAGACCTCGGGATGGATGCGCGGTCCAGGCTTGTCCGCGTCGATGCTCAGCGTCACGTCGGCCGCCTGCGCGGCGCCCGCGAGCAGCGCGCCCGCGACCAGGCCGCAGGCCTTGTTCTTCATGCTCATGTCTGTCTCCTGTTGTCGTTGTCGTGGCCGGCCTGTGGGGCGGCGCCTGCCGTCCCGTCGTCCCATCGTCGCGGGCTTGCGGCCGTCTGGTGTCGTCTCGTCTCCGGGCGCTCGCCCGCTCAAACGACGAAGGACCGTCGCCGGTCCTTCGCTTGTCCTCGATGCGCGCTCAGTGCGAGTGCCGGGGCACCGCGGAGCCGCGGTTGCCGCGCAGGAAGTCGAAGTCGCAGCCCTCGTCGGCCTGCAGCACGTGCTGGACGTAGAGCTTGCGGTAGCCGCTCTGGTCCGCGGGATCGGGCGTCTGCTTCGCGGCCCAGTCGGCCAGCCGGGTCGCCAGCTCCTCGTCGCCGATGTCCAGATGCAGCCGGTTGGCGGCGCAGTCCAGCTCGATCCAGTCGCCCTCGCGCACCACCGCCAGCGGTCCGCCGGCCTTGGCTTCCGGCGCGACGTGCAGCACCACGGTGCCGTAGGCGGTGCCGCTCATGCGGGCGTCGGAGATCCGGACCATGTCCTTGATGCCGCGCGCCAGCAGCTTGGGCGGCAGGCCCATGTTGCCGACCTCGGCCATGCCGGGGTAGCCGCGGGGGCCGCAGTTCTTCATGACGAGGATCGAATCGGCGTCGACCTCCAGGTCCGGATCCATGATCCGCCGCTTGTAGTCGTCGAAGTCCTCGAAGACGACGGCGCGACCGCGATGCTGCATCAGCGCGGGCGTCGCCGCCGAGGGCTTGAGCACCGCGCCGCGCGGCGCCAGGTTGCCGCGCAGCACGCAGATGCCGCCGTCCTCGATCAGCGGCCGGTCGATCGGGCGGATGACCTCCTCGTCATGGATGGGCGCGTCGTGGCAGTTCTGCCAGAGGGTGCGGCCGTTGACGGTCAGCGCGTCCTTGTGCGGCAGCAGCCCGTGGTCGCCGAGCCGGCGCAGCACGCCCGGCAGGCCGCCGGCGTAATAGAACTCCTCCATCAGAAAGCGGCCCGAGGGCAGCAGGTCCACCAGCGTCGGCGTGCCGCGGCCGATGGTGGTCCAGTCCTCGAGCTCGAGCGGCACGCCGATGCGGCCGGCGATCGCCTTCAGGTGGATCACCGCGTTGGTCGAGCCGCCGATCGCGGCATTGGTCCGGATGGCGTTCTCGAAGGCCTCGCGGGTCAGGATCCGGGACAGCTTCAGGTCCTCCCAGACCATGTCCACGATGCGCATGCCGGAGAGGTGCGCCAGCACGTAGCGGCGCGAGTCGACCGCCGGGATCGCGGCGTTGTGCGGCAGCGAGGTGCCCAGCGACTCGGCCATGCAGGCCATCGTGGAGGCCGTGCCCATGGTGTTGCAGGTGCCCGCCGAGCGCGAGTGGCCCGCCTCGGCACCGATGAACTCGTGCATCGAGATCTCGCCGGCCTTGACCTGTTCGTGCAATTGCCAGACGGCGGTGCCCGAGCCGATGTTCTTGCCGTTGAGCTTGCCGTTGAGCATCGGCCCGCCGGTCACGACGATGGTCGGCAGGTCCACGCTGGCCGCGCCCATCAGCAGGGCAGGGGTGGTCTTGTCGCAGCCGACCAGCAGCACGACGGCATCCATCGGATTGCCGCGGATCGATTCCTCGACGTCCATGCTGGCGAGGTTGCGCGTGAGCATGGCGGTGGGGCGCAGGTTGGACTCGCCGTTGGAGAACACCGGGAACTCCACCGGGAAGCCGCCAGCCTCCAGGATGCCGCGCTTGACGTGCTCGGCCAGCTTGCGGAAATGCGCGTTGCACGGGGTCAGTTCCGACCACGTGTTGCAGATGCCGATGATCGGTTTCCCCTCAAATTCATGGTCCGGGATGCCCTGGTTCTTCATCCAGGACCGGTACATGAACCCGTTCTTGTCCTGTGTTCCGAACCACTCGGCGGAACGCAGCTTGATCTTCTTCCTGGCCTCGGTCATTGCAGTGTTCTGTGATGTCTCCGTTGCACGATGCTAGGGAGATGGGTGATTCGGATCCAATCAAAACTTCCATGGTTTCGATGTCAAGATCGGTATCTGTTTTTGGGGGGCGGCTGTCCTTCTTTGTCCGTCCTTCTTCGGCCGGGGCGTTGGCCGCCATGGCGTGGGGCCCCGGCGGCAAGCGCCGAAACCCCACGCCATGCCGTCCCCCACCAGCGCCATACTTCCACGGTTCTGCGACCGAGGACGCCGTCAGGTGGTCAGGCCGGCGTCGCCGAAACGCGGCATGCCGTCGGAGGTCCATGCCAGACGTTTGACGAAGGTGTGGCGGTCGGGGTTCCAGAGCGGATCGCCCACGATCTCGGTGTAGGTGCGGGCGTGATAGACGAGCAGGACCGTCTCGCCGTCCTCGTCCAGGGCGAAGCTGTTGTGCCCGGGGCCGAAAACCGGCTGCGTCGCGCTGGTCGTCAGCACCGGCCGGCGCGACTTGGTCCAGCTCGCCGGGTCCATCGGATCGGACGATTCGTCCATCCACAGCAGACCCATCGCGTAGTTCTCGTCCGTGGCGCTTGCTGAGTAGCTGATGAAGACCTTGCCATGGCGCCTCAGCACCGAGGGCCCCTCGTTGACCAGGAAGCCGCGGCACTCCCAGTCGAACTCCGGACGACTGAGCATCACCGGCGCGCCGGCGAGCTGCCAGGGCGTGCGCATCGGCGCGATGTACAGGTTGGAATTGCCGGGGACGGCGAGGTCCTTCTGCGCCCACAGGTAGTACAGCCGTCCCTGGTGCTCGAACGTCGTCGCGTCCAGGCAGAAGGTATCCATCCCGCTGTCGACCTGGCCGAGGAATTCCCAGGTGCCGGCCATCGGGTCCGCCGAGGTGGTCCGCAGCACATACATGCGGTGCTGGAACAGGCCGTCGACGATCTCCCGGCTCGGCGCCGCGGCGAAGTACACGTACCAGGCGCCTTGCCGGAAGTGCAGCTCCGGCGCCCAGATCAGCGCCGACCACGGCCCGGTGTCCGGCTTGCGCCAGATCACGCGGGGCTCGGCCTGGGGCAGGTCGCCCCAGCGGTCGGCGGCGCGCAGCTCGATGTGGTCGTAGGCCGGCACCGAGGCGGTGAAGAAATAGCGCGCCCGGCCCGCGTCGTCGACGTGACGGGTGAGGTGGGGATCCGCCCGCTGGAGGATCAGCGGGGTCAGGACTTGCGCCGCGGGCGCGTCGGTGGGGCGGGTCATCGGTACGGGGGGAGCTGCGAGGTCGTCGGCGGGCGGGATCAGAGCTTCCAGCGCAGGCCCAGGGCCACCGTGCGGTCGTAGTAGCGCACGTCACGCACCAGCGACGGGTCCTTGTCGAAGTAGTCGTGATAGGCCTGGTTCAGCAGGTTGGTCACGTCCAGGGACACCGTCATCTGCCGGGTCACGTCGTAGCCCAGCGACAGGTCCAGCGTCTTGAGCGGCGCCACCCACAGCGCGTGCTGCGTGCTGCGGTACGGGAACTCGGCCAGGAACTTGTCGCGCCAGTTGTAGGCCAGGCGGGCGTAGATGCCGTTGCGCTCGTACATGCCCACCAGGTTGTAGGCCTTCTTCGACTGGCCGAGGAAGGGGCCGTCGGTACCGTCCGGCTGGGTCTGCTTGCCGGTCATGAAGGTGAAGTTGGCCTCCATGCCGAAGCCGCCCAGCCAGCCCGGCAGGAAGTCGTAGAACTGGCGGTAGCTCAGCTCGTAGCCGTGCAGGTTGGCGCGGGTGACGTTGACCGGCTGCGTCACGTTGTACGGGACGCCGTTGATCGTGGTCTGCGTCGTCTGCGTCATGACGCGGTTCTTGAACTTGTGCTCGAACACGGTGCCGGTCACCGAGCCGGTCTTGGCGAAGTAGTACTCGAGCGCGACGTCGGTGTTGTTCGACTCGGTCGGCTTCAGGTCGGGATTGCCGCCCGACAGCGTGCCGAAGGTGGTGCCGCCGCCGGGCGGCGAGTTGGTCTGCCCCGGGTTGTAGTCGACGAAGTTGGGACGCTCGATCGTCTTGCCCCAGACCAGCCGGCTGACCAGGCGCGGGGTCAGGTCGGCGCGCAACGACAGGGTCGGCAGCGCGTCGGTGCGCGACGTGTCGACCAGCACCGGGGTGATCACGTTGGACGAGACGTCCCGGGAATTGCCGCGCAGCGTCTGCTCGGTGCGGACCAGCCGCACGCCGGCCACGCCGGAGACGGGCACGCCCCACGCGTCGAAGCCGAACTTGGCGCGGCCATACACGGCGCTGGTCTTCTCGGTGTCGTCGAACAGCGTCATCGGGTCGTAGGGCGTCAGCGTCGTGCTGCCGGTCAGCATCTGGCGGAACGCGTCGCCGTTGTCGAGCAGCCAGTCGCGGGACGCGAAGACGTAGCGCTTCACGCCGAAGTCGCCGTAGGTCTTGGGCGACACCTCGTAGACGCCGGGGAAGTTGGTCAGCGTCTGGCCCACCGCCGAGAACGAGGTCGTCCACGGCATGTTGCTGTTGATCGACATCGCATCACGCTTGGCCAGGCGCACGCCGGTGCTGAGCTCCTTCAGGAAGCCGTCCCCCATGTCGTAGTCGGCATCGGCGCGCCAGTCGGTGGAGCGGCCCTCGCGGCGGCCGCGCACGTCGACGCCGCCGTTGACATGGAAGTTCGCGGCGTCGGTCAGGTCCAGGCCGGGATAGTCGATGTAGCCGCCGCCGCCGCGCACCATCGCGACGGTGCTGGTGGGGTTGTAGCCGGTGTCCAGGATGCGGTTGACCCAGTCGATCTCGCTGCGCGTGCGGGCCAGCTCGGTGCTGACCTTCAGTCGATCGGTGATGCGCCAGTTGCCGCCCAGGGCCAGCTGGTTGTTGCCGACCTCGTCGTGCTTGGCCTGCGTCGAGGTGAACCCCCAACCCGGATAGTTGGTGTTGGTGGCGGTGTCGAGGTTGTCGGTGCCCGGCTTGGTCGTGATCACGGTGCCGGGCGCGGGGCGCCAGGCGCCGTCGTTGAACATGCCGATGCCGCCCACCAGGAACGACAGCTGATAACGGTGGTCGATGCGGGTGCCGAAGCCTTCGAGGTAGATCTCGGCATCCTTGTTCGGCTTCCATTGCAGGGCGAAGTTGCCGGCGACGCGCTTGCGGTCGCCGAGGGCGAAGACGCGGCCCATCGAGTCGGTGCCCAGCACCGGGTTCGTGCGGCCCGGCACGACGATCTGCTCGGGATTGCCGACGAAGCCGGTTTCATCGTGGTACTGGCCGCGCTGGTAGGACAGGCCGATCAGCGCGCCCATCTCGCCCAGGTCCGTCTTCCAGCGGTTGGACGCCATGCCGGAGATGTCCGGGTTGTTCGTCTTGGCCTTGTCGCGGCGTTCGCCGCGGGCGGACACGACCAGTTGCGCGTCCTTGAAGTCCAGCGGGCGGTTGGTGCGCACGTCGATGACGCCGGCGGTGCCGCCTTCGGGCAGCGAGGCTTCCTGCGTCTTGTAGACGTCGATGCGCTTGAGCATGGTCGCCGGCACGTCGGACAGGTACAGGCTGCGGCCCGAGTCCGAGAAGAACTCGCGGCCGTTGAGCAGCGTGACCACGCCGCCCAGGCCCCGGACGATCACGCCGCTGGCCTCGCCGTTGTTGCGCTGGATCTGCACGCCGGTGACGCGGCCCAGGATCTCGGCCACGTTCTTGTCGGGGAACTTGCCGATGTCCTCGGCGACGATCGAATCGACCACCTGGTCGCTGTTCTGCTTGATCGTCTGGGCCGACTCGGCCGAGCGGCGCATGCCGGTGACGACCACCGTCTCGAGCTGGTTGTCGTCCGCCTTCTTCTTCTCTTCAGGCGCCTGCTGGGCGTGGGCGCCCGCGATGAGGCCCAGAACGGTGGCGGCAGCCGCGGTGCCGCGCAACGCGAAAGGAATCTTGCTCATGTTGTCTCCGTCGTTTTTATGGCTGGTCGCACCGGCAGGGTCCCGGACGACGCCCACAAGCCCCTCAGGGTCCCTTGTCGAGCGGAGCTGATGCTAGGAAAGCGTGCGATTCAGAGCCAATCACATTTTCCAGTTGCGCAATGCCAAATTCGGCATCAGGGCAGGCCCGGATTACCGCGCGGGCGGATTCACGAACCGGTCGACCTCGCGCGCCAGGACCGCGTCGCGCAGCTTCCCCACCCAGGCCAGCACGGCGGCGCGGCGCTCGGGATGGTCCGCCGCGCCGAGCTCGTCCATGACGGACTCGGCGAGCGACGCATGGCGGCAGTCGCCGTCGATCAGGCAGGGCGCCCAGACGAGTTCGTTGCTGTCGTCGCAGGGCAGGCCGAGCGAGCAGGCCAGCAGCACCGCCGCGGCCTCCATCTCGCGGCGTTCGGTCTCGTCCCCGTGGCGCCGGCCGTCGAAGACGTACGCCTCGCCGTCACGCTGCAGCAGGCCCGGGCCGAGCGCCGCCAGCATCAGCGGATCGGGGCGGTCGAGGATGGCCGCCATCCGGTCACGCGCCTCGGCGCTGCCCGGTCGCACCTGCCGGTCCCTCAGCGCGATGAGCGGATCGGTCGATCCCGGCGGGACGTTCATCGCCTCTTGGATCTCTTCGGGCTGCAGTTGCGCGCATGCGGCGACGAGCTGGTCGCGCTGGCGCGCGGCCCGTTGCGCCCGCGGATTGTTCAGGTCGAGCGACACCGGCTCAGCCACCTGCGCCCGCATCGCCATCAGCTCGAGCGTCGCGCAGGGCTGGACCAGCGCCCGCGCGTACAGCCAGCCGCCATGGGCGCGGTGGCGCAGCGCGGTGAGGACACTCGCCCGCAACTCGCCGGGCGGCGCGTGCAGCAAGGCCGGGAGATCCGGCCTGTCGGCGTCCGGCATCGCGGCGGCCGCCTCGGCGACCCTCACCGTGCCCGGCGCACGGGTGGACCGGACCGCGTCGAGGGGCGGTATCGGCGCCTGACGCGCGGCGGCCAGAACGACCGGCTCACGGCCTTCGTCCACCAGGCAGCCCGCGACGAAGCCCGTCAGCGCGCCGCCGAGCACGGCCCCGAGCGTGAGCCGGGCGGGGTTCACCAGACCGCCTGCGGCCAGCCGTCGCTGCCCCAGGTCACGTTGTTGATGAACAGCACCGGCGCGCCGTTGTTCTGCGCGTCGTAGGCGTGCCAGGCGATCACCGAGCCGTCCGCGAGCAGCGACTGTCCGCCCGGTCCCTTGAAGCGCGAGCCGCTGGACGCCAGCACCGTGCCGCCGCCCGACATCATCGCCACGCCGGCCTTGTCGACATAGGGACCGGTGATGGCGCTCGATCGCCCGACGACGATGCGGTAGGTGCTGTTGGCGCCCTGGCAGCATGCGTTCTTGGACGCGAACAGGTAGTACCAGGTCGTGCCGTTGGTCGCGTGCGAGATGACGAAGCCGTTCTCGATGCCGTTGACGGTGTCGCGCGCGATGTTGGTCGGATTGCCCGACGGCTTCAGCGTGGTGCTGCTGACCGGCCGGATGAAGATGCCGTTCCAGAACGAGCCGTAGACCAGGTAGGGGCTGCCGCCGACGGTCTTGGCGAGGGCGGGGTCGATGGCGTTGAAGGTGTCGCCGGCCTGCGAGCTGACGACCGCGCCCTGGTCCACCCATTTCCCGGCGGCAATGCCGCCTGCGGAGGTGGTCAGCCCGATCGCCGATTTCTGCGAGCCGAAGCTCGACACCGCGTAATAGCAGTAGCCCAGCGAGCCCCATTCGCCGCACCCCGGCGCCCAGACCTGGGCGGTCTTGTTGGCGGGGATGTAGGACTTCCACCAGGACAGGCCGCCGCTGAAGATCGGCTGGCCCTGCGTCCAGGCGTGGCCGTCGCTGGAGAACTTGACGCCGATGCCGCCGTTGTCGGTGGTCTCGAAGATCCACCAGGTGGCGCTGGTCTTGTAGATGTCGGGATCGTGCGTGCCGAGCGAGCCGCTGAGCGTCCAGGGCGCGGCCAAGGCCGCGCTCGTCGCCACCATCGACAGGGCGGCCAGCGGCAGGGCGAGCGCGGCGCGGGTGGAGTGAAGCCAGCGTGCCGCCGTCGCCAGGCGCGGGAATGCGAGGGTCATGTCTTGTCTCCGGTCCGTATGTATTGGTTCTCATGGCCGCGCGGTCGCGCGGGAGCACGCAGGCGCTCTGCGTGCCCGCTGGCGATGCTAGGAAACGGGCCAGGCAGGGACCAATGAATTCGGTGCCGGCGGCGATACCGCTTCGGGCATCGCGGGCATCGGGTGGAGACGGCGGAGGACGTGGAGAAAGCGGACCCGGACTCGCCGGATCCGACCGCGTCATTTCGCGGCGTCGACGATCGCGCTGATCACGCCGGGATAAACCTGGCTGCCGGTCGCGCGATCGAACAGCCCGGTGCTGTGGTTGGACGCCGCGGCCCCGGCGTCCCAGTAGACCGGCACGGCGCCGTGCGTCCATGCCGAACGCGCGACGTAGCGGTCCCACGCCGTGCGATACGTCTCCGCACCGGGGAACTCGGTCCGGCGGATCGCGCCGAACTCGCCCAGGATCACCGGGATGCCCTGGTCCACGAAACGCGTCTTCATCTTCTGGAACTGCCCGTCGACGTAGGCCTCGTTGGCCCAGGTCTCCGTGTTGGCGGCGCTGGTCGCCCCCGCGCCCCATTGCCAGATGCTGCTGCCTTCATTGAGCGTGAAGTTGTAGGGGTCGTAGAAGTGCACCTCCATCATCAGCCGGCGCGCCACCGAGTCGCTCGGCACCGTCGCGAAATTGACGGTGTGATCGATGTTGGTGTTGAAGCCCTGGACCACCAGGTGCCGCGCCAGGTTGCCGCCGCCGGTCGCGCGCACCGCGTTGACGAAGGTCTGGTTGAAGCTGTTCTGCACCGTGTAGTACTCGACCGTCGGCGTGCCGTAGTCGCCCGTCACCATGACCTCGTTGGTGCCCGCGAACAGCAGCGTGTCGTCGTAGCCCTTGAAGGTGTTGGCGATCTGGGTCCAGAACTTCGTGATGCGCGCGTTGACCGTCGCCTGCTGCGCATAGGTCGGCTGCATCCAGCCGCCGTCCCAGTGGATGTTGATCATCGTGTACAGGCCGGCGTTGTGCGCGTCATCCACCACCTGCTTCACCCGCGCCATCCACGTCGCGCCGATGTTGTCGTTGGCGTCCGCGTACTGCTTCCACGACACGGGGATGCGCACCGTCTTGAAGCCCGCCGCCTTCACCGCGTTGAACATGGCCTGCGTCACCGCCGGGTTGCCCCAGGCGGTCTCGCCGCCGATGGCCTCGAGCGAGTTGCCCAGATTCCAGCCCGCGCCCATCAGCTTGGACAGCTGCAGGCTGGTCAGGTCGCGCATGCCGGGCACGGTGATCGCGAAGCTCTGCGTGGTCTTGGCGCCGCAGGTGTTGGTGTAGGTCGCCACCGCCGCGCAACTGGCCTTGGCGGTCAGGCCGAGCTCCCGGCTGCCGGCCGATGCGCCGCAGCCGGACCAGCTCCACGCGCCGCCGCTGGTCGGTTGCGGCCCCAGGGTGACCGTCCCGCCCGCGGCGACCGTGGCCGCCGCGCCCTGCGTCCAGGCGCCGCTGCCGACCTTGACATAGGGCTTGATCGCCGTCGGCGTGCAGCTCTGCGCCGCCGCCTCCAGGCCGGTGATCAGGCCGAGCGCCGCGGTGAGCAGCGCGATCAGGGAAGCTCGTGTCGTCATCGTGTCTCCGTCTTGTGGGTGAATGGATGCGGACCGCTCACACGGTGCCGCGCTGCGCCTCCAGGCGCTGCCGGATCTCCTCCATGCCGCGCTCGGTCAGCTCGAACCGCAACACCGCCACCAGCGCCATCAGCAGCCCGGCCACGGGGATACCGGACAGCAGGAGGCGGATCATGAAGATCGCGTGCTCGCTCTGCACCGGCACCTTCGAATCGAAGCCGGTGAACTGCAGGATCCAGCCCGAGGCGCCGACGCCCAGCGCGATGCCGACCTTCGAGATCCAGGACTGGCAGGCCGCGAAGGAGCCCTCGCGGCGCTGGCCGGTCTGGAGTTCGTCGTAGTCGATGACGTCGGCGACCGCGGAGCCGTAGATCGTCCAGAAGCCGGCCCCGGTGAAGGCGACGAATCCGCAGGCCAGCAGCTGCAGCGCGGGGCGTTCCGGGTCGTAGAGCCACCAGTCCCCGATAAACGCGCAGATCGCCAGCGACAGCACCAGCGCCAGCGCCGCCCGCTTGCCGTGCCGCCGTGCGACGAGGTTGAAGAACGGGATGCCCAGGAAGCCGAACGCCATGCCGGACAGGCCCATCGCGGTGTTCCATTGGGTGGCCAGCGTCACGTCGCCCTTGCAGACGTAGTACACCGTCGCGTAGTAGCCGAGCGCCGCGACCATCGCGGTGCCGATGCCGTAGGCCAGCATCATCCCGAGCAGATGCCGGAACGGCCGGCAGCGAAGGGTGCGCCACAGCGTGTCGGCGAAGGGGATGTGGGTCTGCGAATGCGCGACCAGCTTCTCGTAGTAGCGCTCGCGCACGGTCATGAACATCACGACCGACACCGCCACCATCACGGCCCCCAGCAGCGCGCAATAGGTCTGCGCGCCGCGCAGGATGTCGGGCTTGCCGTCCGCGCCGTGGAACCACGCGAGCGTGGTGAACTGCGCGGCGAAGAACATCGCCAGCTCCGGCACCTTCTGGATCGCGTTCTTGATCGACATCACGTTGGTGCGCTCGTGATAGTCGGGCGTCATCTCCGAGCCCAGGCTGAGCCACGGCATGTTGAAGCAGCTCATGACCGGCACGTAGATCACCGTCGAGAGCACCATGAACATGAAGTACTGCATGTCCGTCCAGCCGCGCCCCACCGCGAACATCAGCGGCAGACCGATGCCGGCCAGGACGCCGCCGATCAGGATGAAGGGCCGGCGCCGCCCGTAGCGGGTGCGCGTGTTGTCGGAGATCCAGCCGAAGATCGCGTCCGAGGCGGCGTCGACGATGATCTTGATCATCTGCGCCGTCGAGATCAGCCCCGGCGCGACGCCCAGGAAGACGTTGAAGACGTGGAAGGCCAGGGACGCGTAGAGCCAGTGCCCCCACAGGTCGATCATCGAGCCCAGCCCGTAGCCGAGCTTCTGCGGCATCGGGACGCGGTCGTGCGGGCGCATCGCGTGAGGCATCGGCGCGGCGCCGTCGGCGGCGGATGTGGAGTTCAGGCTGTTGGCACTCATGGGGCGCGGGCTCAGAGAATCTGCCGTTCCTGGATGATCCGCGCGTAGTAGCGCGCGGACAGCTTGGGCGTGCGCGCCAAGGTGTCGTAGTCGCAGTGCACGAGGCCGAAGCGGCGCTGGTAGCCGTCCTCCCATTCGAAGTTGTCGATGAACGACCACAGGAAATAGCCGTCCACCGGCACGCCGTCGCCGATCGCGCGATGCAGTTCGCGCAGGTGGCCGCGCAGGAAGTCGCGCCGGTGCAGGTCGTGGCACTCGCCGCCGACGAGCGGCTCGTCGTCGTAGCCGCAGCCGTTCTCGGTGATGTAGATCGAGCGGTGGCCGTAGAGCTCCGCCGCCATCCGGGGCGCCCAGTACATCGACTGCGGCACCAGGTGCAGCCACGGCGGATCGGCGCGCGGGTAGTTCTTCGGCAGCGCGAGCTGTTCGTAGCCGGCCGCGTTGTCGGCGGCACGGACATAGTGCCCGGTGTAGATGTTCAGCCCGAGGAAATCGGTCGGCTGGCTGATCAGCGCGAAGTCGCCCGGCAGCACGGTCGGGGCGGCGTCGCCGACGCGCGCGAGGTAGGACTCGGGGTAATGGCCCGCGTGGATCGCGCCGAGGATGTGGGCATTGCGGTCGCGGAACCACGTGGTCGCGGCGGCGATGTCCTCGAGGGTCTCGCTGACGGGCACGCTGACGTCGCAGTTGTCGGTCAGGCCGACCTTCGCCCCCGGTCCGCCGTGCAGGCGCACCGCGCGCACCGCATGGCCGTGGGCGACGATCGCGTGGTGATAGGTCTGGTTGACGACCGCCTCCGGCTCGCGGCGGCCCGGCGCCTTGGTGCCGTAGCCGTAGGCCAGCATCGTGAAGCAGCGGATCTCGTTGAGCGTGATCCAGTGCGTCACCTCGCTCGCGAAGGCCTTCACGACGACCTCCGCATAACGCGCGAAGGCGTCGACGGTCTCGCGCGAGGTCCAGCCGCCGCGCGCCTCCAGCGCCATCGGCAGGTCCCAGTGGAACAGCGTGACCCACGGCGTGATGCCGTGCCGGCGCATGCTGGCGAACAGCCGATGGTAGAAGCGCAGACCTTCCTCGTTCACCGCGCCGGTGCCGTCGGGAATGATCCGCGGCCAGGCGATCGACATCCGGTAGTCCTTGACGCCGAGCGAGGCCATCAGCGCGAAGTCCTCGTCGAAGCGGTGGTAGTGGTCGACGGCCACGTCCAGCGTGTCGCCGCCGTGGACCGCGCCGGGCTGGCGGCTGAAGCGGTCCCAGTTGGACTCGCCCTTGCCGCCCTCGAAGGCCGCGCCCTCGATCTGCGGCGCGGAGGCGGACACGCCGAACACGAAGGTGTCGGGGAAGGGCGAGGCGTAGCCGAAGGCGGGCAGCGGCGACAAGGCGGGCGACACGGAGGGGGAGGGGGCAGGCGTGGAGGTCAAGGGACTGCTCGTGGTGTGAGGGTCGGAGGGGGTAAGCGCGACGCGGTGCGGGCCGGCTCAGCGGGCGGTCTTCAGCAGACGCGTCAGCGTCGGCTCGATGGCCTGCGCCAGTTGCTTGTAGCCGCGCTCGCTGAGGTGCAGGAAGTCGGGCATCACGTCCGGGGACAGCGTGCCGTCGGCGTTCGTCAGCGAGGCGCCGACGTCGAGGAAATGGATCACCTGTCCGTCGGCGAAGTCCCGGATGATGGCGTTGACCTGGTTGTTGATCGCGCGTGCACGGCCGTCGGGCCTGGCATCGCGCGGGAAGATCGCCAGCAGCAGGATCCGGGTCGAGGGCTGCCGCATGCGGATCTCGGTGATCAGGCGGCGCACGCCGGCGGCGGTCACGGCGGGCACGTCCTGGCGGTCGCCGGTGTTATTGGTGCCGATCATCAGCACGGTGACCTTCGGCGCGATGCCGTCGATCTCGCCATGTTGAAGACGCCACAGCACGTTCTCGGTGTGGTCGCCGCCGAAGCCCAGGTTCAGCGCGTCGTAGCGGGCGAAGTACTCGGCCCAGACCGCCTTGCCGGCGTCCTCCCATCCCTGCGTGATCGAGTCGCCGATGAAGACGACCTCCGGGCTCCTGCCGCTCTCGCGCAGCGCGCGGACCGCGGCCAGCTTCTGCTCATGACGCGGCATCCACCAGTCCAGCGCCCAGGCCTGCATCAGCGGCGACGGGGTCAGCGACTCGGTGCGGTAGTCCGCGCAGACCGCGTTGGCCTGTCCGCGCCGCACGAAACGGACGTTGGCGATCGACAGCTCGCCGCTGCCGCTGGCTTCGACGGAGAAGGGCTGCCGCACCCGGCTGAAGTCGTCGCCGTCGCGATGGAAACACGACAGCGAGAACGACAGCCGCTGCCAGCCCTTGCCCTCCAGCGCGCGCCCGGGCATCAGGTAGTTGACCTTGCGTTCGCAGCCGTCGCCGCAGCCCAGCTTGAAGCCGAGACCGGCCTGGGACAGCGCCTTGACGTTGATGTCGAACTCCAGGGTGCCGTGCGCCAGATAGGGGCGCAGATCGACGGGCGGACCGCCGTCGATGCGCAGGTTGGCGAACCATGCTTCCTGCCACGTCATCGTGACGGCGTCGCGCGCACCGTCCTTGGCACTGCGGCGGGCCGAGACCCGGCTCGCCTCGACCTGGGGCTTGGCGGGCTTGGGGACCTCGGCGCGATCGCCGGTCAGCGGCGCGCTGAGCTCGAAGTCGGCGATCGTCCACTGATGGCCCGGCAGCGGCTGGTCGACGAAGACACGCAACTCGTCGACCGCGCCGGCCGGGGGCGCGTCGGCGGCGAGCGCGGCCGGCACGACGCCGGACAAGGTCGCGGTGGAGAGGAGGGCGGCGGTCATGGTGAACTTGGACATGGGCGGGACTGTGGGAAGAGCGGGTTCATCGGATCGGGCGGAGCTCGCCGTCGAGGCGGCGGGTGTCTCCGGGCTTGAGCACGACCGTCGCGTGTCGGTCTCCGGCGCGCACGACGACGCGGCGCGTGGCCGCGAAGCCGTCGCGGGCGGCGCGCAGCGTCACCGCCGTCACGCGGCCCGCGGACCACGCAAGATCGACCTCGACGCCGCCGCGGGCGCGCAGTCCCGTCGCGCGGCCGTCGGGCCAGGCCGAGGGCAGGGCGGGCAGCAACTGGAGCTCGCCGTCCTGCGACTGCAGCAGCATCTCGAGCACCGCGGCCGTGTAGCCAAAGTTGCCGTCGATCTGGAACGGCGGATGCGCGTCCAGCAGATTGGGATAGGTGCCGCCGGCGTTGTTGGATTCGGTGCCGGGACCGGCCTGCAATGCGGCGCGGGCGCCGGGTGTCGCGAGCAGGCCGCGCAGCATGCGGTAGGCCTGATCGCCGTCGCCGAGCCGTGCCCGGAACGCCATCTTCCAGGCCATCGACCAGCCGGTTCCCGCGTCGCCGCGGGCCTCCAGCGTGCGGCGCGCGGCGGCCGCCCAGGCCGGCGTGCGCGCGGGCGAGATCTGCCGGCCCGGGAAGAGCGCGAACAGGTGCGACACGTGGCGGTGCGTGTCGCCCGGCGTGTCGAGCACCGGATCGCGCTTCTCGTCCAGCCATTCGAGCAACTGGCCCCAACTGCCCACCTGCGGACCCGCGAGCCGGTCCCGCAGCGCGGCCACGTGACCGCGCCAGGCCCGCTCGCCGCCGAGCGCGTCGGCCGCGGCGACGGCGTTGTTGAACAGGTCCCACAGGATCTGCTGGTCGTAGCTGACGCCGTCCTCGACCGGACCGTGCTCCGGCGACCAGCCCATCGGCGCGACCAGCCGGCCGTCGGGCAGCGCCACGAGCTGGTCTTCCCAGAACGCGACGACCTCCTTCATCAGCGGCAGCGTGACCTCGCGCAGGAAGCGCGGGTCGCCGCCGAAGGCATAGTGCTCCCAGAAGTGCTGCAGGTACCAGGCGTTGCCGGTCTTGTTCCAGAGGTAGCCCATGCCGCCGAACGGATTCGATTCCGTGCGCACGGTCCAGCCGCGGACCGGTCGGCCCTGCGCGGTCAGGAAACGCGCTTCGGGCGGGCGGACCTCGCCGGCATGCGCGCCGATGGGAATCGGCTCGCGGGAGACGACGGCGCCGGTCGCGGTCGTGCCGCCTGATGTCGATGTCGATGTCGATGTCGATGCTGAAGCTGAAGCTGATGCTGATGCTCGCGCCGCGACCTCGGCGATCGCCCGGCGGTACATCGGGATCTGGCTTCGCACGAAGTCGAGGAAGGGGCGCGCCATCTCCGCCAGGTTGGCCGTCTCCGCTGGCCAGTAGTTCATCTGGACGTTGATGTTGGTGTGGTAGTCCGAATTCCAGGGCGGCGTGAGACTGTCGTTCCACAGGCCCTGCAGATTGGCGGGCAGCGAGTCGCGCGAGCTGGCGATCAGCAGGTAGCGGCCGTACTGCGCGTGCAGCGCCTCGAGCTCCGGATCGCGGCCCTCGGTGGTGTAGCGGCGCAGGCGCTCGCCGGTCGGCAGCGCGCGGCGCTCGTCGTCGCTGCGGCCGAGGTTCAACGCCAGCCGGGCGAAGAAGCGGCGGTGGTCCGCGATGTGCCGCTCGAGCAGCGTGGCCCACGGCTGCGCGGCGGCCGCATCGAGCTGCGCGACGACGCGCGGCAGCGGATCGATGCCGCTGTCGAACGCCTTCGAGGCGTCGGGCAGGTAGCTGGTGCCGGCGGCCAGCACGATCGTCAGGGCATCGCAATCGTTGAAGACGAGCCGGTCGCCCTCGACACGCACCGTGCCGCCTTCCGCGGTGAGGCGCACCTGCGCGGCGTAGCGCATGCGGTTGGCGGTGGGCGGCTGGTCGCCGGGCCGGCCGTCGGGGCCGGGCGGCGCATACCCGGCGAGCGAGCCCGTCGTCGTCAGCCGCGTGCCATGGGCGCCGTCCACGATCAGGCGCGCGCCGTGGCGGTCGGTCAGCGCGAGGCTGCCGCTGTACTGGCCGCCGCGATCGGCGCTCAGGCGCAGCAAGATCGCCTGCGCGGGATGGCTCGCGAACGTCTCGCGGGTGAAGCGCACGCCGCCCCGCGTGTAGCTGACGCGATGGACGGCGTTGCCGATGTCGAGCTCGCGTCGATAGTCCTGGACGCCGCTGTCGTGCCCGGGCAGCGACAGGATCAGGTCGCCGAAGGGCTGGTAGGCGCCCATCGATCGGCTGTCACCAGTCCACAGCGTGTTCTCGTTGAACTGGATCCGGTCGCGCGCGAGGCCGCCGAAGAGCATCGCGCCGAGTCGTCCATTGCCGATGGGCAAGGCCTGACGCTCCCAGCCGTCCGGCGTGTCGGGCGCGGGCGAACGTTCGAACAGGCGCAGGTCGGCCGGCGCCGCGGCCGCAGTCTCGGTCGCCGCCGCCGCCGCCGCCGCCGCCGATGCTGATGCCATCGGTGCGATGACTGCACCGATCACGGTCACGGCCGCGATCAGCAGCCGCGCGGAGACGCGGCCTGCGAAGGAGGCGGCGCGCCGTTCGCTCACGCCGAGGCCCTCGGCTTGCCGACGACCACGCCGCGTCCGTGGGGCGCCAGGAACACGGTGCCGTGCTCCAGCGGATCGGCGGCCATCGAGAGCAGACGTCCGTAGCGGTGCAGGTCGTCGCCGATGCGGACAAAGCTCCGGCCCTCATCGTCGCTGCGGAACAGGCCCTCGAGCGGCGAGGCGCCGCCCACCGACACCCGTCCCCAGACGTAGATCGCGTGGTACGCCGCGCCCGCCGCGCTCTTGCCCAGCGCCATCATCCAGGCCTCGGCGACCGGCTTGATCGTCTGCATCGGTTGATCGACGGCGGGCAGATGGAAGAGGCCGTTGGGCAGCGCGAACCACAGGTCGCGGCCGCGGCCCGGCGCGCACACCAGCTGCGCGTCCTGCCAGTCGCCGACCTTCGGCAGCCCGTCGACCGCGGGCTGGAAGCGCTGGCCGCCGTCGGTGCTCATCAGCACGCGGCCCTGCGCGCGGTCGAGCACGTAGAACACGCCTTCGACCGCGCGGTCCGCGATCGGTGCGAGCAGCGGGCTGCGATCGTCGGGCCATCCCTCGCTGCGCGACCAGCTGCGTCCCTTGTCCCTGGACCACATCGCCGGTTGCCGTTCCGGCGCCCACACGAGGAAGCCGCCCTTGGCGCTGACGGCGACCAGGCCCGTCGGCGCGCGATGGCCCCGCGCGTCCGCCGCCTGCCTCGGCGACGGCCCGAACGGGCGCCAGTTCAGGCCGCCGTCGACGGACACGTAGCCGCCGGTCGGCGCGTGGTCCGAGGTGCGCGCCAGCACGCGCGGCTCGAGCTGCGCGGCGTCGATCGAGCGGTTGGTCTCGTTGCTCGGCGAGAACAGTCCCGCCGACGGGTTCTTCGCCAGGTCGTCCCAGGCCGCGCCGGACACGTCGCCCATCGCGGCGAGCAGCGTCGCGCCGCCGGACGGGCTCTTGATCTCGAGCGTCGCGGTTTCCTCGATGTTCTCGACCTCGAAACGCCATTCGACCCGGCCGGCCGGCGTGCGCGTGGCCGCGGCCAGGGTGTCGGTCATCCACACGCCGTAGCCCGTGCCGTAGATCGCGCGGCTGCCGTCGTGGGGATCGAGCTTCACGTCGGCGATCCAGTGGCCCATCGGATCCGGCCGTCGCGTCGCGCGCTTGTAATCGGCGAGCCAGGGGCGCGACGCCACGTCGTGCGTCGAGCGCGCGCCGATCGCGGTCCAGCTCGCGCCGCCGTCCTCGCTGAGGAAGAGATCGTCGCCGTCGACCCAGCGCTCGATCGTCGAGACGATCAGACGTCCCGGCCGCGCGCGGTCGACATCGAGACCGGAGTAGCCGAAGCCCTGCAGGCCCTGGCCGGGCTTGACCGGCGTGATCTCGGTCCAGACGGCGCGGCCGCCGCGCGATTCGCGCTTCCAGACGCCGCCACGCGACGCGTAGCCGGGGTTGACCGCCTGTCCCGCGTCGCCGCCCGCGAAGCTCACGTAGAGCACGCCGTCGGGTCCCATCGCCGCGTGCTGCGGCGCCAGCGCCGGTGTGCCGGGTTCGCGGGCGAAGCTGCGTCCGCCATCGTCCGAGACGTAGAGCCCCGGCTGGTCGTGGCTGCCCGCGTAGATCCGCGACGCCGCCTGGCCGGCCGCGCCGCTGGCCGCGTCGATCAGCACCAGCGACACATGCCGCGCCGGCAACGCCAGCGGCTGGAAACTGCGGCCGCGGTCCGTGCTCTTGAGCAGGCCGTCCTGCGAGCTGCCGAGGTAGAGCACCTCGCCGACCCAGGGATCGACCTGCAGGCGTTCGCCGCTGCCGCGGCCGGGCGAGTTGCCGCCGATCTTGAGGCCGAGCCCGAGCGGGTGCGTCGTCCAGGTGCGGCCCCGGTCGCTGGAGGCGAGCAGCGCGCCGTCGCGCACGTCCTTGGACAGGTAGAGGCCGCAGGCCAGGTAGACGCGGTCCGGATCGTTCGGGTCGACCGCGACGCTCAGCACGCCCATCAGATCGGCGTCGGCCTTGTCGAGGTGGTCCAGCAGCGGCCACCAGCGCCGCGCCTTCGGATCGAACCGGTAGGCGCCGCCGATGTCGGTGCGGCAGTAGAGCAGTCCGGCCTCGCGCGGATGGAAGACGAAGCCGTCGACGAAGCCGCCGCCGCCGAAGGGCACGCTGCGCCAGTCGTAGGGCACGGCGGACGGCACGGCGGAAGCGCCGGTGGCGGCGAGCGCGCCGGAAAGGGCGCCGGAGAAGGCGGCGGGAAGAGGCCCCGCGATGGCGCCGCCGAGCGCGGCGAGACCGGCGGTGCGGGAGATGAAGCGGCGGCGTTGCATGCGCGATGTCTCGGGGTTGTGTGTCCGGTCAGCGGCCGATCAATGGGGGCCGGTCAATAGCGGCCGAGCTTGACGCGCAGCACCGTCGGCGTCGCGGTCAGGTTGAGGCCCCAGTCGACCTGGTCGCCGTTCCAGTTGCGGGTGGTGATCCAGCGGCCGTCCGGGCCGAAGCGGCCCTCCTGCGCGTGGACCAGCATCGTGCCCAGACCCTTGAAGGCGGCGTCGGGCTCGAAACGCAGCCGCGCGCGCTGGCCGGTGACGATGAACTCGTCGTCGCCGATCTGCGCGATGGCGACGCCGCCGCCGGGTCTGGCGGCCGAGGGCGGCGCATCGTCCTTGAGCTGCGGCCAGCTGCGTTCGCCGAACTGCCATTCGCCGAAGCTGATCCGGGCCGTCCAGCCCTTCAGCGCGAGGGTCTGGGGCTGGCGGTCGTCGCCTTCGGCCACGCCGTGCGTGCGGCCTTCCAGCGCCCATTGCGCCCACTGCGAGGCCATCGGCGCGAAGCTGCCGTAGACCGCGGCGATCGGCGCCGTCATGCGCGCGTCGGTGTACGGCGACCCCAGCGGGTAGTTGCTGTAGTCCGCGTAGTCGACGCCGAAGGGCGCGATCCCGATCGCGCCGCGGCCCAGGATCGCGTAGTGGTAGCGGGCGTAGGTCTCGGCGTTGCCGATCTCCGGCACCCACAGCGCGTTGTCGCGTCGCTGGAACTGCGTGAGGACCGCCTCGACCTTGGCCGACTCCGGCATGTAGATGTCGGGGCCGACGATGTCGATCTTCGGCGCGGCCGCCTTGTAGAGGCCGAGCACGTCGTAGGTCGGCCCGCCGCTGGCGAAGTCCGACTTCCACGGCGCCATCGGCGTCAGCGGGTCGCGCAGGGCGTTGTTGACATACATCGGCAGGTCGTAGGCCCGGCGGCCGGCCTCGGCGATCTCGCCGATGTAGCGCGCGATCGCCCAGCTGTGGAAGTACTGGTCGGCGTAGTCGCCGTAGACCTCCGTCCAGGAGCCCCGGGGCTTTCGACCCGCGCCGGCCACCGGCTTCTGCAGCCGCAGCACGTCCGCCGGCACGTCGGCGGCGAAAGCCCGGTTGGCCGCCGCGCCGTGGTCGCGCACCAGGCCGTAGGTGCCGACCTCGTTCTGCACCTGGACCAGGATCACGGTGCGCGTCGCCTCGTCCACCTGCTTGAGGTGCGTCATCAGCGCGACGAAGGCACGCTTGTCCGCGGCCAGGGTGTCCGCGCCGAGGGGCGACAGGCAGTAGCTCGGCTTCCCCTGCGCATCGAGCATGCGAGGGAAGCGCGCATTGTTCAGCTTGACCCACGCCGGCGCGTATTGCGGGCTGGTGTTCTTCCAGCTGGCGAACCACAGCAGCACCACGCGCAGCTGACGCTCGCGGGCTTGCGCCAGCAGCGTGTCGACGAAGGAGAAATCGAAGCGGCCCTCGGTCGGCTCGACCTGTTCCCAGGCCACCGGCACGACGACGGTGTTGGCCTTGGCGTCGGCGACCGCCGGCCACACGCGCTCGAGCGCCGGCGCCGAGTTGCTGGAGTTGTGCACCTGCGCGCCGAGGATCAGGAACGGCTTGCCGTCCACGAGCAGCGCATGGCGGCCGTCGCGCTCGACCAGGCGCGGCAGCTCCGCCGCCAGCGCGGCGCCGCCGCAGACGGCCGCGAGGGCGCCGATCACGGCGGCAACCACGGCCAGCGCCAGCCCGGAGGAAGGCGCCGGCGCGGCGGTCGGGCGAGGGCGTGCGGTCATCGGAGACATTCCTTTCCTGCAAGGGCCCGTCCGGACGCGGGGGGCGCCGCGGACGGGCGGGGAACAAGGGACCAAGGACGGGGTCGGGTCTTGCGGCGCCCGGCCTCAGAAGCTCATCCGCGCCGTCACCGTGTAGCGGCGGCCGGTGTCGAACCAGGCGCGGCCCACGGTGCCGATCTGCTGCTGCATCAGCTGCTTGTAGGTCGCGTTGGTGAGGTTCTGCGCCTCGACGCCGAAGGTCACGTGCTCGCTGAACTTGTAGTACACGCCGGCATCGAGCTGCCCGTACGAATCGGCCCACACCGGCAGCCCCCAGGCCACGTTGGTCTGGCCCTGGGTCGGGCTGGCCGGGTTGGTGTCCAGCCCGTCGCCGCCTTGCGTACCGTTGACGTTGACCGCCTGCAGGTACTTCGAACGCCAGCTGTAGGCCAGTCGCGCCGAGATGTCGCCGCGGTCGTACAGCAGGGCCAGGTTGTAGGCGTTCTTCGACAGGTTCTGCAGCGGCAGGTTGCCGAAGGTCCGGCCGTCCGTGTCGCAGCCGTTCAGGTTGAGGTTCAGGTTGCCCGCGGAGTTGCCGCCCGAGCAGTAGGCCTGCGACACCGGGTCGTAGAGCTTGGTCTTGCTGTCGACGAAGGTGTAGTTGGCCTGGATGCCGAAGCCCGACAGCCAGCCGGGCAGCTTGTCGAAATAGGTCTGGAACGCGACCTCGAAACCGGAGGCGCGGCCCTTGGCGCCGTTGATCGGGCCGGTGGTGATGAAGTTCTGCAGCTGGCCCGAGGCGTCGGGGATCTGCTTGACGAAGGTCTGGTTGAGGATGATGTCGCGCAGCTGCTTGTGGAAGGCGCCGAAGGTCAGCGAGCCCGTGCGGTCGAAGTACCACTCGGCCGTGAGGTCGCCCTGCGTCGACTTGATCGGCTTGAGCATCGGGTTGCCCGAGGCGGTGCCGGTCTGCGTCACATTGCTCACGACGGTCTGGCCGTTCACCGTCGTCGAGGTGAAGTCCTGCGACAGCGTCGTGTAGGCCTGCAGCTGGCTGAAGTCCGGCCGCGAGATGCCCTTGCCCAGCGCGAAGCGGAACTGCAGCTTCTCGCTGGCCTTCAGGCGCAGGTTCAGGCTGGGCAGCGCATCGGTGTAGTTGTTCTGGAAGTTGCCGGCCTCCGAGAAGTTCGGGATCACCGGCACCGGCACGCCGGTGGCGCCCGCCGGCACCTGCTTGCCGGAGAAGACGGTGTAGCCGCTGGCGCGCGACTCGGTGCGCACCACCCGCAGGCCGACATTGCCGTCGACCGGGTACTTCCAGTCGTCCATGGCGAAGCGCAGTTGCGCGAACGCGGCCTGCGTGCGCTCGCGCTGGTCGTTGGTGCCCGCCGGATCGGTGCCGAAGGAGGCCGGGGTCCACGGCGCGCAGGCCGAGGCGTCGCCGCCGTGCTGCTCGGCGCACAGGATGTCGTGGTACTTGTGCAGCGCGGCGTAGCTGTCCGGATAGCCGGACGTGGTGTTGACCGTCGGGAAGATCAGCGACGGCACCGAGGCCTTGCCGCTGAAGAAGTTGTTGAAGTTGTGGACGTAGGTGTTCTGGCTGAAGCGCGGGTCGTTCAGGAAGGCCAGGTGGTTGATGTCCCAGCCGATCTGCCACGGCTGCGTGATCGGCGACCAGTTGTAGCCCGGCACCGTGTTGGTGGTGGTGGCGTCGCGCTCGGTGAAGCGCACGCCGAAGCGCAGGTCCTGCAGGAAGCCGTCCTCGAACTTGTAGCGCGCATCGCCCTTCCACGCCTTCTCGGTGGCCTTGGACTTGTCCTTGTGCTCCATCGTGAAGGCCCAGTAGTACTGGGACGGATCGGCCAGCGCGGCCCGTTGCGCATCGCTGAAGATCAGCTGGGGCCGGCCGCTGCGCAGGTCGACCGTCTCTTCGGGCAACTGCACGCCGGTGGCCACCGTGGAGTCGAAGCTGTCGGTGGTGGCGCGGATGTATTGCAGGTCCGACGAGAAGGACCAGCGCTCATTGGCGCGCCAGTTCAGCTTCCAGGCCAGGTCCTGCGTTTCGGAGTTGCGGTAGGCGCTGCGCGTGTCGGCGCCGAAGTTGATGCCCGAGCCGTCGCTGTTGCGCAGCGTGCCGTACAGGAACTGGCCGTTGTCGCCGAACTCGCCGTTGCTGACCTTCAGCTTGTACGGGTCGGATTGGGCGAACAGGGCGCGCTCGTCCCATTGCATGCGGTACTTGCTGCGGAAGTAGGTGACGTTCGTGTCCACGTCGTCCTTCTTCCACTGCAGCGCGCCGTACAGGCCTTCGCGCTTGCGGTCGAACTCCAGCGTGCGCCACTGCGATCCCTTGGGCACCCACAGCGTGGTGCCGGCGGGCTGGCCGTCGACGGCGTCCGAGCGCGGGTAGTAGGGCTCGACCTGGAAGGCGTCGGTGCGCGTGCCGCTGCGCGAGCTGGCGATGTTGATCAGCGCGCCGAACTCGCCCAGGTCCGTCTTCCAGCGGTTGCTGACCATGCCCGACAGGCTGGGCGAGGACTTCTCCTTCAGGTCCGAATACGTCGTCTGGACCGACAACGCTGTCTTGAGGCCGGAGAAATCAAAGGGCAGGGCCGTGCGCAGGTTCACGAGACCCCCGATGGCGCCTTCGATCTGCTCGGCGGAGGGGTTCTTGTAGACGTCGACCGCGGCCATCAGCTCGGGCGGCACGTCCTCGAAGTTGAGCGAGCGTCCGCCGTTGGCGGAGAAGGAATCGCGGCCGTTCATCTCGGAGCGGACGTAGGTCAGCCCGCGGACCGAGATGCCCGAGCCTTCGACCGAGAAGTGCTCCGGGTCGTTCTTGGCCATGGTGCGATCCATGGTGACGCCGACGATGCGCTGCAGCACCTCGGTGACCGACCGGTCGGGCAGCTTGCCGATGTCGTCGGCGACGATGGAGTCGACGATCTCGTCCGAGTTCTGCTTGATCTTCTGCGCCGAGCTCAGCGCGGCGCGCTTGCCGGTGACGACGACGGTCTCGATCTGGCGGGCGGATTCCGGTTTCGCGTCGGAGGCCGCGGAGGCGGCAGGGGCGGGCGCCGTCGGCGCGGTCTGCGCGACAGCGATGCCGGCGGCCAGGCCGCCGAGGAGGACGGCCGCCTGCGCGGCGGCGAGGGACACGGGTGTCCGCTGGCAAGTGCTCATGATGTTGTCTCCAATGTTCTGGGTGGGTCCGCTCTGTCGGCGTGACCTCATGCGGGAGGGCGTACTGCTCGGGATCGGGGAGGGAAATCGGGAACGGGCCGCCTGCCCGGTCAACATCGCGGCCGGGAGGGGATCGGGGAGAAGGGCGTGTGCATCGCGACCTCTGGGGAACAGCAGGCCGACGTCAGCCGATGAAGCGGTTGACGAGGTTTTCGAGGAACTCCTGCCGCCCGGATCGCGGCGCGACATCGGTGTTGCGGGTCAGCACGCGATCGGCCAGCTGATCCAGGGGGATGCGGCCGTCGAGCATCGCGCGCGCTTCGGGCGCCTCCCAGCCAGCGTAGCGCTGGGCGAGGTGGCGCGCCAGACCGCCGTCGAGGATCATCTGCTCGGCCACCAGCAGCGCGCGGGCGCAGGCATCCATGCCGCCGATGTGGCCGTGGAAGAGGTCTTCGGCGTCGATCGACTGGCGGCGCACCTTGGCGTCGAAGTTGAAGCCGCCGGCGCCCAGGCCGCCGGCCTGCAGGATGTGATAGATCGCCAGCGCCAGCTCGGGCACGTTGTTGGGGAACTGGTCGGTGTCCCAGCCCAGCTGCGGGTCGCCGCGGTTCATGTCGATGCTGCCGAGGATGCCCAGCGCCGAGGCGGTGGCGATCTCGTGCTCGAAGCTGTGGCCCGACAGCGTGGCGTGATTGGCCTCGATGTTGACCTTGACCTCCTTCTCCAGACCG
This sequence comes from Roseateles sp. GW821-FHT09H11, assembly GCF_059415845.1. Taxonomy (NCBI): domain Bacteria; kingdom Pseudomonadati; phylum Pseudomonadota; class Betaproteobacteria; order Burkholderiales; family Sphaerotilaceae; genus Roseateles; species Roseateles sp. GW821-FHT09H11. Next base: position 469,579 of record NZ_JBWKOA010000001.1, on the reverse strand, counting down.
TAGCGGGTCAGGAAGCCGTAGACGGTGGCGGTGTCGAAGTCGTACTGGTGCTTGGCCGGTTCGCGCGGCTTGGGTTCGAGCAGGATCGTGCCCTGGAAGCCCTTGCGGTGCTTGTACTCGACGACCATGGACAGGAAGCGGCCCATCTGGTCGAACTCGCGGCCCATGTCGGTGTTGAGCAGGGTCTCGTAGCCTTCGCGGCCGCCCCACAGCACGTAGTTCTCGCCGCCCAGGCGCATGGTGGCGTCCATGGCGTCGCGCACCTGCAGCGCGGCCAGGCCGAAGATCTCCGGATCCGGATTGGTCGCGGCGCCGGCCATGAAGCGGCGATGGCTGAACAGGTTGGCGGTGCCCCACAACAGCTTCATGCCGGTGCGCTGCTGATGCTCGCCGAGCACGTCGACCAGGCGCAGCAGGTTGTCGTGGCTTTCCTTGGGCGTGGCGCCTTCGGGCGCGACGTCGCGGTCGTGGAAGCAGTAGTACGGCGCGCCGAGTTTCTGGAAGAACTCGAAGGCGGCATCGGCCTTCTGGCGCGCGAGCTCCATCGGCGAGCCGCCCTGGAACCAGGGGCGTTCGAAGGTGCCGCCGCCGAACGGATCCAGGCCGGTCCAGCAGAAGCTGTGCCAGTAGCAGGCGGCGAAACGCAGATGCTCCGCCATGGTCTTGCCCAGGACGACGCGGTCCTTGTCGTAGTGGCGGAAGGCGAGCACCTGATCGGTGTCGGGGCCTTGGTAGCGGATCGGGTCGATGTGCGAGAAGTAGCTGGTCATGGAGCACCTGCGGGTCGATGTGGCAAGGGCCGGCGCCAGGCCGTCGGGGCCGGGCGCGGGGCGGAGTCGGTGGATCAGGCGGGCCGCAAGGGCAGCGACGGATAAAGCGCGCGGAACACCTGGAGTCGTCCGGCGAGCTGCTCCCGGCGCGCGGGCGAGGGCGTGCAGCGCTCGATGACGGGCGGCGGGGGACAGGACTCGTCGATGCCGTCGCCGGCGGCCATGCGGCCCAGGCGCGCGGCGCCCAGCGCCCCGCCGGCATCGGCATCGGCGTGGCGGACGATCTCGACGTCGAGCACGTCCGCGATCAGCTGCGCCCAGAAGCCGCTGCGGGCGCCGCCGCCGACGATGGACAGCCGCGACACCTCGGTGCCCGCGGCGCGCAAGGCGGCCAGGCCGTCGGCCAGGCCGAAGGCGACGCCCTCCAGCACCGCATAGCCGGCATGGGCGCGCCGGGTGTCGTGCGTCAGGCCGTGGAAGGATCCCGTCGCGAAGGGATCGTTGTGGGGCGTGCGTTCGCCGGCGAGATAGGGCAGGAACAGCGGCGCCTTGGCCAGGTCCGCGGGGTCCAGCGCCTCGATCTCCTCAAGCAGCGCCGCCTCGTTCGTGCCGCAGAGCTGGCAGAACCAGCGCAGCGCGCTGGCCGCGCTCAGCATCACGCTCATCTGGTGCCAGCGCTGCGGCAGCGCATGGCAGAACGCGTGGACCGCCGAGGCGGGATTTGGTCGGAATCGATCGTTGACGACGAACAGCACGCCCGAGGTCCCCATCGACACGAAGCCGAGCCCCGGCGCCGTGGCGCCGATCCCGATCGCGCTGGCGGCGTTGTCGCCCGCGCCGCCGGCGACGACGATGTCGCCCGCCACGCCCCAGGCGTCGGCAAGCTCGGCGCGCAGCACCCCCGAGGGCGCGTTGCTCTCGACCAGCCGCGGCATGTGGGCGCGCGTCAGGCCGGTGGCGGCGAGCAGTTCATCGGACCAGTCGCGACGCGCGACGTCCAGCCACAGCGTGCCGGAGGCATCCGACGGGTCGCTGACCTTGTCGCCGGTCAGCAGCAGGCGCAGGTAGTCCTTGGGCAGCAGGACGCTGCGGGTGCGGTCGAAGATCTCCGGCTCATGCTTGCGCACCCACAGCAGCTTGGGCGCGGTGAAGCCGGGCATCGCCAGGTTGCCGGCGATCTCATGCAGGCCGGGCGCGGCGGCGCTCAGTTCGTCGCACTCGGCATGGCTGCGGCCGTCGTTCCAGAGGATGGCCGGGCGCAGCACGCGGTCCTGCGCGTCCAGCAGCACGGCCCCATGCATCTGACCGGACAACCCGATCCCGCGCAGGCGCGCGAACGCCGCGGGCGCCGTCGCGCGCAGGTGCCCGACCGCGGCGACCAGGGCGCTCGACCAGTCGGCGGGATCCTGCTCGGACCACAGCGGCTCGGGCCGCGACACGGTCAGCGGCGAGGCGGCGCGACCGACCACGGCACCCGCCGCGTCGATCAGCAGCAGCTTGAGGTCGGACGTCCCGAGGTCGATGCCCAGGAAGGTCGGGCCGGACGTCACAGCGAGGTCTCCTCGCCTTCGCTCTCCGCCGGCGTCGTGGCGCTCGCACGCGCGCCGCCGCCGGCCAGCGGCAGCTGGGGCCGGGTGACGCGATAGCGGGCCAGCGCCGCAGCGCCGGCCGCGACAGCGTCGGCGCCGAAACGGGAGGTGCGCACCGGCGTCGGCGCGAGACCGGCGGCCCCGGCGTACTCGTTGAGCGTGGTCAGCGCGGGATCGAGGAAGGCGTCGCCCAACTCCACCACGCTGCCGCCGAGCACGATGCAGGCGGGGTCGTAGGCGGTGGCCAGATTCTGGAGCAGCACGCCCAGGTAGCGCCCCGCGGACTCGACCGCCTTGGCCGTCTTGCGGTCGCCGTCGATCAGGCGCCCGCGGATGTCGGGGAGCGAATGCGGGCCGGGCTCCTCGGCCTCGCCGGGACGCAGCATCGCGCGCATCCCGATCAGCGCCTCGGCGCAGCCGCGCCGGCCGCAGGAGCACAACGGGCCGTCGATCTGCAGGATCATGTGCCCGACCTCGCCGGCGAAGCCCCTGGCGCCGGTCAGCAGCCGGTCGCCGACGATCACGCCCGCGCCCACGCCCTGGTTGATCGACACATACAGCAGCGGGTCGACGGGGGCGCCGGCGTTGAATTCCATCTCGCCGAGCGCCGCGACGTCGGCCTCGTTCTGCAGGAAGAGGGGGATGCCGGACAGCGGGCCGCCGTCGAGCTTCTCCGCCAGCAACTGACCCACCGCCACGTCATGCCAGCCGAGGTTGGGCGCGAAGTGCAGCACGCCGCGTTCCTCGTCCACGCCGCCGGGCAGTCCCACGCCGATGCCGATGATCTGCTGCGACGCATCCAGTTGCGCGCGGACCTTGGCGAGCACCGTCGCCAGCACGCCGATGCAGGCCTTGGCGCTGCGGCTCGCGCCGAAACCCGAGACGGCCCGGGCGCACACCTCGCCGGTCAGCGTGGTGGCCACGACGCGCACGCCGTCGATGCCGACTTCGGCCCCGAGCAGCAGCAGGTGGTCCGGGCTGATGAACAGCGGGGTGGGGCGGCGGCCGAGATCGCCGGTGGCGACGACGCTGCTCTCCATCAGCCATCCTTCGGCGATCAGCTCGCGCACGAGGCTGGTGATCGTCGACTTCGTCAGGCCGATGTCCGTGGCGAGATCGGCGCGCGACAGCCCGGGATGCGCGCACAGGTGGCGGACCAGGGCCATCCGGTTGATGGACTTCAACAGTTGCTGGCCACCGCTGGTGTCGGCTTGCATGCGCGTCGTCTCCTGCTTGTCTTGTTGTAGGTGGTCCGCGCTCATCGCGCGTCCATGGGATTCATATTAGTTGGGGCGATGAACTAATAAATAGGAGGAAAACACCTAGGCCCCGTGAGGCCGAGCCAGGATTACTTGCGCTTGTTGTAGACGTCGATGAACACGGCCGCCAGCAGGACCAGACCCTTGATCACCTGCTGGTAGTCGATGCCCACGCCGAGGATGGACATGCCGTTGTTCATCACGCCCATCACGAACGCGCCGATGACCGCGCCCATGATCTTGCCGACGCCGCCCGAGGCCGAGGCGCCGCCGACGAAGCACGCGGCGATCACGTCCAGCTCGAAGCCCAGGCCGGCCTTGGGCGTGGCCGTGTTGAGCCGCGCGGCGAAGACCAGTCCGGCCAGCGCCGCCAGCGCGCCCATGTTCACGAAGGTCAGGAAAGCGATGCGCTGCGTGCGCACGCCCGACAGCCGCGCCGCCTTCTCGTTGCCGCCCACGGCGTAGACGCGGCGTCCCAGCGTCGTCCGCGTCGCGACGAAGTCGTAGAGCAGCGTCAGCACGACCATCACCACCATCACCGTGGGCAGCCCCTTGTAGGACGCCATCAGCCAGCTCATCGCGCCGATCGCGCCCGTCAGCAGCGCCTGGCGGAACCAGAAGATGAGGCCGGGCTCGGTCTCCATGCCGTGGCTGCGCGCGGCCGCGCGGTGCCGCCAGGTGACCGTCAGCGAGACCGCCGCCAGGAACAGCCCCAGGCCCAGCGTCGTGGGCCGCGGGTCCTCCTGGCCGAAGAGCTCGGGCAGGAAGCCCCCGCTCAATGCCTGGAAGCCGTCGGGGAAGGGCCCCAGCGACTGCCCCTGCAGCAGGGCCAGCGCCAGCCCCTTGAACACCAGCATGCCCGCCAGCGTCACGATGAAGGACGGAATGCCCAGGTAGGCGACGAACCAGCCCTGCGCCGCCCCGATCGCGGCGCCGGCCGCCAGACAGGCCAGTCCCGCGGGGAAGGCCCCCCATCCGTGCTGCACCATCAGCACCGCCGCCAGCGCCCCGATGAAGCCGCACACGGAGCCCACCGACAGGTCGATGTGTCCCGCCACGATCACCAGCAGCATGCCCAGCGCCATGATGACGATGTAGCTGTTCTGCAGCACCAGGTTGGTCAGGTTCAGCGGCTCGAGCAGCGTGCCGTCGGTGAGCACCTCGAAGAGGGTCATGATCGCCAGCAGCGACAGCAGCATGCCGTAGTCGCGCAGGTGGCGCTTGAGGAAGTGGGCGATGCCGGCCGGCTGGGCCAGGGGATGGGCCGGCGGCGTCACGGCCGCCGCGATCGGTTCAGACATGAGCGCTCTCTCCGGCGCCCACGATGGCGCCCATGATCATTTCCTGGGTGGTGCCGGCGGCGGGGAACTCCGCCACCATGCGACCTTCGTTCATCACATACAGGCGGTCGCACAGGCCCAGCAGTTCCGGCATCTCCGAGGAGATCAGCAGGATCCCGCAGCCTTGCGCGGCCAGGCCGGCGATCAGGCTGTAGATCTCGAACTTGGCGCCGACGTCGATGCCGCGCGTGGGCTCGTCCAGGATCAGCAGGCGGGGCTGCGAGAACAGCCACTTGGCCAGCACCACCTTCTGCTGGTTGCCGCCCGACAGGTGCATGACGCGCTGGTCCACGCCCGCGCAGCGCGTGGCCAGTTGCCGGCGGAAGTCCTGCGCCACCTCGTGCTCGCGCGGCGCGTCCAGCACGCCGGCGCGCGAGACGCCGCGCAGATGCGCCAGCGAGGTGTTGACGGCGATGGATTCGTCCAGCAGCAGGCCGAGCGACTTGCGGTCCTCGGTCACGTACGCGAGCCCGGCGGCGATCGCCTTGGGCACCGTGGACAGGTCGACCTCGCGCCCGTCCAGACGCGCGCGGCCGCTGATGCGCCGGCCGTAGCTGCGGCCGAAGACGCTCATCGCCAGCTCCGTGCGGCCGGCCCCCATCAGCCCGGCGATCCCGACGATCTCGCCGCGGCGCACCGTCAGGTCCACGCCCTTCACCACCTCGCGCCCCGCCTGCACCGGATGGAAGGCGCGCCAGCCCTCGAGCTCGAACAGCAGCTCCCCGATCGCGGGCGTGCGGCGCGGATAGCGGTCCGCCAGGTCGCGGCCGACCATGGCCTGGATGATCCGGGATTCGCTGAGCGGCTCGGCGGCGCAGTCCACGCTCAGGATCGAGCGTCCGTCGCGCAGCACCGTGAGGCCGTCCGCCACGCGCGTGACCTCCTTGAGCTTGTGCGAGATCAGGATGCAGGCGATGCCTTGGGCCCGGAGTTCCAGCAGCAGCGCCAGCAGCGCGTCGCTGTCGGTCTCGTTGAGGCTGGCGGTGGGCTCGTCCAGGATCAGCAGCCGGACCCGCTTGGCCAGCGCCTTGGCGATCTCCACCAGCTGCTGCTGGCCCACGCCCAGCTCGCCCACCGGCGTGTCAGGCGACACGCGCAGGCCGACGCGCGCCAGCAGCGCCACCGCGCGGTCGTGCATCGCCAGGCGGTCGATCACGCCCAGGCGCGCGGGTTCATGGCCCAGGAACAGGTTCTCCGCGATGGAGAGCTGCGGCACCAGCGCCAGCTCCTGGTGGATGATGATGATGCCCAGCCGCTCGCTGTCGGCGATGCCGGCGAAGCGGCGGACCTCGCCCTCAAAGCGCAGTTCGCCGCCGTAGTCGCCGCCGTGGTCGGGGTGCGGGTACACGCCCGAGACCACCTTCATGAGCGTGGACTTGCCGGCGCCGTTCTCGCCGCACAGCGCGTGGATCTCGCCGGCGCGCACGCGCAGCCGGACCTCCGCGAGCGCCGCCACGCCGTGGAAGCGTTTGGTGATGTCGCGCAGCTCCAGCAGCGGGAGGGCGCCCGTGTCCTCGGGGATCGCGTTCATGACGGGGTCCGCACCGCATCAACGCAGCTGCGTGTCCTTGTAGTACGCGCTGTCGACGAGGACCTGCTTCACGTTGGCCGCATCCACCGCGACCGGCTTGAGCAGCACGCTGGGCACGACCTTGACGCCGTTGTTGTAGGTCTTGGTGTCGTTGACGGCGGCGGGCGCCTTGCCCGAGAGCATCTCGTCGCTCACCGTCGCGGCGGCCAGCGCGAGTTGGCGCGTGTCCTTGAAGACGGTGCTGGCCTGTTCGTGCTTGAGGATGGACTTGATCGACGGCAGCTCCGCGTCCTGGCCGCTCACGATCGGGCAGGGCAGCTTGGCCGTGCAGTAGCCGGCGCCCTTGAGCGACGACAGGATGCCGATGCTGATGCCGTCATACGGCGACAGCACCGCGTGCAGCCGGTCCTTGCCGTAGAAGGCCGACAGCAGGTTGTCCATGCGGGCCTGCGCCGTCGACGCGTCCCAGCGCAGCGTGCCGACCTTGGCCATGCCGAACTGCTTGCTGCGCACGACCAGCTTGCCGCTGTCCAGGTAGGGCTTGAGCACCGACATCGCGCCGTCGTAGAAGAACGCGGCGTTGTTGTCGTCGGGCGAGCCGCCGAACAGCTCGACGTTGAACGGGCCCTGGCCCTGCGCCAGCCCGAGCTTGTCGACGATGCTGCGCCCCTGCATCACGCCGACCTGGAAGTTGTCGAAGGTGACGTAGTAGTCGACGTTCTTCGTGCCGCGGATGAGCCGGTCGTAGGCGACCACCTTGATGCCGCGGTCCGCGGCCTTCTGCAGCACCGGCGACAGCGCCGAGCCGTCGATGGGCGCGATCACCAGCACCTTGACCTTGCGGGTGATCAGGTTCTCGATCTGCGCGAGCTGGTTGGGGATGTCGTCTTCGGCGTACTGCAGGTCGGCCTTGTAGCCCTTGGCCTGGAAGGCCTTGACCATGTTCTCGCCGTCGGCGATCCAGCGCGCCGAACTCTTGGTGGGCATCGAGATGCCCACCAGGCCCTTGTCCTCGGCCCGGGCGCCGCCGCCGGCCAGCAGGGACAGCGTCGTGGCGCCCGCCACCAGCAGGGTCCTGGCGAGCGAGGTCCGGCGATTCATACCTGTATGAAACATTGTCGTCTCCTGAATAATTTATGAACGCCGGGCGTTTGTACTGCGACACCGCGGCGTTGTCGATCTCAGTTTGGGCATCGCTGGCGCGGTCGCGGTTATCGCGGCGATGCCGGGGCCCTGTCCGCGCCGAGCGCGATCGAGACGTAGACCAGCGGCGCATTCCAGTTGATCGCGATCTCGTTGCTCGCGTAGCTGCAGAAGTGGTCGAGGTAGGACAGCGCGGGCAGCGCCGAGGGGTAGGGCACCGGGCAGCCCTTCAGGTCCTGCTGGCCGCTGTTGGCGCCACCGACGACGAAGCCGGGGATCGGTCCGGGCACGCCGTCGGCCTCCGACGGGCGGTGATGCGGGTGCATCGGCGAGCGGGCGCCGAAACCGGTCACCATCGACAGGCCCAGGGGATTGCGGCCCAGCACGTAGTCGAACAGCGCCTGCGCGCCTTGCCGATAGACGCTGCCCGCGGGAGCGGCGCGACGCCCGGCGCCGCCGGCCGCCGCACGCGAGGCCTCGAGGCGGTCGGCCTGCAGCAGCACCATCGCCTCGTTCAGCGCGATCGAGTTGCTGCCCCAGTGGAAGTCCTTGTCGTCGAGCGCGACACCCCATGCGGAGCGCTTCGTTTTCTCGACCAGCGCATCGGCCAGCGCGCGGATGCGGCGCTCGATCAACGCGCGATCGGCGGCGGCGGTCAGCCGTTCGTGATGGGTTGCGAGCGACATCCAGGCCAGCCCGCGCACGTCGCCCCAGGAGGGGACCGTCATCGTGGTCTGCCCAGGCTTCATCGCGACGTAGAACGCGTCGTCGCCGGTGGTGATGTAGAGCTCGGCGGCGGCCCACGCGAACTCGTCGTCGAGCGTGGCGTCGCCGTAGTCGCCGGTGTGGATGTCCGGCGGCTGGCGGTACACCGCGTCGGGGTGGGCCCGCGCCCAGGACCAGGCCTGCAGGGCGGCCTGGCGCATGCGCGCCGAGAGGCCGGGCCGCTGGGCCTCGAAGTCCTTGAACACGCGGCTGCCGACGGCCATGACCGCGGCGAAGTCCAGCGTCGCCGCCGTCGTCTTCTGCACGACGAGGCGCTCGCCGGAGCTCGTCGCCGCGTCCGGCATCACGACGCCGTCGAAGTTCGGATTCGTCAGCTTGTGATAAACGCCGCCGTCGTCCGGATCCTGCATCGTCAGCATCCAGTCGAGGTTCCACAAGGCCTCGTTGAGCAGGTCGGGCAGGCCGTTGCCGCTCTCGGGCAGGCCGACGGTCAACGCGCGCGTGCGCGCCGGCATCTGCTCGTAGGCGGCCAGCAGCGTGTAGACGGTGATGCCGGAATTGACGACGTACTTGTTGTAGTCGCCGGCGTCGTACCAGCCCTTGGGGCTGCTGATGACGTCGCCGGTCTGGCGCCTGGGGCCGGCGGCCGAGGCGTGGATCCGCACCTGCGTGTCGGGATGCCCGGCGGGGCGCGCGTAGGGGCCGGCCAGCGCCGGCGTGAGCGCCAGGCCCGCGCGGTTGAAGTAGAACGCCCGGATCGAGGCGGCGGCCAGCGCGTCGTAGACGCCCGCGTCGATCGTCACCGCGTCGGAGTCGGGCAGGCCCGCGACGCGCACCCGATACCGTCCCGGCCGGACCAGCGCGGAGAAGTCGGCGATCCGGACCTTGCCGCGCGACGGTGCCCACAGCGACGCGGTGCCGAGCCTACCGCTCCACACCGGCTGGCCGGTGTCGGCGTCGACGAGCTGGAAGCGCGTCGCCGCGCCGGCGGGCACGGTGGCGCGCTTGGCCGCTCCGGGCAGGTAGCCGACCTGGTTCACCGCGATGCGCGCGTCGCGTCCTTGGCGCGGGGCCTCCTGGCCCTGCGCATAGGCGGCGGTCGCGCCCACGGCGAAGATCGCGAGCCCGATCAGCATGGCCAGGATCCGGGTCCGCATCACTCGGCCTTCCAGTCCAGGGCGCTGCCGGTCTGCGGCGGGCTGCGCCGGCCGTCGACCTCGACCGTCCAGTCGTAGAGCGCGCCTTCGACGATCCGGGCGCGGTAGTCCGCGCCGCTGCGGGTCACCGTCCCGCGCGCCGCGATCGAGCCGTCCAGCGAGGCGACCGCGAAGGGCGCGGTCGCGCCGTCGTCCAGCGCGAACACCCGCAGCACCACGCCGTCGGCGTAGTCGTAATCGGGCCGTTCGGTCTGCAGGCCCCAGGGCAGCACGGTGTTGGGCGCGACATAGAGCGGCAGGCTCATGAAGTCGTGCGTCTCGCGCCGCCAGCGGCTGCCGTCGACGACCTCGCCGCTGAGCAGGTGCGTCCAGCGGCCGGCCGGCAGATAGACGTCGACCTCGCCGCTGTCGGTGAACACGGGCGCGACCAGCAGCGCGTCGCCCAGGTGGTACTGGCGGTCCAGCGTCGCGCAGGCGGGATCGTCGGGGAACTCCAGCACCGGCGCGCGCATCGTCGGCACGCCGGTCTCGCTCGCGGCGATCGCGGTCGCGTAGAGATACGGCATCAGCTGATGCTTGAGCCGCGTGAAGCGCTGCAGCACCACGCAGCTCTCCTCGTCGACGAGCCAGGGCACGCGGTAGAAGCTGCTGCCGTGCAGGCGGCTGTGCGAGGACAGCAGCCCGAACTGGATCCAGCGCTTGTAGACGGCCGGCGGCGGGTTGCCTTCGAAACCGCCGATGTCGTGGCTCCAGAACGCGAAGCCGCAGGCGGTCAGCGACAGGCCGCCGCGCAGGCTCTCGGCCATCGACTCGAAGTTGGACCAGCAGTCCCCGCCCCAGTGCACCGGGAAGCGCTGGCCCGAGGCGTAGGTGGAGCGCGCGAAGACCACGGCGTCCTCGCCCCGCACCTCGCGCAGCAGGTCGAAGACGGCCTCGTTGTACTGCAGCGCATAGAGGTTGTGCATCTCGACCGGATCGGCGCCGTCGAAGTAGACGACGTCCTTGTCGGGGATGCGCTCGCCGAAGTCGGTCTTGAAGCAGTGCACGCCCATCGCCAGCAGGCGGCGCAGGTGGCCCTGGTACCAGGCCTTGGCCGCGGGGTTGGTGAAGTCGACGATCGCCATGCCCGGCTGCCAGAGGTCGGTCTGCCACGTCAGGCCGTTCGGGCGCTTGAGGAAGTAGCCCTCGCGCACGCCTTCGGCGAACAGCGGCGAGCGCTGCGCGACGTAGGGGTTGATCCAGAGGCTGATCCTCAGGCCCCTGGCCTGCAGCCGCGCGAGCATGCCCTCGGGATCGGGGAAGCCGCGGCGGTCCCATTCGAAGTCGCACCACTGGAACTCGCGCATCCAGAAGCAGTCGAAGTGGAAGACGCTGAGCGGCAGCTCCCGGCGCGCCATCTCGTCGATGAAGTGCGTCGCGGTGGCCTCGTCGTATTGCGTCGTGAACGAGGTCGTCATCCACAGGCCGAAGGTCCAGGCCGGCGGCAGGGGAGCGCGTCCGGTCAGCTCGGTGAGGCGCGCGACGGCGGCCTTGGGCGTGGGGCCGGCGATGACGCAGTAGTCGAGCGTCTCGCCCTCGCGGCTGAACTGCACGCGGGAGGTCTTTTCCGAGGCGACCTCGAAGGACACCGGACCGGCCTCGTTGACCAGCACGCCGTAGCCGCGGCTGCTGAGGTAGAAGGGCACGCTCTTGTAGGCCTGCTCGCAGGCGGTGCCGCCGTCCTTGTTGATGTTCTCGACCGTCTGGCCGTTCTTCACCCACGGGGTGAAGCGCTCGCCCAGGCCGTAGACGTATTCGCCGACCGCCAGCGTCAGCTGTTCATGGACGTAGTTGGCCTTGCCGGCCCATTGCACGTAACCCAGCGAGCGCCAGTCGCTGCGCGTGAGGACCTTGTCCCCCTCGCGGAAGACCAGGCCGTAGCCTTCGCCCTTCTTCACGTCGACTGACAGCGGACCGGAGGTCACGGTCAGCAGCTGATCGGTCTCGGTGATCTGCAGCCGCTGGGGGTCGGCGCCGACCATGGGGACATGCAGCCTCGGCGCCTGGGAGGCGCTGAAATGCTCGACGCTGACCCGGATCACGCCGGGCAGCGGCGAACGCAGCGTCACGGTCAGCGTCGGTCCCTGCAGCGTGTCGCCGCGGTGCTTGATGGGGCGCGTGGGGACCAGCAGCACGACGCGGTCGTCGTGGATGTCCACGGCATAGGTCTCGGTGGCGTAGTGCGCCGAGACGCCCGGCTGCAGCAGCCATTGCCCGTCGGTGAACTTCATGGGGCTCCTTCTCGTTGTCCTGTCTGTCGATGGCTCTTCATTCGGATCTTCATGCGGATCTTCGCGCGGCCGCCATGCGGCCCTCGTCCGGTCGTCGTCCTGTCGTCCTCTGCCCGACGCCGTGTCAGCGCGGCGCGGGCTCCAGCGTCAGCAGCACCACGTCGTGCGTGCGCATCGGCACGGACTCGCGGTGGCGGCCGTCGCGGCCCACGCGCACCGTGCGTACGCGCTCCGGCTGGTCGACGGTCAGCGCCTGCAGCTTCGCCAGTTGCGCGGCGGACAGTGTGCCCGGTTTGCCGAGTTTCAACCAGGCGGTGTGGGCGTCGTTGGCCTCGTAGCCGGTGCGGTACTGGCGCAAGGTGTAGGTGCCGGGGGTCAGGCCTTGCCAGCGGACCGTCGCCGGTGCGAGCTTCGCGGCCGGACGCACCGCGCCGAAGAAGGGGCGGTTGCTGACGGCCTGGTCCGGCAGCCGCCAGTCCCAGACCAGCGCGGCGACCTTGGCGCCGTCGACCGCGGCGAGCGCGCCGGCGTCGACGAGCGGGATCTCGCGGCCGCGCAGCTGTCCGAGGTACTTGTAGGCGAAGAACGCCGGCTTGCGCACGCCTTCGCGCGTGAGCAGGCCGAAACCGCCGTGGAACGGCGCCGGCGGCGGGCCGGCCTCCTCGAACAGGTCGCTGTAGGTCCAGTAGCTCATCGCCTGGGCCAGGCCGCGCGTGAGGCGCAGCTTCTCGAGGATGTAGGGCGCGCTGAGGTAGTCGTCGTGGATCGGGTCGCGCGGGTTGTAGCTGGCGCTCCACTCGGTGATGTAGAGCGGCAGCCCGGGGAAGGGCGAGGCCTCGATCTCCGCGCGCACCCGCGTCACGTCGCCGACGATCGCGTCGGGCGAGCGCGACAGCTTGTTGTCGTCCTGGCCGAACTCGTCGAGGAAACCGCCGTCCACGCCGTAGGTGTGCGTGGTGACGAAGTCGACCGGCACGCCCTTGTCCTTGCAGAACGCGAGGAAGGGCACGACCCAGTCGGCCCCGGCCGTCGACGGGCCGCCGACCTTCAACTGCGGATCGACCGCCTTCAGCGCGCGGGCGCTGCGGGCATAGAGGTCGAAGTAGGCGGCCTGGTCGGCGCGTTCCCAGAAGCCGGCGAGGTTGGGTTCGTTCCAGACCTCGAAGGGCCAGCGCCGCACCTCCTCGGCCCCGTAACGCGCGATCAGGTGGCGCGCGAAGGCGTCGACCAGCGCGGTCCACGCCTCGGCCTGCGGATGCGAGGTGTTGCCCTTCCAGTAGAAGATCGTCTGCGGCGAGGTCGCCATCGCGTCCGGCGTGAAGCCGAGCTCGACGAAGGGCCGGATGCCCTTGGCCAGCAGGCCGTCGTAGAGCGTGTCGATGCGGCTGAAGTCGAAGCGCAGGCGGCCGTCGGCGTCCTTCGTGACGGTCTTCAGCGCGTCGTGGAAGATCGCGTGGAAACGCACCGTGCGGAAGCCGAGCTCGTCGGCGACCGTCTTGAGCTGCGCCTGGCTGTCGTCGCGGATCAGGGTGCCGGGGAAGTCGGCGCCGACGGCGTAGTCGAAGCTGCGATCCACCGGCTGGGCGGCCCGCTGGACGTCCACGTCGATGCTGCGGCCGGGTCTGGCAGTCGGGCCGGCGCTCCAGGCGGCGACCGGCGCCAGCGCGAGGGCCAGCGCGGCCATCTTACGTCTCGAAAGCTTGGGGGACATGGGGAAGGGCGCTCCGTGGAAAGGATCAGGCGGCCAGGCCGCGATAGCGGAAACGGCGGAAGCGCACCTCGCCGGTCCCAGCGCTGAACAGCGCCAGCTTCAGGCTGAGGAAGCCGCCGAAGACGTTGTGGTGGAAGCCGGAGACCTCCATCTGCCAGGGATGCTGCGTCCACGCCCGGCCGTCCGGCGAGGTATGGAAGCTCACGATGTTCTCGCGGTTCGTGACCCGCAGGTGCAGGACGCGCGGGCCGGAGGCGGCCGGCAGCGGCTGGCGCATCCACGCGATCTCCTGGCCGTAGTTGTAGGTGAGCATCTCCCGCGCGCTCGCGCCGATGCCGGCAAAGCAGCGGCCGTCGTAGAACAGCGCCAGGCCGCCGTGCGCGTCGCCGGGGATCTCCATCTCGACGCTCGCTTCATAGCGGCGGTCGCCGACCAGGCAGGTCAGCGGCGAGCAGTCCGCGAGCGAGGTCCCCTTGGCCTTCAGCACCAGCGCGCGGTCCCGCCGCGAGACGCGCGCGGCGTCCCGGGCGTCGGGCGCGAAGAGGGTCCACTGCACCCCCATCCGGTCGGTCTCGAAGTCGTCGGACAGGTCGAAGCCGGCGGGGGAGGGCCGGCCGCCCCGGGGCTTGGGCAGCGGCCGCGCGAGCGTGCCGCCGCGCGCCTCCAGCCAGCCGTCCTTCGTCCATGCCACGGGCTCCAGCAAGGTCTGCCGGCCCAGGGTGCGCATGCCGTTCTCGTAGCCGTGATAGATCATCCACCAGTCCCCGCCGGGGCCCTCGACGACGCTGGCATGGCCGCGCGACCACCAGGGCTCGTCGGCGCTCTGCGTGCGCACGATCGGATTGTGGGGACTGTCCTCCCAGGGGCCGTGGATCGAGCGCGATCGCGCCAGTGTCACCATGTGGCTGGTCGGCGGGCCCGAGGTGCCGCCCACCGCGGCGATCAGATAGAACCACTCGCCGCGGCGCAGGAGCTTCGGACCTTCCGGCGCGAACATCTCCACGACCCAGTCCTGGGGGTATTGCCACGGCGCATAGGCGGGCTCGAGCGCACCGACCGTCGACAGGCCGTCGTCGCTGAGCCGGATCCGGCGCACGCCGTTGACGAAGAGGTAGCGCCGGCCGTCCTCGCCGACGGCGTGGCCGGGATCGATGCAGCCGGTCAGGCCCAGGTCGACGGGCTCGCTCCACGGACCGCGGATGTCGTCGGCATGGATGACGTAGATCCGCGAGCCGTCGTCCTGCATGGCAGGGATGTAGAGGAAATAGCGGCCGTCGTGCTTCACCAGGTCCATGGCCCAGACGGCGCCGATCGGTCGATGCAGCGCGGCGGTCACCGGCGCCCAGTTGACGAGGTCCGTCGAATGCCAGATCACCGCGCCCGGATACGAGGTGAACGAGGAGAAGGTCAGGTAGTAGTCGCTGCCGTCCTTGAGGACGGTCGGATCGGGACGGTCGCCCGGAACGATCGGGTTGCGGTAATGGCCGTTGCCCAGGTCGGCCTTGCGCTGGCCCTCGCGGCCCTGCCCGAAGACCGGCGCGGCGGCGGCCGGCATGGCGGTCAGTCCCGCCGTGGCCGAGGCGAGCGTCGCCTGGACGGCGGCTCGTCGGGTGAACGTCAACATGGGTCGTGTCTCCTTGCCGCCTGTCGCCTCGAAGGCGATCTGTCGATCGCGGCACCGGCTCATGTTAGTTCGAGCGCTGTACGAATTAATGAGAGCTAACCCGGAGACCGGGCGCGCCGGTTTTCTCCTGTTTTTCCCCGTTTTCTCCCCCTCACTTGAGGCCACCCCTCCGCGATCCTTTCGCGATACGCTGCCCGGAGTGCATGCGGCAAAGGATCCCTGTGAGTCGACTGCAAGGCCAAGGGCACGCGTCCCTCCTGACGGGCCTGTTCCTGGCATCGGTCCTGTCCCTCCCGCCGTCCCCGGCGCTCGCGCTGGATCCGCCCCTGCAGATCACGCAATACGCGCACACGTCCTGGACGGCGCGGGACGGGGCCCTGCTGGGCCTGGTCTTCGCCATGGCCCAGACGCCGGACGGTTATCTGTGGGTCGCGGGGTCCTTCGGCCTGTTCCGATTCGACGGCCTGCGCTTCGTTCCCTGGAAGCCGCCGAAGGGCCAGGCGCTGCCAGACAATCCCTATGCCCTGCTGGTGTCCCGCGACGGCACGCTGTGGATCGGCACCTTCAACGGCCTGGCCAGCTGGAACGGCCAGGCATTGACCCAGTATCCGCAGACCGAAGGCTTCGTGACCTCGCTGCTCGAAGACAGCAGCGGAACGATCTGGGCCGGGCTGCTCGCGAACCCTGGGCGGCTTTGCTCGGTCCGCGACGGACAGGCGCGATGCACGACGCAGGACGGTGGATTCGGAGCGTTCGTCTGGAGCCTGGCGGAGGACGGCGCCGGGACCCTGTGGGCGGGCGCGGAATCCGGCCTCTGGCGGTGGCAGCCCGGCGCCCCCCGGCGATTCGAGACCCCCGGGATGCGCGTGGGCGACTTGAGCACGACCACCGACGGCCAGTTGCTGATCGGCATCCGCGGCGCGGGGCTCAAGCGGATCGTGGACGACCAGCTGGTGGACTATCCGATGCGAAGCGTCCTCAGGCAGGAGGAGCCGATCGCCGACCGCGACATCAAGTCCAACAAGCTGCTGCGGGACCGCGACGGCGGTCTCTGGATCGGCACCGAGGGCCGGGGCATCCTCCATGAGCGGGCGGGCAGGGTGGACACCTTCACCCGGGCGGAGGGTCTCTCGGGCAACATCGCCTGCAGCCTGTTCCAGGATCGGGAGGGCA
Source organism: Roseateles sp. GW821-FHT09H11 (assembly GCF_059415845.1). Taxonomy (NCBI): domain Bacteria; kingdom Pseudomonadati; phylum Pseudomonadota; class Betaproteobacteria; order Burkholderiales; family Sphaerotilaceae; genus Roseateles; species Roseateles sp. GW821-FHT09H11. The sequence goes on along the minus strand of NZ_JBWKOA010000001.1, from coordinate 453,286 downwards.
ACATCTGGTTCGGCAGCGAGAAGGGCGTGGACCGTTTTCGCAAGCTCCCGATCACCACCCTCTCCACGCAACAGGGGCTGCCCAACGAGGGGACGAAATCCGTGCTGGCCACGACGGACGGCAGCGTCTGGGTCGCCACCAACGATGGACTGGCCCGGTGGAAGGACGCCAGACCCACGGTCTACAAGGAGCGCGACGGGCTGCCGGATCCGAAGGTGCAGTCCCTGTACGAGGACGTGGACGGACGGCTCTGGGTCAGCACGGGCGGCGGACTCGCCTACCTGGAGAAGGACCGTTTCGTCGCCATCCCCGGCGTGCCCGCCAAGGAGATCTACTCCATCACCGGGGACGAGGCGGGCAACCTCTGGCTGTCGGGCGACAAGGGTCTGACACGCCTGCACCAGGGCCGGTTCGTCGAGAACATGCCATGGACCGCGCTCGGCCGGCGGCAACAGGCCAAGGTCGTCGTGGCCGATCGAGGCGGCGTCTGGCTGGCCTTCTGGCAGGACGGCGGCGTCCTGTACGTCAAGGACGGGAAGATCCAGGCGACCTACACGTCCGCGCAAGGGCTTGGCGCGGGCCACGTCGCGGGTCTGCGCATCGATGCCGACGGCGCGTTGTGGGCGGCCACGGAGGAGGGCGGCCTCAGCCGGATCCAGGACGGCCGCGTCACGACGCTCACGGTGGGCAACGGCCTGCCCTGCAACACGATCCACTGGTCGCTGTCGGACGACCACGGATCGCTGTGGATGTATGCGGCCTGCGGGCTCGTCCGGGTGCTGAAGGACGATCTGGCCGCCTGGGTGGCCGACCCGACCCGCAAGATCGCCGCCAAGGTCTGGGGCGCCACGGACGGCGTCCCGCTGCTGGCCTTCTCGCCGGCCTACTTCAACCCGCCGGTGGCGAAGGCCCGGGACGGCAGGTTCTGGTTCGTGTCGGGGGCGGACGTGCACGTGGTCGACCCCGATCACCTGCCCATCAATCCGCTGCCGCCACCGGTGCACATCGTGACGCTCGTGGCCGATCAGACCCCCCATGAGGTCAAGGACGGGCTTCGTCTGCCTCCGCTGATCCGCGACATCACGATCGACTTCGTCGCGCTGAGTCTCGTCGATCCGACGAACACCCGCTTCCACTACCGGCTGGAGGGACACGACGACGACTGGCAGGAAGCCTTCGACAGGCGCCAGGCCACCTACACGAACCTGGCGCCGGGCAGCTATCGCTTCCATGTGAAGGCGTCCAACAACAGCGGCGTCTGGAATGAGGAGGGCGCGCAGTTGGCGTTCTCGATCCAGCCGGCCTTCTATCAGACGACCTGGTTCCGCGTGGCCGCCGCGGCCGTGCTCGTCGCCCTGGCCTGGGCCGGCTTCCAGGCCTGGCTTCACATGCGCATCCGGCGCCTGCATCAGCAGTTCGAAGCGACGCTGGAGGCGCGCGTGGCCGAACGCACCAGCATCGCCCGCGACCTGCACGACACCCTGTTGCAGCGCTTCAACGGCCTGCTGTTGCAGTTCCAGGCCGCGTTCAACCTCCTGCCCGATCGCCCGCGTGAATCGAAGCAGGTCCTCGCGGGCGCCATCGACCAGGTGGCCGAGGCGATCACGGAAGGCCGCGACACCGTGCAAGGCTTGCGCACGTCGGCCCAGGAGAAGAACGACCTGCCGGACGCCTTGCGCGCGCTGGCGCAGGAGCTTGCGAACGAGGACGGTCACATGGCGTCGTCGCGGGTCGAGGCGCGGGTCGAGGCGCGGGTCGACGTGGAGGTCAAGGTGCAAGGCTCGCCGCGGTCGCTGCATCCGCTCGTGCGCGCCGAGACCTTCCGCATCGCCGGCGAGGCGATGCGAAACGCCGTCCACCACGCCGATGCCGGACGGGTCGACGTGGAGATCGACTACGACGCGCGGGAGTTGCGCGTGCGGGTACGCGACGACGGCAAGGGGATCGACCCGGAGGTGCTGCGCATGGGGGAGAAGCAAGGGCACTACGGCTTGAACGGCATGCGCGAGCGCGCCGCGCTGGTCGGCGGCAGGCTCGAGGTTCGCAGCAGCCCCGACGCGGGCACGGAGGTGGTGTTCAGCACCCCCGCATCGCGGGCGTATAGTCCTGTCACATCGGCACGGTCGTGGCTCCATCACAAGAAGTTCTCGCCCAACGAGGTCGGCGAATGACCGAAGATCTGACGCGCATCCAGGTGCTCTGTGTCGACGATCATCCGATCGTGCGGCAAGGCATTGCGACACTGCTTTCCGTCGAGTCGGACATGACCCTCGTGGCGGAAGCGTCGAACGGCCGCGAGGCGATCCAGCAGTTCCGGACACACCGGCCGGACGTCACGCTCATGGACCTGCAGATGCCCGGGATGGGCGGTCTCGACGCCATCGCCGCGATCCGGGCCGAGTTCCCCGACGCCCGGATCATCGTGCTCACCACCTTTGCCGACGACGCCCAGGCGCAGCGCGCGCTGCAGTCCGGCGCCCGGGGCTACCTGCTGAAGAACGCCCTGCACAAGGAGCTGCTCGACGCCATCCGCGCCGTGCATGCCGGCCGCATGGCGCTGCCTTCCGAAGCCTCGTTCGAGCTGGCCGGGCAGGTCACGGACGAGGCGCTCACCCCGGCCGAGATCAGCGTCCTGCGATTCATCGCGCAGGGCAACGCCTACCAGGAGATTGCCTCGGCGCTCGGCCTCAGCGAAGCGACGGTCGAAGGGCAGGTGCAAAGCATCCTGTCGAAGCTCGACGCCCAGGATCGCGCGCAGGCCGACAGGACCGAGCTCGATCGCGGGATGCTCCAGACCGAGCGGGCCGCCCGGCATGCGGCCGAGGCCGCCAACCGCGCCAAGAGCGAGTTCCTCGCCGGCATGAGCCACGAGTTGCGCACGCCGCTGAACGGTGTTCTCGGCTACGCGCAACTGCTGAGCATGGAAGGGGGCCTCAGCGCCCGTCAGGCGCGCGGGCTGGACACGATCCACCAGAGCGGCCTGCACCTGCTGGCGCTGATCAACGACATCCTCGACCTGGCGCGCATCGAGGCCGGCCACACGGCGTCGAATCCGGCGCCGGTGAACCTGTCCGACGCGCTGCGGCGCGTGGTGAACCTGATGCGGGTGAAGGCGGACGAGAAGCGCCTGGCGTTCCAGTTCGACGCCGGGACGGGCCTGCCGGCGGGCGTGCTCGTCGACGAGCGCCGGCTGCGCCAGGTGTTGCTCAACCTGCTGGGCAATGCGATCAAGTTCACCGACAGCGGCACGGTCTGCTTGCGTGCCTCCGCCGAGCCGAGGAACGCCGCGCACGTGCTGCTGCGACTGGAGGTGGAGGACACCGGCGTCGGCATGCGACCGGAGGACCTGGGACGCATCTTCGAGCCCTTCGTGCAGGTGGGCGACGCGCGGCATCGCACCGGCGGCAGCGGTCTGGGCCTGGCGATCACGCGAGCGCTGGTGAACGACATGGGCGGGCAGATGCAGGTCAGCAGCGTCTTCGGCAGCGGCACGCGTTTCTGCGTGGAGCTGCCGTTGCCCACGGCGGAGGCCCCGGCGCAGGACGCGCCCCACACGACGCCCGGCGTGCCGCGTTACCTGGGTGCGCCGAGGCGGGTACTGGTGGTCGACGACGTGGAGGGGAACCGCACGCTGATGTGCGATTTCCTCACGAACGCCGGATTTGAAGTGGCGCAGGCGGCCGACGGCGACGAACTGGCGGTGGCCGCGACGCGCTTCCGGCCGGACCTGATCCTGATCGACAGCCTGATGCCGTCGATGGACGGCATGGAGGCCACGCGCCGGCTGCGTCGGGATGCCGATCTGTCGACGGTGCCCGTGATCGCGATTTCGGCCTCGGCCACGGCCGAACACCGCGCCGCCTGCCTGCAGGCCGGCGTGAACGTGTTCCTGACCAAGCCGGTGTCCCTGAAGGAACTGCAGGTCCACATCGGCGAACAGCTCGGTCTGCAGTGGATCGAGGCGCCGACGGGCGCGGGCTGACGGCCGGCGTGCCGTCGCGTCCGGCGGCGGCGCTGTTCATTCGCGGTTCATGTTCGACTCATGGCGGGTTCATGAGGGATTTCCAGAATCGATGGTGCGCCAGGGACAGCCTGTTCCCGGCGCGGCACCTCACGGTGCCCGTACTCAACGACCGATCTGGAGTTTCCTCACATGACCGTTTCCGCCCGTCACCGCGACGCCACCGATGTCCGCCCCGCTTCGGGCCGCGTGCCGCGAGCCCTGTGGGCCCCCGCGCTGGCCGCGCTGATGCTGGGCGCCATGGGCACTTCCGCCTCGGCCCAGGATCGCGCGACGTCCGCGCCTGTCTGCGCCAGCGCCGACAAGGCGCAGATCGCGGCGCTCTTCGACCGCTGGAACGCCTCGCTCGCGACCGGCAACCCGGACCGCGTCACGGCCAACTATGCGCCCGACGCCGTGCTGCTGCCCACCGTCACCAATGAGCCGCGCGCCACGCCGGCCGACATTCGCGACTACTTCGTGAAGTTCCTGAAGGACAAGCCGCAGGGCACGATCGACAAGCGCTTCATCAAGATCGGCTGCAACGTGGCGCAGGACGTCGGCACCTACACCTTCCGCTTCGGCAGTGGGGCGACCGTGAAGGCCCGATACACCTACGTGTACGAGTGGAACGACGGCCAATGGCTGATCGCGCATCACCATTCGTCGGCGATGCCGGAGACGGCGTCCCGATGAGACGGCGCCCGCCGCGATCCTCGGCGATGGCGGCGGGCGCACAAGGCGCTCGATGCGCGAGTTCCTAGAATCCGCGCCCATGTATCGACTGAGATTGACCCTGGCCCTGGCCGCCATGCTGGCGCTGGTCTGCGTGCAGGCCGCATTCGTCCACTGGGGCGCGGCGCGTGTGGACAGCTATGCCGCGCACAGCCGCCTGACCAGCGATCTGTTGTCGGAGCTGCTCGACCTGTCGGCCAACAAGCAGCGCTTGCGCAATTGGGCCGCGCAGCAGGTGATGGGCGCCGGCGCCTTGCCCGCGACGCGCGAGAAGCTGCTCGGGGACATGGAAGCCGGCGCGGAACGGCTGGCCGAGATGTCGCGTCGCCACCTGGCGTCCTGGCAACGCATTGCCGCCACGGACGACGGCACGATTCCGGAAGAGGTCACGCAACTGGTGGAGATCAGCCGACTGCTGGGTGACAACATCGCGCAGTTGCACAGCCAACTGCACGACCTGCAGCCGCAGCGCGACCGCACGGCGTTCGACGCGGTCTGGCACCAGCTGAACCAGGTCTTCGACATGACCCACGGTCGGGACCTGCGCGATCTGCTCAACCGGGCGATCGAGCACCAGCGCCGCGCGGTGCCCATCGCGCGGGCCGCGACCGAGGACGGGATCGCGCGGCTGCGCGGCCAGGCCGTGCTCATGATCGGCGTGACCTTCGCGCTGGCGCTCGCGCTGTACGTGCATCTGAGCCGCCATCTCAAGCGCCCGCTGGACGCGCTGCTGGCCGGTACGCAGGCGCTGCAGGCCGGGCACCTCCACCACCGCATCCCGGTGGAATCCAGCGACGAGTTCGGTCGCGTCTCCGCGCATTTCAACGCGATGGCGCACGAGCTCCAGCTGCATCGTGAAGCGGCCGAGGCCGTGCGGCAGCGCCTCGAGGACCAGGTCCGCGCCCGTACCCACGAGCTCGAGGAGGCGCATCAACGTCTCCAGGGCCTCGATCAACGCCGGCGTCAGCTCTTCGCCGACCTGGGCCATGAACTGCGCACCCCGGCCACCGTCATCCGCGGCGAGGCCGATCTCGCCTTGCGCGCCGCGACGCTGCCGGCGGCCGACTACCGCGTCGCATTCGGCCGCATCGTCTCGGCGGTCAAGCAGCTCACCGGTCTGGTCGACGATCTGATGCTGGTCGCTCGCGCCGAGGCGGACGAGCTCGATCTCGTGCTGGAACGCATCGCGCTCGCGCCGCTGATGGACGATGCCGTCGCGCAGGCGCGCACGCTGGCCGCGACGCATCGGCAGCGCATCGAGACGAGCCCGGTGCAGGCCGACATCGTCGTGCACGTCGACCCGGTCCGGCTGCGGCAGGCGCTCATGATCGTCATCGACAACGCGGTCCGCTACTCCCGCCCTGATGGCACGGTGCGCGTGGACTGGGCATTGCGCGACGACGACATCGTGCTGAGCGTGCGCGACGAGGGCATCGGCATCGCCGCCGAAGAGCTGGGGCAGGTGTTCGAGCGCTTTGTCCGCGGCGCGCGCGCACGGCGCCATCGGGCCGACGGCACCGGCATCGGCCTGTCCATCGCGAAAGCCATCCTGGATGCCCACGGCGGGCGCATCGACATCGACAGCCGGGTCGACGTCGGCACCACGGTCCGGCTGGTGCTTCCTTTCTCGCGGCCCGTCTGACACCCTCGTTCCCCGCCGGGTCCTTCCGTCCGGTTCCCTGTTTCCCCACCTTCCCCTGTTCGCCCCGATTCCCCGCCCCCATCGACCATGAACCGCCATCTGCTCGTCATCGAGGACGACCCTCGCATCGCCGATTTCCTCTCGCGCGGCCTGACCGCGGAGGGCTACGCCGTGGACATCGCCACCACCGGTCCCGACGGCCTGGCCCGCGTGCGCGCCGGGGACTTTAGGCTGGTCATCCTCGACCTGATGCTGCCGGGCCTGGGCGGCCTGGAACTTTGTCAGACGCTGCGCGCGGAAGGATGCCAGGTGCCGATCCTGATGCTCACCGCCATGGACGGCGCGGAGAACAAGGTGCGCGGCCTGCGCCTGGGCGCCGACGACTACCTGACCAAGCCCTTCGACTTCGAGGAGCTGCTCGCGCGCCTGGTCGCGCTCCAGCGTCGCGGGCGCGAGCAGCGCATCGACGCGACCACGCTGCAGGTCGCCGACCTGGTCTTCGACCGGGAGAAGATGCAGGTCAGCCGCGCCGGCCGGCCGGTCGCGTTGACGGCCAAGGAGCTCGCTTTCCTGGAGCTGTTGATGAGCGCCCCGGGGCGGCTCTTCAGCCGCGAGCGCATCCTGTCCAACGTGTGGGGCGTGAACGTCGATCCGCTGACCAACATCGTGGACGTCTACGTGCGCCGGCTGCGCGCCAAGATCGACGAAGGGAACCCGCTGCCGCTGCTCAAGACGGTGCGGGGACTCGGCTACCGCCTCGACGACAGTCCGGCCTAGGCGGGCCGTCGCCGGCATTCGTCCTTGTCGCCTCCCAATGCTCCGCCGCTCGCCACGACATCCGGGTGGAGAAGGCGTGGAATTGATCACTGCCCGGACGACCCTCACCGGGCGCCAGCCGCACAGGCGGCTAGTCTTCCGGGCTGACGGTGCGGCGTCGTTGACGACGCGAGCAAGGATCCGAGGAGCCCGACAGGAGGACAGATGGTGAATGCCTGGCGCCACCGAGCGATGCAGGGCGCGATCGCGTTGTTCGCAGCGCTCGGCGTGGGGAGCGCTTCTGCGGAGCAGATGAACCTGCGCGAATTCGGCCAGGCGGACGGACTGCAGAACCTGTCCATCAACGCGCTGGCGCAGGACGCGCCGGGGCTGATGTGGGCGGGAACGGACAACGGCCTGTATCGCCATGACGGCGCTCGCATCGTCCGCGTGGGCTCGAGCGAGATCCGCAGCGTCACCTCGTTGGCGGCCGGCGGCGCCAATCTCTGGATCAGCTCCCAGTCCCGACTGTGGCTCTGGCGGGAAGGGCGGCTGCGATCCGCCCCATTGCCCAAGGACACGGAGATCGGCGTCTACGCGCAGTCCCTGGCGGCGGTCGACGACGAGGCCTGGCTGACCACCGACAAGGGGCTGCTGCATGTGTCCTTCGACCCGACGGCCGGGACATTGCAGACGACCGTCGCCCGCACGCCCGAGCAGCTCGGCGTCCGGCTGAACCGGCCGCTGCAGGTCTTCAGCGTCCTGCGCGATCGCGACGGCAGCCTCTGGCTGGGCTGCGGCGAAGCGATCTGCCGACTCCGGGGCGATGTCCTGACCCAGTGGGCCGTCGATCGCGGCGTTCCGGATCGGCGGGAATGGTCCTCGCTGCTGCAGGCGGAGGACGGCAGCATCTGGGCACGCGCGCGGGGGGCGCTGATCCAACTGGTGGATCCGGCGGGCAACTTCGTGGACAGGACGCCGCCTGGCACGCGGGACGATGCGATGAATCAGTACCCGCTGATCCAGGACGCCGCACGCCGCGTGCTCACCGCATCCCAGGAGGGGCTGTTGCGGTGGAACGGGCAGAGCTGGGCGCTGTTCGGCCGGCACCAGGGCTTGCCCGGGGACGGGCGTCTCATCGCGCTGATGAGCGACCGCGAGGGCGAACTCTGGATGGGGCTGCGCGGGACGGGTCTCCTGCACTGGCAGGGCTATGGCCGCTGGGTCAACTGGAGCGCCGCCGATGGTCTGCCCAACGACGTGGTCTGGTCGATCCTGCGTGTCGGTGGCGGCAGCGGTGGCGGCGCGGGAGACCTGTATGTGAGCACCGGACGGGGCGTGGGCGTCTTCGATCCCAAGGCGGAACGCTTCCGCCAGGTCGCCCTCCGGCACAAGCGCGACATCTCGCAACTGGTGCCGGATGGGGAGGGCGGGCTCTGGGGCATCACGCCGGGCGGCGCGCTGCATCGGATGCGGGATCGTCGTGCGCAGGGCCTCCCCATCTCCCCGCGCGGTCCGGAGGACGGCTTTCTGCGGGCGATGCGGGCCCGGGACGGCGCCTTCTGGCTGATGACGACGCAACAGACCTTGAGATGGCCACAAGGTCCGGTGGGCCAGCCGCAAGTCCTGCCCGGCCCCCGCGGGCAGGCCAAGAGCTTCGAGGACCTCTGCGACACGGACGATCGCACCGTGTGGATGGCCGGCTGGCAGGGCGTCGCCAGCCAGCGCGACGATGTCTGGTCACCTCAGGTGGCCATGAAGGAAGGCGCCGGCATGCTCGCCTGTCTGGCGGACGGCACCGTGATGGCCGTCAGCGGATACGGCGAACTCTGGCATCTCCGACGCGACGGCTCGACCCCCAAGGCCGAACGCATCGCCAGTCCGGCACTCGAAGGGCGGCAGGTGATGTCGATCCTCGCGGACAGCCGGCGCTGGCTCTGGTTCGGGACCGATGCCGGCCTGGTCGTCTGGAACGGCACGCAATGGAAGGTGCTGGATCAGTCCCATGGGCTCATCGGGAACGACACCTCCGGCTTCGCGCTGTACGAGGACTCGGACAGCTCGCTGTGGGTGGGCACCAGCCGGGGGCTGTCTCACCTGGTGGATCCCTCCGCGGTGTTCGCCAAGGCGATCCGTCCGCCGCTGCTGCTGTCGGCCCTGCATGGCAGCGATCCCCGCCCCGTGCGGGATGGCGAGGCGCTCCCGTGGTCGCAGGATCGCTTCCACCTGCTGCTGGCCCCCGCGCAGTTCTCGGACCCCAGCCTGCGCATCGAGTACCGCCTGGCGGGGCGCGATGAACTCTGGTTTCCGGCGCCACATGCGGAGATCGAACTGACCGGGCTGGCGCCCGGGTCGTACCAGATCGAGGCCCGCAGCGCCGATCCCGACAGCGGTGTGCGGTCGCAGCCGATTTCCTTTTCCTTCACGCTCGATCCCCCCTGGTGGGCCACGGGCTGGGCCCGCGCGCTGGGGCTGCTGCTGCTGCTCGGGCTGGTCTACGGCATCCATCGATGGCGCCGGCGACAGTGGCACCATCAGCAGCTGCGACTGGAGGCCGTGGTCCGCGAGCGGACGCAGGCCCTGGAGGACTCCCGTGCCCAGCTCGAAGTGCTGGCGAGTCGCGATGCGCTGACCGGCGTGTGGAACCGCCGTGCGCTCCTGGAGGTGCTCGACCGCGAGGTGACGCGGGCGGGGCGCGAGCGTTTGCCGTTGAGTGTCGTGATCATCGACATCGATCACTTCAAGCGCGTCAACGACACCTACGGACATCCGGCTGGCGATGCGGTGTTGAGGACCTTCGCCGAGCGGCTGAGCGGCGAGATTCGTCCGTACGACGCGGTCGGGCGTCTGGGCGGCGAGGAGTTCATGCTGGTGCTGCCGGGCATGGACCTGAACGAAGCGGCGGACCGCGAGCGGCTGTGCCGCATGCAGGTCGAGGTCAACCGCGAGCCGACCGCCATCGGCCGGGTGACGAGTTCCTTCGGCGCGGCGATGTTCGGTGGAGCGCTGACGACGGGCGAGACGCTGCTCGAGGCCGCCGACCAGGCGCTGTATCGCGCCAAGAACAGCGGACGCAACCGGGTGGCCTTCCACGAGGACGTCCCGTGTGACGGTTCACGGGCCGATGACCGGACGCAGTTGACCGAGAGGATTGAGGCCCCGTGAGGCCGCTCGCCCGCGTGTCCTCCAGGCCGGGCGGCTACCGGAGCCCCATGCCTTGGACTACAGTCGTTCCTGGGCGCACGACCACCGCAGAGCCTGGCGTGCACGGCAGGGGGCAAGCCGACCAGCGCCTTGATCCATGAGCGCGAGCACGACTCGATTGCCGGGGCGAAGGGACTGCCTGCGCGCGTTGGCATCGCTGGCGGCGCCCCTGTGTGTTTCCGTTCCGGCGCTGGCGGCGCGGCCCCGCCTCCTGCGCTTCACCTTCTCGCGACGATTCGATGATCCGCGGACGCAGTGGCTCATTGCGGTCTACCGCGAGGCGCTCGCTTCACTCGGCGTGGGGTTCGAGTTCCTGGACGTGCCCGCGGGGCGGGCGCCGCTCGCCATCGAGGCCGGCGAGGCGGACGGCGAGCTCGGCCGGACCCGGGCTTACGGCGACCTCTATCCGTCGCTGGTGCGCGTGCCGGAAGCGAACAACACCGTCGAGTTCGCCGTGTATGCGGCGGGCGATTCCGGCCTGGCCGACTTTCCCGGGTGGTCCGCGGTGCGGGCCCAGGGGTTGACGTGCGAGCACCGGCGAGGCATCCAGGAACTCGCTGCCCTGCTGGCTCGCGAGGCCGCACCCGGGCATGTGTCGACCGTGACCACCATCGAACAAGGCGTCCGGCGGCTGCAGCTCAAACGTGTCGCGCTCTACTTCGACGTGCAGGAAGCCGTCCAGGACTACCTCGCGTTCGGTGATGCCAGTCCGCAGGTCCGGGCCGGTCCGGCGCCGAGTCTGCTGCGCATCGTCGAATCCACGACCGGCCATGCCTATCTGCATCGCCGGCACGAGGCCTTCGTGCCGACGCTGTCCGACACGCTCCAGAACATGAAGCGGCAGGGCATCGTGGCCCGCCTTCGCGAGGAGGCCTTGCAACGATTCCTGGCGGCCCGCGCGCGCTGACACGGGCGATGCCGAGCGCCGCCTCGAAGGCGCCTACTTGCAGACGTTCGCGTCGATCGCCGACCCGTCCCACAGGCGCTTGAGGTTGTTGTACTTGTCGAGCGACACGCTCTGCCAGTCATCCAGCAGGATGCCGCCGGTGTCGCCGGAGTTGGGGTTCCACGACCAGTAGAAGAAGTTGCGCACGCCCTTGCACTTCATCCAGTCCACCATCTTGATCTGCCATTGGCGATCCTTGTCGGTGAAGCGGCCGCCGAACTCGCCGAGCACCACGGCATTCGTCCCCATGAACCGGCCGAACTGGTTCTGCCAGATGGCCGGCATGTTGTTCGGGAAGCCCGTGCCGTCGCCGAAGTAGGGCTGCGCGCTCACCGACGGCCCGTAGATGTGCGGCGACAGCACCAGGCGGTTGCGCGGGATCCGGGTGGCGTCGATCGGATAGCAGGCCACCGGCTCGATGTTGCCGCCCCACCAGTGCGGGTCGGGGTTCTCGCAACGGCCCTGGTTGTCGGACACCCCCTCGACGAACACCAGCAGCTTGCTGTTGATGCCCAGCACCGCGCTGCCGGCGCGCTCGGCGGCGAGCTTCCAGTCGTTGTCGATGTTGCCCGTGCCCCAGAAGGCGCCGGAGCCGCCGGTGCTGTGCGGCTCGTTCTTCAGGTCGATCGCGAAGACGTTGGGCACGTTGCGGTAACGGTCGGCGACGAACTGCAGGTCGGCGACCCACTGGTCCAGCGAATAGCCGGGAATCTGCGGCGTCGTGGAGATCGCGTTGCAGTCCGGCCGATGGTGGTCGAGCAGGATGTAGAAGCCGCGCGTCGCGAACTCGGCCACGATGCGGTCCATCACCTGGAGCGGCGTCTTGTTGGCCAGGTCGGGGTTCACGCTGGTGTTCAGCGCGCCGCTGGGGCGGCCCGTGGAACGCAGCGTCGTCGGGCAGAAGGGCAGGCGCACCGCGTTGAATCCCAGGTCCTTCATCTGGGCAATCATGTCCTTGTAGTTGCGCTGCCAGAGGCCGTGCGCGACCAGGTCCGGTGTCTCGAAGCCGAACCAGTTGACGCCCCGGATCGAGACCGCCGTGCCCTGGTTGTCCAGGATGCGACCGTCGGCCGCGACGCTGAACGGCAGCTTGAATTGCCCCGTGGCCGGAACGGACAGATCGCCGACAGGCGCAGGCGCAGGCGCAGGCGCAGGCGCTGGTGCTGGCGCTGGCGCTGGTGCTGGCGCGGGGGCGGGGGCGGGGGCGGGGGCGGGGGCACTGGCCTCGGCGATGCGGAAGGAGGCGGCGCTGGGTGCCGTGCCGGTGCCGCAGAAGCCGACCTCGAAGCTCTGGCTCGGGGCGACCGGCGAGTTCCAACTCGTGCCGGTGACCGCCACGGTGGTGGCGGACTCGTTCTTGAACTGGCCGTTCCAGCTGCCGTTCAGCTGCCCGTTGGGCAGCTCGAAGCGCAAGGTCCAGACGCCGCTGGCCGTGGTGCCGGGATTGCGGATGTTGACCCGGGAGCAGAAGCCGCCGGACCAGAGGTCCTGGGTGACGTTCAGGCTGAGCGCCGCATAGGCGGGCGCGATGGCGCCGAAGGCGAGGGCGACGAGGCTGGCTCGTTGGACGAATCGACGTGGAACTGGATGCATGGCGGTCCGTGAACGAAGTGCAGGGGCGGGTGAGCGCATGCAGTGTCCGAAGTTCCGATGCGCGTGTCTCGCAAAAATGGGTAACGAATGACTACGCTGTCATGACCTCGACATCGCGCCTTTCTAGAGTCGCCCGCGACCATTCCTTGTCGACGACTCCCATGATGAATTCCCAACCGAAACGCAACCGACTGCTCCTGGCCATTCTTCCCGTGCTGGTGCCGGCGCTTCTGCTCGGCGCCTGCTCCTCGTCCGACGACGACGAACAGGACACGCCCCTGGTGGTGCCCGCGGCACCGAAGGGGCTGGGCACCACCGACACCGCGGCGGTGCAGGACGAGGCGAAGACACCGCCCTTCGTCGACACCATCGCGACCAACCAGCGCGGTGACGCGCGCTACGCCACGTTGCAAACCAATGCGGGCGTGCGCGTGGTCGCCGGCTTCCTCGACATCTGGCAGCCGAGCACGCAGCTGGTCGACGCCGGATCGAGCGCGCCGGCCCGCGATGGTTTCGCGGCCGTGGCGGCGTCCACGTGGAGCGGCATTCCCGGCGATGCGACCGACGGCAAGGTGCTCAACGCCGCCGTCCACGCCGCCAACGTGCAGTACGTCGTCGACGCGACGGGCCGTCGGACCGCGGCCCAGGAGCTGGCCGCCTACCTCGACGATCGACGGGGCAAGGGCTACAGCGTCAGCGACGGCATGGGGCCGCTGACTTCGGCGTGGCGCACCCTCAGCGAGCAGACGACGACCATCACGGGCATCGCGCCGGATGCGACCACCGTGCTCTACAACGACCAGGGCAATGACATCGGCAATGCCGGCGCCGCCAACAGCCACGGCTTCGGCGCGGCGATCGACCTGGTCAATGCCATCGGCGCCAACGCGTCGACCGAGCCGGCCAAGCGCTTCTACAAGTACGCGCGGCCATGGCGCTGGAGCGCCAGCGTCAAGGTCGTGCCGGCGCTGGAGCCGGCCAAGAGCGCCACGCCGACGACCGACGGCGGCTTCGTCAGCGGCCACACGGCGGAAGGTGTCCGCAAGGCGCTGGCCATGGCCTACCTGGTGCCCGAGCGCTACCAGGAGATGGTGACCCGCGCCCTCGTGCTGGGCGAGAACCGCATCCTCGCCGGCATGCATTCGCCGCTCGACGTGGTGGGCGGACGCATCCAGGGCGTGGCGGCCGCGGCGGCCAACCTCGTCAACGATCCCAACAAGACCAACCGCCAGGCGGCCTACGACCAGGCCCGCACGGCCCTGATGGCGGCCGTCGGTGCCAAGGACGCCGCGGCGCTGCAGGCCTATGCGCACTCGCTGCCGGCGGCGCAGGACGCCTACGCCGACTACGCGACCAACAAGGCGACGGTGCAGCGCCTGATGACCTTCGGCCTGAGCCCGATCGGCGCGACCACCCAGGGCGCCGTCGTGCCCAAGGGCGCGGAAGTGCTGCTCGAGACGCGCCTCCCTTACCTGAGCGCCGACCAGCGTCGGGTCGTGTTGAAGACGACCGCGCTGAGCTCCGGCTATCCGGTGATGGACGACGCCGAAGGCTGGGGCCGTCTGAACCTCTTCGCCGCGGCGGACGGGTACGCCGCCTTCGACGGCGACGTCGGCGTCACGATGGACGCGGCCAAGGGCGGCTTCCAGGCGCTGGACGTCTGGCGCAACGACATCCGCGGCGCGGGCAAGCTGACCAAGCTGGGCAGCGGCACGCTCGCCCTCGCAGGCGGCAACAGCTACAGCGGCGGCACGCAGGTCTCCGCCGGCGTCCTGCGCGCCGACAGCGCCAAGGCGCTGGGCACCGGGGACGTCTATGTCGACACCGGCACGCTGACGACGCAGGCGCCGGTGCCGGTCGCGGTCACGAACTACACCCAACTGGCCACCGGCACGCTGGAGCTGCACCTCGGCGCGAGCAACGCCGGCAGCCTGGCCGCGCAGGGCAAGGTGGTGATCGCGGGCGGCACGCTGGCCGTGAAGTTCCAGCCCGGCACGACGCCGCGCAGCGGCGACACCTTCACGGTGATCCAGGCCGCCGCGTTGCAGGGCAGGTTCGACAAGGTCGTCGTGGACGGCTTCGCGGCCACGCCGACCTACACCGCCACCGGTCTCCAGATCCGCATCAACTGACCCGAGGACGTCCACCATGCATCGCATCCGCATCGCCGCCCTGGCGCTCCTGGCCGCGCTCGCGACCACGTCCGCGCGCGCCGACGATTTCCCCGCGCTGAGTGCCGCCTGGCCGGTCAACGTCCAGATCGCGGCCACCTATCCGCTGTTCGACTTCGACACCGACGGCTGCCTGCCCAGCGCCGGCATCAGCCGCGGCGGCCAGCAGAACGGCGGCCTCAAGACCTCGGGCAGCATCACCGGCGGCTGCCGTCGCACCGACTTCCTGGACTACGCCAACACGCTGCATCGCCATGCCTGCGTGACCAGCGGCGGCAACGTGTACTGCGGGCACTTCTACGCCCTGTACTTCCTGAAGGACCAGACGACGGGGCTCGGCGGCGGGCACCGCCACGACTGGGAGCACGTGGCCATCTGGACGACCAACGGCGCGGTCACCCACGGCGGCTACAGCGCCCACGGCGACCTGAACAACGCGGCGGTGGACACGCTGGCGGTGCAGAACGGGCATGTGCGTTTCGTCTATCACAAGGACGGCGCGCTTACGCATGCGATGCGCTTCGCCGGCGCCACCGAGGTCGCCGCGGAGAACCCGTACGGCCAATGGCTGACACCCGCCATCGTCAGCTGGACATCGATGACCGGTGACGGCGTGAGCAACGCCACGATGCGCAGCCTGCTCAACACCTTCGATTACGGCTCGGCGAATGTCCCGGTCAAGGACAGCAACTTCCTGAACAACCTCAACAACTACCGCCCGGCGGGTTATCCCGCGTTCACGCAGGCGAGTCTGGACGCGGCGCAGTGAGGCGAGGGCGCGGTGTCCGCGTGGGTCCGGGATCCTCGAGGGGCGCTTGCGCGGGTTGGGGCCTGGTTGGCTTGGCGTGATCTCCCGGTTGCAAAACGGAACGGCTTTCGCCCTTCTTGCATTCCGCTGCAATCGCAATCCTTGGCTTACGTCTGGACTCGCGTCGAACGCAACCGCAAGACCTGGCACCACGGTACACAGCACGGCCTGTCCACCCGCTCCCGGTCCGTGTTCTCCGCCGGTCCGGCGAGCCTCTCCCGCCAAGGATCCTGATGACTCCCGTTCTCTCCCGACGCCACCTCGCCGTGGTGGCCGCGCTCGGCGCGATCACCGCCTCCGCCGCGCAAGCGGCGTCCTACAACCCGACGCTGCCCGCGGAGCCGGCCTTGCCCGCCGCGACGGCCATCTGCAAGACCCTGAACGCATCCCTGACGCAGTCGGGCGGTCTGCTGCCGGACGCGGTCGACGCGGACCCCGCGCACTCGCAACCGGACACGCACCAGATCCAGGATGCGATCGATGCCTGCCCGAGCGGCCAGGCGGTGCGCCTGGTCATCAGCGGGAACGCCAACGCCTTCCTGTCGGGGCCGCTGCTGCTGAAGGGCGGCGTCACGCTGTGGGTCGACAACGGCGTGACCCTCTTCGCGTCGCGCAGTCCGAAAGACTTCGACAACGGCGGCGGCAACTGCGGCACCGCGGGCGGCGACGGCAAGTCCTGCTACGCGCTGATCCGCCTGAAGAATGCGGCCGACAGCCGCGTGGTCGGCGACGGCATCATCGACGGCCGCGGCGGCAGCGTGCTGACCTCCGGCGCGAATGCCGGCAAGATGACCTGGTGGGACGTCGCCAATCTCCTGGAGGCGACGGGCAAGAAGCAGAACAACCCGCGCCTGATCAACCTGATCGGCGGCAGCAACTTCACGCTGTATGGCGTCACGCTGCAGAACTCACCGAACGCGCACGTCGTGGTCAGCGGTCTGACCGGTTTCGTCGCCTGGAACACGAAGGTCCTGGCGCCGTCGCTGGCCTACTCGGTGGCCCACTACGCGTGTGCCGCCGGCACGACGCCCAATCCCGACGTCGCGGCCACCAGGCCCAGCACCTGCTTCACGCCGGACACGGCCGCCAACACCGACGGCATCGACGTGGTGGAGAGCAGCAACGTGAGGATCGCGCACGCGTCCATCAGCACCGGGGACGACCACATCGCCATCAAGGCCGCCGATGCGCCGAGCTCCGACGTCTACATCGCGCACAACCACCTGTACTACGGCCACGGCGTGTCGATCGGCAGCGAGACCACCCGGGGCGTCAGCCAGGTGCGGGTCGACGACGTCAGCATCGACGGCTTCGACGACGCCCAGGTCAACGGCCTGCGCATCAAGACCTACGACAGCGTGGGCGGTCCGGTCAGCAACGTGATCTTCGCCAACGCCTGCATGCGCAACGTCAAGCAGCCGCTGATCTTCACGCCGTACTACAGCAGCGGCAATCACAGCACCGCGCCCAACATCACCGACATCCTGCTGCAGAACATCCACGTGCTGAGCAGCGCGAAGTTCGGCGCCGGCAAGCTGGTCTTCCGCGGTTATCACAATGGCAGCGTCACCAACACGCTGACGATGACGCTGGACAACGTGGTCTTCGACTCGACGAACTTCCTGACCTCCGACGGCAAGAAGGGCGGGCCGACGCAGCCGGACTATGCGACGCTGACGCTCGGACCGGGACCGGTGACGATCCCGTTCGCCACGTCGTCGACCTTCAAGCTCAACGACGTGCGCGCCGGATCCCGGGCGCCGCTCGGCTGTGACGGCGCCTTCCCGGACTTTCCGTCGGCCAACGCGCCGATCTGAGTCCAGCGCCTGCGGGAGCGTGCACTAAGTCCGCGGCGACGGTTTGCGTATAGGGGTATCGCAGCAAGTTTTCAATGATGTGAAGTTTGACTTCCATCCGGTCAACGCTGCCCGATAAGCTGGCCCCCCTTTGTTGTACCCGCCGTCGCCGCCCTACGGCGTTTCCCCGTGAAACACGCAATTGCCTGGGCCGTTTGTGGCCTGCTCGGACCGCTGGTCAGTCTGGGCGCGACCGCAGCACCGGTCGGCGAGGATGAGGACCAGCTGGAAGCGTTGCTGAAGCGCGAAGTGCAGGGACCCTCACGCTACGCGCAGAGCCTGATGGATGCGCCCGCCGCCGTCAGCGTGATCACTCGCCAGGAGGCGGCGGCGCTCGGCCACGTGACCATCGGCGACATGCTCGGCCGGCTGCCCGGCGTCTATCTGGGCAACACGCGCAGCTACAGCAACCTGGGCGTTCGCGGCTTCAACCGGCCAGGCGACTACAACTCCCGCGTGCTGATGTCCATCGACGGTCAGCGTGTCAATGACGCCATCTACGACCAGGGACTGCCGCAACTCGAGTTCCCCGTCGTCGCCGATTGGGTCAAGCGGGTTGAGCTCGTGCAGGGCCCGGGCTCCTCGATCTACGGCAGCAACGCGCTGCTGGGCGTGGTCAACGTGGTGACGCTGGACGGCATCGATGCGCCGGGCCTGTCCGCGCTCGCCAGCGCCGGCGGCGACGGCATGCGCCGCGCGGAGTTGCATTACGGCGCCGCCGACGTCGCGGGCGGCGACCTGTTCCTTGGCGTGAACCTTCAACGCACTGGCGGCGAGGACCTGTTCCTGCCCTCGCTGGGCACCGCCGACGGCTGGGTCCGCGGACTGGACGGCGAGCGCCAGGTGGCCGTGCTCGCGAAGTACCGCGTTGGCCGCTGGCGGCTGTCGCTGTCCGCGGTGCAACGCGACAAGGAGGTGCCCACCGCGCCCTACGGCACCTTGCCCGGCGCATCGGGGACCCGCTACACGGACCGCGAGTTGATGGTCGAGGCCGGTTACGACGAGGGCTGGCAGGGGGACCTGCGCCGCAGCCTGCGGTTCAACCTGTCTCAATACGATTTTCGCGGCCGCTACGTCTTCGGCGAGTCCCCCGCGGTCATCGACAAGGACGAGGCCTATGCCCAATGGATCACCGTCGATGCACGCGTGCTGTGGCGCGGCCTGCTCAACCACGAGTTGATGACCGGCGCCGAGGTGAGGACTTCGCCCTACGGCGTGCAACGCAACTACCGGGTCGAGCCCTACGCATCGCGATTGGACTCGCATGTGACGCAGGATTCGGCGGCACTGTTCGCGCAGGACCAATGGCGGTTGTCGCAGGCCTGGCAGCTCACGACCGGGCTGCGGGTGGACCACGCGCGAGGCTTCTCGCCGGCGCTGTCGCCGCGGGCGGTGCTGGTCTACCGACCCAGCGAGCGCCAAACCCTCAAGTTGATGTGGGCGCGCTCCTTCCGTTCGCCCAATCTCTATGAGCGTTTCTACGACGACGGCGGTCAATCGCAGCTGGCCAATCCGGCGCTGCGGCCCGAGCGGCTGAGCTCCGCGGAGATCGCGTGGGAGTATCTGCTGCCGTCGGGACAGGCGCTGGGCGTGAACGCCTACGACACGCGCCTGGATCGCCTGATCGAGCAGGTACCGCTGAGCGCCGAGTCGGACGCGGTGGTGCAATTCGTCAATCGTGGCCGCGCGCGGATGCGGGGCGTGGACCTCTCCGTCGAGCATCGGCGGCAGGACGGCTGGCTCTGGCGCGCGAGCGCCTCGTGGATGGATGCCCGCGACGACCGGGGCGCGCGGCTGAGCAACGCGCCGACCTGGATGGTCAAGGGCCATCTCGTCACGTCCGAATGGCATCAATGGCAGTTCGGCGTGGAAGGCACCGCACTTGGCGCGCGACTGGGCCGCGTGCGGGTCTCGCCGTCGGCCTTCCTCAACGCGCATTTGCGCTACCGCGTCGACGAGCGCCAGACCGTCGCGATGCACGTCGACAACCTGCTCGATCGCGCCAACCAGGACCCGTCGTCACCCGACGCCTCACTTGACGCGATTCCCCAGCCACGCCGAACCTGGCGTCTGGATTGGCGGATCGCCTTCTGACCGTGGTGCGGATGCTCATGTCCCCGCTTTCGATCGGGCGCGCCTGTGCGCCGGCATCGGGTGACCGCGGCCGCTTCCGGCGCCTCGCGATGTCCGGAATGCTGGCGTTCCTGGGCGTTGCGGTCGGTGCTCCCGCGCTCGCGCAAGCCTCTGGCCCGGAGGTCCTGAAGGCCGAGGTGATCTACCGGACGCTGATGTTCATCACCTGGCCCGCGGAGCGGGAAGCCGGCCGCGTGTTGCACCTGTGCATCGCGGGGGACAGTCGGCTTGGACCTTTCCTGCAAGCGCTGGCGGCCCGGCCAATCCGGCAGTTCACGATCGAGGTGCGCCGCGTCTCGCGCCCGGAGCAGCTCGTCGGCTGCCACGTCCTCTACGTCGGGGAGCCGCAGCCGGCCTGGCGCTCGGCACTCGAGCGCGCCCACGTCCTGGTACTGGCCGACGAGGCCGGCATGCTGGACTTCGGGGCGATGGTGAACCTGCAGGTGGAGGATGGGCGTATCGTTTTCGACGTCGACCTGGATGCGGCGCGGAGCGCCGGGCTGACGGTGAGCGCCAAGTTGCTGCGACTGGCGCGTTTCGTGCGGCATCAATCGACTTCGCCATGAACGCCAAGATCTTCGACACCGTGGAGCGCTGGCGCGAACTCGCCGTGTCGCTGACCGTGCTGCTCGTCTTTGCCTTGCTGCTCAGTGCCATGCAGTTCTGGCGCCTGCAGGACCGGCAGCGGGAGGATCTGCGCCTGCAGGCCGGCATCGTGGGACAGACGGCGTCCGCCGCGCTGGTCTTCGACAGCCGCGAGGACGCCGCGGAGATCCTGCAGGCGTTGCAACAGAACCCGGCCACGCTGCGCGCGCAGTTGCTCAAGCGGGACGGCAGCGTGTTCACGATCTACGTGCGTCCGCCGGCGCAGCGGTCCCGGCTCGAGGACTGGGCCGGCCAGATCACCTTGGTGGAGCCGGTGTCCGCCAACGGACAGGTGGTGGGTACCCTGGTCTTGAGCGCGAGCCGCCTGCCCATGTGGGGCGACCTGGCGCAATTCATCGGAGCGACGCTGGCCACGCTGACGGCCACGGCCGCGCTGGCCTGGTTGCTGTCCAAACGCCTGCGTGTGCGGATGCAGGAGGCACAGCGGCGCACTCGATACCTGGCGCGGTTCGACGCGCTGACCGATCTCCCCAACCGTGAGCATCTGCGCCTGTTGCTGGACCAGGCGATCACCGACGAAGGCGGCGCAGCGCTGCTGTTGCTGGACCTGGACAACTTCACGCAGATCAACGACCAGTTCGGACACGCGGCGGGCGACGCGGCCTTGCAGGCGACCGGTCAACGGTTGCGCCAGCTCTGCCGCCCGGGCGATGCCGCCGCGCGGCTGTCGGCGGACGAGTTCGCCGTGCTGCTGACGCCGCGGCCGGACGCCGCCTCGCTGCAGGCCTTTGCAGTCCAGTTGCAGATCGGACTGACCCAACCGCTGTTCTTCGATGGTCATTGGCTGCACCTGCGCGCCAGCACCGGCGCGGTGTTGCTGCCGGAGCAAGCCGGCACCGCGAGTGACGCACTGCGCTGCGCCGATGCGGCGATGCGCCAGGCCAAGCTCCTGGGCAAGGACGGCTTCCAGATGTTCACGCCTCAACTCGGCGAGCAGCTGCAGTCGCGGATCGCGCTGGAGAACGACCTGCGAGCCGGGCTGATCGAGGGTCAGTTCCACCTGGCCTACCAGCCGCAATACGACGCGCAGCGTCGAATCCGAGGCCTGGAGGCCCTGGCACGCTGGCAGCACCCGGAGCGCGGCCCGGTGTCGCCCGCGGCGTTCATTCCGGTGGCCGAGTCGTCAGGAATGATCGTGGACCTCGGGCTGGCGATGCTTGCCCGGCTGCGCGAAGACCTGGACCGATGGAAGGCCCGCGGACTCCGGTGCCCGCCGGTGGCCATCAACCTGTCCTGGGAACAGTGCCGCAAGCCGCAGCATCGCGAACGTTTCCTGCAGCAGCTCAAGACCCTGCAGCTCACGCCGCTGGAGGTCGAATTCGAGCTGACGGAGAGCCTGAACTTCGAGGACATCGACAAGCCGGATTCCTTCGTGTTCACGCTGCAGGGCCTGGGCTACGGGCTGGCCATCGACGACTTCGGCACGGGTTACAGCTCGCTGGCCTACCTGCGCCGGCTGCGCTGCAAGAAGATCAAGATCGACCGGCTCTTCGTGCACGGGCTTGCCGCCAGCGACGATTCCCGAATGCTCGTGGAGTCGATGGTGCGGGTCGCGCATGCGATGCACATGACGGTCGTCGCGGAGGGCGTTGAACTGGAGGCGGACGAGGCGGCGCTCGTGGCCATGGGATGCGATCTGATGCAGGGCTTCGGCCTGTGCAAGCCCGAGAGCGTCTCCCACATCGAAGCCTTGTTGTCCGAGCCCGTTCCCAGCTGAGTGCGAGGGCCCGCGTCCCCGGCGAACTGGCCGCGAGACCGCCAGGCTGCCGACCCTGGACATGGCGCGGGCTTCGGCCTCTAATGGTCGCTGTCATTCAGAAAGACTACCCAGGAATCCGGTGAGTGCGCCGATGTGGCAGCGCGCAGGCCGGGTCACCCTTCGACCGTCGTTGCGCAGGGGCGGGTAGCGCGAGGTGCGAGCCGGAGAGGGAACGTCGAGTCCCCCCGGACCTTCGAGACGCAGGGGGGCTGCGATGTCTGACGCAAACAGGGCGAATGTCTTCGCGGGGTCGTGGCGCCTGAACGCCACGCGCCGCCTCTGGCTGCTCACCGCGCTCGGCTCGGCGCTGTCCGCCTGCGGCAGACCGGACCCGCCGCAGGCCGCGGCCTCGCGGGAGGCCGTCGTGCTGGCGGTGACGCCCTATGCCGGCGCGGCGCCCGCCTTTGTGGCCGTTGCCAGGGGCTACTTCGAACGCGAAGGCCTGTCCGTGACGGTGCAGCACCACGGTTCCGGCAAGGAGGCCCTGGACGCCGTGCTGGCGGGCAAGGCCGACGTCGCGACGGTGGCCGAACTGCCCGTCGCACTGGCCGTGGTCAAAGGGCATCCGGTCACCATCCTCGCGACCTTGTCCACTCAAAGCGACCATGCCATCGTCGGCCGTACCGACCGCGGCATCTGGTCCGCCGACGCGCTGCGAGGCAAGCGCATCGGCGCCAGCGTGGGCACGAGCGGCGACTTCGTGCTCGACGTGTTGCTGGTCCGATCGCGCCTGTCGCGCGCGGATGTCCACGTCGTCGACCACAAGCCGCGCGACCTGGCCGATGCGCTCGTGCGCGGCGATGTCGATGCCATCGTGACCTGGGAGCCCTATGTCGCCGACGCACGACGGCGCCTGGGCGACCGGGCGGCGGTGTTCCCCAGCGAGGGGGTGTACGACTCCAGCTTCAATCTGGCCTCGCAGCGCGCTTTCGCGCTTCAGCGCGGCGAGGTGGTGCGTCACCTGCTCGTCGCGCTGCTGCAGGCCGAGGATCTGCTGAAACACGACCTGGCCGCCAGCGAGTCCATCGTCGCGCAGGCGCTGCGCAAACCGCCCGAGGAGATCCATGAACTGCTCTCGCGCAGCCGTTTCTCCCTGTCGCTGGAACAACACCTGCTGGTGGTCCTCGAGGACGAGGGCCGCTGGGCGATGAAGAACCGGGTCGTGGACGCGCCGCGTGCGCCGAACTTCCTGGATGCCGTCTATCTGGACGGCTTGGCCGCGGTCAAGCCGCGTGCGGTCACGATCATCCGCTAGGCCATGAAGATATCGACCCGCCTCGCGATCATCGGCTCGGCCTGCGTGCTGGTCACGCTGGCCATCGCGGTGTCGCTGGGCGTGTCCGGCCGGCAGGTCGCCGAGAGCATGCGCAAGAACCGCGCCGCCGCGGACCTGGTCGAGTCGGCGGCCGGCCTGCGTTACCTGACGCTGGAGTACGCACGCCAGCCCGAGGCGCGGGTCGAGGTGCAATGGGCCAGCGCCTACCGCACGCTGGGCCATGCGCTGGACCGCGCCCAGGGCTTCGAATCGCGCGACGAGCAGGAGGGCATCTCGCAGATCCGCGCAGCCCATGACAAGGCGCCCGCCGTCTTCGCGGAACTGGTCCGGGCCCAGCAGGCCCGCCTGGCCGGTGACGGCCAACGGCAGGTCCTCGACGAGTGGGCCGGACGCCTGACGGCCGCCATGGCGCGCAAGACGCTGATCATGATGAGCGAGTCGTTCCGGCTGCAGGACATCAGCCGCGAGCAGGTGGCGACCGCCCAGCGCCGCGCGATCGCGATCGTCCTGAGCTTGTCGGCCATGCTGGCCGTCGCGGTGGCGGCCAGCATGTTCTTCATCTTCCGCGGCATCGCTCGTCCGCTGGCCCGACTGCGCGAGGGCATGCGGCGCGTGGGGGCGGGCGACCTGGAGCACGCCGTCGGCGGTACCGGTGCCGACGAGATCGCCGAGCTGGCGCGCGAGTTCGACGGCATGAGCACGCTGCTCAGGACCACGACCGTGTCCCGCGACCGGCTTGCGGAAAGCGAGGCGCGCACCCGACTCATCCTCGATGCCGCGTTGGATGCCGTCGTGGGCATGGACGGCGAGGGACGCGTCACGCATTGGAATCCGCAGGCGGAGGCGGTGTTCGGCTGGTCCGCCGACGAAGCCGTCGGGCGGCTCCTGACAGCGCTCGTCGTGCCCGAGCGCTTCCGCGAGGCGCACCGGGCCGGCTTGCGGCGCTACCTCGACACCGGGGTGGCGACCGTGCTCGACCGGCGCGTCGAATTGCGGGCGACGCGACGCGACGGGACCGAGTTCCCGATCGAGCTCGCGATCACCGCGATCCGGTCCAACGGCGTGGTGAGCTTCAACGCCTTCCTGCGCGACATCACCAGCCGCAAGCTCGGCGAGTCCCGGCTCAAGGAGCAGCTGGCGCGGCTGGACCTGCTGAACCAGATCACCCGCGCCGTCGGTGAACGCCAGGATCTGCACAGCATCTTCCAGGCCGTGATCCGCGGCCTGGAGGACAACGCGCCGGTGGACTTCAGTTGTGTCTGCCTGCGCGACGCCGCCGGCGACACGCTGCGGGTGACGGGCGTCGGCGTGAAGAGCGCGCCGCTGGCCCTGGAGCTCGCGTTGTCCGAACAGGCCGACCTGTCGATCGACGGCGACGGCCTGTCGCAATGCCTGGCCGGGCACCTGGTCTACGAGCCGGACCTGACGACGGTCCCGTTCCCTTTCCCGCAGCGGCTGGCGCGCGGCGGCCTGCGATCGCTGGTGATCGCGCCGCTGCAGTCGGAGAACCGTGTGTTCGGCATCCTCGTCGCCGCGCGTCTGGCCCCTCAGGCCTTCAGCAGCAGCGACTGCGAATTCCTGCGACAGCTCAGCGAGCACGTCAGCCTGGCCAGCCACCAGGCGCAGCTCTACGGCGCGCTGCAGCAGGCCTACGAGGACCTGCGCCAGACGCAGCAGGCGATCCTGCAGCAGGAGCGGCTGCGGGCGCTGGGGCAGATGGCCAGCGGCATCGCGCACGACATCAACAATGCGATTTCGCCGGCCATGCTCTACACGGAGAGCCTCCTGGAGCGCGAGCCTGGGCTGAGCCCGTCGGCGCGCAGCGCGTTGGGCAACATCGCCCGCGCCATCGACGACGTGGCCGCGACGGTGGCGCGCATGCGCGAGTTCTACCGCCAGCGCGAGAGCGGATCGGCGCTGACGCGGGTGTCGTTGAACGAACTGGTGCGGCAGGTGGTGGAGCTCACGCGCGCGCGCTGGAGCGACATGCCGCTGCAGCGCGGCGTCGTGATCCGCCTGCGCACGGACCTGGCGACCGATGACCCGGTGGTGCTGGGCACCGACAACGAGATCCGGGAGGCGCTGATCAACCTGGTCTTCAATGCGGTCGACGCGATGCCGGACGGCGGGACGGTGGCGATCCGCACGGGTCAGCAAGGCGAGGGCGCCCAGGCGGCCGTGATGCTGGAGGTCGCCGACGACGGCATGGGCATGGACGAGGCGACGCGCCGCCGCTGCCTCGAGCCGTTCTTCACCACCAAGGGCGAGCGCGGCACCGGCCTCGGGCTGGCGATGGTGTACGGCATCGCGCAGCGCCACGGCGCCGACCTGGAGGTGCACAGCGCGCCGGGGCAGGGCACCCGCGTGTCGCTGCGCTTCACCGTGCCGGCGCCGGACGAGGGGGCCGGTACGTCGCTCCGCAGCGACCCGGACGAGAAGCCGCCGCCGCTGCGGATCCTGCTCGTCGACGATGACCCGCTGCTGCTGCGTTCGCTGCAGGAGACGCTGGAGGCGGACGGCCACGCGGTCACCAGCGCCCATGCGGGACAGGCCGGGATCGACGCGTTCCGGGACGCCCTTCGCGGCGCGGACCGGCACGGGCACGGCTTCGAGGTCGTCGTGACCGACCTGGGCATGCCGCACGTCGACGGACGGCAGGTGGCGGCGGCGGTGAAGGCGGCCTCGCCGGCCACGCCGGTGATCCTGCTCACGGGCTGGGGGCAGCGACTGGTGGACGAGGACGAGAAGCCGCCGCATGTCGACCAGGTGCTCGGCAAGCCGCCGAAGCTGCGCGAGTTGCGTCGCGCCCTGCGACGCGCGACCGCGCCGGCGGACCCGCCCGGCGCGGCGCCTGATCCCGGGGATCCCGGGGATCCCGGGGGGCCGCGGCGCTCCGGGATGAAGGAGCCGTCCTGATGCGCGCGTTCTGGCACCCAGGCCGCTGGCCTCTGCGCCTGCAGGTGGTCGCGATGCTGGTGCTGGTGTCCTCGCTGCCGCTGGCGCTGTGGGCCTATGTCGACCTGCGCGACGACCGGGAGCGGATGCTCGACGGCCTCAGGAGCCTGCTGGAGGCGCGTGCCGACCAGATCGTCCGGGAGATCGACGCCTTCCATCGCGGCTACCGCAATGCCTCGGAGCGCCTGGTGCGGCTCCCCTCGTCCCGCGAGTTCTGCAGTGCGACGCCGCAACGGCGGGCGGCGCTGCAGGCGGACCTCCAGGGCGCGCTCGCGAGCTTTCCCGACAGCGACGCGGCCGTGCGCGGCGTGGCGCTCATCGACCCGCGCGGGCGGGTCGTCGCGGCGACCGAGCACGCCATGGTCGGCGTGGACCTGGGCGAGGATCCGAACGTGAAGGCCGCGCTGGGCGGTGTCCCGGTGGTCTCCGATCCTTACGTCGCGTCCCGACGCGGTAGCGCCCAGCCGTCGCTGGGTTACTTCGCGCCCCTGTCGGAGGCCGACGGCCTGCGCTGCGTGGGCGTGATCTGGGTGCGGGCAGAAGCCTTCTGGACCGCGGTCCGGAGCTCCAACGAGCAGGCGGGCAAGGGCAGCTTCGCCGTGGTGTTCGACCGGGAGGGGATCCGCATCGCCCACACCTACAGCGAGGACATCGTCTTCCGCCCGGCCGGGAAGTTGCCGCCCGAGGTCGTCGAGCGACTGGTCGCGAATCAACGTTTCGGCGAACGCACGCGGGAGTTGCTGGCGGACATCCGTCCGTTCCCGGAGCAGTTCGAACGCGCGCGGGCGGCGTCGCCGGATCCGGCGGTCTTCCGCGGCTGGGCGCCGGTCAACGCGCAATGGAACTATGGCGTGGCACGCCGCTTCCATGCGGTGGACTGGACCGTGTTCTACATGATTCCCGAGCGGGCCTTCGTCGCGGACATCGACCGCATGACGTGGCAGCGCTTCGGGCTGGCCGCAGCCATCATCCTCGGCGCGGGGCTTGCCGGGCTGTTGCTGGCGGGCACGATCCTGCGTCCGTTGCGTTCGCTCGCGCGCGCCGCCCGGACCATGGCAGGCGGCGAGATGTCCGTCCGTGTGGAGAGCCGGCGCGACGATGAGATCGGTGACCTGATCCGGGCGTTCAACGCGATGGCCGAGGACCTGCAGGCCAAGGCCGGCCACCTCGAGCGCGCCAACGACGCCCTCGAGGCGCGCGTGCGCGAGCGCACCGCGACACTGAGCGCCGAGGTGGCCGAGCGCGAAGGCGTCGAGCGCCGACTGCAGTCGCAGCTGGAGCGGCTGCAGCTGCTCGACCACATCACCGCCGCGATCGCCGAGCGGCAGGATCTGCCGAGCATCTACCAGGTCGTGGTCGGCACCCTGGAGGACCGGCTGCCGGCGCCCGTGGCCGGCGTCCTGATCCTGGACCCGGCGGGACGCACGCTGACGCCGGTCCGCATCGGCGAGAGCTTCGAGATCCTGGCCGGCCGGGACGGCGGTGCCGACGGCCCTGACGCGGAGGGCGCCGACACCGTCCCCGCGCTTCATGGCACGGACGTCACGCGCGTGCTGCAGGGGACGCTGGTGTACGAGCCGGATCTCACCGGCCTGTCGCTGCCCCTCGCGCGGCGGCTCTCGCAGCGAGGCCTGCGCTCGATGGTGCTGGCGCCGCTGCGGGCCGGCGACATCGTGTTCGGGTTGCTGCTGGTGGCGCGACGCGCGACGAACGGATTCGGCAGCGGCGACTGCGAGTTCCTGCGCCAGCTGAGTGCCCACGTGGCGCTGGCGGCGCGTCAGGCGCAGTTGCACGCGGACCTGCAGCGTGCCTATGACGAGCTGACGCAATCCCAGCAGACGGTCATGCAGCAGGAGCGGCTGCGGGCGCTCGGACAGATGGCGAGCGGCATCGCGCATGACATCAACAACGCGATCTCGCCCATCGTGCTGTACACCGACGAGTTGCTCGAACGCACGCCCGGGCTGAGCGAGAAGACGCGCTCGCGGCTCGCGGTCATCGCCCGCGCGATCGACGATGTGGCGGCGACCGTCGCCCGCATGCGCGAGTTCTACCGACAACGGGAATCGTGCGCCCAGCATCTGCCGCTGCAGCTGAACGACCTGGTGCCGCAGGTCGTTGACCTCACGCGCGCGCGCTGGAGCGACATGCCCCAGCAGCGGGGCGTGGTGATCCGGCTCGCGGTCGACCTGACGCCGGCCCTGCCCGAAGTCCTCGGAGGCGAGAGCGAGATCCGCGAAGCCCTGATCAACCTGGTCTTCAACGCCGTCGACGCGATGCCGGAGGGCGGCCTGCTGACGCTGCGGACGGCCTTGCGCGACGTCGGAGCGGACGACGGACATCCGGACCGCCAGGAGGTCGTGATCGAGGTCTCGGACACCGGCGTCGGCATGGATGAATCCACGCGTCGGCGCTGCCTGGAGCCGTTCTTCACGACCAAGGGCGAGCGCGGCACCGGCCTGGGCCTGGCCATGGTCTACGGCGCCGTCCAGCGCCACGACGCGGCCCTGGAGATCGACAGCGTGGTCGGGAAGGGCACCGCCTTCCGACTGCGTTTCCCGGTGCGGCGGACGATGTCCGCAGCCACGGCGGCGGACGCCCCGGGCCTGGTGCCCGCCGGGCCGTTGCGGATCCTGCTGGTCGACGACGATCCGCTGATCCTGCGGTCGATGCAGGAAGCGCTCGAGGGCGACGGGCACGCGGTGACGGCCGCCAACGGCGGGCAGGCCGGCATCGCCGCGCTGCGCGACGACACGGCCGCCTTCGACGCCGTCATCACGGACCTCGGCATGCCCGATGTCGACGGACGGCGCGTGGCCGCCGAGGCCAAGGCGCGCGCGCCCGGCACGCCGGTCATCCTGCTGACCGGATGGGGCCAGCGCATGATCGCGGACGGCGAGATGCCGCCCGCGGTCGATCTTGTGTTGAGCAAGCCGCCCAAGCTCCGGGAAGTGCGAACGGCGCTGGCCCGGCTGCTCGCGGTCCCGAAGGGAGAACACGCGTGAACACCCACAGCCCCGCCGGGTCGACCGGCTCCGTCCTGTCATCCGGGTCCTCCGGGTCCTCCGGGTCCGAGCCCGCCCGGCTGCTGGTCGTCGACGACGAGGCGCGGCACATGGAGGCCCTGTGCGACACGCTGGCCGGGCACGGCTACGCGGTCGTGGGCCACGCCGACGCCGAGGGCGCCTTGAACGAACTGAGGCGCGGCGTCTTCGACGTTCTGCTGACCGACCTGGTGATGCCCGGGAAGACCGGCATCGAACTGCTGCGCGCCGCGCTCGAGATCGATCCTCAGCTGGTGGGCGTCGTCATGACCGGGGAGGGCAGCATTGCCACCGCGGTGGAGGCCATGCGCAGCGGGGCCACCGACTACGTGCTCAAGCCGTTCCGGCTCGCGTCCATCCTGCCGGTGCTGGGCCGTGCGGTGGAGATCGGCCGCCTGCGGCGTGAGAACACCCGACTCCACCTCAGCCTGCAACGCCGTGCCGATGAACTGGAGGCCACCAACCGGGAGCTGGACGCCTTTGCGCGCACCGTGTCGCATGACCTCCGCACGCCGCTGAACGCCCTCGTCGGGTTCTCGACGCTGCTGGCGGCGCAGGCGGGCCCGGTGCTGTCGCCGCGCCAGCGCGGCTGGCTGGCCGACATGCAGCTGGCGGCACAACGCATGACGGATCTGATCGACGCGTTGATGCGCTTGTCCCACATGGGCCGGCGTGCGCTGGCGCTCACCGAGGTCGATGTGGAGGCGCTGGTGCGCAGCGTGATCGGGGAACTCCTGGCCTCAGGATCCGGCGTGGTGCCGCGGTTCGACGTTGGCGCGATGCCCCGCGTGGTGGCGGACGCGCCGATGCTTCGGCAGGTGTTCGCCAACCTGATCTCCAACGCTGCGAAGTTCTCCGTTCAGCAGGCGACAGGACACGAAGCGACGGTCTCGATCGGGGGCGAACGGGACGGCGCCGCCATCGTCTTCTCGGTCAGCGACGACGGCCCTGGTTTCGATTCAGCCGACGCGCAGCGCTTGTTCGAACCGTTCATCCGCCTGCAGGGCGCGGAGAAGGTCGAAGGCCACGGCCTCGGCCTGTCGATCGTGCAGCGGATCGTGCAGCGTCACGGTGGACGGGTCTGGGCCACCTCCGCGCCCGGGGAAGGCGCCACGTTTCGATTTTCACTGCCGCAGACCGTTGAATGAGCGCGCAGGTGGGGCCTCCAGCGTTCACCCGCCCCGCCGACGAAACAGCAGGTCGTAGAGCGCAGGAATCAGCCCGAGCGTCACCAGCGTGCCCAGCGCCAGTCCGCCGATCATCGTGATCGCCATACCGGTCCACAGCGGCCCCGCGAACAGCATCAGCGGGATCAGGCCGACGATGCAGGTCAGCTTGGTCATCACGATGGGCCGCAGGCGCTTGACCGCCGCGGCAACGACCGCCTCGCGCCGACCGAGACCGGCGGCGCGTTCCGCCTCGATGCGCTCCAGCAGCAGGACCGCGTTGTTGACGATGATCCCGGCCAGCGCCAGCAGGCCGAAGGTCGCCATGAAGCCGAACGGATATCCGGTCAGCAGCAACGCGAGCGTCGCGCCGATCAGCACGAAGGGCACGCTGGCGACGATGATGAACAGCTTGCGGAACGAGTTGAACTGCCAGATGAAGAGCAGCAGGATCGCGATCAGCGCATGCGGCATGAACTCGAGCAGCGCCTGATTCGCCTCGGCCGAGTCCTCGATCTCGCCGCCCAGTTCGATGCGGTAGCCCGGCGGCAGCGCGATGGCGGCGATCCGCGGCGCGATCGCTTGCACCAGCTCGCTGGTGGTCCGCGTCGGGTTGTGCCCGGTGACGGTGAGCGTGCGCACGAGATTGCGACGCACGAGTGTCGACGGCTCGGTGTCGCTGGTCACCGAGGCGATGGCCGACAGGGCCACCGGCGCGCCGCCCGCGGACGGATACACCAGCGTGTCGGCGGGCGAGCCATCGGCCGCGCGTTCGGACGCGCCGCCGCGCAGCACGATGGGCGCCGACACGCCGTTGTCGTGAACGACCGACGCCGCGACGCCGCCGTAGCGCATCTGCAAGGCCCGGGCGATGTCGTCGCTGGAGACACCCGCCTGGCGCGCCCGCGCCTGATCGACCTGGATCACGCGCCGCGGCACGCGCGTCATCCAGTCGTCGTAGACATCGACGTTGCCGGGCACCGAGGCCAGCGCGGCCTGGATCTCGCCGCCGATGCGCCGCAGTTCCGCCTCGTCGGGCCCCGACACGCGATAGATCGCGACGCCGGCCTCCGTGCTGCCGAGCGAGAAGCGCTTCGGCTCCGCTCGCAGCTCGGGAAAGTGCAGGCGCATGTGCCGCTTGGCTCGGGCGATGACGTCGTCGATCCGCGTCCCCGGCTGCACGCTGACGGTGAAGTACGCGATGTTGGCCGCTGGCAGCGGTGGATTCAGCCCGAGGACGATGCGGGGGCCGCCATCGGCCACATAGCCGATGCTGTCCACGACTTCGGGATTGGCGTTGCGGTCGGCCAGCCAGCGGCTCATCGCCTCGACGGTACGCAAGGTCTGGCGGGAGTCGCTGCCCGGCTGCAGCGTCACCGGCATCTGGAACTGCAGCCGGTCCGACTTGGGGAGGAAGTCGTAGGGGATGTTCGACAGCACCGCGCCCGCCGCGATCAGCAACGCGACCATGCTGCCGATGAACAGCGCCTTGTGATCGAGCACCCATCCGATCAGCGCGCGATAGCCGCGATAGAAGCGCGATCCGCCCTGATCGTCCGAGGCACCATGAGTCGCCGGCACGTGAGCGAAGTACAGGCACAGCAGCGGCGTGACGGTGAGGCTCAACACCCAGGAGCCGAGCAGCGTCACCGCCAGCACGACCGCCAGCGAGCGCAGGTACTCGTTGGTGGCCGTCTGGCCGAAGAAGAAGGGGGAGAAGGCCAGCACGATCACCAGCGACGAGCTCAGCAGCGGCACCGCGAGCGTGCGGCCGGCCTCGATGCAGGCGTGGCGGCGTTCCTCGCCGGCGACCAGGCGGCGTTCGATGTCCTCGGCGATGACGATGCCGTTGTCCACGAGCAGGCCCAGCGCCAGGATGATCGCCGCGATCGACACCGTCTGCAGCTCCACGCCGAGCGCGCGCATCGCGATCAGCGCGCCGAGGATGGTCAGCGGCACGATGGCGCCGACGATCAGTCCGGTGCGCCAGCCCAGGAACAGCATCACCACGGCCATGACGATGAGCACCGTCTCGCCCATGACGTGATGCATCTTCCCCATCTCGCGCTCGACGACGTCGGCCTGGAAGGTGACCACGTGCTGCTCGAAGCCCACCGGCAGCAGGCGCTGGGTCTCTTCCAGCTTTGCCCGCAGCGCCTTGCCGAAGGCGGCGATGTTGCGCCCCTGGGCCATCGACACCGCCACGACAACCGCCGGCTGCCCTTGATAGACCGCGGCGCTCTCCGGCGGATCGGCCGGCAAGACCTGGATCCGCGCCAGTTGGCCGAGCGGCACCTGACGACTGCCGGCGGCCGCCGGCACCGCGACGAGGAAGTGGCGGAGATCGTCGAGGCCGCGGATCTCGCCCGAGGTCGCGACCGTCATGGCGAGTCCGGACGCCGAGATCAGCCCGCCGGGCGCGATGACGTTCTGCGCCTGCAGTTGCTGCGCGATCGCGGCCGGCGCCACGCCGGCCTCGACCAGGCGGGCGCGGTCGAAGTCGACGTAGACGCGGTCCTCGCGCAGGCCGTAGAGCGACACATGCTCGACGCCCGGGAGCGCATAGAGCTGCTCGCGCAGCCGGCGCAGCGGCTCACGCATCTCGCTCATGCCGAAGCCTGGCGCCGTGACGGCGATCGACGCGACGGCGACGCGGCCGAAGTCGTCCTCGACGAACGGGCCCACCGTGCCGGCGGGCAGCTCGGCGGCGGCCTCACCGGCCTTGGCACGCACGCGCTGCCAGAGCGCGGGCAGATCGCTCACCCGGTCGTAGGCGGTGAGCTGCAGCACGGCGCTGCCGGGCCGCACCGTGGTGACGATCCGCTTGAGGTCGCCGATCTCGCGCAGGCGCTCTTCGGTGGGTTTGGCGAGCAGTTGCTCCACCTGCTCGCTGGGCATGCCGGGGAAGGCGACCGATACCAGCGCGTCGCGCACGGTGACGGAGGGCTCTTCCTGCGAAGGGAAATCCAGGAAGGTCGCCACGCCGGCCAACAGCAGCAGCACGGCGGTCAACAGGGTCAGCCGGCTGGCCCCCAGGGCGGAGTGCGTGAGCTTCACAGGGGGCCTCCGTCGGCGAGGCGCGATGCCACGGGCAGCGGCTGGACCGCCTGCCCATCGCTCAGGAAGGCCGACCCCGCCGTCACGATCTGCTCGCCGGGTTTCAGGCCGGCGCTGATGACGAAGCGCTCACCGGCGATCGGGCCGAGGGTGACCGGGCGACGGGTGACGCGTCCGGCCGCCTGCTGATAAACGAAGACGGCGGCGTTGACGCCGCGGGCGTCGGCGATCACCGCCGACAGCGGCACCGTGAGCGCTCCGGCCGGGGCGCCAGCGGGCGCATCAATCAGGTCGAGCGACAGGCTGTCGCCGCTGCGCAGTGCGTTGGCGGCGCCCTGAAAGTCGAGGATCACCTGGGCGCTGCCGCCGGCGTCCAGGCGCGACGAGACACCGTGCAAGCGCAGCGAGAAGGGCTCGGCGGCACCGGCACGCCGCGCGCGCACCAGCGCGCCCGGCTGCAGCCGGCTGGCGATGTCCCCCGGGAGGACGGCCACTGCCTGTGGCCGCCCGAGGCCCTCCAGCTGCAGCAAGACCTGGCCCGCCGCCGCATCGCCCTGCGGCTGTGCGAGCCGCGCGACCACGCTGCCGTCGAAGGGCGCGCGGATCTCGCTCTGATGCACCGTGCGCCGCGCCAGCGCCAGGTCGGCTTCCGCCGTCTGCCGCTGAGCAGCCGCGGCATCGAGGGCGGCCTCCGCCGCCGTCAGCGTCGCGCGCGACGTTGCCCCGTCATCGAACATGGCCTGCTGCTGCCGCCATTGGCTGTCGCGCTCGCGCCATTGCGCGGCCGTGGCACGCAGCTGCGCCTCGGCCTGACGCAGCTTCAACAGCATCGGTGCCGGGTCCAGCCGTGCCAGTACCTGGCCCTGGCGCACGCGGTCGCCGACATCGACGGCAATCGCCGCAATGCGACCGCCCTGTTCGAAGGCGAGGTCGGCACGCTGCTCCTGCCGGACCATGGCGATGAAGCGGGTGTCGCTGCTTGCAGCGCCGATGCCGGCTGTCTCCAGCTTCACGGTGCGCGGCGCAGCGGGTGGCGCCACGTTCGCGCGGCCGCAGCCGGCAAGCACCGTGGCCGCCACGGCCAGCAGGCAGGCACTCGCGACGCGACGGGAAGGGCGTGTGCTCAAGGGCAGTTTCATCGTTGCTTGCATCGAATCAGTAGGCGTAGGTGACTGCCAGGGTGGTCGACACGGGATTGCGGCGTTCGACGACCGGGCTGTGTGCCGCGTTGTCGAGGTAATGCGTCCCGCGCAGTTCCAGCGATCCCGTCCAGTGCGGGTCGAAGCGGTGCTCCCAGGTGGCCGCCACGCTGCCCGCATACAGGCCTCCACCGGCCTGGAAGGCGGCGAAACGGCTGTTGGCCGCCTGCGCCGCCGTGACGCCGAAGTACGCCTGGTTGTAGCGGCGGTCACCCCACAAGGCGTCGACGTCCAGCGTCACGTGTTCGCGCCCGGCCTTCAGCACGTCGTACTCGACGCCGGTGCGGTATCGGTTCCGGCGCGCGCCATCGCGCAGCGCGAATTCCGCCTCGACGCTGGCCGAGAGGCCGTGACCCAGGTCCTGCACGAGCAGGCTGCGCGTGGTCAGCGAGCCCCGCACGTCGCCCATGCCGGCCAGGCGGCGGTCGCCGGGGCGCCAGTCGCTGTCACGTTGCAGGCGCCCGAAGTCGTAGAACATCGACTGCGATCCATACAGTCCCCAGTCCGTCTGGAACTGCAGGCCGGCGCCGCGCGTCGTGTCGAGGAAAAACACGCCGCGCTGAACGACCAGCACGGGGGCCGGCTGCAGCCGCGTGCGGTCGGCGCCGGCGTAGCGTGGCGCGAGCTGCGCCGCGGCGCCGACGGTGATCTCGGTCTTGTCGCCGAGCAGCGGGGAGGGCGTCAGGCCATCTGCGGCGATGGCGGCGCCGGATGCGGTCATCGACGCGACGAGTGCCGCGCCGGTGCGCGAGAGAAGGAGGGAAACGCGATGAGGCAGAGGAGACAGATGAGGCATGGGTGCTCCAGGGAGGCGAAACAGGGGAGGCGAAACAGGGGCTGATGCGCCGGGCGCATCGGGGGACGGTTCAAAGGGCGGCGGCGGAAGCGGGCAGCGCGACGCCATAGAAGGCTCGGAACAGCAGCACCCGGTTCAGCGCCACATCGCGTTGCGTTTCGAGCCGCGCCAGCGCCGATTGCCCGGCCGCAATGCGCTCGGCCAGCAGGTCGGCGCGATCGACCCAGCCGGCCTCGGCGCGGGCCGTCGCGCGTTGCACGCGGCGCTGCGTGCGATCGTCCTGATCGGCTTGACGGCGCTCGGCCTCACGCGAGGTGGACTGCGCGTCGAGGGCCTCGAGCACCTCCCGGAACGCGCGTTGGACGGCCTGTTCGTAGCTGACGACGCCCGCCTCGCGCCGCAGCTGGGCCAGATCGAGCGCGGCCCGGCGACGGCCGTGGTCGAACAGCGGCAGCGTCAACTGCGGCATGAAGCTCCAGACGCCGCTGCCGCTCGCGAAAAGACCGCGCAGGCCCTCGCTGGCCGTGCCGATGCCGGTGCTGAGGCGGATCGATGGGAAGAACGCGGCCCGTGCGGCACCGATGTCCGCATGCGCGGCACGCAATTCGGCCTCGGCCTGCTGCACGTCCGGACGCTGAAGCAGCAGTCGCGAGTCCAGGTCGCGCAAGGCGGCCGGCTGGCTTGACGCGTTGGCGAGCGGCGCCAGCGGCCCCACCGGCACGACATCCGATCCGGTCATCAGCCGCAACGCGCGCAGCAGGCCGAGATGCGCCTCGCGCGACTGCGCTTCGGCCACGGCCGCCCGGTCGTCCTGCGCCCGAAGGCGGTCGACATCGTCGTCGGAGGCCAGGCCCACCGCGCGTTGACGCTGCCCGATGGCCAGCAGGTCCGCGCTGTGGGCATGGACCGCTGCCGCCGCATCGAGCGCCTGCGCCGCACTGCGTTCCAGGATGTAGAGCCGGAGCACCTCGGCGACCAGCGCGCCTCGCACCGCCTGCTGTCCGTGGGACGAGGCGAGATAACGCTCGCGTGCCGCATCGGACAGCGACTTCAGCCGGCCGAAGAGGTCCAGTTCGACGTCGTCGAGACCGAGGGTGGCCGAGACCAGCTTCTGGCCATACCGCGCGTCCTGCTCCGCGCT
Source organism: Roseateles sp. GW821-FHT09H11 (assembly GCF_059415845.1). Classification (NCBI taxonomy): domain Bacteria; kingdom Pseudomonadati; phylum Pseudomonadota; class Betaproteobacteria; order Burkholderiales; family Sphaerotilaceae; genus Roseateles; species Roseateles sp. GW821-FHT09H11. The sequence continues at coordinate 416,383 of NZ_JBWKOA010000001.1, read as the reverse complement.
GTCGAAACGCTGGCGCGACTGGGTCGCCGAGAGGCCGACGGTCGGCCACCGATCGGCCTGCTGCAGCCGGTACTGGGCCCGGGACTGGTCGACCTGGAGCACCGCCAGCCGGTAGTCGGTGTTGGCCGCCAGCGCTCGCGAGACCAGCGGCGCGAGGTCACGGTCGGGGGCCAACGCAGCGATGAAATCACGCTCCTGCGGTGTGAGGGCCACGTCCGGGCGGGTCTGCGTGCTCAGCGGGATCCCGTCGTCGGACAGGCGGGCCGGCAAGCGCATCTCGGGACGCTGGGCAGGCGGGGCGAGGGCACATCCCGCCACGGTCAGCGCGATCAGGCCGGCCGCGGCCGTGCGTTGAACGCGATGCCCCGGGCGTAGGGCGAAGTGTGGAATCATGCGCGAGCGCTCGAAGGTGTCCATGCCCCGAAGCGTCGACGAGGAGTTTCAAGGCACGTTCGGCGAATCATCAAGATTTCATCAAGGACCCTCGGGGATGCCACCCCTCATTCCGCCGTCGCCCCACCACCGTTGCCGTGTTTCCACGGCGTCTTTCCTTTCCTGAATTCGGCTGACCCATCGTGATGACCGACAAGAAGGTGCTCGTCGTCGAGGACGACCTGGACAGCGCCAGCATCCTGGAGGCCTACCTGCGCAAGGACGGTTTCGCCGTGACGCTGGCGCATGACGGCCAGCGGGCCGTGCAGCTGCATGCCCAATGGCGACCGGACATCGTGCTGCTCGACGTGATGCTGCCGCGGCTCAGCGGCATCGAGGTGCTGTCCAGCATCCGCCGTGCCGGCGACACGCCCGTCATCATGGTCACCGCCGTCGGTGACGAGCCTGACAAGCTCGGCGCGCTGCGTTACGGCGCCGACGATTACGTGGTCAAGCCCTACAGCCCCAAGGAGGTCGTCGCCCGCGTCCATGCGGTGCTGCGTCGCTCCTCGCCGGCGCGAGTCGCCGATGGTCCGTTGCGCCACGGCCGCTTGAGCGTCGACGTCGACGCCGTGGTCGCCGCGGTCGAGGCCCCGGACGGCAGTTCGCGCCAGCTGCTCGACCTGACCCCGACCGAGTTCAACCTGCTGGTGACGCTGCTGAGGACGCCGTTCAAGGCGTTCACGCGGGGCGAGCTGCTGGAGGCTTGCCTGCCCGACAGCGACGCGCTCGAGCGCGTGGTCGACACCCACGTGCACAACCTGCGCCGCAAGCTCGAGCAGCAGGGCATCACCGGGGTGCTGGTCACCGTGCGGGCCGTCGGCTACCGCTTCCAATGATGCGGCGCCTGTTCCCGGGCCGCGCGGGGCCCATGCCCTTGTGGTTGTGGATGGGCTTGCGCATGAGCGCCCTGGCTTTCGGCGCCATCGCGGCGGTGGCCATCGGCATGTGGGGTTACTTCAGCCTCCACGACCAGGCGATCCTGAACCGCCTGCCGCCGACCGCGCGCGAGGAGATCCTTCGACTGCGCGCGCAGCCCCAAGGCAACGAGGAACGCCTGTGGTCGCTGATCCAGCAGCACTATGCGGTCGAGCAGTTCGTGCCGGGCCTGTCCAATCCCGATTGGCTGATGGTCGGCGCGTTGGCGGCCTGCGAGCTGCCATTCCTGGTGCTGTTCGGCGTCCTCGCGTCGCGGACCTTGTCACGCCAGTTCGGGCAGGTGGCGCGGTCGGCTCGCCGCGTCGCGGGCGGAGACTTCCGCGTGCGCGCGACGGTCCATGGCGCACCGCCTCGCGAGATGGTCGAGTTGACGGGGGACTTCAACGACATGGCGGCCAAGCTGGAGCAATACGAGCGGGAGTTGAGCGAGTCCAGCGCCATGTTGGCGCACGAGTTGCGCACGCCGCTGAACGCCGCGATGGGACGTGTGCAGGGCATGCTGGACGACGTGTTTCCGCGCGACATGGCGCAACTGGCATTGGTCCACCGGCAGCTGGCGCAGATCAATCGACTGGTCGGTGACCTGCATCTGTTGTCGTTGGCCCGGGCCGGGCAGTTGCGGCTGGCGCATGAGCCGTTCAGCCTGTCCGAACTGGTCCGAGAACGCGTGTCCTGGCTGGAAGTCGCGATGAAGGAAGCGGGCGTCCTCGCGACAGCGACCTTTGAAGGCGACCTGACCCTCCACGGTGACCGGGACCGCGTGGGTCAGGTCTTGCTCGTCCTGATGGAGAACGTGGTGAGGCACGCCGCCGTGGGCGGCGTGCTGGAGATCCGGGCGACAGCCGTCGATCGGAGCGTGGAGCTGGTCGTGGCCGACCGCGGATCGGGCGTTGCCGACGAGGAGTTGCCGCGCCTGCTCGACCGGTTCTGGCGCGCGGACCAGTCCCGATCCAGGGACTCCGGCGGCTCGGGCCTCGGCCTCGCCATCGCGGAGGCGATCTGTCGTGCCCATGCGGGCATGCTGGTGTTGGCGCCGCGCGAAGGCGGCGGGCTGCGGGCTGTCGTCACGCTGCCGAAAAGCTTCAACGGCTGAGGGCGGATCAGAAGCCCATGCGGGTCAGGTCCTCCTGCACGAACTGCTGGCCGCTGCGTTCCCGGACGCTGGGTAGCGCCGCCACGCGCCGACGCCACGCCTGAAGGGCCTCGTGGTCTTCAGGTGCCGGGATCCCCGCCGCGTCGGCAAACATCAAGCCGGCGAAGAGCGTGATGTCCGCCATGGAGAAGTGATCGCCGGCCAGGAACGGGCGGTGCTTGAGCAGGTCGTCGAAATACCGGTAGCCCTGCACCACCTTTTGGGCCTCCTGCAGGCCCATTTCCTTGCGGGCCGACCAGTCGGGGCTCTTGTAGACCTGCAAGGCCGCGCCGAGGCCAGGCGTCGCGTGGTGGAAGTAGAGGCCGACGGGATCGAGCACGAAGGACTCGGCGCGCCGCTGCATCATGTGGATCAGCGCCTTCTCCCTGGGGCTGCGGCCGGTGAGGGAGGGGCGGCCGTCGAGGTTGTCGAGGTATTCCGTGATGGCCGTCGATTCCGAGATCAGCGTGCCGTCGTCCAGTTCCAGCACGGGCACGATGCCCGCCGGGTTCTTGGCCAGGAAGGCCGGCTGCTTGTGCTCGGCGGCCATCAGGTCCACGGACACGAATTCCACCTGGTCGTCCAGACCCTTTTCGGCCAGCACGATGCGGATGCGGGCGGGGTTGGGGAAGCCGGGGCGGTCATAGATCTTCATGGTTCATCCTTGTCGGTTGACAGTGCTGGTTGAGATTGCGGGTCGAGATGCCTATCTATCGATAGATAGATGAGCATGGGAGCGGACTCTAAGGGCTCGCCTGACTTTGTGTCAAACTAATCTATCGATAGATAGATTCAACTGTGAAAGGGCGCCGATGTCCTCGAAGAGCCACACGCAAGCGGCGGACGCAGGTGCCGCCAAGACGGATACCCGGGAGGAACTCCTGGCCGCGGCCCGCTTGGCGGTGCAGGCCCACGGCTACAACGCGCTGAGCTTCCGGGAACTGGCCAAGGAGGTCGGCATCAAGAGCGCCAGCGTCCATTACTACTTCCCCACCAAGGGCGACCTGGCCGCGGCACTCGCCGGCCGCTACGCGGACGAGGCGGAGGCCTTCCTCGGCGAGCTCGGCGCCAGCGGCATGCCGCATGACGATCTGATGCGCGCTTACGCAGGGGCCTTCCGCGTGGCGCTGGAGAACGACAACCGCATGTGCCTGTGCGGGATCATGACCGCCGAGTACGACGATCTGCCCGCGCAGGCCCGCACGGAGGTGGACCGCTTTGCGCAGATCAATGCGGAGTGGCTCGCCGCCACGCTGAGGCCGCGCCACCGCAAGGCGCCGCCCGCCGAGCTGGAACAGCGCGCGGTGGCCATCTTTGCCGCCATCGAAGGCGCGCAATTGATCGCACGCGGACGCAAGGACGTCGGTGCCTTCGATCGGATCATCGACACCTACCGGAGCGTCGGCCTCTTCAGTTGAAGTCGGTGCGTCCGCCGCGCGCACCGTGCTGTTCGTGAATCGCCCAATCGGGCTGCCACTCCCACGTTCTTGTGCACAATCCGCCGCCACTAGCAGGTTTAGGGGATGGCACTCATGCAAATCGCGGTTGTGGACGATGACCTCCATCAGCTGGAGCTGCTCTCGCGAACTGTGGAAACCATGGGGCATGTGAGCCACCGATTCACCGATGGCCAGGGCTTGTTGCAAGCCATGCGACGCAGCACCTTCGACCTGCTGCTCGTGGACTGGGAGCTGCCGGACCTCTCCGGCGTCGACATCGTGCAGACCTTGCGCGCCGAGGGGGCCGCCATGCCGATCGTGATGGTGACCCATCGCGACGGCGAGCGCGACGTGGTGCAGGGCCTGACCAAGGGCGCCGACGACTACGTCGTCAAGCCGGTGCGCGGTGCCGAGTTGAAGGCGCGGCTGCTGGCCTTGCTCCGCCGCGCCTATCCGGAGCAGGCCACCCTGCAACGCCACGGGCCCTACGAGTGGAACGTGTCGACCCGCGCCTGGTCCAGGGACGGCGAGCCGATCGAGCTCAAGCCGCGCGAGTTCGACCTGTGCGTCTGCCTGTTCCGCCAGATCGGGCGGGTGCTGTCGCGGAACTACCTGATGCAGGCCGTCTGGGGACGGGACGACGAGGTGCCGACGCGCACCCTGGACACCCACATCTCCGCGATCCGGTTGAAGCTGGGTCTTCGCCCGGAACACGGGTATCGGCTGAGCGCCGTGTATGGACACGGCTACCGGCTCGAAGCGCTGGAGGCCCAGGAGCGGCAGGACACGCAGGCGCCGTCGCGCGAGGCCGCCGAATGAGGCGCGCGCCGACGAATGCGGTGGTGACCGTGTTGATGGCCGCGCTGCTGACGGCGGGCGCGGTGGCCGTGCACGCGCAGGCCGGGGACACCGTGGCGCATGTGGTGCGACCGGGCGAATCGCTGTACCGCATCGCGCAGGAGCAACTGGAAGACCCCGCCCGCTGGCCCGAGGTCGCGCGGCTCAATCGCCTCGCGCGTCCGTCGAAGCTGCAGCCTGGACAACGACTGCTGCTGCCGCTGGCGTTGATGAAGGGCCAGGCCAGCCAAGCCACGGTCGCCTATGTCCGGGGCGGCGTGCTCGCCGACGGCACGGCGCTGCGCATCGGCGATCGCATCGAGGAGGCCGCGACGCTGACGGTGCCGTCGCAGGGATTCATCAGCGTGACGCTGGCCGACGGCTCGTTGCTGCAACTGCAGTCCGACTCCACGGCCCGCCTGGTCCGCCTGCGCGATCTGCCGCGCGAGACGCGCAATACCCTGATCCAGCTGGATCGTGGCCGGATCGACTTGCGGGTGTCCCCTCAGACGCCGGGCTCGCGCTTCCGGGTCAAGACGCCGCTGGCGACCGCGGGCGTGCGCGGCACGCGTTTCGGCGTGACCATGGCGGCGGACGGCGCGCTCACCGCCACCGACGTGATCGAGGGCCTGGTCGCGGTCGCTGCGGTCGCTGCGGTCGGTTCGGTCGGTGCGGCCCCGCCGGGCGCCGCGCAAGCCGAGGTCTCGATCGGGCAGGGCGCCGTCGTGCGTCCCGGCCGGGCGCTGGCGTTGCGGCCACTGCCGCCCGCGCCGCCCTGGACGGAGGAACTCCGATTGGAGAAGTTGCCCGGCGTGCTGCCGATGGGCGACTTGCGCGACGGACAGCAGGTGCGCGTCGAGATCGCGGAGGACGACGATTTCACCCGGGTGGTCGCGACGCTGCAAGGCAGGCCGCCGTTGACGGTCCCGGCGCTGCCGGACGGCCACTACCGGATCCGCGGCCGTCTGCTGGACGCGGACGGCCTGTTCGGCCGCGAAACCGCGTCGCGGGTGCGCGTCAAGACGCTGCCGCACGCGCCGATCGCGCGCGCGCCGTCCGAGGGTCAGGTCGTGCCGCCCGCGCCGGTGGTGTTCCGCTGCACGGAAGTGCCCGGCGCTCAGGGCTACCTGTTCCAGGTCGCGGAGGAGCCCGGCTTCGAGCGCCTGCTGGCGGAGCAGCAAGTCCCGCCGGACGCCTGCGCGTTCACGCTCGGCCCGGTGCCGGTGGGGACGCTGTATTGGCGCGTCGCCTCGCTGGCGCCCGAGCCGGACGGCCGTCTCGAGCGCGGGCCGTTCAGCGATCGGAGCCGTCTGGAGATCCGTCCGCTGCCGGTGGCGCCCGCGGGCGACGACCTGTCCCTGCAGGGCGACCGTCTCCATTGGGCCGGCGCGGCGGGCAGCCGCTACCGGGTCCAGGTGGCGGCGGATGCCGCGTTCGAGCAGGTCCTGTCCGACGTCGACGTCGACGTGCCGGAAGCCCGCCTGACGCTGCCCACGGGGTGCCGCACGCTGGCCGTGCGACTGCAGGCGATCGACGCGCTGGGGCGCCGATCGGACTTCGGCGCGCCGCGGCTGATCAGCGGCGATGCCGGCCTGTGCACCGAGGACGGCGCGGCGGTCGAAGGCGGCGGCGGCGGCGTGCGCGTTGAGCGCTGATGCGGACCGGCTGGATCGCCGACGGGAACTTCCGGCGCCGGCTCCATGCCCTGGGGTGGGCGCTCTTCCTGGGCATCGTGGCCGGTGCCGGCGCCTTGGGTGTCTCGGGCGGGCTGGGGCGGCTGGACGCCCTCATCACGGACGCCTTCCTGCACTACTCCCCGCGACCGATCCCGGACGACGTCGTCATCGTCGCCGTGGACGACGCCAGCCTGGCGGCGCTCGGGCGCTGGCCCTGGTCCCGCGACGTCCATGCGCGGCTGCTGGACGTGCTGACGGAGTCGGGGAGCCGCGCGGTCGGGCTGGACCTGATCCTCGCCGAGCCGGACCCGGCGCACGATGAAGCACTCGCCGCCGCCATGCGGCGCCACGGGCGGATCGTGCTGCCGCTGCACTTCGCGCCGGCCGAGACGCATGCCGGCGTGGTGTCGCTGCCGGTGCCCGCGCTGGCCGCCGCGGCCGCCGGACTGGGGCAGCTGCATGTCGACCGCGACGCCGACGGCGCCGTGCGCGCGTTGTTCCTCCGGGAGGGCTTCGGCGACGTGACCTGGGACCATTTCGCCGTGGCCCTGCTCAAGCAGGCACGTCCTTCGCAGGAGGTCCTCGAGCCGATCCCGGATCCCTCGGCACGCGCGGACAACGGCCGCTGGCGCCGGGCGGCGCGATTCGTCATCCCGTTCTCCGGGCCGCCCGGCAGCGTCCGGCGCGTGTCCTACATCGACGTGCTGCAGGGCAGGGTGCCCGCGGCGACCTTCAAGGACGCGATCGTGCTGGTCGGCGCCACGGCGGCGGGCCTGACCGACGCCTATCCCACGCCGGTGTCGCGCAACGAGGCGCTCATGCCGGGCGTGGAGATCTCCGCGCAGGCCTTGATCGCGCTGCGCGACGGCCGCTCGCTGCGCGTGCCGACGCGGTGGCAGGGCGCCGTGCTGGCGGTGGCGCCGCTGCTGCTGGCGCTGGCGGTGCTGCGGCGGACACGGCCGCGCGTGGGGCTCGGCGTGACGCTGGGCCTGATGCCGGCGATCGTGGCGCTCGCCTGGGCCTTGCATCACCTGGCCGGCGTGTTGTGGGCGCCGTCGGCGGCGCTGATCGGCGTGGCCTTGGTGATTCCGCTGTGGAGCTGGCAACGGCTGGAGACCGCGATGGCCTACCTGGAGCGCGAGTTCCATCGCGTCCGGGAGCGCCTGCCGCCGCGCGACGGGGCCGCCACCGCGTCGTCGGGCGGGGACCCGATGGAGCGGCGCATGGCCGCCTTGACGGCGGCGGCGAGCCGGCTTCGTCAACTGGAAGTCCAGCGCCGGCAAGCGGTGGATTTCCTCTCCCATGATCTGCGCGCGCCGCTGTCCGCGACGCTCGCGCTGATCGAGATGGCCGGGCCGGTGGCGGACGCGCGCACGCTCGCGGCGATCGAGGCCCAGACCCGTCGGGCGCTGGCGCTGGCCGAGGGCTTCGTCGATCTGGCCCGGGCGGAGGCGCCGGAGGCGCTGCGGACCACGCCGCTCGATCTGCGCGACGTGATCGTCGAGGCCATGGACGGTGCCTGGTCCGACGCACGGCAGCGCGGGATCTCGATCGAGAGCGAGGCGCCGGCCGACGACGCCCTTTGCGACGGCGATGCGGCCCTGCTCGTGCGCGCCGTCGGCAATCTGCTCGACAACGCCTTGAAGTACGGCCGCGAGGCCGGCACCGTGCGCTGTGACCTGCACGCGATCGGCGCGGGCTGGCGCATCGACGTCCGCAGCCAGGGCCAACCGCTGGCGCCCGCCTTGGCGGCGACGCTGTTCGACCGTTTCACGCGTGCGCCCGAAGGTCGCGCGCCATCGGCCTCGGGCGCGGGCCTGGGCCTGGCCATCGTCCGGTCGGTGGCTCGCCGGCATGGCGGCGACGCCGGCTGGCGCCCCGACGACGACGGGAACGTGTTCTTCATCGAGTTGCCGCGCGCCGCGGACTGACGCTTCAAACGTCAACAATCGTCAGCGGCGCTGGTGCCCCTCGCCGTGCCTTCCTACAGTCCGCCCGCCGCTGTTCCTGCGGCACGAATTGGGAGAAGGCATTGAAAGCGCTCATCGCTGAATTCATCGGCACGTTCTGGCTCGTTCTGGGCGGTTGCGGCAGTGCCGTGCTGTCGGCCACCTATCCGGAATGGGGCATCGGACTGCTCGGCGTCTCGCTGGCCTTCGGCCTCACGGTGCTGACGATGGCGCATGCGGTCGGGCCGGTCTCCGGGGGCCACTTCAATCCGGCGGTGACCGTCGGACTGTGCGTGGCGGGGCGTTTCGAGGCACGCGCCGTGCTGCCCTACGTCGGCGTGCAGGTGCTGGGGGCGGTGGTCGCGGCGGCGGTGCTGGCCGTGATCGCCAGCGGCAAGCCCGGTGTCGACCTGGCCGCCGGGGGCTTCGCGGCCAACGGCTACGGCGCGCATTCGCCGGGGGGCTACTCGATGGCGGCGGCCGCGCTGACGGAGGCCGTGCTCACGGCCGGCTTCCTGCTGGTCATCCTGGGGGCGACGTCGCGCCAGGCCGCGGCCGGCTTCGCGCCGCTGGCGATCGGCATGGCGCTCACGCTCATCCACCTGATCAGCATTCCCGTCACCAACACCTCGGTGAATCCGGCGCGCAGCACCGGCGTGGCCCTGTTCTCCGGCGACTGGGCGCTCGGCCAGCTGTGGCTGTTCTGGCTGGCGCCGATCGTCGGTGCCGTGGGCGGCGCGTTGCTCGGCCGGATCCTGTTCGCCGGGCAGGACCCGCGGCCCGCCCATCCTCCCGCGCCGACGCCGCATTGACGCAGCGTCGCGCCGGCACGAGCGCGCGCACAGCTGGGTGCATTTGCACCCGTTAGGCCAGCGTGATGCGCTCGTGAGGACTTGTCGCGGTCCGCCCGCGACAGTCCGTCCGCTCGCGACGACGCACCCGTTGCGTGACGCCACCACCACCGATCGACCACCGATCCGCCGACCACGGCCGCCAGGCCCGGGTTCGCGCGGATCTCTCCTCCGACTTTCAGTCTCAGCACGGACCGGCCCGCGCCGCCCGTAAAACAACGATGACGTCTGCCCGCGTGTTGAATCCTCTCGCCCGTTGCCGGGCCGCCTTCCGACGAGCCGCCGTGCTTGTCGGCCTGGGCCTCGGCCTGGCCGGTGCCGCCCAGGCGCAGCTGGTGGTGACCGGCATGCCGGACACGCCCGATCCGGTCGCGGCGGGTGGCGTCGTGACCTACGACATCGGCATCGGCGACGCCCTGGGCGTGGCCCGCAGCGGCGTGACGGTGAACGTCGCCGTGCCGGCCAACGGGCGCTTCGCCGGCACGGGCACCCTGCCGGCGGGCGTGAGTTGCGGCGGCATGGCGGTCGGCCAGGCGGGACCCGGCACGGTGACCTGCACCGGGATCAACGTGCCGTCGCTGGACGTGACGCATCTGCCGATGCGCGTGCGGTCGACCGCGGCCGGCACGATGACGGTCACGGCCACCGTCGTCGGCGGCTCCTCGCAGAGCGAGACGACCACGGTCAACACCGGCGCGGATCTGGCCCTGTCGATCAACGCACCGGCGTCGGTGGCGGCCGGCAGCACGCAGAACGTGCAACTCACGGTGTCGAACGCGGGGCCCGACGCCTCGCCGTCCTCGACGCTGACCTACAACGTGCCGCCGGGCTTCGCCTTGAGCGCGACACCGGGCGGCTGCTCGCTGTCGGGCAACACGCTCACCTGCAGCCTGGGCGCGATCGCCAACGGCGGCAGCACCAGCGTCACCGTCACCGGCGTGATCGGCGTGGGCGGCAACTCCACGCTGACGCACTCGGCGGACGTCACCAATGGCGGAGGCGTCGCCGACGGCGACACCAGCAACAACATCGCCAACGCCAATACCGCGGTCACGGCGGGCAGCAGCCTGTCGGTGACGAAGACCAAGTCCGTCGCGGACCCCGTCCAGACCGGACAGGCCTTCAACTTCCAGTTCAACGTGCGCTACAGCGGGGACTTCCCGTCCGGCGCGCAACTGACGGACAACCTGCCCGCCAACTTCTGCGCCGTCGCACCCGCGACCTTCAGCAGCGGCGGCTGGACCTGCACCGCGTCCAGCACCTGTCCCTCCGCGGGCGGAACGCTGAGCTGCACCCGCGGCGGCACCGGCAGCGCGGGCAGCAACGTCTCGCTGGGCACCATCAGCGCGCCGATGCAGGCGCTGACCAGCGGCGTGGGCATCGTCAACACCGCCACGGCCAGCGCCACCGGCGTGGCGCCGGTCAACGGCTCGGTGAACACGACGGTGATCGACCCCGCCGCGGACCTGCGCGCCAACAAGGCCAAGAGCTGGCCGCAGGCCGCTGTGCCGGTGAACCAGGCGTTCAACTACACGATCTCGACGACCAACCTCGGCCCGAGCGCGATCCCGACCAGCGGCACCATCACGCTGACCGACACGGTGCCGGCCAACCTGCGGGTCAACAGCATCGCGGCGCCGGCGGGCTTCACCTGCCTGTCCTCGGGCGGCGGCAGCTTCCCGCAGGCCGGCCCGGTGACCATCACCTGCACCAGCGCCAACGTGGCGCTGGCGGTCAACGCCACGACCTCGAACGTCACCATCAACGCGCAGGCCACGGCCGCGGGCGGCACGCTGACCAACCAGGTCTGCGTGGGCTCGGCCAACGCGCCGGCGGACAACGTGTCCGCCAACGACTGCGCCAGCGTCGGCGTGAACCCGCAGACCAATGCCGCGCAGGCCGACGTGTCGGTGCTCAAGCGCGTGGTCGGGCTGGGCGACGCCGCGGGCAACCGCCAGGAGGCCGGCTCCCCGATCACCTGGGAGATCGAGGTCGTCAACGCCGGTCCGCAGACCGCGACCGGCGTCGCGGTCACCGACACCGTCAACAACGTCTTCAACGCCAACGCGAGCCAGTATGCGCTGGCCACGGTGGCCGGCAGCGCCACGCTGGGCAGCTGCAGCCTCGCGCCGTCGGCCTCGGCGGTGTCGCTGAGCAACTGCACGATCGCGAGCCTCCCGGTCTGCACCGCCGGCGTCGACTGCCCGCGGTTCCAGATCACGGTGCGCCACTTCGGCGACGGCACCGCCTTGGACAACCAGTTCACCGCGACCAACACGGCGTTCGCGCTGGCCCAGAACGAGGCCGATCCCGACCTCGCCAACAACAACGCCAACAACAACACGCCCGCGACGGCCTACTTCATCGCCCGCGCCGACGTGGCGGTCAGCAAGACCGACAACCCCGATCCGGTGTCCGCCGGCCAGCTGCTGACCTACACGATCACCGCCAGCAATCCGGCCGCCACCAGCGGCAGCCGCGCCTTCAACGTCGGCATCGACGACAGCCTGCCGGCCGGCCTGGTGTACCTGTCGGCCACGGCCAACGGCGGCGGCAGCTGCACGACCACGCCCGTGGCCGGCACCACCACCGGCCCCGGCAACGACACGCTGATCTGCGGCTGGAGTGCCATCGCGCGCGGCTCGCAGCAGACGGTGACCGTGCGGGTGCGCGCCACCGCCGCGCTGGCCGCGGCCCTGGGCGGCAGCGGCGCCATCACCAACACGGTGACCGTGTCGACGTCCACGCCCGAGATCGCCGGCGGCGCCGCCAACAACACCGCGACGCAGAGCACCACGGTGATCGCGCCGTCCTACGACCTGATCGTCAACAAGACCGACGACGTGGACCCGGTCAGCGTCGGCGACAACGTCACCTACACCATCACCGTCACCAACAACGGCGCGTCGACCGCCGAGAACGTGGTCCTGACCGACACCCTGCCGTCGACGGCGGGGGCACCGACCTTCGTGGCCCTGGTGACGCCGCTGCCCGCGGGCGTGAGCTGCAACACCTCGGGGGTCACCGTCGGCGCGGCCGGCGGCAGCATCGGCTGCACCATCGCCAGCCTGGGCGGCACCGGCGGCGGGTCCACCGGCGAAAGCAACTCGGTCCAGGTCCGCGTGCGCCTGCAGGGCGCCGACAAGGGCACCTTTTCGAATGCCGCCTCGGTGCGCTTCGCCAGCGCGGCGCAGGACGCCTTCGATCCGCAGGCCAACAACAGCGTCTCGGAGCCGACCACCTTCCGCTACAAGGCCGACGTGCAGGCCGTCGACAAGGCGGCCGTGATCGCCGGCACCACCACGCCGCTGAGCGCCATCGCGCAGGGCCAGGCCTTCGACTGGCTGATCCACGTGCGCAACAACGGCCCGCAGGCGGCCGAGATCACCAGCATCGGCGACACGCTGCCCGCGGGACTTCAACTGGCCGGCACGCCGGCGTTGACGGTGACCGCCGGGACCTTCACGCCCGCCGCGCCGACCTGCACCGGCACGGCCGGCGGCACGGGCACGACCTGCGCCATCGCCAGCATGCCCTCGGGCGGTGCGGCCACGCTGCGCATCCCGGTGCAGCTGACCGGCAACCCGGCCAACGGCACGGTGCTGACCAACACCGTCTCCATCGTGACGGTCGGCTCCGGCGACACCAACGGCGGCGCCGACCCGGCGGCCGGCAACAACTTCGCCAGCGGCACGATCACCGTGCAGACCTCGACGCTGTCGGGCCGCGTCTATGAAGATGCCAACGGCAACGGCCAGGCCGACGCGGGCGAGCCCGGCATCGCCGGCGTGACGCTGACGCTCGGCGGCACCGACAGCCTGGGCAATCCGGTCACGCGCACGACCACGACCGACTCGAACGGCAACTGGAGCTTCTCCGTTCCCGCGGGTGCCTACACCGTCACCGAGGCGCAGCCCGCCAGCTACCTGCCGGGCATCACGCGCGCCGGCAATGCCAGCGGCGTCGGCAGCACCGCCGGCAACGTGCCGGCGGGCGGGGCAGGGGTGGTCAGCGGCCCCAACGGCTCGAACGCCAACGTGATCCAGACCATCGTGCTGGGCGCGGGCGGCAGCTCGACGGGCAACCTCTTCGGCGAAGTGCATGCCGCGTCGCTGGCGGGCCGCGTCTACCAGGACGCCGACTACGACGGGGCCTACACCGCGGGCGAGCCCGGCATCGCGGGCGTGACGCTGCAGCTCATCGGCACCGACCTGCAGGGCAACGCCGTCAACACCAGCACGACCACCGCGGCCGACGGCAGCTACGGCTTCGCCAACCTGCTGCCGGGCGGCTACACGGTGGTCGAGCCGACGCAGCCCGACGGCTTCGCCGATGGCGGCGAAACGGCCGGCACGGCCGGCGGCAGCACCACCGTCAACGACCGCATCGGCGGCATCACGCTGGGCAGCAACACCGCCGCGACCGGCAACAACTTCGGCGAGCGCCTGACGCGCGTCAGCGTGCGCGTCTTCGAGGACGCCGACAACGACGGCGTGCCCGCCACGGGCGACGCCGGCATCACCGGCGTGACGCTGCACCTGACCGGCACGTCCGCCACCGGCACGCCGGTGGACATCGTCGCCACGCCGGTCGCCGGCCAGCCGGGCCGCTACGAGTTCCTCAACGTGCCGCCCTCGGCGGCCGGCGGCTACACGATCACCGAGACGCAGCCGTCGACCTACGCGCCGGGCAAGGCCAACCCGAACGGCAACGCCGGCACGGCGCAGCCGGGCGGCAACGTCGTCCAGGGCGTGCTCATCCCGCTCAGCGGCACACCCGCCGCACTGGGCGACTATCTCTTCGGCGAGCTCACCAGCAGCCAGATCCGAGGCCGCAGCTTCTACGACCGCGATGGCGACGGCAGCCAGGGCGCGACGGCCACCGAGCCCGGCATCCCGGGCGTGAGCATCACGCTGAGCGGCACCGACGCGAACGGCAGTCCGGTCTCCGCGACGACGACCACCGACGCGAGCGGCGACTACGTCTTCAACAACATCGCGCCCGGTACCTACACGGTGAGCGAGACGCGTCCGACGGGTTATCTGCCCGGCCTGACGCGGGCGGGCACGGTGACGGGCGCCGGATCGACCGCGGGCAGCGTGCCCACCGTCGGCGCGGGCGTCAGCGTGGGTCCGAACGGCTCCACCGCGCCGGTGGTGCAGAACATCCGCCTCGGCGCTCCGGGCTCGAGCTCGAGCGGCAACAACTTCGCGTCGGTGCGCGCGGCCTCGCTGGCCGGGCACGTCTATGCCGACATCGCACCGGCCAACGGCCAGCGTGATGCGGGCGAGCCGCCGATGCCCGGCGTCACGGTCACCGTGACCGGCACGGACTTCCTGGGACGCGCGGTCTCCGTCGCGCTGACCACCGCGGCCGACGGCGGCTATGCGGCCACCGGCCTGCTGCCCGGCAAATACCAGATCGACGAGGCCCAGCCCGCCGGCACCGGCGACGGTCCCGAGCACCTGGGCGGCGTGAGCGGCAGCCCGCGCGGCGCGGCCAACCCGGGCGGCGTGAACGACCGGTTCGGCGGCATCGCGCTGGCCTCGGAAGAGGCCGGCACGGACTACGATTTCGGCGAGCGCGGCGGCCAGATCACCGGCCACGTCTACGCCGACAGCAACGGCAACGGCCGACGCGACGCGGGCGAGCCGCCGATCGCGGGCGTCGCGCTGACGCTCACCGGCACCAGCGCGGGCGGGCTGCCCGTCAGCATCGCCGCGGTCACTGGCGCGGACGGCCAGTACCTCTTCGACGGCGTGCTGCCCTCGGACGCCGCCGGCTACGTGATCGCCGAAACGCAACCGGTCACCTACGCCGACGGCGGCGAGACGATCGGCCGCCTGGGCGGCGCGACCACCGGCGTGGCGAGCGGCTACGACCGCATCGGCGGCCTGGTCTACACCGGAGGCGCCGGCGACGGCTACGACTTCGGCGAGCAGGGCGCCTCGATCGCGGGCAGCGTCTTCAACGACGCCAACGGCAACGGCAGGCGTGACGCCGGCGATCTGCCGCTGGCGGGCGTGACGGTGACGCTGGCCGGCACCGACGCCACCGGGCAGGCGGTGAGCCGCACCGCGGTGACGGCGCGCGGCGGCAGCTACCGCTTCGCCGATCTGCCGCTGGACAACGGCGCGGGCTACACGATCGTGCAGTCGCCGGTGCCCAGCTCCACCCACGCCGGCGAGACGCCCGGCTCGCTGGGCGGCAGCGTGCCGGCCGCGCGCCAGCTCCAGGTCAGGCTGCCCGCCGTGGCGGCCCAGGGCACGGCCTACGACTTCTTCGAGCGCTCCACCGCGCCCGCGGCGGTCAGCGGCCGGGTCTGGCGCGACACCGATCACGACCGTCAGGCCGACGGCGGCGAACCCGCCGTGGCCGGATGGACCGTGGAACTGGTGGCCTGCGCCGACGGCGGCACCACGTGTGCCAACAGCGGCGCGCTGGTGCTCGACACCCGCACCACCGCGGCCGACGGCGCTTATCGATTCGACAACGTCGTGCCCGGCTCGTACCAGGTGCGCTTCCGCGACGCGCAAGGCCGGCTCGTCGGCGGCACGTGGCCCACCGATCCGACGCTGAACGGCGCGGGTGGCGCGTTCCCGACCGTCTCCGGCATGGCGCCACGCGGCTGGATCCCGCTGACCGTGACCGCGGGCGCCGCGGTGGTCAACCAGGACCTGCCGCTCGATCCGGGCGGCGTGGTGTACGACAGCCTGAGCGCCGAGCCCATCCCCGGCGCGGTGGTGACGCTGTTCGGTCCCGCGGGGTTCGATGCGGCCACGCAGCTGCTCGGCGGCAACGCCGCGCTGACCACCGGTCCGGACGGCGCGTACCAGTTCTTCCTGCTGCCCGGCGCGCCGGCCGGCGCCTATGCCGTCACGGTCACGCCGCCGGCCGGCTACCTGCCGTCGGTGACCTATCCGGCGGCGGCCGGTCCGCTCGACGCGCTGACCTGCAGCGCGCCGGGCACCGCCATCACCCGCGGCAGCGAGGCCTGCGTCATCAGCGCGGCCGCGTCGCCGGCGGCCGGTCCGGCGGCCCCGTACTTCCTGAACTGGCAGTCGGGCGGCGCCGCGCGCCAGGTGGTCAACAACCACATCCCGCTGGACCGCGAGGGCAGCGGCACGGCCATCGAGCTGCGCAAGACCACGTCCAAGCTGACCGTGAAGAAGGGCGAGCCCGTGCCTTACGTGATCACCGCGCGCAACGCCAGCAGCGGCCCCATCGGCAACGTCGCGTTGCTGGACACGCTGCCGCCGGGCTTCAAGTACCTGGACGGATCGCTGACGGTGCAGACCCTGCCGGCGGGGCCGGTGGTGACGGTCAAGCCGACCGTCGTCGGACGGCAGCTGACGCTGGCCGACCAGACCTTCCTGCGCGGCGAGACCAAGCGCATCTCGATGGTGCTGGCGGTGGGCGTCGGCGTGGGCGAGGGCCAGTACGTCAACACGGTGGTCGCCACGCAGGGCATCGCTGGACGGGTGTTGTCCAACACGGCCAGCGCCTCGGTCCGTGTCGTGCCGGACGCGCTGTTCGACTGCACCGACGTGATCGGCAAGGTCTACGACGACCGCAACGCCAACGGCGTCCAGGATGAGGGCGAGCCCGGCATCCCGAACGTGCGCGTGGCCACGGTCAACGGCCTGCTCGTCAGCACCGACGCCGACGGCCGTTATCACATCGCCTGCGCGGCGGTGCCCAAGGAGGGGACCGGCAGCAACCTGGTGCTCAAGGTCGACGAACGCACGCTGCCCTCGGGCTATCGCGTGACGACCGAGAACCCGGCCGCCGAGCGCGCCACGCGCGGCAAGGCGCTGAAGGTCAATTTCGGCGCGACCGTGCACCGCGTCGTGCGCCTGGACCTCAAGGCGGCCGCCTTCGTCGAGGGTCAGGTCGTGCTGCAGCCGGCCTACGAGACGCGCCTGGACCAGACCATCGCCGCCCTGGTGGAGCGTCCGTCCATCCTGCGCCTGGCCTATCAGCCGGCGCCGGACGAAGCGCGCGAGCTGGGCGACGCCCGCGTCGCCGCGATGCGGGCCGCGCTGCTCGACCGCTGGCGCGAGCTCGGGAAGTCGATGCGCCGGTCGCAGGACCGGGCGCTGTTCAACCTGGACATCGAGGTCGAGCGCGTGCCGGCCTTGCTCAACCGCTGATGCAGGGGCGCGCCATGACCACGTCCCTGTCCACGTCCTTGTCCACGACCTTCATCTGTGCCACCCGCATGACTCGCTCCACCTTTCCCCGCGCGGCCCTCGCCAGCGCCGCGGCCGCCGCCTGCCTGGCCATCGGGCTGCCGGCCTCGGCCGCCGACGCGAGCAGCGACGACGGCAGCTGCCGCGCCGACGCGCGCGGCCGCTTCAGCGACCGATGCCAGGCCGACCGTCGCGCCGTCGAGATCGACGGTCGCGACCATCTCCCCGCGTCCGGCGAGCGCGAGCTGCCCAAGCTCACCGTGATCCTGGGCGATCCACGTGCCTTGCAGGAGCGGCTCGAGGAGCAAACACGCAGCGTCCCCGGCGCCGTGCGGCCGCGCGAGGAATCGCACACGCCGCATTTCGATTCCGGCGAGGACCTGCTCAAGCCGGAGGACAAGGCCAGGCTCGACGCCATCGTGGCGCAGGTGCGCGGCCGCGAGGGCCTGCGCTTCGAGATCGTCGGCCACACCGACGTGCAGCGCATCAAGCCCGAGCTGCGTCCGCGTTTCCCCGACAACCATGCGCTCGGCCTGGCCCGCGCGGAGCAGGTCGGCCGCTACCTGACGCAGCAGCTGGGATTGCCGGCGAGCGCCTATGCGGCGGACTCGCGCGGGCCGGACGAGCCGCTGGCCTCGCCGCCGCAGGACCGCGCCAACTGGTCCGCCAACCGGCGCGTCGAGGTGCGCGTGTACTGGCGCGAGACCGCGCCGGCGCAGGTGGAGACGACGTCGAGCGTCAAGCTCGTGGACCCGACCGCTTGCGGCATGCTCACGCCCTACGCGAACGACGACGCCGCGCTGCGCCTGACCATCGACGGTCAGCCGGTGGTCGGCGCGGACAGCGCCAGTGCCGACCGCCAGCGCTGCATCGACGTGCGGCTCGAGCGCGACCACTTGCGCCTGCAGTACGACAACCTGTCGCAGCCCAGGCGCCTCAATGGCACGGCCTGGCCCGCGACCGCGGTGCCGGGCGACACGGTGCGCTTCAGCGGCTACAGCAACTACCGGCCGTATCTGATGCGCGCGGAGCTGAGGGTGTTCGGCACCGACGGCGACATGCGCCCGCAGCTGCTGGCCACCGTGCCGCTGGATGGCGAGCTGCGCGCGCAGTGGACCGTTCCCGCCGAGTGGGCGCAAGGACCGCTGGCGCGGCGCAAGCTCTACTGGCGCGTGCGGGTCTACGACGGGGCGGGGCGCTTCGACGAGACCGAGGACATCCCGCTCGCGCTGGCCGATCGCCATGCGCCGACCGGCGAGCGCGAACCCGACGCGGCGCAGCGCCTGCTGGCCGGCTACGGCGAGAGCCGGCTGGCCGTCGCCAACATCCCGATCGCGGGCGGCACCGTGACGGCCAGCGGGGAGGGCATCGCGCCGGGAGAGCAGGTGCGCGCGCTCGGATTCGCGGTGCCGGTGGATGCGCAAGGCCGGTTCGTGATGCAGCAGCTGGTGCCGCGACGCGTGCAGACCGGCGAGATCGCGGTGCGCGGGACCGATGGCCACGAGCGCATCTATCGCCGGGACTTCGAGTTGCCGCGGCGCGATTTCTTCTTCGTCGGCCAGGCGGACCTGACCGTCGGCCGCGATCGCACCGCCGGCCCGGCCGCGCTGGTGACGCAGGAGCGCAACCGCTACAACAACGACACCTGGACCGAGGGCCGGCTGGCGTTCTACGGCAAGGGCATGCTGGACGATCGTTGGACCTTGACCGCCAGCCTGGACACCGAGGAGCGGCCGCTCGGCGAGTTGTTCCGCAACCTGGATCGCAAGGACCCGACGTCGCTGTTCCGGCGGATGGACCCGGTGGACAGCTGGGGCACCTTCGGCGACGACTCCACCAGCATCGAGGACGCGCCCACCCAGGGACGCGTGTACCTGCGCGTGGACGACGGCCGCTCGCAGGCGCTGTGGGGCAACTTCAAGCTCAACCTGGGCGCGGACAACACGCTGGCGCAGGTCAACCGCGGGTTGTACGGCCTGAAGGGCCACTACGTCGGCGAGGACGCGACCCGTTTCGGCGATGC
The DNA here is from genome assembly GCF_059415845.1 of Roseateles sp. GW821-FHT09H11. Classification (NCBI taxonomy): domain Bacteria; kingdom Pseudomonadati; phylum Pseudomonadota; class Betaproteobacteria; order Burkholderiales; family Sphaerotilaceae; genus Roseateles; species Roseateles sp. GW821-FHT09H11. The sequence goes on along the minus strand of NZ_JBWKOA010000001.1, from coordinate 396,913 downwards.
GCGCGTGACCCTGGACGTCTACGCGGCCGAACCCGGCACGCTGGCCGCGCGCGAGGAATTCCGCGGCACCGGCGGCTCGCTGTACTACCTGCGCCACCAGGACGTGAGCCGCGGCGCCGAGAAGGTCTGGCTGGAGATCCGCGACCGCGACTCCGGCTTCGTCCTCCAGCGTCGGGCGCTGATCCCGGGCAGCGACTACGACGTCGACTACCTGCAGGGTCGCGTGCTGCTGACCTCGCCGCTGCCCAGCCTGGCCGACAACGGGCTGCTGGTACGCGCCGGCGGGCTCAGCGGCCAGCCGGCCTACCTGGTGGTGGACTACGAGTACACGCCGCTGTCGGGCGATCTGGACACGCTGGCCCTGGGCGGTCGCACCGCCTGGTGGGTCACCGACGGCGTGCGCGTCGGCGTCACCGCGGCGAAGCAGCGCCAGACCGGTGGCGACCAGCGTCTGGGCGGCGTCGACCTGCTGTTGCGCCAGAGCGAGAACACCACGCTGAAGATCGAGGCCGCGCGCAGCGACGGTCCCGGCATCGGCACGACGACGTCGCTGGACGGCGGCTTCGGGTTCTCGCAGAACACGCTGGCCGGGGACACGCGCGGCGCGAACGCCTGGCGCGTGGAAGGACAGGCGGATCTGGTCGACCTCGGCGTCGCGAAGAGCGGCCATGTCGGCGCCTATGCGCAGCTGCGGGAGGCCGGCTTCTCGGCGCCCGGGCAGGTCGCGTCCAACGAGACGCGGCAGGCCGGCGCCACCGTGAGCGCGCCGGTGGGCGAGCGCACCGAGGTCCGCCTGAAGGGCGACCACAAGGACGAGCTCAACGGCTACAACACCGATGCCGGCGAGGTTCAGGTGGTCACGCGCGTCGACGAGCACTGGACCGTCAGCGCCGGCGTGCGCGCCGACCGCAAGTCCACCGACACGGTCAACACCTCGCCCTTGCTGCCGGGCTCGGGCGTGGTCACCGGCGAGCGGTCGGATGCGGCCACGCAGGTCGACTACGACAGCGGCCAGGGCTGGGGCGTCTACGGCTTCGGTCAGAAGACGCTGGAGCGCACCGGCACGCGGCAGGACAACGACCGCCTGGGCGCGGGCGCGCGCTACCGGCTCAACGACAAGCTGACGCTGCGCGGCGAGGCCTCGGGGGGCGACGGCGGCGCGGCCGGCAAGGCCGGGGTCGACTACCAGTACGACGACCGCTCCAACGTCTACGTGACCTATGCGCTGGACACCGGTCGCACCGACGAGACGCTGAACGCGCGCGGCGGCACGCTGGTGGGGGGCATCAAGTCGCGCCTGGCGGACGGGCTGAGCGCCTATACCGAGCACAAGCAGAGCACCGGCACCCTGAGCGGCCTGACGCATGCCTACGGTGTGCAGTACGCGCCGGACGATCGCTGGACCTTTGGCGTCAGCGCCGAAACCGGCCGGCTGGAAGCCGAGAACGCGGGACAGACCGACCGCGACGCCGCGGGGTTCAGCGTCGGCTTCGTCGATGCGTCCCTGAAGTACGCCGGCGGCGTCGAGTACCGGCGCGACCACAGCAACACGGACACCCGCCGCAGCTGGTTGCTGAAGAATTCGGTCAGCGTGCAGGACGGTCCGAACGCCCGCTGGCTGGGCAAGCTCAACTGGGCCGACAGCGACAGCGCGGCCGGTACGCTGGCCGCGGCAAAGTACACCGAGGCGGTGCTGGGGTATGCCTTCCGGCCGGTGAGCAACGACAAGCTCAACCTGCTGCTCAAGTACACCTACCTGTACGACCTGTCGTCGCCGGGGCAGGTGAGCACGACCGACGTGACGCAGACGGCGATCAGCACCACCGGCATCGACTACCAGCAGCGCAGCCAGGTGGCGGCGGTGGATGCGACCTACGACCTCAGCGCGCGTTGGACCATCGGCGGCAAGCTGGCCTGGCGCGTCGGCGAGCTGCGTCCCAGCCGGGACGACAGCGCGCCGTGGTTCAAGAGCAGCGCACAGCTGGCGATTGCCCGCGTGGACTGGCAGGTCGTGCGGCAGTACGACTGGCTGCTGGAACTGCGCATGCTGCGCGCGGGCGAACTGAGCGAGCGCAAGACCGGCCTGCTCACCGCCGGCTACTACCACGTGAACGAGAACCTCAAGGTGGGCGTGGGCTACAACTTCACCGACTTCTCGGACGACTTGACCGACCTGAGTTATCGCAGTCGCGGGGTGTTCCTGAACATCCTGGGGAAGTTCTGAGCGGTCCTGGCGCGGGGCGGCGCGGCGTGACTCGGGCCGCCCGGTTCCACAGACTTGCCGAGGGCCAGCGGCGGCGTGAGGCGAGGGGGCCTCAGCGTGGCAGCGGTGCGGGATTGGCCAGGTAGGCCTTGAACAGGCGGGCGAACTGGCCGCCATCGGTCGTGATGTTGACCGAGCCGCTGCCGCCGCCGCTGAACACGATCGCGAACACGCCGCTGGCCGTGTACTCGCTCGCATGGGTCAGCATGTACTGGACGTGGTTGTCCCGGTAGTGCCCCGGCGTGCCACCCGGCGTCGACGAGGGCACGCCCATCGGCGTCTGCCAGAACAGGATGGGCAGGTTGCCGAGCGCGCTTCGCACCGCGGCCCATTGGGCGAGGTCCTGATGGAAGTTGGGCGTCGCCGCGTTGGTCTCGTCCCAGTAGAACGGGCCGTTGCCACGCCCGGCGCATTCGGCCGGCGGCGGAGAGACCTCGAAGCAGCCGGCATCCCGGTCGCTGGTCTGGCCCACGACGAAGTCGGCCTTGTCCGCGCCCAGCTTCAGCATGAAGGCGCCGACGGTGGCGGCATCGCGGCCCCAGAAGGACGGCGGGAAGCCGATCCTGGCCTTGGGCGCGTAGGTCCGTCCGAGCGCCAGCAGGCATCCCGCCATGCCGACGGCGTTGTCCGGCTGGCTCGCGCATTCCGCCACCTGGCTCACGCGCGCCGGCAGCTTCGCCGGATCGGCGCCCGGCGCGCCCGTGAGCACGAAACCCCAGAAGTCCGGCTCCAGGTTGATCAGCGTCGGCAGGCCGGTCGCGCCGATCTTCTGGTACATCAGCTTGACCTGGGCCCAGTAGCTCGCCATGAAGGACGCGTCATTGATCGCGGCGAGGTTGCCTTCACCCCGGGAGGCCATCTGGTAGAGCGTGAACATCGGCACCGCGCCAGCGGCCGAGACATTCGCCGAGACATACGTGACGTAGGCGCCATCGGGGCTGTTCCAGGTGGGCCAGGAACCGCCGCCGACGCCGACCAGGTAGGTGTCGATGATGTCCGGACGGATCTGCTGCTTCGTCATCTCCGCGATCGGATTGCCGGCGCCCAGGCCACCCAGCATCCGGCTGGGAACGCCCAGGGCCGTCGTGATCGGCGATGCGGGCGGTGGCGCTGGAGAGGGTGAAGGCGCAGGCGAGGGCGCAGGAGCGGTTCCGAGCGGTGGCGTTGTCGCATCGGTGCCTGGCGAGGACGTCGATCCGCCTCCACCGCAGGAGGCAAGACCTGCCACCAGGAGGGCGAGCGCGAGCCGCTGGACCGCAGGCGTGGCGTTCGGAGTGGACGACATGGATGCCTTTCGAATGAGGTGAAGCGTCATGCACGCGAGGCGGCGACGTTCCCGCCGGCGGACGAACCGGACTGACAAAATTCGTCAGCGTTGTCATCGATCGCAGCCAAGGAATGTCAACCGGGGAGGGAGAAGGGGCCTCGCTGGCCGCGCGCGCGAAAGACCGCAATTCGCGGGCCAACGATCGCCCTCGCAGGGATTCAGGGTTTCTACCTAATCGATTCACCCTTGAACTCGCCGCTCCGAGTTCCTAAATCCGTGTCGAACCGCCATCAATCGATTCGGATGAGGACTGGATCATGGCCAAACCGCTGCCCGACAACTCCCCCGCGCCAGAAGCGCGCGCCTCTCGACGGCCTCGGCTCCCGCTGAGCCCGTCGCAACTTCAAGCCTATCTGATCGCACGCGAGACGCTGCGTCGCCTGAAGTCGTCGTCGCGCCCATGTTTCGCGCGCGACCCGTCAGCATTGAGGAGCGCCAACAGGCGCCCGCCCGCAGAACGCTGACCCCTGACCGTCGACCGCTGCACGGGCCGCCCACGAGCCTCTTGCCTCGTGGGCCATCGACGGTCCACGCCTTCGTCAACTCACCAAAGGGATCTCGCGAGTCGACGCGCCAGCGTCGGCCTCCATCATCGACTTATCGACCAAGGAAAGGAGTTTCTGATGTTCGACACCGTGTTCCACCGTCCCCAGGGGTTGTTGGAGCAGCTTGCCCAACTGCAACAGGCGCTCTCGCGTTCGCGGTCGGCCGACGGACTTGCGGACGGCATTCGTTCCTCGATGGCCGGGAGCTTTCCGACCATCAACATCGGGCACAGCGAACGGTCCATCGAGGTCTTCGCCTTCGCGCCGGGCTTGGATGCCCAGTCGATCGACGTGACCGTCGAGCGCGGCGTTCTCCGGATTTCCGGAGAGCGCCAACCGACCGATCGCGGCTCCTCCGATTCGGTGCAGATGTACGCCGCGGAACGCTGGCATGGCCGCTTCAGCCGCGCGGTGACGCTGCCCGATGAGGCGGATACCGGCAGCGTCGAGGCGCAGTACCGCGACGGCGTGCTGCGCGTCAGCGTCGGGCTGCGCGAAGCGGCTCAGCCGCAGCGCATCAACGTCCAGTGAACGCTTGAATCACCATCGGAAGGAACCACCATGTCTGCTCAAACCCAACTCACCCGCACCGAGTCCGACCGCGCGCAAGTCTCCTCGTCCGATGCGAGTTCGCCGGCGGCCAGACAGCGGGCGACGTCCCGCGAGGTCGCGGAACCCGCCGTTGAGATCTTCGAGGACGCGGGGGGCATCACGCTCCTGGCCGACATGCCGGGCGTTCCGCGCGACGGCCTGGATGTCCGGCTCGACGGCGAGACGCTGGTGATCGAAGGCGAAGTCGCCGTCGCAGCCCCGGAGCGCATGCGCGGCGTGTGGGCGGAGGTCAATGTGCCTCGTTATCGTCGCGCCTTCACCCTCAGTCGCGAACTCGACATGGCTCGGATCGAGGCTGGGGTGAAGGACGGCGTGTTGACGCTGCGCATCCCGAAGCAGGCGCATGCGCAACCCCGTCGCATCGCCGTGTCGACGGCCTGAAGGGACAGACCCATCAGCAGTGCTCGGGCTTGTCGTGACCCAGCTCGAGAGCGACGACCGCGACGAACCACCGCACGCCGCTGGCCAGCACCTGGTCGTTGAAGTCGTAGCACGGGTGATGCAGTGGGCGATAGACGTCGACGTCGTTGGCGTTGGCGTTGGGATCGGCGTCGGCCTCGGCCCCCGTGCTGGAGGAGGGCGCCCTTCGAGGCGCCACCGCCGCCTGCGCCAGAACGCCGCCCCGCGGGCCTTGGCCCAGCCACAGGTAGGCGCCGGGTCGCTCGCGCAGCATGAAGGCGAAGTCCTCGGAGGTGAACGCCGGTCGCTCCGCGACGCTCGCCGCCAGGCCGGCGGCCGACGCCGCCCGCAGCGCGAGCGCGGCCTGGGCCGGCGTGTTGATCGTCGCGGGGTAGTAGCGGTCGTAGTGAATCGAGGCCTCGCAGCCCGCCGCGCGGCACAGGCCTTCGACGCTGTCGCGCAGCGCGGCCTCGAGCAGGTCCTGGCTGTGGGCGTCGAAGCTGCGCACGGTGCCGGTGATGCTCACCTCGGCCGGTATCACGTTGTGCGACTGTCCCCCTTCGATGCGCGTCACCGACAGCACCGCCGATTCGTTGGGGTCGATGCGGCGCGCCACCAGCGTGTTGAGCTGCGCGACGATCTGGCTCGCGGCGAGGATCGCGTCGGGCGTGCGATGCGGCATGGCCGCGTGCCCGCCGCGGCCCTTGACGACGATGTCGAATCGGTCCGCGGCCGCCATGATCGGCCCCGGTCGCGTCCGCGCCTGACCCGCCGGCAGGTCCGGCCAGTTGTGCAGCGCATAGACCGCATCGCAGGGGAATCGATCGAACAGGCCCTCCTGGACCATGCGCCGCGCGCCGCCCTGGCCCTCCTCGGCGGGCTGGAAGATGAAGTTCACCGTGCCCGAGAACGATCCGACGTGCGCGCCTGGGCGCGCCAGGTGCCGCGCAGCGCCCAGCAGCATCGCCGTGTGCCCGTCATGGCCGCAGCCGTGATGGGCGCCGGCGGTCCGGCTGGCATGCGGCAGGCCGCTGCGCTCCTCCATCGGCAGCGCGTCCATGTCGGCGCGCAGGCCGATGCCGCGGCCCTCGCCGCGGCGCAGCACGCCGACGACACCGGTCTGGCCGATGCCCTCGTGAACCTCCAGCCCCAGCGCGCGCAACTCGGCGGCGACGAGGGCCGCGGTGCGATGTTCGTGATAGGCCAGCTCCGGATGCGCATGCAGGTCGCGCCGCAGCCGGACCAGATCGGGGAGGAGATCGTCGATGCCGGCGAAGCCGTCCAGCGCGCCCACGTTCATGGCGATCCTGTCGTTCATGCGCGCGACACCGCGCGGGTGCCAACCCTGAGTCCCTCAAGGCCACCGAGCCCGGCCGCCACGATGGCCGGGGACGCACCGTGGGCCTCGTCGGCCGTTCTCCCCCTGCGGGCGTCCTGCGTCGATCGCCCGGTCAGGCACTTGAGACGGCGGTTCATGTGGCTCTGGTCGTAGAAGCCGGCCTCGGTCGCGGCGCGCGCGGGCGGCACGCCCTGGCCGAGCAGCTCCTGCGCGCGACGCACGCGACGCTCGCTCACATAGCGATGCGGCGACACGCCCACGCGCTCCCGGAACACCGTCGCGAAGCGCCAGATGCTGAGCCCGCACAGCGCGGCCAGCGTCTCCAACGGCAGCGATTCGGCCAGATGCGCGTCGATGTGATCGAGCACCGGGGCCAGCGAGCGCCGCTCCGCCGACGACCGGGGACGGGGCAAGTCAGGCAACGCCGACAGGCTGTCGGACGCAGTGGCGAGGGACGAGGCGTCAAGCATGGCTTGCAGCATAGGGAGCGGTCCGATTCTCTTGGCGTCGTTCAGCAGGCCCGCGGCGGCAGCGAATTGCGAAAGCGCGTCGCGCCGACGCAGAAGATGCCGTCGCCCGTCCCGGCCATCCCGCGCAGGGGATGGCGGACGCCGCACGACAAGGCCGATGGGCAGGGCCCGTGCGGGGGCTTGGGCGGCTTCAGAAGTACTTGATCCAGCCCAGGGTCGAGCGCCGCTTGTAGGCGCCGAAGGCCTTCACCGGGAAGTACAGCAGCGGCAGCATCACCAGCCACACCACCCAGACGATCCAGAAGGCGTCCGCGTCCACGCCGAAGCGCGTGCCCTGGTTGGGGCCCACCAGCGCCAGCATGATGCGGTAGCCCACCAGCAGCACGTAGAGGTGGAAGAGGTAATAGAACATCGGCGCGCCCCCGAAGGTCGAGCAGACCCGCGTGAAGCCGTTGTCGGCGAACTCCAGCGCGGCCAACAGCAGCAGGCCCGTGCCCAGCGTCATCAGCAGGAAGTCCAGCGAGGGCGGGTACTTGGTGAAGTTCAGCCAGGACATCGCCGTCTCCACCGTGCTCGCGCCGTGTACCCAGGGCGCGTTTTCGCCGTAGAGGTTGAAGCCGCGCAGCACCAGCAGCAGCACCAGGCAGACGACACCGGTGACGATCAGCACCTTCTGCCGTCGCGCCGCGTCCACCGCCGCCGCAAAGATCGGCGCGAAGGCGTAGCCCAGCAGGATCGCTCCCACCCAGGGCAGCGCCGGATAGGTGAGCTTGACCCGCACCACACCCTCGGCCACCAGCCAGCCGCGATGCAGCATCAGCGTCCACAGCGGATACCAGACGCTGTCGGGGGCGACGGCAAGACCCGCCACCGCGTTGTGCCCGCCCACGATCACCAGCCCCAGCACCGCGAGCGCCCAGCGCGGCAGGCCCGCGAGCAGCGCCAGCGCCAGCATGCTGAAGCCGATGGCCCACATCACCTGCAGGTAGAGCACCTGGTAGGTGCCGCTCCAGGCGAAGTTCACCAGCGTCAGCTCCAGCCCGATCAGCAGCAGGCCGCGCTTGACCAGGTAGCTGCGCACGTCGCGCGGCGCGCCCTGGGGCGGATTCGCATACAGCCAGGCGGACAGCCCGGTCAGGAACACGAAGACCGGCGCGCAGAAATGCGCCGCCAGCCGCGAGAAGAAGACCTCCGGCGGCGTGCCCGGCACGGTCATCGGATCGGTGACCTGCAGATGCAGGTAGAGCGTCTCCCGCACGTGGTCCAGCAGCATGATGATCATCACGAAGCCGCGCAGCGCATCGATGGAGGTGATGCGCCGGGCGTGGGCCGTCGTGACGCCGACGGGCGCCGCGGTCCGCGGCAGCGCCCGCGCGCCGCCCAGGCTGGTGGTAGTGGACATGTCGGTCTCCCCATCCTTACTTCTGCGCGGCCGCGGACTTCGCCTTCGCCAGATCCGCCAGCACCGACGCGGGCAAGGTCTTGTCCGCCACCGGCAGCGGGGTCAGGCCTTGCGCGCGGTGGAAGGACAGCGCGGCGTTGTAGCCCTCCAGCTGATAGGCCTCCTTGCCGGTCGGCCCGTCGCGCTCGCCGGCGACGTCGTCGACGTGGTATAGGCCGATCACGTAGTTGCCCCTCCAGGGGAGCGGGAAGCGGAACTTGCCGTCCGCGTCGCTGGTGGCGCTCATGGTCCAGCCGGCCGGCGTGACCAGCTGCATCTTGACGCCGGGCAGCGGATCGCCCTTGTAGACGACCTGGAACTCGGCCTTGCCGCCCTCGCTCGCGCCGGTGGGCACGATGTCCAGCGGCAGCGTCGGCGTGCAGGCGCCCAGATCCGCGACCCAGCGGGTGGACGGCACCCAGTAGGTGCGCAGCGCCTTGCCGTCCCGCCTGGTGTCGAACATCGGGTACTGCCGGTCGATGGCGACCAGCGAATGGCCACGGCCCGGCACCTGCTTCAGGTCGGGCAGCGTGAACGCGTCCTTGGCCTTGCTCATCGCCAGCGGCTGCTCGCCCGACGGCGTCAGCCAGCTGCCCTTGAGCTGGGCGAAGCGGTCCAGCCCGCCGGGAGAGACCTCGTGCATGTTCACGTCCAGCTCGCCGTAGCGGAAGGTCAGCGCGCGGCCGTCCTGCTCGAACCAGATCTGGTGCGCCTGCGCGCCCAGCGCGGCGCCCAGCAGCGCCAGGGCGGCCGCCAGGCGGAGCGGCCGGCGCCTCGAGGGCCACGGTCCGGCCGGGGCGGTCGTCGCCGTCATCGCGATCCCGCCGGTGTTGTCGGTGTTGTCGGTCATCTTGATGGTCTTGCTCATGTCGTTCTCCGGGGACGAATCAGAACTTGTACTGGGCCGACGCCATCAGCTTGCGGCCGTTGCCGGGGTAGACCCAGACCTGGCTGTAGGAGCTGGTGTAGAAGCGCTTGTCGAAGACGTTGTCCACGTCCAGCGTGAAGCGCCAGTGCTTGTCCAGCTGGTAGCTGCCCAGCAGCTTGACCGTCGTGTACGCCGGCAGCTGGAAGTCGTCGGCGGCGGTGAGCGGCGCCACCGCGCCTTCCCGCTCCGCGACGTAGTTCAGGCCGATGCCCGCGGTGGCGCGCGCGCCGCCCAACTGGAAGGCCTGCACCAGCAGCAGGTTCGCGCTGTTCTTCGGGACGTTGGCCAGCTGGCGGCTGACCAGGAAGGCGTTGTTGTCCTCGACGACCTTGGCGTCGGTGTAGGCGTAGCTGAAGGACAGGCGCAGGCCCGCGGCGATCTCGCCGCCCACGTCCAGCTCCACGCCCTTGCTCTGCACCTCGCCGGCGGCGACGCTGAAGTTGTTGGGGTCCAGCGGATCGGGCGTCAGCACGTTGTTCTTGGAGATCTTGTAGACCGCCAGCGTGCCCGAGATCTTGCCGTCGGCGGAGTCGTACTTGGCGCCCACCTCGCCCGACTTGCCCTTCTCGGCCGGGAAGGGTGTGTAGGAGCGGCTCACGCCGCTGTTGGGCCGGAAGCTGCGCGAGGCCGTCGCGTACAGCGACACCGTCTTGCCGGGCTGATAGACCAGACCGGCGCGCGGCGAGGTCGCGCTCAGCGACTGCGCCGTCGTGATCTCGGTGCGGCGGTTGAGCAGCGACTGGTCGTAGCTGTCGTAGCGCACGCCCAGCAGCAGCTTCCACCGGTCGCCGATGTCGATCTGGTCCTGGGCGTAGGCGGAGCGCGACTTCTGCTCCTCGCGGGTCCAGGTGTTGAGCGTCATCGCCGGCGGCGTGGCGCCGTAGACCGGCGCGTAGATGTCGATGGGCGTGGAGGTCGCGACGCGGTACTGCATGCGCTTGTCGACGAAGCGGTAGGCGTCGACACCGAACAGCAGGTGGTGCTTCAGGCCCATCGCGCGTACCTTGCCCAGCACCTCGAAGCGTCCCGACACGTCGACGCCCGAGTTGTCGCGGGTGCGGCGCTGGCGCGTCAGGGTGCGGCCGTCGGCCTGCAGGAAGCGGGCCTCGGTGGAGATGCCCTTGATCGAGCTGTCGCGATAGCTCACGCCGGTCTGCAGCGACCAGTCGTCGTTGAAGTCGTGCTGCAGGAAGAGCTGGTTGCCCAGGGTCTCGGTGGTGTGCAGGCCGTCGCCGGGCTCCCCATAGAAGGCGCTGCGCGGCACGAGTCCGAGCTGGCCGTTGACCGCGACCACGCCGCGGTCGAAGGTGGCCTTCTGTTTGGAATACTCCAGCTCATAGGACAGCGTGGTGTTGTCGTCGATCATCCAGAGGAAGGACGGCGAGAGCATGCTGCGCTCGGACTCGACGTGGTCGCGGTAGCTGTCGGCCTTCTCATGCGCGACGTTGAGCCGGTAGGCGACGCGCTCGCTCAGCGGGCCGCTCAGGTCGGCGGCGGCGCGCAGCGTGCCGTAGCTGCCGCCGGAGAGCTCCAGCGCGTACTCGGGCACGAACAGCGGCTTCTTGGTCGTGATGTTGACCGTGCCGCCGGGCTCGCCGCGGCCGTACAGCGCCGAGGCCGGGCCCTTGAGCACCTCGACCGAGGCGGTGTTGGCGGTGTCGCGCACGCCGTTGTAGCCGCGGCTGTAGTTGAAGCCGTTGACCATGTAGTCGGAGCCGAAGCTCGGGTCGCCGGTGAATCCGCGCATCGCATAGCTGTCCCACAGGCCGCCCAGGTTGCTCTGGCGGGACACGCCGCTGCTCAGGTCCAGCGCCTCGTTGAGCTTGGTGACGCCGGCGTCGCTGAGCATCTCGGTCGACAGCACGCGCACGCTCTGCGCCATGTCGCGCACCGGCGTGTCGGTCTTCATCGCGCCGGTGGCGGACAGGGTCCGGTAGGGCTGGCGCTGGCCCTGGATGTGCACCGTGTCGAGCGAGGAGTCGCTCTTCTTCGTGGTCGCGGTCGCGGTGCTGGTGTCGGCTGCGGCGGCGTTGGACGAGGCGGGCGGGGCGGCGGCCTCGGGGTCGGACTGGGCGCGCAGCGCGGGGCTGCAGGCGAGCAGGGCGGCGGCGGGGATGGCCGCGAGGGGGAGGCGGATCAGGGACATCGCGGGAGACTCCGTGGATCTGTCGAAAAAGGGAGGTGCGCGCTCAGCGCAGGGTGAAGCGGACGGCGATGGTCTGCTTCTGCGGCGTGGTGATCACGGCGACGACCTTGTTGCCGGCGCCCAGCTTCACGCCGGCAGCCACCAGGGTGTTGGGCGCCACGGCCTTCAGGGGCACTTCGACCTTCACGCCGTCCTTGAGCACGCTGAGCTTGCCGGTGAAGCCGTCGGTGGCCAGCGGCTTGTCGTGGTCCTCGATGTAGACGGTGGCGCCGTCGGCGCCGGCGACCAGCTCGAAGGCCAGGTCGTTGGCCGAGGCCACGAGGCCACCGTGCTTGGGCGTGCCGTCGCCATGGGACCAGGCGGGCGCGCACAGGGCGCCGAGCGCCAGGGCGCAGGCCGTCGCGACGCGGCCCATCTGTCGTTGGATTGATTGCATCTTCACTCTCCGGCTCATTGCAGGCGCTCTTCGAAAAAGGCGGCGCGCTCGACCTGTAGAACGTCAACGGAAAACGGCTCGGTCACTGCGACGCAGGTCCGCGGCGCCCGTGCCGCGGCCTGGCCGTCGGGGTCAGGGGATCAGAAGGCTTCTTCCATCGGCGTGGACGGGGCTTGGCGGGCGGCCGGGTCGGCCTCGCGCTGCTCGGCCAGCAGGCGCTCGGTGGGGCGCCGGCCGACCAGCCAGAAAACGATGGGCGTCAGCAGCGTGTCCAGCAGCGTGGAACTGAGCAGGCCGCCGAAGATCACCACCGCGACGGGGTGCAGGATTTCCTTGCCCGGGGCGTCCGCGGCCAGCAGCAGCGGCGTCAGCGCGAAGGCCGCCACCAGCGCGGTCATGAGCACCGGCGTCAGGCGCTCCAGCGAGCCGCGCACGATCATGGGCTGGCCGAAGGACTCGCCCTCCAGCCGGCACAGGTTGATGTAATGGCTGACCTTGAGGATGCCGTTGCGCGTGGCGATGCCCGCCAGCGTGATGAAGCCCACCATCGAAGCGACCGACAGGCTCACGCCCGCGATCCACATCGCCGCCACGCTGCCGATCAGGGCCAGCGGGATGTTGGCCATGATCACGCCCGCCAGCACCGCCGAGCGGTAGCGCGAATACAGCACCAGGAAGACCATCGTCAGCGACAGCAGGGAGAGCAGGGTGATCAGGCGGGTGGCCTGCTCCTGCGCCTGGAACTGGCCCTCCAGGCTGATGAAGTTGCCTTCGGGCAGCCGGGTCTCGGCCACGATGCGGCGGATGTCGGCGATGACCTGGCTCATGTCGCGGCCGTCGGTGTTGGCGTAGACCACGATGCGGCGGCGGCTGTTCTCGCGGCCGATCTGGTTCGGGCCGTCGCTCTCCTCGACCTGCGCGATGGCGGACACCGGCAGCCGGCCCGCCGGCGTGTCGATCAGCGTCGCGGCCAGGTCCTGCGGGCTGCGCTGGCCGTCGGGCAGGCGCAGCACCAGGTCGTAGCGGCGCTGGCCGTCGACGATCTCCGCGCCGTGCGCGCCGTCGGTCAGGGCCTGCAGCAGCCGCATCGCCTCGCCCGGCGCCAGGCCGGCCTGGGCCGCCTTGCGCTGGTCCAGCCGCACGGTGATCTGCGGGATCAGCACCTGCTTCTCGACGGTCAGGTCGACCAGGCCCGGCACCGCGGCGGCCAGCTTGCCGCGCATCTGGTCGGCCAGGCCACGCAGCGTGTCGATGTCGTCGCCGAAGATCTTCAGCGCGATCTGCGCCCGCACGCCGGACAGCAGATGGTCCAGCCGGTGCGAGATCGGCTGCCCGATCGCCACCTGCGCCGGCAGCACCGACAGCTTCTCGCGGATCGCGGCCATCACCGCCTCGCGGCCGCGGCCGCCCTCGCGCACCAGGTCGATGTCGATCTCGGCGGCGTGCACGCCTTCGGCGTGTTCGTCGAGCTCGGCGCGGCCGGTGCGGCGGCCCACCTGCGTGACCTCGGGGACCTCGCGGATCAGTTGCTCCGCCAGCGAACCCATGCGGTTGGCCTCGTCCAGCGAGGTGCCGGGGTTGAACATCATGCCCAGCACCAGCGAGCCCTCGTTGAAGGCCGGCAGGAAAGCGCGCGGCAGGAAGGGCACGCTCGCGGCGGCCATCGCGACCGCGATCGCCGCGAGCGCCGCCAGCATCCTGGCGCGCGGGAAGGACCAGGCCAGCAGTCGCGCGTCGCGGGCCTTGAGCCAGCGCACCAGCGGGCTGTCCTGATGGTTCAGCCGCTTCATGCGCGGCAGCAGCCAGGCGCAGAGCACCGGCGTGAGCGTCATCGACACCAGCATCGAGGCCAGCACCGAGGCGATGTAGGCCACGCCCAGGGGCGAGAACAGCCGGCCCTCGATGCCGGGCAGCGCGAACAGCGGGACGAAGACCAGGACCACGATGGTGGTCGCGTAGACAATGCCGGAGCGCACCTCCACGCTGGCCTGCCGGACCACCTCGCCGACCGGCAGCGGGTGCGCGGCGGCGCGGTTCTGCTTGAGGCGGCGCAGGATGTTCTCGACGTCCACCACCGCGTCGTCCACCAGCTCGCCGATGGCGATGGCGATGCCGCCCAGCGTCATGACGTTGATCGACTGGCCCAGCGCCTGGAACACCAGCGCGGTCACCGCCAGCGACAGGGGGATCGCGGTCAGCGAGATCAGCGTGGTGCGCGCCGACAGCAGGAAGGCGAAGAGCACGATCGCGACCATGATCGCGCCGTCGCGCAGCGCCTCCTTCACGTTGCCGATGGAGGCGTCGATGAAGTCGGCCTGGCGGAACAGCACCTTGGGCGCGGCCACGCCGGCGGGCAGGCCGGCCTGCAACTCCTTGAGCGCGGCCTCGATCTGGTGGGTGAGCCGCACCGTGTCGGCGCCGGGCTGCTTCTGCACGCTGACGATGACCGCCGGCGCGCCGTCGTAGCCGGCGTCGCCGCGCTTCATCGCCGGGGCGGTGCGCACGCCGGCGACCTGGTCCAGCAGCACCGCGCGGCCGTCCTTCCAGGCCACCGCCACGCCTTGCAGGTCCTCGATGCGCGTGGTGCGCGCCATGTGGCGGATCAGGTACTCCCGGCTGTTCAGGTCGATGAAGCCGCCGCCGACGTTGGACGCGAAGCCCGTCAGCGCCGACTGGATCTGCGTCAGCGACACGCCGAGCTGCGCCATGCGCGCGGTGTCGGGCTCCACGCGCAGGGTGCGCACCTCGCCGCCGATGGGGATCACCTGCGACACGCCCACGAGGGACAGCAGCCGCGGCCGCAGCACGAAGTCGGCGTACTCGCGCACCTGCATCGGCGTCGCGGCCTTCGGATCGCCGGCCTTGAGCGGCAACGCGATGAGCATCACCTCGCCCATGATCGACGAGACCGGACCCATCACCGGCGTGATGCCGGCGGGGAGCTGTTCGCGCACCAGGGCCAGGCGCTCGGCGACGATCTGGCGGTTGCGGTAGACGTCGGTGCCCCAATCGAATTCGGCGTAGTGGATGGCCAGGCCCACGCCCGAGGTGGACCGCACCCGCGTCACGCTGGGCATGCCGTTGAGCGCGGTCTCGACGGGGATGGTGACCAGCTGCTCCACTTCCTCGGGCGCCATGCCGCCGGCCTCGGTGAGGATGGTGATCAAGGGCTTGTTGAGGTCGGGGAAGACGTCGACCGGGGTGCGCAGCGCGGTGACGGCGCCGTAGACCAGCAGCATCGCGGCGAAGGCCAGGACGAAGAGCCGGTTCTGCAGGCTGAAACGGACGATCCAGTTGAACATGCGGTCCTCCGGTTCAGCGGATCTGCGCGATCAGCGGCGCGCCGCGGACCACGACGCGGTTGGCCTCGCCCAGCCCGTGCGTCACGACCACGGTCGTGCTGTCCAGCGGCTGGTACTGCACCGGCTGCGGGATGTAGCGCTCGGGACCGGACTTGATCCAGACGATGGGCTCGTTGGTGGCGTTGCGCACGACGGCCTGCGCCGGCAGCACGTAGCCCTTGAGCCGGGTGTCCGTCGCCACGATCACCGACAGCGTCTGGCCCACGGCCAGCGGCAGCGTGGCGGGGCCCTTGGCGCCGTCCTTGCCGAGCGCCGCCCGGAAGGTCAGCGGCAACAAGCCGTCGCGCAGCGCGCGGCCCGCGCCGGTGAGGGTGAGCGTCAGGCCCGGCACCTCGCGCAGCTGCGCGCCGGTGATGCGATCGGCGAGCGTGGCGTCGGCGGTCAGCGCCTCCACCATGACGCGGCGCGGATCGACGATCTCGTAGAGGACGTCGCGCGGCTCGACCACCTGGCCGGCCACGACGGAGGCGCTGGCGATCACGCCGTCCACCGGCGCGGTCAGGGCCTCGGCGGTCGTCAGGCTGCCGCCTACGGCCTGCTCACGGGCCCGCAGGCTGGCGAGCTCGGCTTCGGCGGCCTCGATGTCCTTGCGCGGGACGCTGCCCTCCAACGATCGCAGCCGCTGCACCCGCTGCTCGGCCAGACCGCGATTGGCGCGGAGCTCGCCCAGTGCGGCCGCCTGGTTGGCGTGGGCATAGGGATCGCCGTGATAGCGGACGTAGGCCAGGACCTCGCCGCGGCGCACCGCGCGGCCGGCTTCGGGCAGGCCCTTGGGGCCGGGCTCGACGCGCCCGCCCTGCACGGTCTGCACGCGACCGCCGGCGTTGGGGTCCATCAGCACGCGGCCCGGCAGCAGCACCGCGCCGGCGGCGTCGCCCAGCGGGATGAAGCGGGTCTGCACGCCCATGCGACGCTGGGCCGGCACGGGGACCTGCACGCTGCCGTCGGGCAGGCGGGCCAGACCATCGACCTTGACGGCGACGGGGCCGTCGAGGTGCTCGCCATTGGGACCATGCGCGCCCGGGGAGGCCGAGGCGAGGGGGGCGAGCGCCGTGGCGGTCGCCGCCATCGCGAGGACCGCGAAGGCGGTGCGCAGACGGCGTTGAAGCGGGGAAGTCGTCATGTCGGGCTCCCTGGCTTCAAGCGTGGCGGCGGCGCAGCATGGCGGCCACCAAGGCGATAGAGAACACGCCGCCGCCGGCGAGGGCGATGCCGCCGCGCAGACCCAGGCCGCGGTGCCCGTCGTCGTGGGCGTCGTGATGGAGGTCCTCCGGCGTGGCCACGGCCATCGCGCCGTCCAGCAGATCCGAGTCGGCGCCGGCCACCACGGTGAACAGCAGCGTGTGGGTGCCGGGCTTGCGCATCGCGTCCAGCAGCTTGGCGTCGCTGACGCGATAGCTGCCGCCGTCGGCGATGAAGGCGGCGGGCGCCTTGGCGCCGTCGAGCTCGACCTCGAGCCTGGCGTTGAGCACGGCCTCGCTGGTCTCGTAGCGGCTGAGGTACAGCGTCAATCCGCTGGCGTCGAGGCGGCCGACGAGCTCGAAGGACTCGGAGAAGGCTTCCACGCGCGGCTGGCCGCTGCCGGCCGTCACGGCGGCGGGACCGTCCAGGTGCTCGCCGTTGGGACCGTGCGCGCCGGGCGAGGCCAGGGCGAGCCGGGGCAGCGCGACCAGTTGCAGCACCAGCAGCACCAGCAACGGCATCACGAGCGCGGCCAGCAGCGCCGGCCGCGCGGGACGCACCCGGGGAGCGGCGAGGGCCGGAGGCGACGGCGGCATGGCGATCGCGGGGGTGGACAGGGAAGGGTGGAAGGTCATGGCAGAACACCTGAAGCTTGGTAGAGGCGGGCGCGGGCACTGCCCTGCGCGGCCTGTTGACGGGCGAGCGCGGCGTCGGCCTGCGCGGCGGCCTGGGCGGCCAGCAGCAGGTCGGGCAGGGCGGTCTCGCCGGCACGGAAGGACTTGTCGAGCAGCTCGACGCGCTGGCGCAGCAGGCCGGCCCGCTGGCGCTGCATGGCGGTCTGGCGCTCGGCGCTGCTGAGCGCGTCACGGGCGATGCGCCAGTTGGCGGCGACCTCGGACCGGGCGCGGACCAGCTCGGCCCGCGTCTGATCCAGCGCGCCCTGGGCGCCGGCGCGCTGCGGCGCGTTGCGGATGTCGCCGCCGAAGGGCACGCGCAGGCCAAGGGTCACGCTGCCGCGGTTGGCGCTGCCGCGGGCGTCGCGCTCGTTGCGGTAGCCGATGCTGAGTTCCGGCGGATCGGCCATGTCGCGTCGGGCGACCTCGAGCGCGCGGCGCGCGGCCTCCTCGCTGGCGCGCAGCTGGCTGAGCAGCGGGTGATGCACGTCGTCCATCGCCGCGTCGGCGGCTTCGGCCTGGGCGGCGCGGCGGGCGTCGTCGACGGGCTCGTCGGCGATCACCTCGCTCTCGAGTCCGGTCAGCGCGGTCCACCGCGCCTGCTCGGCACGCAACCGCTGCTCGACGGCCACGAGCTCGGACTCGGCGTTGAGGCGCTCGCCCTCGGCGGCAAGCGCATCGCTGCGGGCCAGGTCGCCCGCCTTGACGCGGCGCTCGACGTCGGCGCCCAGGGCGCTCAGGTAGCGCTGCTGGGCGCGTGCGCTGTCGGCCTCGGCGCGCAGCGCGGCCAGGCTCCAGGCCACCTCGCGAAGCTCGCCGGCCAGTTGCAGCCGGGCGACCGTGACCGCCTGATCGGCCGCGGTCACGGCGGCCTCGGCGGCTTCCTGACGGGCGCCGCGCTGGCCGGGCAGCCAGACGGGCAGGGCGAGCGCGATCTCGCGTTCGCGCACGCCGGTGTCGTCCTGCCAGCGGTCGCTGCGCTCGGACAGCGAGATCGACGCCGGCGCCGCCAGCAGGCTTGCCGCGGCGCGCCGGTCCGCATCGGCCTTGAGCCGCTGCGCCTGGGCCGCCGCGCCGGCCTGCGTGCGCTGCCACGCGGCATCGACGGCGGCGGCGAGGGTCACGGGGCCGGTGGCCGACGCGGCGGTGGCGGGCGCACCCACCAGGCCGGTCGTCATCACCATCGCCATCGCCAGGCCCGACCAGGCGGCGCCGCGCGCCAGCCGGGGCCGGGATCGGCGTGGGGTGGTTCGTGTCGGGATGTTCAACATGATCCTGTCGTTCACGGGCGGTCCTCGTCCCTCGACATGGCCGGAGGGCGTCGATGGGGCGGGAACTGCGGTTGGACTTGGCTCCGGGGAGTGACGGCGCATCGGCGCGTCGCGCATCGCGGGGAGCCCGCTCGGGATCAGGCGAGCGATCGGGGAGGTCGGCGGGGACCGGCGAGGAAGGGGTCGACGCGCTCGACCTGCGGCGCGGCGACGGGTGCGTCGGCCGGGGCGTCCATCAAAGGACTGACCGGCATCGACGGGATCAGCGCCACCACGCTCATGCAGGCGTCGATGCCCAGGTGATGACGGGAGTCGAGCGAGAGGTCGCGGTGGTAGCTCTGATCGGGATGCAGCGTGACCTGCGAGAACTCGGCGGCGAAGGCCTCGAAGCCCTCGTCGGTCTGCGGCTGCGGCAGCTGCTTGGCATGCAGCGCGACGCGGGCGCGGTCGCCGCCGGCGGCGAGCTCGGCCTCGGTCACCTCGTGGTCATGGTGATGGAGGACGCCGGACCAGTGGAGGACGGCATGCAGCGCGTCGGAAGGCTTGCCGCTCCCCGCCCAGTAGCCGCCCATCGACACTGTCTGCAACAGCATCGAGAGCAGCAAGGCGGCGGTGACGAGGCGGGAACGCATGAGCGCATTATGAAAGTGGGATTGCGCTGCGCTCGCTGTTTGCGGCCTGTCGCACGCAAGTTCCTGTCGTATTGGCGGGCCCTCGGCAGCACATGCTGCTGCGCGTCGGAGGATGGTGCGGACAACCCTCGGCGTGGTGCGCGATGCACCATCAGGATCTTCGGGAAGTCCCTATCCATCGGGATCTCGGCCGACCGAGGCCAGCGGTCCGCCCTCGCCCCCACGCCGGCAGGAACGACAAGGGGCCGCACGAGGCGGCCCCTGGGGCGTTCACCGCGAAGTTCGTCGTCTCACTCCGACGACGCCGCGAACAGCTTCTCGATCGGGTAATGCGTCTTCACGAACGGCGTCTTGATCACGATGTAGCTGAAGTACTTCTCGATGCCGATGTTGCGCTCCAGCAGGTCCTCGACGATGGACTGGTAGTGATTGACGCCCCGCGTGGTGAAGCGCAGCAGGTAGTCGTAGCCGCCGCTCACCAGATGGCATTCGAGGATCTCGTCGACCTCGCGGATCGCCGCCTCGAAGCGGATGAAGTCCTCCCGATGGTGGTCCGACAGCGTGACCTCGGTGAACACGGTCAGCGTGTCGCCCAGCTTCTCCAGCCGCAGCTGGGCGCCATAGCCGCTGATGTAGCCCGCCTGCTCGAGTCGCTTGACGCGGATCAGGCAGGGACTCGGCGACAGCCCGACCGCATCGGCCAGGTCGACGTTGGTGATGCGGCCGTTCTTCTGCAGCTGGCTGAGGATGCGCAGGTCCAGGCGGTCAAGCTTGAGGGGGGATACCACGGTGCGTCAGGTCAAGGGAGGGAAGCTTCGATTCTGCGTCGCGACGACCCCGCTGACTACTTGAGGAGAGCACGTACATCGGGGGCGTCGAGGATCTCGTCCAGCGTCTTGCGCAGTCGACTCGCCATCAGCGCGAACTGGTCCTCGGTGAAGCACAGCGCCGGCGCGAAACCCAGGATGTGATCGCCGAAGGAGCGGAACACCAGCCCGTTCCGGTAGCCCGCGTCGAAGATCCGGTCCGACAGTCCCAGCGCGGGATCGAAGCCCCGCTTGGCGGCCTTGTCGCTGACCAGCTCGATCGCGCCCAGCAGTCCGCGATGCCGCACGTCGCCCACCAGCGGGTGATCGCGCAGACCTTCCAGCGCCGCCGCGAAGTGCGGCGCCACGCGCTGCCCGTGGGCCAGGATGCCGCCTTCGTCGTAGAGCCGCAGCACCTCCAGCGCCACCGCCGCGCTGACCGGATGGGCCGAGTAGGTCGCGCCATGGCCGATCGGCGCATCGACCGGCGCGCCGTCGGCGATGCCGGCGTAGACGTGCTCCGCCATCAGCAGCGCGCCCATCGGCGCATAACCCGCGGTGAGCCCCTTGGCCACCGTCATCAGGTCGGGCTCCACGCCCTCGGCCTCGCACGCGAACATCGGCCCGGTGCGTCCGAAACCGGTGATCACTTCGTCGACGACGAAGAGCATGTCCATGTCTCGCGCAGCCTCGCGCATCGCCTTGAGCCAGCCCACCGGCGGCACGATGACACCGCCCGATCCCTGGATGGGTTCGCAGAAGAACGCCGCCACCCGCTCGGGCCCGCCCAGCGCTTCCACCTTGGCACGCAGCGCCGCCACCGACGCCGCGATCAGCGCCTGTGGATCGTCGCCGTGCTCGCTGCGATACGGATAGGGGGAGGGGATGTGATGCTGGTGGGGCAGCGGCATGTCGAAGCCGCGATGGAAGACCGGCAGGGCGGTCAGCCCCGAGCCCATCGACGAGGAGCCGTGATAGCCGCGCTCCAGCGCGATCACGTGCTTCTTCAGCGGGCGCCCCGTGTTGTTGTAGTACTGGGTGATCAGACGCACCGCGGCGTCGACGGCCTCGGAGCCGCCCAGCGTCAGGTACACCCGCGTCAGCGAGGCCGGCGCGATCTCCACCAGCCGGGCGGCCAAACGGATGGCGGGCTCGCTGCCGAAGTGGAAATAGCCGGTGGCATAGGGCAGCCGGCGCATCTGCTCGGCCGCGGCCTGCACGACGCTCTCGTGGCCGTAGCCGATGTTCACGCACCAGAGTCCGGCGAAGGCGTCGAGCAGCTCGTTCCCGGCGGCATCGCGCAGCCAGGCGCCCTGGCCGGAGGTCAGCACCGTCGCGCCGCGGCGCTCATGCTTGCGCCAGGGAGCGACGGGGTGGATCAGGTGGTCGCGGTCGAGCGCGACCAGCGCGTCGAGATCGGAGGATCGAGGACTGGACATGGGACTGCTTGGATGAGGTGGATCGGAGACCACGCGCGTGGCGCGGTCGGGGATCGATCAACGATCGATCAGAGGCCGACCAGGCCGGCGAGGCCGCCGATGTCGGGGATCTCCGCATAGCCGTAGGCCGGCACGCCGGGCTCGTGGCCGCGGTTGACGAAGGCCTTGTCGCGGATGCCCATGTCCCGCGCCGTCATCAGGTCGTAGCGCATGCTGGACGAGACATGCAGGAAGTCCTCCGGCCGGGCGTCCAGCTGCTGGACCATGTATTCGAAGGCGCGCATCCGGGGCTTGTAGGCCTTGGCCTGCTGCGCGGTGAAGACGCGATGGAAGGGCACTTCCAGCTTCTGCACGTTGTGGACCAGCTGATGGTCCATCGCATTGGACAGGATCACCAGCGGGATCCTGCCGGCGATGCGCGACAGCCCGGCCACCGTGTCGGCATGCGGCCCCCAGGTCGGCACGGCGGCGTAGATCTCGGCGGCATCGGCTTCGCGGAAGGGCACGCGCCACTTGTTGGCGGTGCGCAGCAGCGCGTTGTAGACGACGTCCTGGTAAGGCTTCCAGTCGCCCAGCACCTCGTCGAGCCGGTAGGCGGAGAAGTCGTCGCAAAAGCGCGGCAGGTCCTCGGCGGCGACGCGGTCGGCGAACAGCCGCGTGGCCCAGGGCGCCATCTGGAAGTTGATCAGGGTGCCGTAGCAGTCGAAGCTGATGTAGTTGGGGCGGAAGACGATGGACACGGGAGACCTTTCTGCGGTGTTCAACGGTGCAGCCCGACAGGGGCCGATGAAGAGGGGACAAACGGGACGGCGCTCAGCCGAGCGCCTGCGTGGCCAGGGCGAAGCGCCGCACGCCCGGCGTGGGGGCGGGCGTGTCGCCGCGGATCATTTCGGTGGGGGCGTCCACGCGCGGCAGGCCGAGTTCCTCCAGCCATTCGGTCAGGCCGCTGTCGAAGTCGACGTCGATGCGGACGAAGCGCCCGGCGCTCAGCCCGACCAGGTGCGCGATCAGCGCCTTGGCGCCCTGCGCGTCGGGCGCGACCACGGGTCCGATGATCAGCCCGCGGCCGAAGCGCCTCAGCATCGCGAAGCCGCGACGCTCGCCGTCCTCGTCCAGCACGACGGTGTCGCCCTCGGCATAGAGCTCCTGGATCAGCGCCTCGCGCCGCATGCCGCGGGCCTGGGCGTCCAGCGCGACCAGCGCCGGCACGTCGCCCTGATTGGACGGCCGCAGGCGGAAGCCCGGATCCAGCGGCATCAGCGGCGCCGACGAGGCCTGGCCCTGGTGCTGGCGAACCTCGCCGGTGCGCACGAAGCCCAGCCGCTCATACAGGCCGCGGCCTTCGGCGGTCGCGTGCAGCAGCACGGTGCGGCCTTGCAGCGAGGCCATCAGCGACTCCATGAGCCGCAGCCCGATGCGGCGGCCCTGCAGCCGCGGATCGACGATGACCAGCCCCAGCGTCGCATGGGTCTCGTCCCAGTACCAGGTCATGGCGGTGCCGACCACCTCGCCGTCGCGCTCGGCGGCGATGCCCTGGCCCAGCCCGAAGGCGAAGCGCCAGTCGGCCAGCCGATGCGGCCAGTGCACGGCCTGGGACAGGCTCAGCGCGGCTTCGAGGTCGTCGGCGCGCAGTTCACGCAGCACGATGCCGTCGTTGGCGGCGTCGGCGGTGGAGGAAATGTTCAAGGCGGTACTCCCTGGGGTCTGGGCTCGCATCCTTCCCAACTTGAAAGGGCGGCGCTAGGACGATCTTGTCGTTTTGGCCCCGTCGGCGAAGAACCGCAGCTTGCGCCGCGACGGGCACCGAACTCGCAATCTTGTGCGTTCCGGCGGCCGCGCAACACCGCCCGCTGCGGGTCGGTCCTCCCTAGCATGACGCGTTCCATCGACCGCATCCGCGAGGCGCTTCGTGCAAGCATTCGACCCCGACCAGCTCTCCGTGCCCAGCGGGCACTTCATCGACGGCCGCCTGATCGAGGGCCCCGCCGACCAGGCGCAGGACGTGCGCCGCCCCTCCGACGGCCATGTCTACGCGCCGCTGCCGATGGCCGGCGACGCGCTGGTCGACGAGGCCGTAGAAGGGGCCTACGCCGCCTGGCGCGGCGGCGACTGGGCGAAGCGGCCGCCGCGCGAGCGCGCCCGCGTGCTGCGCCGCTGGGCCGATCTGGTCGAGGCCGACGTCGCGACGCTGGCGCCGCTGGAGGCCATCGGCTCGACCCGGCCGGTGCGCGACGCGCGCGCCTGGGATGTCCCGTTCACCGCCGACGGGCTGCGCTTCTTCGCCGAGTACGCCGACAAGCTGGGCGGCGAGGTCGCGGCCACGCGCGCCGATCACCTCGGCATGACGGTGGCCGAGCCCTACGGCGTGGTGGGCGCGATCACGCCCTGGAACTTCCCGCTGGTCATGGCCTCCTGGAAGGTCGGCGCGGCGATGGCGGCGGGCAACGCGGTCGTGCTCAAGCCGTCGGAGCTGACGCCCTTCTCGGTGCTGCGCCTGGCGGAGCTGGCGATCCGGGCCGGCGTCCCCGCCGGCATCTTCAACATCGTGCAAGGCGATGGTCGCGTCGCCGGCGCGGCGCTGACGCGCCATCCGCGCATCGCCAAGATGACCTTCACCGGCTCGACCGGCACCGGCGCGGCCATCATGGCCGCCTGCGCGCAGCACGGCCCCAAGCCGGTGACGCTGGAGCTCGGCGGCAAGAGCCCGCAGCTGGTCTTCGACGACGCGCCGGACCTGGAGCGGTTGGCGGGCGTCGTCGCCGGCGCCATCACCGGCAACGCGGGCCAGGTCTGCGTCGCGGGCTCGCGGCTGATCGTGCAGCGCGGCATCGCGCCCGCGCTGGTGGAGGCCGTCGCGCGCCGCTTCGCCGCGCACCGGCCCGGCGCGACCTGGGACGACGCGGCCACGCTGCCGCCCATCATTTCGCGCCAGCAGGCGCTGCGCATCGACGGCATCGTGCGCCGCGCCGGCGAGGCGGGCGCGATGCCGACCGGCGGCGGCCTCAGGGACGACGTGTGCGGGCAGGGCGCCTATTACCTGCCGACGCTGATCCACGGCGTGGACGCCGCGAACCCCGCGGTGATCGAGGAGATCTTCGGTCCGGTGCTGACGGTGCAGACCTTCGAGACGGAAGAGGAGGGCCTGGCGCTGGCCGCGCATCCGCACTACGGCCTGGCGGCGGGCGTGCACACGGCCGACCTGAACCGGGCGATGCGGGCCATGCGCGCGCTGTCGGCGGGCACGGTGTGGATCAACCGCTACGGCCGCAGCAACGACTTCGTGATCCCGACCGGCGGCTATCACCAGTCGGGCATCGGCAAGGATCTGGGACGTCAGGCGGTGGAGGCGAATCAACGCCTCAAGAGCGTGCTCATCGACTTCGGAACGCCGGCTTGAGGTGCATGGACGCCTCGCGCCGGTGCCCGCCGCAGCGTATGCCGCGAGGCCCCGCCAAAACGACGGTTTCGTGCCGGGCGTGCCGTCACAAGCGCGTCATTCTGCTCGGGGCTCCATGCTTCAATGACTGCCATCGGATGAGGCCGCGCCGCCCCCTCGGGGCCGCCGGCGAACCAGGGAACCGCGCGCTCGATGCCGCATCGGCGCGCGGATGGACAAGGACGCAGAGGGGACTTCGTTGAAGCTCGATTCGTACTGGACCGATTCCGCCGCCGCCTTCCAGCCCGCGGCCGGCGAGTTGCCCGCGCGTGCCGACGTCGTGATCGTCGGCGCCGGCTTCACCGGTCTGTCGGCCGCCCGATCGCTGGCCCTGCGCGGCGTGGAGGTGGTGGTGCTCGAGGCCTGCGACCGCGTCGCCAAGGAAGCCTCCGGCCGCAACGGCGGCCACGTCAACAACGGCCTGGCGGTGGACTACGTCGCCGCCGCCGAGCAGCACGGCATCGAGACCGCCCGCCGCTGGTACCGGGAGTTCGACGCCGCCGTCGACACGGTCGAGCGCGTGGTGCGCGAGGAAGCCATCGCCTGCGACTTCCAGCGCAACGGCAAGCTCAAGCTGGCCACGCGCGCGTCGCAGTACGAGGCCCTGGCCCGCAGCCGCGAGCGCATGGTGCGCGAGGTCGATCCCGAGGTGGAGATCCTGGACGCGCGCGCGGTGCGCGACGAGGTCGCCAGCGAGCGCTTCGTCGGCGGCCTGCTGCAACGCAAGAGCGCGCAGATGCACATGGGCCGCTTCGCCGCCGGCCTGGCCGAGGCCGCGCAGCGGCGCGGCGCGCGCATCCACCTCGAGACGCCGGTGACGCGCCTGCAGCGCCTGGGCCGCGGGCATGCGCACCTGCTGCACACGCCGCGCGGCACGATCCGCGCCAACCAGGTGCTGCTGGCCACCGGCGCCAGCCTGCACGGCGGCTACGGCAGCTTCGGCTGGCTGCGGCGGCGCATCGTGGGCATCGGCAGCTTCATCATCGTCACCGAGCCGCTGGGCGCCGAGCGCGCGCGGGCGCTGCTCGCCGGGCGCCGCACCTATGTGACGCTGGCCAACATCCACCACTACTTCCGCCTGACGCCGGACCATCGCCTGGTCTGGGGCGGCCGGGCCCGCTTCGCCATCTCCAGCCCGACCTCGGACCGCAAGAGCGGCGAGATCCTGCGCGACGGCCTGGAGCAGACCTTCCCGCAGCTGCGCGGCGTCGGCATCGACTACTGCTGGGGCGGCCTGGTCGACATGAGCCAGGACCGGCTGCCGCATGCGGGCGAGCGAGACGGGCTCTTCTACTCGCTGGGTTACAGCGGCCACGGCACGCAGATGTCGGTCCACATGGGCGAGCGCATGGCCGCCACGCTGATGGGCGACGCCGCCGCCAACCCCTGGCGCGATCGGCCCTGGCCGGCGATCCCCGGCCACGTGGGTCCGCCCTGGTTCCTGCCGGCCGTCGGCCTGTATTACCGCGTCAAGGACAGGCTGGCCGCCTGAGCGCCGCCGCCGTCCGCCCGGCCATCCGTTCCACGCCTCCCCCGGCCTGTCCGCCTTCGCTCCTACCGCCCACGCATCAGGACCCCGCATGAACGACCTCCAGACCCTTCGCGACGCCCTCGGCCCCCAGGACAGCGAGTCGCTGCTGCGCGCGCTGCGACACGGCGCCACGCGCCGCGACCTGCTCGCGATGCTGGTGGGCGGCGGCATGCGGCTGTCGGTGGCCGGCGGGCTGAGCACCGCGGCACTGGCCACGCACGCGCAGACGCCCCGGCGAGGCGGCCGCATCCGCGTGGCCGCCGCCACCGCCGCGATCAGCGACACGCTGGACCCGGCCAAGATGGCCAACCAGACGGACTACTCGCGCGGGACCATGCTCTACAACGGGCTCACTGCGCTGGACGGCAGCCTGACGCCGCAGCCCGCGCTGGCCGAGAGCTTCGCGACCAAGGACGCCAAGGTCTGGGTCTTCAAGCTGCGCAAGGGCGTGGCCTTCCACGACGGCAAGGCACTGCAGCCGGCCGACGTCGTGTTCTCGCTGATGCGCCACAAGGACCCGGCCACGGCCTCCAAGGCCAAAGCGCTGGCCGACCAGTTCGAGTCGGTCGTCGCCTCCGGCCCCGACGAGGTCACGATCACGCTGAACGCGCCCAATGCCGACCTGCCGGTGGTGCTGGGCACCTTCAACTTCCTGATCGTCAAGGCCGGCACCACCGACTTCAACGCCGGCATCGGCACCGGGCCCTTCAAGCTCAAGGAGTTCAAGCCCGGCGTGCGCTCCATCGCCGTGCGCAACGAGGGCTACTGGAAGCCCGGCCGCCCGTATCTGGACGAGATCGAGTTCGTCGGCATCGCCGACGACGGCGCGCGGGTCAATGCGCTGCTGTCGGGCGGGCTGGAACTGGCGGCCTCGGTGAATCCCCGCACCGTCGAGCGCATCAAGGGCACGCCCGGCTATGCCGTCTTCGCGACGCAGTCGGGCCAGTACTCCGACCTGATCATGCGCAAGGACATGGGCCCGGGCGCCAACCCGGATTTCATCCTGGCGATGAAGTCCCTGATGGACCGCGAGCAGATGCGCAAGTCCATCGCGCTGGGCCATGCGGTGGTCGGCAACGACCAGCCCATCGACCCGAGCAACCGCTTCCACTTCGCCGGTTTGGCGCCGCGGCCCTTCGATCCGGAGAAGGCCAGGTTCCACCTGAAGAAGGCCAACCTGGGCAGCGCCAGGATCCCGGTGGTGACCTCGCCGGTGGCGATGTACTCGGTGGAGATGGCGCTGGTCATGCAACAGGCGGCGGCCCGCATCGGCCTCAACCTGGAGCTGCGCCGCATGCCCTCGGACGGCTACTGGTCCAACCACTGGCTCAACAGCCCGGTGGGCTTCGGCAACGTCAATCCGCGGCCCAGCGCGGACACGCTGCTCACGCAGTTCTTCAAGTCGGACGCGGCCTGGAACGGCTCGCGCTGGAAGAGCCCGAAATTCGATCAGCTGCTGCTAGCCGCGCGCACCGAGACCGACGTCGCCAGGCGCAAGCAGCTCTATGCCGACATGCAGGTCATGATCAGCGAGGAGGCCGGCGTCGGCATTCCGCTCTTCCTGGCCAGCCTGGACGGGCACAGCACCAAGCTCAAGGGCCTGTCGCCGATCCCGCTGGGCGGGTTGATGGGCTACTCCTTCGCGGAGCACGTCTGGCTGGATGCCTGAGCCGCGGAGACCGACGCCCATGAATGCGCTCATCCTCCGATTGCTGCTCAACCGCATCGCGCTGGCCCTGCTGTCGCTGCTGGTGGTCTCGGCCGTGGTCTTCGGGATCACGGCGGTGCTGCCGGGCGACGCCGCGCAGGCCCAGCTGGGACAGGACGCGACGCCCGAGGCGCTGGCCGCGCTGCGCCAGCAGATGGGCTTGGACGTGCCCGCGCCCAGGCGCTACGTCGGCTGGCTGCGCGGCATGCTGTCGGGCGCGCCGGGAACCTCGGTGGTCACGGGCCTGCCGGTGGGCGAGATGATCGCCAGCCGCCTGCCCAACTCGCTGGTGCTGGCCGGCCTGACCACGGTCATCGCGGTGCCGCTGGCGCTGGCGCTGGGCATCGCCTCGGCGATGTGGCGCGGGTCCTGGCTGGACCGGCTGGTGAGCGCCGGCGCGGTGGCGGTGGTGTCGGTGCCGGAATTCCTGGTGGCGACGCTGGCCGTGCTGATCTTCGCGGTGCAACTGCGCTGGCTGCCGGCCCTGTCCTCGGGCGGGGTGGTCGAGGGCGCGAGCCTGGCCGACACCGCGCGTGCGTTCGCCATGCCGGTGCTCAGCCTGTGCTGCGTGACCATGGCGCAGATGATGCGGATGACCCGGGCCGCGGTCGTGGACCAACTCAAGGCCCCGTACATCGAGATGGTGCTGCTCAAGGGCGCGTCGCCGGTGCGCATGGTGCTGGCGCACGCGCTGCCCAACGCGATCGGCCCGATCGCCAATGCGGTGGCGTTGTCGCTGTCCTACCTGCTGGGCGGCGTGATCATCGTCGAGACCATCTTCAACTACCCCGGCATCGCCACGCTGATGGTGGACGGCGTGGCCCAGCGCGACATGCCGCTGGTCCAGACCTGCGCGATGCTTTTCTGCGCCGTCTATCTGCTGCTGGTCACGTTGGCGGACCTGTGCAGCATCGTCGCGAATCCGCGCCTGCGGCATCGATGACCGCCGCGTGCATCCCCTCGTCGTCCAAGCCCTCCCACCCGACCCACCGCAGATCGGCCGCCCCATGTCCCTCCCGCCTGTCGCGCCCGGCGCTCCTCGCGCGCCCCGCCTGAACCGAGCATCCCGACGCCGCCTGCCACTCGCCTGGCCGGGGCTGCTCGGCCTGCTCGTGCTGCTGATGTGGCTGGCCGCCGCCGCCTTCGGACCGCTGCTGCTGGGGGCCAGCGGCAGCGACATGGGCGGCGATCAGGTCTTCGCGCCGGTCAGCGCGGCGCACTGGCTGGGCACCGACTACCTGGGCCGCGACATGCTGGCCCGCGTGATGGAGGGCGCGCGCTACACGGTCGGCATCGCCCTGCTGGCGACGCTGCTGGCCAGCGGGACGGGCACGGTGCTGGCGCTGCTGGCCACCGTCAGCGCGCCCTGGCTGGACGCGACGCTGAGCCGCGGCATGGACACGCTGACCTCCATCCCGTCCAAGATGCTGGCCCTGATCATGGTCGCGGCGGTCGGCTCCTCGCTGGGCATGCTGGTGCCGACGGCGGCGTTGATCTACGTGCCGGGCGCCTTCCGGATCGCACGCTCGCTGGCGGTCAACATCCATGCGATGGACTACGTGACCGTGGCCCGCACCCGCGGGGAAGGGCGGCTGTACATCATGCTGTCGGAGATCCTGCCCAACATCGTCGGCCCGATGCTGGCCGACCTGGGCCTGCGCTTCGTCTACGTGGTGCTGCTGCTGGCCTCGCTGAGCTTCCTGGGCCTGGGCGTGCAGCCGCCCGAGGCGGACTGGGGCTCGCTGGTGCGGGAGAACATCGGCGCGCTGCCCGATGCCGGCGCCGCGGTGCTGGCGCCCGCGCTGGCCATCGCCAGCCTGACCATCGCCGTCAACCTGCTGATCGACAACCTGCCGGGCCGCGCCGCCCGCGGCCAACATGCGAAGGGAGGCCGCTGATGGGCGCGCCCGTGCAGGTCCGGGACCTCAGGATCGTCGCCGCCTCGCCCGACGGCGGCGGCGGCGAGCACACCATCGTCCATGAACTCGCCTTCGAGCTCGCGCCCGGCGAGGTGCTGGCGCTGATCGGCGAGTCCGGCTCCGGCAAGACGACGACGGCGCTGGCCCTGATGGGCCATGCGCGCCAGGGCTGCCGCATCGCCGGCGGCTCGGTGCGACTCGGCGAGACCGAGGTGCTGCAACTCTCCGAGGCCGGACGACGCGCGCTGCGCGGCCGGCGCATCGCCTACATCGCGCAGAGCGCGGCGGCGTCCTTCAATCCCTCGCGCACGCTGATGGACCAGGTGATCGAGCCCGCGATGATCCACGGCACGCTGCCGCGCGACCAGGCGAAGGCCAAGGCGGTCGAGCTGTTCCGCGAGCTGGCCTTGCCCTCGCCGGAGACCATCGGCGCGCGTTATCCGCATCAGGTCTCGGGCGGGCAACTGCAACGGCTGATGGCGGCGATGGCCCTGATCACCGATCCGGATCTGGTGATCCTGGACGAGCCGACGACGGCGCTGGACGTCACCACGCAGATCGAGGTGCTGCGCGCTTTCCGCCGCGTGGTGCGGGAGCGCCAGACCACCGCGGTCTACGTCAGCCACGACCTGGCCGTGGTGGCGCAGATGGCGGACCGCATCCTGGTGCTGCGCGACGGCCGCATGCGCGAGCTGGCCCCGACCGCCGAGCTCCTGAGCACGCCGCGCGACGACTACACCCGCTGCCTGCTGGACGCGGCGCGGCCGCGCGTGCGCGACGCCGGCGCGGTCTCCGCCACGATCGACACGGTGCCTTTGCTGCAGGTGCGCGGCCTCTCGGCCGGCTACGGCCCGCGCGGCAAGGACGGCCAGCCGTCCATCCGCATCCTCGAGGACATCGATCTGACGCTGCATCGCGGCCAGGCCATCGGCGTGATCGGGGAGTCGGGCTCGGGAAAAACGACGCTGGCGCGCGCCATCGCCGGGCTGGTCGCGCCGTCGCGCGGCGAGGTGCTGATGAACGGGCAAGCCCTGGCCCCGTCGCTGGCGCAGCGCGGCAAGGACGACCTGCGGCGCACGCAGATCGTCTTCCAGATGGCGGACACCGCGCTCAACCCCGCGCACACCATCGAGCGCATCCTGGCCCGGCCGCTGCAGTTCTACGGCGGGCTCAGCGGCGTGGCGCTCCAGCGTCGCATCCACGAGTTGCTGGACCTGGTGCAGCTGCCGACAGGGCTGGCGGACCGGCTGCCCGGCGGTCTGTCGGGCGGACAGAAGCAACGTGTGAACCTGGCGCGCGCGCTGGCGGCGGAGCCGGAGCTGCTGCTGTGCGACGAGGTGACCTCGGCGCTGGACACGGTGGTGGGCGCGGCGGTGCTGGACCTGATCGCCCAGTTGCGACGTGATCTGGGCCTGTCCATCCTCTTCATCAGCCACGACCTGCACACGGTGCGGTCGATCTGCGACGAGATCGTGGTGATGCAGCACGGCCGCAAGCTGGCGCAGATCGCGCGCGCCGATTACGAGCGCGGCCCGCATCACCCGTATTACGAGCTGCTGGCCAACTCGGTGCCGGAGCTGCGCCAGGGCTGGCTCGAGGAACGCTGCCGCCCCGCGTCGCCGACCGCCGCCAGCGTCGAGGCGCCGTCCGCGCCCATGGCGATGCGGCTGGCCTGAAGCCGACGCGCCGCCCACTGCCCCCTGCCATCACGGCGACGAGGCCCGCCCGCACGCGCGGCCCGTCGCCAGCCTTCAAGGAGACGAGACTTCATGACCCGCAAGACCCATCGGATCGCCGTGATTCCCGGCGACGGCATCGGCAAGGAGGTGATGCCGGAAGCGCTGCGCGTGCTGGACGCGGTGGCCGGCCGATTCGGCGTGTCGCTGGCGCTGACGGCCGTGGAATGGGCCAGCTGCGACTACTACCAGCAGACCGGCCAGATGATGCCGGACGACTGGAAAGCCCGGTTGCAGGACCAGGACGCGCTGCTCTTCGGCGCGGTGGGCTGGCCGGCGACGGTACCGGACCACGTCTCGCTGTGGGGATCGCTGCTGAAGTTCCGGCGCGAGTTCGATCAGTACATCAACCTGCGACCGGTGCGTCTGTTCGAGGGCGTCCCATGCCCGCTCGCGCATCGCAAGCCCGGCGACATCGACTACCTGGTGGTGCGCGAGAACACCGAGGGCGAGTACACCAACCTCGGCGGCGTGATGTACGCGGGCACCGATCGCGAGATCGTGATCCAGGAGTCGGTCTACTCGCGCTTCGGCGCGGACCGCGTGCTGCATTACGCTTTCGCGTTGGCCAGCCAGCGCGCGCGCAGGCACCTGACGCTCGCGACCAAGAGCAACGGGATCGCGATCTCGATGCCCTGGTGGGACGGCCGCGCCGACGCGGTCGGTCAGGCCTATCCCGAGGTCACCGTCGACAAGCAGCACATCGACATCCTCAGCGCGCGCTTCGTGCTGCAGCCCGGGCGCTTCGACGTGGTGGTGGCGTCCAACCTCTTCGGCGACATCCTGTCGGACCTGGGGCCCGCGACGACCGGCACCATCGGCCTGGCCCCGTCGGCCAACCTGAATCCGGAGCGCAGCTTCCCCTCGCTGTTCGAGCCGGTGCACGGGTCCGCGCCGGACATCTACGGCCGCAACATCGCCAACCCGGTCGCGATGATCTGGTCGGCGGCGCTGATGCTGCAGTTCCTCGGCGAGACCGAGGCGCACGACGCGGTGCTCGCGGCGATCGAGACCGTGCTGCGCGACGGCCCGCGCACCCGCGACCTGGGCGGCGAGGCCTCGACCGCCGAGATGGGTCAGGCGATCGCGGCGCTGGTCGCGCATGTCTGAGATCACGGGAGCCGCCATGCCTCTGACATTCCTGGACCGCCCCGAGCTGCTACGCACGCGGAACTTCATCGACGCAGCCTGGCGCGACGGCGTCGACGGCCGGACCCTGGTCGTGACCGATCCGGCGTCGGATCGTGACTTTGCGCAGGTGCCGGACAGCGGCGCGCCCGACGCGCGCGCCTGCGTCGACGCGGCCTTCGCCGCGGGGCCCGGCTGGAAAGCCACGGCGCCGCGCGAGCGCGCCCGTCTGCTGCGGCGCTGGTACGACCTGATGGTCGCCCATCGGGAGGATCTCGCGCGGCTGATCTCGCGCGAGCAGGGCAAGCCGCTGGCCGAAGCGCGCGCCGAGGTGCTGTACGCGGCGAGCTATGCGGAGTGGTTCTCCGAGGAAGCCGCGCGGTCCCATGGCGACGTGATTCCCGCGCCTTCGGACCGGCGCCGCATGCTGGCGGTGAAGGAGCCGGTGGGCGTGGTCGCGGCGATCACGCCGTGGAACTTCCCGGCCGCGATGATCGCCCGCAAGATCGCGCCCGCGCTGGCCGCCGGCTGCACCGTGGTGGCCAAGCCGGCCGAGGACACGCCGCTGACCTCGCTGGCGCTGGTCAGGCTGCTGGAGGAGGCCGGGCTGCCCGCGGGCGTGGTCAACCTGGTGACGGCGTCGCGGCAGCGGGCGGCCGAAGTGGTCGACGTCTGGCTGGCCGACAGCCGGGTACGCAAGATCACCTTCACCGGATCGACGCCGGTGGGCAAGCACCTGGCGCGCGAGTCGGCCGGGACGCTCAAGCGGCTCTCGCTGGAGCTGGGCGGCAACGCGCCCTTCATCGTCTTCGAGGACGCCGATCTGGACGCGGCGGTCGAGGGCCTGATGGCGGCCAAGTTCCGCAACGGCGGCCAGACTTGCGTGTGCCCGAACCGGGTCTACGTCCACGACCAGGTGCATGACGCCTTCGTGGAACGGCTGTGCGCGCGGGTGTCCGCGCTGCGCGTGGGACCGGCGAGCGATCCAGCCTCGCAGATCGGTCCCATGATCAACCTGCGCGCGGTCGAGAAGATCGAGCGCCACGTCCGCGACGCCCAGGCGCGCGGCGCGCGGGTGGTGGTCGGCGGCGAGCGCATCCACGACGAGGCAAGACCTGGCCCCCACTACTACGCGCCGACGGTGCTGGTGGAGGTGGACGCCACGATGCTCTGCGCGTCGGAGGAGACCTTCGGGCCGGTGGTGCCGGTGACGCGATTCTTCGACGAGGCGGCGGTGCTGGCGGCGGCCAACGACACGCCCTTCGGCCTGGCGGCCTACTTCTACACGCGGGACGCGGCGCGCATGCGGCGGGTCGGCGCGGCGTTGGAGGCCGGCATCGTCGGCGTCAACGCCGGCGCGCTGGCCGCGGAGACGGCGCCCTTCGGCGGCGTCAAGGAATCGGGCTACGGGCGCGAAGGCTCGCGCCACGGCCTGGATGACTATCAACAACTCAAGTACCTGTGCGAGGACACCTGAATGTCGGACCGCCACATCAGCTTCCATTTCGATCGACTGGGCGAGCCCCGCGAATACCGGCCGCCGGCCGATCGCGTGCTGGAGGGCGACATCGTCTGCCGCAACTGGGACGTGGACAGCGCCAAGGACGGCGCGGTGAGGGCAGGGGTGTTCGAGTCCACGCCGGGCGTGAACCGCTCCATCAAGGGCGAGACCTGGGAGTTCTGCTACATCCTGTCGGGCGTGGCGGTGATCACCGAGGACGGTCACGCGCCGGTCACCTATCGCGCGGGCGACTGCTTCATCCTCAAGCCCGGCTATGTCGGGACCTGGCGCACCGTGGAGACCGTGCGCAAGGTCTGGGTGACGGCATGAGCGCCGCTGCGGGCCTGCGGGCCATCGTCGACACGGTCGAGAGCTCCCCGACGCTGCCCACGCAGGCGGACGTGGTGGTGATCGGCGCCGGCATCATCGGCGTGTTCACGGCGTACTACCTGGCGCGACGCGGCTTGCAGGTCGCGCTGGTGGAGAAGGGCGTGGTCGGCGGCGAGCAGTCCAGCCGCAACTGGGGCTGGTGCCGGCAGCAGAATCGCGACGCGCGCGAGTTGCCGATGGCGACCCGGAGCCTGGATCTGTGGGAACGGTTCGCGCTCGACGAGGGCGAGGACACGGGCTTCCGACGCTGCGGGCTGCTGTACCTCAGCAACGACGAGGCGGAGCTGGAAGGCTGGGCGCGATGGGGCCGGTTCGCGAAGACGGTGGGCGTGACGACGCACATGCTGTCGGGCGAAGAGGCCGGCCGTCACGGACGCGCCAGCGGCAAGACCTGGCGCGGCGGCGTGTGGTCGCCGACGGACGGCACGGCCGATCCTTCGCTGGCCGCGCCGGCGGTGGCGCGCGCGCTGATGCGGCATGGCGGGACGGTGCACCAGCGCTGCGCCGCGCGCGGGCTGGAGACCGAGGGCGGTCGGCTGAGCGCGGTGGTGACCGAGCGCGGGACCATCCGCGCGAGGACGGCGGTGCTCTCGGGCGGGGCCTGGGCCTCGTCCTTCTGCCGGCAGTACGGCATCCGCTTCCCGCAGGCGTCGATCCGGCAGACGGCGCTGGCGGTGTCGCCGGGACCGGACGCGGGCTTGCCGGATGCGCTGCACACCAAGGACATCAGCATGACCCGCCGCAGCGACGGCAGCTACACGCTGGCGGTGGCGGCACGCGCGCGGGTGGATCCGACGGCGCAGCTGATGCGCTTCGCGCCGCAGTTCCTGCCGATGTTCGCGCGCCGCTGGCGATCCTTGACGCCGGGCGGCTGGGAGGGCGTGCGCTCCGGCCACGAGGGCCTGGGGCGCTGGAAGCTCGACGAGCCCACGCCGATGGAGCGCATGCGAGTGCTGGATCCGCGGCCGGATCCGCGCACGATCAAGCTGACGCACGAGCGGGCCTTGGCGCTGATGCCGGCGTTCAAGGGCCGCGAGCTGAAGGCGGCCTGGGCCGGCTACGTCGACAGCACGCCGGACGGCGTGCCGGGCATCGGGGAGATCCGCAGCCTGCCGGGGCTCATCCTGGCGGCGGGCTTCAGCGGGCACGGCTTCGGCATCGGCCCGGGTGCGGGGCATCTGATCGCCGACATTGCCTCGGGCGCCGCGCCGATCGTCGATCCGAAGCCGTATCACCCCGACAGGTTCAGGCAGTCGGCGTGGGGGAAGGTGGCGGAGTTCTAGACCGGCGGCATGCGGCGGTCTCTCAGTGGTGAGGAGCTTCCAGTCACAGCCTTGCGAAGCGCCTCCATCCGTATAGCAACATAATGCACATTGTCCGTCTTTTGAGTGCGCTGGCACGCCGCTGCAGGCGGCCCTTTCCCGATGACGAACCAAAACACCTCAAGGTACGGCATAGGAGCGAGCGGAGGCGATCGGCACGTGTCCAACGAAGAGCGTTAGCTAAGCGCGCCTCAACGACACCGGCATGCCCCGTGCTTTTCCTGGAAGTCAGAGGAAAGCGGGCACAGCGAGAGCGATTCGCTCCAGCGCCCGGACTTCATGGCGATGCGCACCGCGTTCTTCGTTGATCGGCTGATCGATCGAATGGTCTGACACGCGGTGGGCCACTTCGGAACACGGTCTCGTCGACGGGCTTGTTCCACGGGGAGACTAAGGCTCTTCAGCGCTGAAAACGTCCTAACAAGCGGCGCACCACTTCACTGATGTCGTCCAGGTCCCCTAGGTCGTCGCGATGCGGAAACGCTGCGGCCAGCTTATCCAGGAGCGGGATTGAGCAAGAGTCCTCGGACATGAACACCACCAGCGAGCTTCGCTCGTCAACCAGCTTTAGGGCCAAGATCAGGCCGAATCCGTTGAGCACGGAAACGAGCAAGCTCCTAAACGGTCCCATGTCGCGTTGATTGGGCTTCGTTTCATCGAACAGGTCCACCAACAGACGCCTTTCCTGCGCACCCGAGAAATGTGCGAGGTCATCACTGCTTTCGAACTCCGCTCTGGTCAACCCAGAGAAGTGCGCGACGAGGACCGCCAGCTTGTTGACCAAGTTCGTCACCACACCCAGGGCCTGCAGAAACTCGTCCTTCGATCCATGCGCGAGCAAGTAGTTCATCTGCGCAAAGTACGGCCCGATCTCAGCCTCAATCTCATGCGATCTCCAGTACGCAGGATCCTGCCGATGCCCGCCTCGCTGAAGCTTGAAATGAACGGCGTGTCCGAGTTCATGGGTAATCAGCTCGACAGGCGTCTCGAAAACCGCTGGAACAAACACCTCTCCTTCATCCACTCCGCAGGGAAGAAAGAAGCCTTCAACATTGTTGACCTCACCGCCCTGGCTGAAGTTCACCGACACCCGATCTACGGGGACGCCAAGCAGCCCAGCAATGAATGACTTGGCCGCTCCAACATGGTCAATGCTCGTTGCAATAGGCTGTCCCCTGCGCGAGCAGGCCGCGACGATCAGTTCTCTGACATCGGTGTCCAACCGCATTGAGAGGTACGCATCAGGGAAGTCCGGCGGACCCGTAGGTATGCCTGCGGCGAGCATCGCTGCTATGCCGACCTCCGCGAGCCGGCTGTTCGCCTCGTCTCGACCAGAGAAGGAACATGGGTTCGCTCGAGTAATCGCCAGACGCTGGCGTTCCACGCTGATGAGTTCATCGGTCGGCACTGATCTCCCTCCCTGTACCTTATCCACTCACGTTACCTCATCCGCGCAGTGATACAGCGAGATCGCCCACCTGCCCTTCTCAAAGGCCAGATAGAGTCGACGGTATCGACAAGCGCCTTCCCGCTGCCCTGCATCGCGCAAAGGTACAAGAGCTTCGCGGCCGTTCAAGCGGTCTGTCGGAAGCAATCATGCTGCGGATGCATCTCAATCACTCCATCCAAAACGTCCGCAGAGACTCAGTGCTGCTTGCAGCAGCCTTCCAAGGACTTCTCCTGATGTTGAAAGGCGCTCGCGTTGAGCAACCAGTCGGTGCGTCCGCGCGGCTTGGGCACTCGATGGCTCTATGTCTCAACAGCTGCCTGGTTCGCATAGAGTCCAAGGTCAGTTCGTCTCCTTCTACTCACGCGTCCACATGAGTCGCCCATCATTCATGAGCGGCACGACTCGTGGGCGACGTCTAGGACTAGACACGGTGGCTTCGCGCTGAACACGGCCGGCGCTCGACATGTGATCGCAGACTGCAGCGATTGGTGTGATCGGTGTCTTCTCGAGACAGTGGAAGGCTCCTGCACATCCACGGTTCCTCTCGGATCGTCGCGACGATTGACCTACACGAATTCCTGCGACGCATGGTGCAACGCATGAACCAGCTTCATGCTGCCCGTGGGATCCTCGACAGGATTGAGATAGGTATGGATTGACTTAACCGACATGAAATGCGGTACATTCCCTAGCGTTGGAACTGCAGAACAAGCGGCCTGTCCAATGAAAACAATCGGCAGTGATGCCTTCCGCAAAAGACCAAACGCAGCAAGCCAGTCTTCGTGCGGGATCTCATCCAGACTCTTCGGGATTCTCCCCATCTGTTCTTGAAGGAGGCCAATGGCTTTAGCCTCCGCAAAGGATGACAACGGCGACGGCCAAAGCGCCTCGTAATCCAGGAGGTTCTTCACGTTCAGGATGACGAGGCCGTGATCAGCCTTTGACCGCTCAATCTGGTCCGTCGCCTTCTTGATGTTGTCGTAGATCGTTCTTGGACTGCTGCTATGGAGCGTCTTCAAAGCGAGTGCCCAGCGCTTGCCGCGGAAATCCAGCATCACGTCGGGCTCGTAGGCAACTCGCGCGGAAAGCGCACCTCCGAAGAGAGTAGCGAACGCCGAAACCATCCGCTCCATGGTCAGATGCAATGCCGGCATCTGGTAGACGGTCCGCGTTCTCAGCACGGGGAGAAGACTGCGTGGCGGCTCGGATCAGATTACGAGCGCAAGTTCGAGCGGAGATCCACCAAGCAGTTGCCCGCGGACCAACGGGAACAATGATCGCTCGGCCGTCACGAGCAGCCCAGAAGACGTCGCTTATATAGGCAGACATCTGGCCATTCGAAGGCCCCGGACGCGCGACCACGCTCGGCAAGCGATGACGAACGAAATCATCACCTGAGCGAAACGCGCCTCAGTCCAGCGACACCTTCGCCGCCGTCACGACGGCCTTCCAGCTCTTGAGGTCGGTCTGCAGCAGCGCCTGCAGCTCGGCCGGCGACGACGCCCGGGGCTCGGCGCCCTGTTCCTTCATGCGCCTGACGACCTCCGGGTCGGCCAGCACGGCGCGCAGGGTCTGGTTCAGCTTCGCCTGCACGGCCGGCTGCAGTCCGTGCGGCGCGAAGATCCCGAACCACGAATCCACGACCATGCCCTTGTAGCCGGCCTCCGCGGCCGTGGGCAGCTCCGGGAACAGCGGCGAGCGCTGCTCGCCGGTCACGCCGAGCGCGCGCAGGCGCCCCGTCTTGATGTGCTGCAGCGCGTTCGGGATGGTGGTGAACATGAGATCGATCTGGCCCCCCATCAGGTCGGTCAGCGCCGGCGCCGCGCCCTTGTACGGCACGTGCGTCATCTGCACGCCCGTCTGTTGCGAGAGCATCTCGCCCGCCAGATGGAAGATCGAGCCCGCGCCCGCCGATCCGTAGTTCACCTTCCCGGGATGGGACCTGGCATACGCCACCAGCTGCTGCAGGCTGTTGATGGGCAGCGCGGGGTTCACGACGACGACGTTGTTCACCCGCGCGACCAGCGAGATCGGACTGAAGCTGTTGAGCGGATCCCAGGACAGCTTGGGATACAGCGACGGGTTGATGGCGTTCGTGCCGTTGTAGCCCATCAGCAGCGTGTAGCCGTCGGGATCGGCCTTGGCCACCAGCGCCGCGCCGAGGTTGCCTCCGGCGCCGCCGCGGTTGTCCACGAGCACGACCTGCCCCAGGCGCTTGCCCAGGGCCTCCGCGACGATGCGTCCGAGGATGTCGGTCGTCCCGCCGGCCACGAAGGGCACGACCAGCGTGATCGGCTTGCTGGGGAAGGTCTGCGCGAAGGCCGGCGCGGCCAGCGACAAGGCGGCCGAGGCGCCGAGCGCGGACAGGGCCAGCGCATGGGCCAGCGCACGGGACAGGAAGCGGCGACGGATCGATGAGGTCATGGTTGTTGTCTCCAGTGGGAAGCTTCGGCCGTCATGAACGGCGCCCCGTCCGCCAACGCGGTCCAGAGCGTGAGCCCCTCCGGCGATGGGGCGGCGTTGAGGGTCAGAGGCGCGCCGAGCACGCAGGGTTGGACGCCGCGGTAACGGAATTGCCGGAGCGGTCGGTTGCCCAGGCGCCGCGCCAGCGCTGAGAGCAGCGTGGCCTGCAGCGGCCCATGGACGACCAGGTTCGAGTAGCCCTCCACCTCGCGGCAGTAGTCGACGTCGTAGTGGATGCGGTGACCGTTGAAGCTCAGCGCCGAATATCGGAACAGCAGCGTCGAGTTGAGCGCGAAGGACTCGCGATGCGTCGCCTCCGGCATCGTGACCGGCGCGGCACGCGAGGCCCCGGGCGGCGTCGGCGCCTTGTAGACGATGTCGTGGTCCTCGGTGACGGCCAGCTCGTCGCCGTTGAACAGCTCATGGCGCACAGTGACGAACACGAGGTCGCCGCTGCGACCGCGCTTGTGCTCGACGGACCGGACGCTGGACCGTTTCCCGACGGACGAGCCCAAGGTCAACGGCCGGTGGAAGGTCAATTCGCCGCCCGCCCACATCCGGTTGGACAGCGGCACCGGCGGCAGGAAACCGCCGCGCGCGGCGTGACCGTCACGGCCGAGTTCACTCGGCGGCAGTCCCTCGAGGAAGTACAGCCAATGCCACAGCGGCGGCAACGGCGTGCCGACGACGAGTTCATCCTGAGGCGTTCCCAGCGTGGCGGCCATGAGTCGGGCCTGTCGCACCGACAGGTGGTCTTCGGACCAGGTGTCGCGGCCGATCCACGTCCGGAGATGGTCCAGGTCGATGACGGCGCCGCCCTCGTCGCCGCCGTTCGTGGGGTCGTTGGTGGCGTCGTTGGCGCTGTTGATGTGGTGGGTGATGCGGCTCATGCGATGGCCCTGTCGGTGATGCGGAGGAACTCGGCGCGGATGGCAGCGCCGTGCTGATCGAGGGACGGCGCGGGATCGAAACGCCCGCTGTCCCATGGCGCGCGAACCGGCGGTGCGACCAGATCGAGCTGCCGGTCGCCCACCGGCATCGGCCACGTGCGCAGCGCCGGATGCGTCGCCATCTCGGCCACCGTGCGGACCTGCCCGTAGGCGGTCCTGGCGCGCTGCAGCCGGGCGAGCGCCTCGTCCAGCGGCAAGGATCCGAAGGCCGCGTCGAGGATGGCGTGCAGCGCCTCCCGGTGGGTCACGCGCCGGTCGTTGCTGTTGAAGCGTTCGTCCTTGGCCAGCGCGGGTTGCGCCAGGAAGCCCTCGCAGAAGCTGGCCCACTCGCGCTCGTTCTGGATGCTGATCACCACGCTGCCGCCGTCGCTCGTCGTGAAGGCGCTGTACGGCGCGATGGAGGGATGCTGAAGGCCCTGGCGCGTCGGCGCGCCCGCGCCATACACCTGATGCACGTAAGGCACCGTCATCCAATCGGCCGCGCCGTCGAACAGCGAGACCGCGACGCCGCAGCCCACGCCCGTCCGCTCTCGGGACGCGAGCGCCGACAGGATGGCGATCGTGGCGTTGAGACCCGCACCGATGTCGCAGATGGACACGCCGATCCGGCCGCAGGCTTCCGGTGTGCCCGTGATGCCGGCGAGGCCGCTCTCGCACTGCACCAGCATGTCGTAGGCCTTGAGCGCGCTGGCCGGGCCGTCGCCGTAGCCGCTGATGTCGCAGGTGACCAGCCGCCGGTGCTTTCGGCGCAGCGTCTCGCTGTCCAGTCCGACACGTGCCAGGGCGCCTGGCGCCAGGTTCTGGACGCACACATCGGCCTGCGCGAGCAGCGCGTCGAGCAGCGCGCGATCCTCCGCCTGCTTGAAGTCGAGGACCACCGACTCCTTGCCGCGGTTGATCCACACGAAGTAGGACGCTTCGCCGCAGGCGGCGCGGTCATAGCCGCGCGCG
This sequence comes from Roseateles sp. GW821-FHT09H11, assembly GCF_059415845.1. Lineage (NCBI taxonomy): Bacteria > Pseudomonadati > Pseudomonadota > Betaproteobacteria > Burkholderiales > Sphaerotilaceae > Roseateles > Roseateles sp. GW821-FHT09H11. The sequence goes on along the minus strand of NZ_JBWKOA010000001.1, from coordinate 355,156 downwards.
AAGTCGCCCTCCTCCCGTTCGACCTTGATCACGCGCGCGCCCATCTCCGCGAGGCGGCAGGTGGCCAGCGGCGCGGCCAGCGCCTGCTCCAGCGAGACGACGACAAGGCCTGCCAGGGGTTTTCCGACCGGCGGCCTTGAGGGCTCCGGAGCGTTGAGTGTTTGTGAAAGCTGCTCAGTCATGGGGCGCAGTATGGGAAGGCGCCTCTCTGAGCAGAAGCGAGTTCTGGCAAACTGATCGTTTGTCGCAGACAAAACCACCGGATGCTTCCGCCCACCGCATGCACCTTCCGCAGAGGAGAACGCACGCGGATGGACGCCGCATCGAGGACCGCCACCGTGCACTACGACTTGACCGATCTGCGGGTATTCCTGAGCGTGGCTGAGGAGCTCAACCTCTCCCGAGGCGCGGCCCGCTGCCACCTGTCGCCCTCCTCCGTGAGCCTGCGGCTCAAGGCGATGGAGGAGTCGCTGGGCAGCCCGCTGTTCCTGCGTCGCGCCCGCGGCGTGACGCTCACGCGCGCCGGTGCCGTCATGCTCGAGCACGTCCGGCGGTGTCTGGCGCAACTGGAGCAGATGCATGCGGATCTGCTGCCGTTCTCACAGGGCCTCGCGGGGCACATCACCCTCTTCGCCAACAACAACGCCATCAGCAGCCACCTGCCCCCGGACCTCGCGCGCTTCTTCGTGCTGCATCCGGGCGTGCGGATCCAGTTGGAGGAGCGTCCAAGCCAGGACATCGTCAGCGCGGTGGTCGCCGGCCGCGCCGATCTGGGCGTCGTGGCCGTCGAGCAGGCGCATCCGGACCTGCTCTACCTCCCCTACCGTGAAGACGAGCTGGTGCTGCTGGTCCCCACGTCATCGCGCCTGGCCCGGCGCAAGCAGGCCAGCTTCAAGGTCTGCCTGGACGAGCCGTTCGTGGGCTTGCAGAGCGGCATGGCCCTGCACACCTTCCTGGTCAACCACGCCGCCCAACTGGGCGGGCAACTGGACGTGCGGGTCCAGGTCTCGGGGTATCGCGCCATTGCCCAGCTCGTCGCCACCGGCGCGGGGTTGGGGATCGTGCCCCGGTCCGCGCTGGAAGCGACGGACCTGCCGCGTGTCGCCGTGCTACGTCTCGTGGAGCCTTGGGCCCTGCGTCACCTGCAGGTGTGCCTGCGGGAGCAGACGCTGCACAACCCGTTTGTCGCGGAACTGGTCGCTACCTTGACCGCTTCCCATGCGTCGCAGGGCGCGGGATTTTCGCGTTGAATCCAGATATGAAATTTATATAAATTGACTCGCTTACCGCCGAAGTGGTATAACCATTTTCGGGATAAGCGACCAGACGTTTTACGAAACTGGTCCTCTCTCAAAGGTCACGATTTTGTGACCTCAATTTGCTCTTTTGGCCTGCAAATTTGCAGTCGATTGAGCAGCACCACGCTCCCGCAGGTCGAGCTTCGAGCCTGCGACACTGATTGAAAAAGATTCCGAACAACGCCATTTCCATGGGCAGATACGTCGTTTCGCCCGCGACACACCGAACCGATTGCGGCCGCTTCAGCGCCTCCTTCTCGGTTCGCCGCTCGGAGGGCAACGGCACCTACTGCCGTGTGTTCCGCTTCGACAGGACCTTCGCCTCCTGTCACGCCGCCCGGCTCTTCGCGGTCACCCAGGGCTGGCTGGAAACCTCCATGCCGCAGTCCCCGGCGTAGTGACTAATCTGCGCCACGCCAGATTCAGTCCGCGTTTTCTCCGCGCCGCGTCCGCGCCGCGCCCCCCATTTGCGCATCCCTCCGTCGACGGTGCGCCACCATCAAGAAAGGCTCTTCCATGAGCAGCAAAATCTACGTGGGCAATCTGCCCTATTCGGTGACCGATTCCAGCCTCAAAAGCAATTTTGCGGAGTTCGGCAGTGTTTCCTCGGCCCGGGTCATGATGGACCGGGAAACTGGCAATTCCAAGGGCTTCGGGTTCGTGGAAATGGCGTCGGCCGAAGTGGCCCAGGCCGCCATCGCCGCCTTGAATGGCGTGTCGGTGGATGGACGTTCGATCGTTGTCACGCTGGCGCGTCCTCGCGAGGCAGGCAGCGGCTCGGGCGGCGGTCACAGCACGGGTGAATTCCGTTCCACCAAGCGCTCGGACGTCGGCTACGGCTCGGGCGGCTTCGGCGGCGGACGCTACTGAACCCGGCAGCGCCCCGTGAGAAGAAACCGACTCCCCGGAGTCGGTTTTTTTTCGTCCCGCACCTGAGCAGCCTCAGCCCTGGCTGAACCTCGCCGCGTGTCCCTGCACGCGGAATTCCTCGACGACGTGGTCCACGAACACACGGACCTTGGCCGGCAGCAGCCTTCGGCTCGAGTAATAGATCGACAGCGGCAGCGCCTCCGCATACCAGGCCGGCAGCACGCGCGCGAGCTCGCCGCGCTCCAGCTGTGGCAAGGCATGCGGCAGTGGCAGCAAAGCGATGCCCATGCCGCTCGCCGCCGCGCGAGCCATGGCCTCCGGATCGTCCAGGACCATCACCGGACGCACGCTCGCCACCACCTGCTCGCCGGCCTTGTTCTTCAAGGCCCACGGCGCCAGCCGCCCTGACCCCAGCGATCGGCGCAGCAACCCGCGATGCCGCGCCAGATCCGATGGATGCTTCGGCACCGGATTCGCCGCCAGATACGCCGGCGCCGCCACGAGCACGATCCGCAGGCGCGCCAGCTCCCTGGCAATCAAGGCGTCCGTCAACTCGATGCCACCGCCGATGGCGACGTCGAACCCCTCGGCGACGAGGTCGACCTGGCGGTTGTCGAAATGCAGGTCCGGCACGACGTCCGGATAGCGACGCACGAAGCCGTCCATCATCGGCACGAAGTACTCGCGGCCCACCGTGTGCGCCAACGCGACCTTCAAGGTGCCGGCCGGCTTGCCGGCGCCCTGCCGCAGATCCGTCAAGGCGTCGCCGATCTCGCTCCACGGGCGCCTCACCTGGGCGTGCAGCCGCTCGCCGTCGGTGGTCAGCGCCAGGCTCCGCGTGCTGCGCTGGAACAGGCGCACGCCAAGCCTCGCCTCGAACTGCGCCACGCTCTTGCTGACCGCGGCGGGCGTCAGCCCCAGCCGGCGCGCGGCAGCAGAAAAGCTGCCCTCGTCGGCAGCGGTGATGAAGGCATCGAGGTGGCTGCGGAGTTCGGTCGACATGCGTTCAGCTTATACCAGCGGTTGAAACTGAACACGCCGCTTTCCAACTACCGCAATCAGGTGTCGACGACCATAGTTGAGCTCATCAACCACCCCGCTTCGAAAGGAAACATGATGAGCAACACGACCAACACCGCCTCGACCGCCCGCCTGACCGGCAAGGTCGCCTTCATCCACGGCGGTTCGCGCGGCATCGGCGCCGCCACCGCGCGACGCCTGGCCCGCGAAGGCGCGGCCGTGGCCATCGGCTACGCGTCGTCCGCGATCGCCGCGGAAGCGCTGGTCGAAGAGATCAAGGCCAACGGCGGCCAGGCGATCGCCGTCAAGGCAGACGCCACCGACGCTGCCGCCCTCACCCGCGCCATCGACGGCGTCGCCGAGCGCTTCGGCCGCCTGGACATCCTGGTCAACAGCGCCGGCGTGCTGGCCGTGGCGCCGCTGGACCAGTTCACGTTGGAAGACTTCGACCGCACCGTCGCCGTCAACGTGCGCTCGGTCTTCGTCGCCTCGCAGGCGGCGGCCCGGCACATGGGCGACGGCGGCCGCATCATCAACATCGGCAGCACGAACGCCCAGCGCATGCCCTTCGCCGGCGGCGCCGTCTACGCGATGAGCAAGTCCGCGCTGATCGGACTGGTGAAGGGCCTGGCGCGCGACCTCGGCCCGCGCGGCATCACGGTCAACAACGTGGCGCCCGGTCCGGTCGACACCGACATGAATCCCGCGGACACCGAGTTCGGCGCCAGCCTGCACGACCTGATGGCCCTGCGGCGTCACGGCAAGGCGGATGAGATCGCCGCGATGGTGGCCTACCTGGCCGGGCCGGAGGCGGGTTTCGTCACCGGGGCGGACCTGCTGATCGATGGCGGCTTCGCGGCCTGAGTCCGGCCTCCCGCCGGCGTCACTTCAGGCCCAATCTCCCGAGCTTCTTGATCAGCCCGGCCCGGGAGATCCCCAGACGACGCGCCGCCTCCGACTGGTTCCCCTCGGTCGTCTGCATCGCCTCGCTGATGAGCCGGCGCTCCAGTTCCGTCATCGCCTGGTCCAGCAGGCCGCCGCGGTCGTCCGCGTCCGGGCCCGAGGCGACCGCCGCCGTCGTTGCCGGTACCTCGCCGGCCGCCAGCGACAGCGCCTCGGCGTCGACGTCCTGTTGTCCGGGCAGCAGCAACGCGGCCGCGGCCTCGACCACCGCCTTCAACTCGCGCACGTTGCCGGGCCACTCCCGCGCGACGAGCCAGGCCATCGCGTTCGTGGCGATGCCCGCGCCGCGCTGCCGCGCGAAACTCGCCGCCAGCACCGGCACATCGCCGCGGCGCTCAGCCAGTCCTGGCGTTCTCAACACCACACCCTTGAGCCGGTAGTAGAGGTCCTCGCGGAACTCGCCCGCACGCACCATGGCCTCCAGGTCGCGATGCGTCGCCGCAACCACGCGGACTTCGCTGGTCTTCGTCACCCGCCCGCCGACCGGCATGTAGGTGCCCTCCTGCAGGAAGCGCAGCAGCTTGACCTGCATCGCCGGCGGCATCTCCCCGACCTCGTCCAGGAACAGCGTGCCACCGCGCGCGACCTCCACCAGGCCTGGCTGATCGCGGTAGGCGCCGGTGAAACTGCCCTTCATGTGACCGAAGAGCTCGCTCTCGAGCAGCTCCGCCGACAGCGCGCCGCAATGCACCGGCACGAACGGGGCGGCGGCCATCGGGCCGTGCTCGTGCAGCGCCCGCGCGACCAGTTCCTTGCCGGTCCCCGTCGGACCGAGCACCAGCACGTTGACCCGCGTCGGCGCGACGCGGCGGATCATGGCCCGCAGCGATTGCAGCGCCGTCGACTGGCCGACCAGCCCCATCGAGTCCTCGCCCTGCTGACGTCGCAGTTGCGCCAGCTCCGTGTCCAGCTTGCGCTTGCGCAGTGCGCGGTCGACGACAAAACGCAGCAGGTCCGGATCGATCGGTTTGGCCAGGAAGTCCCAGGCGCCGAGGTCCGCCGCGCGCAACGCGAGCTCGTGTTCGGCATGGCCCGTCAGCACCACGACAGGCGCGCCGCTGAAACGCGGGATCAGGGTCAGGCCTTGCTCGGGGTCCATGCTCGGCGGCATCGCCAGGTCCAGCAGCACCAGGTCCGGCTGCTCGCTCGAGAAAGTCGAGAGCGCCTCGTCGCCATCACCAGCGGTGAGGACCTCGTGGCCCAGGTTGCGCAGGAAGCCGCCGCCCAAGCGCTGGAACGCCGGCTCGTCGTCGACCAGCAGGACGCGGCCATGGATCAAGGGCGTCGAAGAGGAACTCATCGCGGCAACTCCAGCGTGAAACAGGTCGTCCAGGGGGGACGGGTCGTCAGCGACGCGCGCCCGCCGTGTGCTTCGGCAATGCGCGCGACGATCGCCAGCCCCAAGCCCGTGCCGCCCGGACTGCGCGAGGCGAAGGGCTCGAAGAGGCGTTCCCGGAGCTCCTCCGGCACGCCCGCGCCGTCGTCGCAGACGTGCAGCCGCAGCAACGCGCCGTCGGGCCCGGCGGTCGGCTCGACATCGATCTCGCAGCCCGCCGCCGACGCACCACGCGCGTTCTCGATCAGGTTGATCAGGGCCTGTTCGAGGCGCCGCGGGTCGATCGCCTCGACCCACAAGTCGTCGGGCCAGGTCGTCGACAGCCGCGCGCCGGGGTGGCGCCGGGTCAGCGCCTCGATCAGCGAACGCAGCTCGCAGCGCTCGCGCTGCAGCCGCCACGGCTTGGCGTAGTCCAGCAGGTCGCTGGTCAGATGGGCGATCCTCGCCACCTGGATGCCCACTTCCTGGCGCGTTTCCGTCGGCGCCATCGCCACGGCCATGCCGATGATGTTGAGCGGATTGCGGATGTCGTGGGCGACGGACGCGGCCAGAGCGCCCAGCTCGGCCAGCCGTGCCTGGATCTGGCGTTCGCGCTCGCGGGCCGCCGCCTGCCGCGCCTGCTCGACGCGCAAGGCCGCCTCGGCCAGTACGGTCGCGAACAGCTCCGCCGCGTGGCGCTGTCCGGGCGGCGCTGCCTCCCAGGCGGTCCAGCGCGGCGTCCAGGACAGGCCGTTGCGCCGCATCGTCAATGCAGGCCGATCGGTCGGAAGCGGCCCGATCCCGGCGCCCTCCTCCATGCCCTCCTCCACGATCACCGTCACCGGCGTGCCCAGGCGCCGGCTCAGCAGCGAAGAGGCCTCTGCGCTCAATCGCTCGAGGCTGTCCGCCGCCAGCAGCGTCTCGCGCCAGCGTCCCAAGTCCTGGGCGCTGACCTCACCGCCCGGATAGATCAGACGCTGGACGAAACGCCGCACCGGCCCGTTCAGCGCCAGGCAACCGGCCGCCACCGCCAGACCGCTGAGCCAGCGGGACTCGAACGGCAGCACCAGCGGCATCAGACCGACGATCGCGATGCCCGACGCCAGCAGCAGCGTCCACACCAGCGCCTTGCCCGCCCAGGCGTTCGCGACGAACACGCCGTAGCGCAGGATCCCGTAGACGAGCATCAGCGGGTACAGCGGGAAGGCCAGCAGCGGGAACGGATAGACCGGCCAGCCCGTCAGCGCGATGCCGTAGCCGCCCAGGCAGGCCACGCCCCACAGGCATGACGCGGTGACGGCCGCGACCTGGCCCCGCGCGGGGCCGCGGCCGTCAAGCGGCGGACGCATCAGCGTGCGCAGCAGCACGCCCACGCCGCCCAGACCCAGGACCACCCAGGACAGGCTGGTGATCACGGCGGCCGGCTCCGCGAGCGCCAGCCGGCCCACGTCCGGGTGATCGACGAAATGCGCCGGCACCAGGACCTGCGACACCAGCACGGCGACGCCGCCGACCGCGTAGGCCGCCGTGATCCAGCCGCGGCGCAACGGCGCGCGACAGAACACCACACAGAAATGGAAGAACACCGCCGAAGCCAACGGCGCCGTCGCCAGCACGTGCAGCGCGAGCGTTTCGACACCGGGGCCGAACCAGTTCGGCAACTCATTGCCCGTGATCCAGACCGCAATCGCGACCAGGAAGGCCGCCAGCAGTCGACCGCCGGCCACCCGGTCCGCCCAGGCCATCAGCACGCCCGCCAGCAGCAGCGTCTCGGCCAGTGCCAGCCCCATCGTCACCCGCAGCAGCATGTGTATACGTCGTAGACAGTCGACAGGGCGGCAACTGTATACGACGAACACACTTCGTCCTTCGACGTTCAATGGAATCAACGACTTAGTGGCCACTTCGAGGTGGCCCGATTCTCGCGATAGAGGGGTCATGAACGCCCTCTTCCACGCTCTTCCCCGACTGCGGTCACTACTGCTGCAGGCGCAGCGCGCCGCCGGCCCGGCAGCGCCAGTCCCCATCCCGGCATCCGCATCGTCCACGGCATCGCTGCACGCGCCGCTGGACCTCTCCGCGCTGATGGGCGCCGATGCCTGGTCACGGCTGCCGGCAGCCGTGCAGCGCCGCTTCGGCACGCACGCGGTGGCAGTCCGCTACGTCGGCCGGATGGACCTGCACTGCTCGCCGCTGGGCCGCGTGCTGGCCTGGCTCGCCTGGCCCCTGCGCGGACCGCTGATGCCCGTTCGCGCCAACGACGTGCCGGTCGAAGTCACCGTCGCGCCCGACGGCCTCGGTGGCGTCGTCTGGTCCCGCCAGCTGGGGCGGCGAGTCGTCCAGTCCGTCAAGCGCGCGCATCCCGCCGGCCCCGGCGTGCTCGAACGGACGCGCGGCGGTCTGGCCATGGCGCTGGACGTCCTCGAGGACAACGGCGCCCTGGTCTTCCAGAGCCGCCACTACCTCTGGTGCCTCGGACCGGTCCGCCTGCGCCTGCCGGCGCTGCTCAGCCCGGGCCAGTGCCGCGTCGAACACCGCGACCTCGGCGCGGGCCGCTTTCGCTTCACCCTGACCATGACCCACGCCCGCTGGGGCCAGACCTTTCAACAGACCGGCGTCTTCATCGATCCCATCGATGCCATCGACCCGGTCCAGGAGTCCTGACATGCACTTCCTCGATGCCGTCCTCATCGTCCAGGCGCTGCTCGGCGCGTTCGACAACCTCTGGCACCACGAATGGGCCGCACGGCTGCCGCAGCAGCGCGGCGCCCGACGGGAGCTCGCGCTGCACGCCGGCCGCGAGGCGCTCTACGGCGCCCTCTTCCTCGGCCTGGCCTGGTGGTCGTGGCACGGCGCGCTCGCCCTGGCGGTCGCCGCGGTGCTGGGCGTGGAAGTGGTCATCACGTTGACCGACTTCCTGGAAGAAGACCGCACGCGCCAGTTGCCGCCCTTCGAGCGTTGGCTGCACACGGTGCTGACGGTCAGCTACGGGCTGTTCCTCGGATTGATGGGGCCGCGCCTGCTCGAGTGGTGGCAGCAGCCGACCGGACTGGAACCCGCGGGGCGCGGCGTGGCGTCGTGGCTCTTCACGGTCATGGCCGTCGGCGTGTGGGCATGGAGCGTGCGCAACGTGCTGGCCGTCCGACGGCTGGGCCGCGAGACGGCGGCCTTGCGTGACCAGCCGGCACCGCCACTGGCGCGTCATGCGTCGGCAGTGCTGGTGACCGGCGCGACCGGATTCGTGGGCCAGGCGCTGGTGCGGCGACTGCGCGCGCAAGGCCGGCGGCTGATCGTGCTGACGCGGGATCCGAAGCAGGCGAGGCAGCAGTTCGGCGCGGACATCGCGGTCATCGGCTCGCTCGACGACATCGCCGCCGAGACCCGCATCGAGGCCATCGTCCACCTCGCCGGCGCCCGGGTGCTGGGACGTCCCTGGACGCGCGCCCGTCGCCGCGAGCTGCTGGAAAGCCGCACCCGCCTGACCGAACAGCTCCATCGATTGGCGCGCCGCCTGGAACGTCCGCCCGCGGTGCTGGTGGCGGCCTCGGCGGTCGGCTACTACGGTGTGCCGGAGGCGGGCTTGACGTGCGATGAACAGTCGCCGGCACAGCCGGGCGTCTTCCAGTCCGACCTCTGCGCCGCCGTCGAGCACGAGGCGATGCGGATGGAAGCGCTGGGCGTGCGCGTCGTACGTCTGCGCTTCGGCGTGATCCTCGGCCGCGAGGATGGCGCCTATCCGATGCAGGCGCTGTCGGCCCGGTTCGGCCTGGGCGCGCGCCTGGGCGACGGTCGTCAGCCGATGCCTTGGATCCATCTCGACGACGCGGTCGGTCTGATCGGCTGGGCGCTGCGACGCGCGGACGTGCGCGGCGCCGTCAACGCGGTGGCGCCGGATGGGTGTTCGCAGGCGACGTTCTCGACCGCTCTCGCCGGCTCCTTCGGGCGCCGGGTCTGGATGCGGATGCCGGCGGCGCCGCTGCGGCGGCTCGCGGGCGAGATGGCGACCCTGCTGCTGGACGGTCAACGCGTCGTTCCGCGTGTCGCCCTGGCAGGCGGCTACGTCTACCGCTTCGCGCTGCTGGAACCGACGTTGCGCGATCTGGCTTCGCATCCTCAGGCACGTGTTCGGACGTGGCACTCCGACAAGGGACGTCCTGCCGACGATATCGCCCTGATGTAACGGCACTCAAGGCGTCATGAGCAGCACCATTCCCACCGCGCGCGCGATCAGCGTCCCTCCCCCGTCGGCCGAGACGCTGTCGGGCCCGCAGACGCCGACGCTTCCCGTGATGCCGGCCGTCGATCCGCAGCTCAAGCCCTCGAGCGAGCACATCGTCCCCGAGGGGCTGTCCTCGCGTCGTTCCTCCGTGGATGCGGCGAAGAGCGACGGCGGCGCCGACGCCGCGCCGCTCCGCTCCCGGCCGTCCTCTGCGCCGCGCCAGTCGGCGCCGAAGGTCCTCAGCCGGACGTCGTCCACGAACAGCACCGGCGGCGCCGGGCGGTTGCCGGATCCGCAGGGCAGCGGCGAACACATCCCCATGACGCCGCTGACCCCCAACCTCAACGGCAACAGCAGCTCGGTGTCCAGCGACGCGCAACGGCCGGCCGGCGGCGCGCCTTCCATCGCCGAGCAGCGCCGCTCCGTGGCCACCGAGACCGAACACTCGGCCGCGCTCCCGCGCCACGACGCGCATGACGAGATCTCCCAGCTCACGCGCAGCATGCCGGGCTCTTTCGATCCCCTGCCCCGCACGGCGCCGGATCGCGGCCCCCGCGCGCCCGGCGGGCTCGCGTCGCTGCACGCGGCCACCGTGCCGAGCCCGCGCGACGTCAACCCGCGCATCGACATCGACTCGCTCGCGCAGAAGCTGCCCGACGACATCACCGGTTGCGTCGCCTACATGCTCAGCGCAATGCGCAAGAGCCCCGACGACATCCCCGCGCTCGAGCGCCTGGCCACGCAGCAGGCCGCGGTGCTGGAATCGCGCGGCATCCACACCCGCGACGATCTCGTCTCCGTGCTCAAGCAGGTGCAGTGGCGCGACCAGGGTACGGCCATGATGCATGGCATGGCCTCGGCCAGCGGCTTCAACCTCGGGACGATTCCGGCGAACCTGAAGCTCGCCGACCTGACCCTGGCCGGTCTGATGAAGGCGATGCCCACCCTGCCGGTCGCCGTGCCGGCGCTGATCACCGGCGCGGTGATGGGCTTCGCGCTGTCGATGCTGGATGTCGCCTCCGGCGCCGCCGCGGGCAAGACCTTCCAGGACGCCTACTTCACCCGCCCGCCGGGCGAGCAGTTGCCCGAACCCATCGCCAGCGCAAACCCGCCGACCAAGGCCAGCCTGGCCGCGGACAACTCGATCGCCGCAGGCCTCAGCTACGGGGCCGCGCGCAACGGCCTCGTGCGCATTCCGGCGATGCTCAATTACGAACTCAAGGGTCAGCCGAAGCAGCGCGCCGCCATGGACGGGATCCTCGATCCGGCCTTCGGCATGCCGGTGGGCGGCGGCGGCATGCGGGTCATCAAGAACGACTTCGACGTCAGCGCCGGCCGCGCGGGCTTCCAGCATTTCCTGGCGCGCGACGATCTCGGCGCCTGCCTCGACCATCTGCAGAAGCCGGCGGCGGAGCAGATCTTCAGTGCCGCCGCGCGCGTCGGCGCCCACGTGAAGAACCTCAAGGACACCTTCCCCGAGGCGCTCGGCGATGTCTTCGCGAGCAAGGTCGGCTGGACCTCCCACGCCATCCTCAGCGCCGGATTCGGCGGCCTCACGGCCATGGTGGCCAGCCTGCCGACGACGCTCATGCAGCAGCACGGCCTCAGCGAGAAGGACGCCAACATCACCACGCAGATGCTGAAGTACGTGGTGCTGCAGGCGCTCTATCACGTGTGGGGCGGCGCGCTCGGCGCGGTCGGAGGCCCCAGGGCGCCGGACCCGGCGGCGCTCTCCCATGCCTGAAGCACCCATCAACTGCTCATGGGCCGCCCATGAGCTGCCCATGAGCCGCGCATGAGCCGCGCATGACGGCGCATCAATTCGACACACATTAAAACTTGCCGACCGGCAAAACAAACGTGGACACTCCTGCCGCCTGCCCCTCCCCAGGAGGGACATCACCAATCACACCCACAGGCACAGACACAGGCACGGACACGGGAGGGAGTCACCACGATGGGCAAGGCATTCGTCCGCGCCCTCCTGGGCAGCGCGCTGCTGGCCGCCTGCGGCGGCGATGGCGGCCACGGGCCGCATGACGGCGGCCTCCAGATCGCCTCGGACACCGCGCCGGGCGACACCACGACCACGACGCCCTTCCTCGCGCCCGCCGACGGCGCGCACCTGGCGCCGCTGTTCGCGCCGCAGTCGCCGATCGAGACGCTGCAGTTCACGCTGCCCGACGGCACGTTGATCACGCGCTTCGGCAACCGCGGCGTGGGCCACCACGCCCGCGAGCGCGGCGAGGAGTGGAACGAGATCGGCCAAGGCCCCAACGAGACCGTCGATGCGTCGGGCGCCCCCGTCGACAAGGGTCAGGGGGCCTACCTGAGCTTCGTGCCGAACTCCTTCAGGAATCGCACCTGGGGCATGGAGATCATCGACAACAGCCGCGTGACCGGCATCGCCAGGCCCTCGCTGAAGGTCAACACCTACAACCCCACGGTGGACTTCCTGCCGGGCGGCACCGCGTTCTTCCGCGCCTTCGACCGCGTCGGCGTGACCGGCTACGGGTGGATGGACAACGGCGAACTGCTCGACACGACGGGCTCGGTCTGCACGCCGGTGGACTATCCGGCCAACGGTCAGCCCGGCACCGACCATTGCACGGTCGTGATCAGGGACTACCCCGGACACGCGGGCCTGGGCGCCGACGGCTTCCCCGACGGCACGCGCGTGGACGCACGGCCGCTGAAGGTCGGCGACCCGATCGAGATGGCGCCGTCGATGTTCACGACGACGGCGTCGATGCAGGCCAGGGGCGACAACGGCGGTACCCGCTACTACGCCAACGAGTGGGTCTACGTCGTCGGTCAAGGCCTGACCCCGTGGTACGGCGTGGCACCGCGCCTGAACAGCGCGCCGCTGCCGGCCTCCACGCTGTCGGGCGGCCTCGGGTCCGTCTCGTACAACTATTCGGACGAAGGCTTCCGGATGTTCCAGCAGCCGGCCAACAACATCGGCATGCAGAACATGCAGCGATTCGTCGAAGGTCGCCGCACGGCCCACAGCAGCTTCATGACGGGGGCGCACATCGAGCCCGGCAACGAACCGATGGCCGCCATCGCCGGCCTGGCGGGGCCGCACGTCAACGCCACGACCTGCGTTCAGTGCCACGTCAACAACGGCCGCGGTCCGGCGCCGTCCACGCTGCACCAGCGCCTGGACCGGATGGCCTTCCGCGTGGCCATGAAGGACGCCGGCGGCGCCCTCCGTCCCGACCCGCTCTACGGCGCGTCGATCCAGATGAACGCCATGTCGTCCTCCGGCACGCCGGAGGAAGGGGGTTATGTCGTCCGGGTCGTGGGCTTCGAGACCCGCGGCGTCACGCTGGCGGACGGCACCCAGGTCGAGCTGCGCAAGCCGAGATTCAGGTTCGACGGCCCGATGCCGCAGCTGTGGTCGGCGCGCGCCGCTCAAGCGCTGATCGGCGTCGGCCTGCTGGAAGCGGTGCCTGAAGCGGACATCCTGGCTCGCGTGCGATCAGCCCCTGATCAGGACGGTGTGCTCGGCAAGGCCAACTTCAGCTTCGATCCGGAAACCGGCGCGACGCGTCTGGGCCGCTTCGGCTGGAAGGCGTCCAAGGCCAGCGTCCGTCACCAGGTGGCCCATGCGCTGCTGAACGAGATGTCGGTGACCTCGCCGGTGTATCCGAACCGCAGTTGCACGACCGACCCGGTGGGTTGTCGCACGGCGCCCGCGCAGAAGGGCATCCAGGAAGCGGACCTGAGCGCGCTGACGCAGTACCTGCAGCTGCTGTCGGTGCCGGCTCAACGGAGCCTCCCGAGCGGATTCCCGAAGGGCGTGGCGCCGACGCAAGAGCATCGCGTGGACGCGGTCCAGGTGGCCAATGGCCGCAAGGTGTTCGACGCGCTACGTTGCGCGGCCTGCCACACGCCGGAGATGAAGACGGGCAGGAACCATCCGTTCGCGGAACTGCGCGACCAGACGATCCATCCCTTCACCGACCTGCTGCTGCACGACATGGGTCCGGCCCTGGCGGACAACCTGCCCGAAGGCCAGGCGCAAGGCGCGATGTGGCGCACCCCGGCCCTGTGGGGCATCGGCTACACCGCGAAGATCGCGCCGTCGCAGCCGGTCGGTTATCTGCATGACGGCCGCGCCCGCACGCTGACCGAAGCCATCCTGTGGCACGGCGGCGAAGGCGAGAAGTCGCGTCAGCGCTTCGAGCAGCTGTCCAAGGCGGATCGCGACGCGCTGCTGGCCTGGCTGACATCGTTATAGGCGCCGGACCTGGGCGAGACCTGAAGTCACGCGTGATGCTGGGGCCGCTCGCCACCGCGCAACGGCAGCCGGACCGTCACCGAGCTCCCCTGCCCGGTCCCCGCGCTGCTCGCGACGGCGATGCCGCCGTGCAGTTCCGCGATGCTGCGCACCAGGGCCAACCCGACGCCCAGCCCGCCCTGCACACCCTGCGCGCCGTGCACCCCATGCCCGCGCGCGTGGTCCTCGCCTTGCGAGAACGGCTCGAAGGCGTGGCTCAGCGTGTCCTCGGTCATGCCGATGCCGTTGTCCGACACGGTCAGCACGGCAACGTCCTCCTCGCGGCGCAGGCTCAGGTCGATGCGCCCGCCCGCCGGCGTGAACTTGATCGAGTTGTTGAGCAGGTTGGACACCAGCTGGATCAGCCGCGTGCGGTCGCCGTTCAGGCGCATCGGCTCGCCGGGCAGCGTCGCGTGGAGCAGATGCCCGCGTGCGTCCGCCGCCGGCCGCATGCCTTCGACGGCTTCATCGACGACGACGCCGAGCTCCAGCGGCTGGACGCTCAAGCGCACCTTGCCGGTCGTGACGCGGCTGACGTCGAGCAGATCCTCGACCAGCCGGTTGATCTGACGCACCTGCTTGTTGGCGACCGACAGGCACCACTCGCCGCGCGGACTGAGCGCCTCGCGGCCCATGATCGACAGCACGTTCATGATGGGCGCGAGCGGGTTGCGGATCTCGTGCGAGAGCATCGCGATGAACTCGGTCATCCGCCGGCTTTCGTCGACGAGTTCGACCATGCGCAGACGTTCGGCCTCCTGCTGCATGCGGGCCGTGAGATCGCGGGTGACCTTGGCATAACCGAGCAGCTCGCCGTCCGGATTCATGATCGCGGTGATCACCACGTTGGCCCAGAAGGTCGAGCCGTCCTTGCGCACGCGCCAGCCTTCATCCTCGAAGTGGCCATGCGCGCGGGCCAGCTTGAGTTCCTCCGCGGGCCAGCCGCGGTCGATGTCCGGGGGCGTGTAGAAGATCGAGAAGTGGCGGCCGATGACCTCGTCGGCCGCGTAAGCCTTGATGCGCTGCGCGCCGGCATTCCAGGTGGCGATGCGGCCCGCGGGCGTCAGCAGGAAGATGGCGTAGTCGAGCACGCCTTCGACCAGGCGGCGGTAGACCGCGTCACCGGCCTGCTGCAGACGCCTGACGTCGTCGGCCTCGCCGGGTATCTGATCGTCCTCTCGCCTGTCAGCCGTCATGTCGTCCCTTGTCCGTCCCACTGTACCGTGAGTCCTGACCGCCCCGGGCGGACGACGCTATCGCGACGGCGCGTGCACGCCGAGCCGTTTCAGCAGTCTCAGGAAGTTGCTCCGATCCATGCCGGCGTCCCGCGCCGCGGCGGCCATGGCACCGTCGTGACGTCGCAGCGCGTCCTCGATCCATTGGCGCTGGAAGCGGTCCGTCGCCTCGCGCAGCCCGGGACCGGCAGCGATTACCGGCTGCGTGGCGGCAGTCTCTGCCAGGGGCATACCGGATGCCTCCCCGACCCCGGCGCCGGGAGCAGGAATGACCGATCCGACGCCGACGCCGGGATTCGGTCCCAGGCCCTGGCCCGGGCCTGGGCCTGGAGCGAGGCTCAATCCGAGATGCTCCGGCTCGATCGCGATCCATCGCCCGCCTCGCCCGGCCCCTGTGGCCGACGACAAGGCGCGCAGCGCCGCGCGGCTGATGAGGTGCTCCAGCTCGCGCACGTTGCCCGGCCAGTCGTAGGCCAGCAGCGCCTGCGAGGCCGCCGGCGACAGGCGCAGGTTGCGCGCGCCGAGGCGATGCTGGTTCTCCTCCAGGAAGCCGCCGGCGAGCGCCAGCACGTCGCGGCCGCGCTCGCGCAGCGGCGGCACGCGCAGCGGGTAGACCGACAGCCGGTGATACAGATCGGCGCGGAAGCGGCCCCGCGCGACTTCCTCGCGCAGGTCGCGGTTGGTCGCCGCGATCACGCGGACGTCGACCTTCTGCACCCGATCGCTGCCGGGCCGCTGCACGTCGCCGCTCTGCAGCACGCGCAGCAGCTTGGCCTGCACCGGCAGCGGCAGTTCGCCGACCTCGTCCAGCAGCAGCGTGCCGCCGTCGGCCAGCTCGAACTTGCCGCTGCGATCCGCGACCGCGCCGGTGAATGCGCCGCGCTTGTGGCCGAAGAGCTCGCTGTCCGCCAGCGTCTCCGGCAGCGCCGCGCAGTTGATCTGCACCAGCGGTCGATCGCGCCGCGGCGAGCGCGCATGCAGCCGCTCCGCGACCAGTTCCTTGCCGACACCGGTCTCGCCGAGGATCAGCACGGTGAGGTCGGAGCCGGCGACGGTGTCGATCTCCTCGCGCAGCCGGACCATCGCGGCGCTGCGGCCGAGCAGCTCGCGCGATCCGCCGCGTGACGCGGCGCGGGCCAGGGCCTGTTCCTGCTCGGCGCGACGCGCCATCTCGGCGATGGTTTCCTCGGCGACGACGCCGGCCTCGAGCAATCGCACGATGCCTTGCAGGCGGCCGTCGTCGACGCCGTCGAACGCGTGGGGATCCAGCGCATCCAGCGTGACGAGGCCCCAGATCCGTCCGTCGACGCGCAAGGGCGCGCCCATGCAGTCGTGCACGGCCTCGAGCTCCTGTTGGTGTTCCAGCAGCCCGTCGTAGGGATCGGGCAGACCGGCATCCGACGGGAAGCGCAGGCCGTGGCCGCTCTCCAGCAGGCGCGCCAGACGCGGATGCGCCGCGGCCGGAAAGCGCCGGCCGAGGGCCTCTTCCGCCAGTCCGTCGACGGCCACGGGCTGCAGCACCGGAGCGCCCTCGTCGGGCAGCAGCCGCAGCAGCGCGGCGGCGTCGCATCGAACGAGGCCGCGCACGGCGGCGAGCAGCTGGCGGTAGCGGGAATCTGGAGTCACTTCGACCTGCGTGTTGTCAATCGGACATGGGTGCATCTTCGGTCATTTCGACATTGATTTGACATCAGGGTCATTTGTCCCTTTTCATATCAACGGGTTATGGATGATTTTGAAAGTCGAATCGCGCTGGCATGGATCGTGAGTAGAGGAAGCCATCCTCAACGAATCCGGAGTAGAGAAGCTCATGTTCAAGCCCCAGACCATCGCCCTGATCCAGGCCACGGTGCCGCTGCTGAAGTCGCGCGGCGAGGACATCACGCGGCACTTCTACCGCGTGATGCTGACCGACCATCCTGAGCTGAAGGCCTTCTTCAACGAAGCGCACCAGGCCGAGGGCACGCAGGCGCGCGCGCTGGCCGGCGCGGTGCTGGCCTACGCGAGCCACATCGACCGCGTGCACGAACTCGCCCCTGCCCTGCCCCGCATCATCCAGAAGCACGTGGCGCTGGGCGTGCAGCCCGCGCACTACCCGATCGTCGGTCAATGCCTGCTGGGCGCGATCCGCGAGGTGCTGGGCGCGGACGTCGCCACCGACGAGATCATCGACGCGTGGGCCGAGGCCTACGGCGCCCTGGCGCAACTGCTGATCGACGCCGAGGAGCAGGTCTACGCCGCCACGGCCGCGCTGCCGGGCGGTTGGCGCGGACAGCGCGAGATGGTCGTGGCGCGCAAGGAACGCGAGAGCGAGCTGATCACCTCGTTCTACCTGGAGCCGGTCGACGGCCAGCCGCTGCCGCCTTTCCACCCTGGGCAATACCTGACCCTGGTGCTGACCATCGACGGCAGGACGGTGCGGCGGAACTACTCGCTGTCGGACGCGCCGGGCAAGCCCTGGTACCGCGTCAGCATCAAGCGCGAGGACGGCGGGCTGGTGTCCAACTGGATGCATGACACGGCCGAGGTCGGCACCCGCCTCTCCGTGCAGGCGCCGGCGGGCGAGTTCACGCTCGACGCCGCGGCCACGCGACCGCTGGTGCTGGTCACGGGCGGCGTGGGCATCACGCCGGCGATGGCGATGCTGGAATCGGCCGCGGCCAGCGGGCGGCCGATCCGCTTCATCCATGCGGCGCGTCACGGCGGCGTGCATGCGTTCCGGGAGCGCGTGGACGTGCTCGCCGCCGCGCACGAGAACGTCGAGGCGCTCTACGTCTACGACGCGCCGCGCGACGGCGACGAGCCCCACGAGGTCGGCTACGTCACCGATGCGCTGCTCGCGCGCCACCTGCCCGAGGATCGCGACGTCGACCTGTACCTGCTCGGCCCGAAGCCGTTCATGCAGGCGGTGTACCGCGCGGGACGCTCGCTGGGCGTGCCGACGGGGCAGCTCCGCTACGAGTTCTTCGGCCCGGCGGAGGAGCTGGTCGGCGCTTGAGAGCGCTCTCCAATCGGCATCGGGCGTCGCGTGCTTGACGCGGCGTCCGGTGGTCTCCCGCTAGCATGGTCCGATCCCCGGCCCGCTTCACCACGAAGACCGGGACGCCGGGAACGATCGGAACGACAACAGGAGACTCGAATGGACTGCCTCACCCTGACCGAAGACGCCGGCGTCGGCCACCTGGTGCTGAACCGGCCCGATGCGATGAACACGATGTCGCCGCAGCTGTGGCGCGAGCTGGAGGCGGTGCTCGAGCAGTTGCATCGCAGCCCGACGCTGCGGGCGCTGGTGATCTCGTCGACGGGCAAGCACTTCAGCGCGGGGATGTCGCTGGAGGTCTTCCAGAACGGCGGCATCCAGCTCGACGACCGCAGCGCCGAAGGCCGCGCGGCGATCGTCGATCTGCTGGCGGACATGCAACGGGCGTTCAACCAGCTCGACGACCTGCGCGTGCCGACGATCGCGGCAATCCACGGTGGCTGCATCGGCGGCGCGGTGGACCTCGTGGCGGCGTGCGACATCCGCTATGCGGAGACCGGCGCGTTCTTCTGCATCCAGGAGATCAACATCGGCATGGTCGCGGACCTGGGCACGCTGCAACGGCTGCCGAAGCTGGTGCCGCTGGGTGTGGTCAAGGAACTGGCCTACACGGGCCGCCGGATGCCCGCGGCGCGGGCGCAGGCGGTGGGCCTGGTGAACGACGTCTTCGCGACGCAGGCGGAATGCGTCGAAGCCGCGCTGCAATGCGCGCGCGAGATCGCCCAGAAGCCGCCCGTCGCGATCTGGGGCAGCAAGCAGGCGATCCACTACGCCCGCGATCACGGCGTCAAGGACAGCCTCCAGCAGATGGGCTGGCTGCAGGCGGCGATCTGGCAGAACAGCAACCTGATGGAGGCGTTCGCGGCCGCTCAGGCAAAAAGGCCGACGGCGTTTCCGGATCTGGCGGCGCTGAAGTTCTTCCGCGAGGGCTGAACCGGAAACGACAACGCCCGCCCTGCTTTCGCAGGAGCGGGCGCCGCCTGAGTGACAAGAAGCCGGGAGG
Organism: Roseateles sp. GW821-FHT09H11; assembly: GCF_059415845.1. NCBI lineage: Bacteria > Pseudomonadati > Pseudomonadota > Betaproteobacteria > Burkholderiales > Sphaerotilaceae > Roseateles > Roseateles sp. GW821-FHT09H11. Next base: position 335,908 of record NZ_JBWKOA010000001.1, on the reverse strand, counting down.
CTTACTTGTTCACCGCGTCCTTCAGCGCCTTGCCGGCGGTGAACTTCGCGACCTTCGAGGCCGGGATGTCCAGCGCTTCGCCGGTGGCGGGGTTCTTGCCGGTGCGCGCGGCACGGTCGCTCACCTTGAAGGTGCCGAAGCCCACCAGGGCGATCTGGTCGCCAGCGGCCAGCGCTTCGGTGATGGTTTCCAGGGTCGCGTCCAGGGCGGTCGCAGCCACGGCACGGGTCACGCCAGCCTTGGTGGCGATGCCTTCGATCAGTTCACTCTTGTTCATCAATGCTTCCAGTAAAAAACCAGGGTCCGGCTAGCCGGGGCCGGCGATTATCAGTCAGTCCTGACCACCCGCCTGTTTGAAGACGCAACCAGCCGCCCCCTTCACCCCGCTCAAACGTCCGCATGGCGGATTTCATCGCCCGTTTGAGCGACATCTCCGCGCCTGCTGACGACCTTCGAGCGAATCGAAGCCCACTTCGGGCGGCCACTTGCAAGAAAAAAGCCTGGCGCTCGCGCACCAGGCTTTCGAGGGGGATCCTACCGCGCCGGCCACCCACTCAACGGTCGGTGGCCGGTCCGGCGTCAGGACAAGGGCAGATTACCAGCCCAGATCCTTCAGCAGCGGCTTGGTCAGGTCCTTCGGCGGCACCAGGATCAGGCCCAGGTCGGGGCTGATGTTCGGCTCCATCAGCAGGTTCGGCGAGGCCGACACATCCCAGTGCGACACGGACGAGCCCGAGGCGATCGGGTTCGGCGTGTACAGCAGCGGGCGACCCAGCACGTCAGCGCCGGCACGCTTGCTCGGATCGGTGGACAACGACGAGGTCGCCAGGCCCGGCTTGCCGCGGGTACCGTACGGCACCGACGCGATGATCGCCGCGCGCAGCTTGACGCCGTCGGCCTGCGACACGCTGACCGTCGGGATGACCACCGTCGGGTCCGCACCGCCCAGGCCCGGGGCCGCACCGGCCGCGTTGTTGGCGATGATCACGCCGATCGCGCCTGCGTTCTGCGCGTTCTTGGCCTTGACCGCGAAGCCGCAGGTGCCGCGATCGATGATCGCCACCTTGCCCACCACCGCCGTGGTGTCGGCCGGGCTGAACGGGAGGCAACCCGCGCCGTTGACCGGATCCGCCGGCACCGTCGCCAGCGCGCCCAGCGTCAGACCGCTGCTCACCGCCGGACCGAAGGAGGCCGTGCCATACGCATACTGACCGGACTGGCCCGGCGCCGAGGACGCGACCTTCAGCACCGGCGTCGCCGACAGCATGCCGGCGCCTGCCAGCACGTTGGGACCGGTCCACGCCAGACCCAGCGGGTTGACCGCCGACACACGGCGCTCGGCGCTGGTCATCGTCAGCCAGCTCTTGCCCGCCGTGTTGTCATACATGTACTGCTCCCAGACGCTGGGCAGTCCACCGTTGGCGACGTAGGCGGTGCCGTCCGCATTCAGGCGGTAGCCGACCGCGGACGCCACCGAGCCGGTGTAGACCGTCAGCACCGAGAAGCCCAGGCCGTGGCCCAGTTCATGCAGCAGCGTTTCGACGAAGTTCACGCCGGTGCCGAAGTTGCCGTCCAGCCCCAGGTAGAACGGCGAGCCGTCCAGGCAACCCGTCTTGCCGAGGTTGATGTTGAACTGGGTCTTGATGTCGACGTTGTCGTAGCCGGAAGGGCCGGGAGGCTGATCCGCGCTCAGGTTCTCGCCGGCCAGCTTGTTGGCCAGCGCCTGCGGGTACCAGGTGCCGGGCGTGCCGCCGGGGAAGTCGTGCCAGATGTTCCAGGCGCCGGCGCTGCCCAGCACCGCCTGCGACGAGGTGCAGGTCAGCGCTTCCCAGCCGGCGTTCACCGTGATCGTGACGTCGCTGTCGAGCGCCTTTTCCCACACGTCCGCCACGTAGCGGTAGACGTACATGCGCTGCTCGCCCAACGTGGTCTTGGGGTTGCCGCCGACGGGCGCGACCGGCGTGGTGTCGTTGAAGCCGACGCCCGCGGGGTCACGGCTCTGGATGACGATGGTGGCGGCCTGCGCGACGCCGGCGCCGCACAGCGCGGCCAGCAGGGCCGTGCGAAGGACGGTCTTCTTGAAGGATGTCTGCATGGCTTACTCCGTGGGCAGGGCCGACTTGGCGACCGCGCCGCCGTTCTTCATGAAGGCCTCGGCCTCCTCCTTGCTGGCGAAGCAGGCTTCGATGAGCTTGCCGTCGGCGCCGCGCACCATGACGGACTGGCTCACCATGTCGTCGGTCAGGCGGACACCGACAGCGCCGCTGCGATGCTGCTTGAGCAGCGGCGTCATCGCGGCCGCGCGCGAGGCGACGCGCGCCCGGGCGTTGGCGTTGGCGGGCAGCGCCTTGAGGGCGTTGTGCTCCTCGGGGGTCGCCGGACGCAGGCGGCCGGTATCGGCGTCGCGCACGATGACGATCTGATTGGTGTCGGCAGCCGCGATGGCGGCCGCGTCGGCCACGGGCAGCGATGCCGGAGCGGCGGCTTCGTGAGCCTGCGCCGCCAGCGGCAGGGCCGCGGCGATCGCCAGGCCCAGGGAAATGCGGGTGATCATGGTCGTTGTCCTTGCGGAGATGACTCGGAGGTTCCGATGACTCGAAACGCGGCTCAAGACTGTGCGCGGCGGCGGCGCGCGGCCACCAGGCCCAGCAGGCTCACGCCGGCCAGCGCCCAGGTCGACGGCTCGGGCACGTTGACGCTGACGTTGTCGACGCCGACGTAGTTCGCGCTGTCCGCGTCACCGAAATACTGGATCGCGAAGCGCGAGGTGGAACCGGCGCCCTGACCCGCCAGCAGGAAGCTGTACTGGGTCCATGCGCCCGCCACCGTCACCGTCGCCTGCGGCACGAAGCTGCTGAAGACGCCCGCGGCATTCACCAGGCCGTAGGTCAGCTGGTCGAAGAAGCCGGGCTGGATGTCGCCGCGCGCCCAGAAGGACACTTCCAGGTTCTCGGCGGTCGAGAACACGGGGCTGACCAGCCAGCTCGACAACGTGCCGCCGGCGGGCGCGTTGTTGTAGTTGGAGCTGATGTAGGAATTGGCCGCACCGCTCAGCGCGGTGAAGATCTGTTGATCGCCCTGCACCCACGGCTGGGTCGTTCCGCCCGGCGTGCCCTGGTTGGAAATGATCCAGCCTGGGAGTGCGGTGACGTCGTCGAAGCCCTCGTTGATGAGGGTGGGCCCCGCGTGGGCCGCGGCCGCGGCGCCGACGAGCGCCAGGGCCAGACAGGTCTTCTTGAACATTGCTGCGTCCTTTTCAGGATGAAGGTGGGATGTCCACCTGGACTTGGACGACGGCGCACCGTGATGCGGGGCGCCGTCTTGACTGCTGATGGCCGGCGGGAGGACGACCTTCGGGCGTGTCGATTCTGTGACTCTTGTCACGGAGAGCACGAGGGGGTCGGGCCGCGTTTCCCCCTTGGTGTGGGGGTGGTTCTTTCCCTAAGGGATCACCCTTTGGAGGCAGGCGGCGCGAGGGGGGCGGGGTCAGGACTTGCCAGGAGGCGCCACCGCGGCGGGACGCAAACGCCGCGCAAACGCATCCGCATTGGGGATGCGGGGAGGCATGGCCCGCGCGCGCCGGTCGCTCGACGGTGGCGAGCTCCGCCCACGCAGGGCGATGTGCGCTTAACGCCACGACGACATCGCCCGCGGGGAGTGTGGCGGCCTCAGCGTAAACACCGATGGGCAAGGCGGCGTGCTGTCCCTTGCCGTGTCACAGGGTCGACCGCCTCCGGCGTTCCGGCGGTCGGGCCCTCGGACATTCGTCCGATACCGGTGCGGGGCGTCAATCGCGACAGTAGAGCCCTGTCCCGACACCCTCCCAACCACCAGGAGCCAGACCATGAACATCACCCGCCGCCTCATCGCCACCGCCGTTGCCGCCAGCGCCTTCGCCGCCTCGGCCGGACTGTCGACCGCCGCATTGGCCGCCACGCCGGCAGCCTCGGCCCAGCCCTCGGTCGTCATCGTCCACGGTGCCTTCGCCGACGGCTCCGACTGGGCCAAGGTCATCCCGCTGCTGCAGCGCGAAGGCGTGCAGGTCACCGCGGTGCAGAACCCGCTGAGTTCGCTGGCCGACGACGTCGCCGCCGCGCGCCGTGCGATCGATGCCCAGCCGGGCAAGGTCGTGCTGGTCGGCCACTCGTGGGGCGGCACGGTGATCACCGAAGCCGGCACCTCGGACAAGGTCTCCTCGCTGGTCTACGTGGCCGCATTCGCACCCAACGTCGGCCAGAACACGGCGGAACAGGGCAAGGGCTTCCCGACGCCGTCCGGCTCGGCCCACTTCAAGGCCGACGCGCAAGGCTGGCTCAGCCTGACTGCCGAAGGCATGAAGAACCATTTCGCGCAGGACCTGCCCGCCGCGACGACCGCCGTGATGACGGCGACGCAAGGCCCGATCCAGGCCAAGGCCTTCGAGCAGACGGTGTCCGCCGCGGCGTGGAAGACCAAGCCCTCGTACTACCTGCTGGCCACCGCCGACCACATGATCGCGCCCGAGGCGCAGGCCGCGATGGCGCAGCGCGCCGGCGCGAAGGTGACGAAGGTCGACAGCTCGCACGTGCCGCAGCAGTCCCAGCCGGAAGCGGTCGCCAAGGTCATCCTGGACGCGGTCCGGCAATCCCGGTAAGGTCCGCGCCGACCGCGGGCACCCATGGCGCGGTGCCCGCGGCGCGCTCGACCTTGCCCCTGGGACGCCGTGACCGACTCTTCCTCCCCGCTCCTTCCGATCCCCTCGACTTCCTCCGCGCCCTCCGCCACGACGGCGGGCCCGGCGGCCTCGCGCGTACCGGTGCTCGACGCCGTGCGCGCGCTCGCATTCGTGGGCGACCTCAGCATGGGCCAGCCGGTCGACCATTCGACGCGGACGGCGTGGCTCGCCGCGCGCATCGCCGCGGCGGCCCGCGCCGAGGGCCTCGCGCTCGGTCGCGATGCCGACGAGGCGCCCGGCCACGCCGCCTGCGTGGCGCTGCTGCGATGGTCCGGCTGCACGGCCAACGCGCCGGAGTTCTCGGTGCTGATGGGCGACGACGTCGGCGGGCGCGACGCGATGCTCTCCAACGGATCGGCCGAAGCAGCGTCGGCGCTGGCCGGCACGCTCGGCGAGGCGGCGCTCATCCACTGCGAGGTCGCGGGCGAGATCGCCCGGCTGCTGGGTCTGCCCGCCAACATAGAGCGCGCGATGCGCCATCTCTTCGAGACCTGGAACGGTCACGGCAAACCTGCCGGACTGCGCGGCGACGAGATCCCGGCCGTCGTCTTCCATGTGGCGCTGGCGGGGGATCTGGAGATCTTCTCGCGCGTGCACGGCGTGTCCGCGGCCCTGCGCTACATCGGCGAGCGCTCGGAGGCGAAGTATCCGAAAGCGCTGGTGGACCTGGTGACGAGGAACGCGCAGGCGTGGATGGTTGCGTTGGAGGCCGGCGCGCATGAAGGCGGGGCGCAGGGAAGCAGCACACAGGAAAGCGGGCATGGCAGCGCCCCGCGCCACGAGGCCGCTGACCTGGATGCCGCGCTGGCCGCCCTCGACACACCGCTCGAACTGGTCGCGGACGTCATCGACCTCAAGCTGCCGTGGATGACCGGCCTGTCACGCCGCGTGGCCGATGCAGCCCGCGAGGCGGGCGCGGTGCTCGGCTTCGACGCCGCGGCGCAGGAGCGGCTCCATCGCGCGGGGCTGCTGCACGGCATCGGCCGCGCGTCGGTGCCGAACGCGATCTGGAGCGAAGGCCGCCGGCTCGGCGAGGCCGACCGCGAGAAGCTTCGCCTGATGCCGTACTGGACCGGACGTGCAGCGCGGCGCCTGACCGCGCTGCACGCCGAAGCGGAGCTCGCGTCCTATGTCGACGAACGCATGGATGGCTCCGGTGCGTTCCGCAGCGCGGCAGGCGCCGCGATTCCGATGCCCGCCCGGGTGCTGGCCGCGGCGGCCGCGTGGGTGACCGTGCGGACACCACGCCCCGGAGCGCCGGCCCTCGACACCGACGCGGCTCGCGTCGCCATGGGCAAGGAAGTGGCCGCCGGACGCCTCGACCCGCAAGCGGCCGACGCCGTCTGCGGCGCGGAACGGCGCCGCATTGCCGCACCGCCCTCCTCGCCCGGAGCGATCACGCTCTCCGCGCGCGAGACCGAGGTGCTCGGCCGCATCGCCATCGGCGAAAGCAACAAGGAAGCGGCGAAGGTGCTGGGCATCAGCCCGGCGACCGTGCGGACGCATCTGGAAAGCGCGTTTCGCAAGCTCGAATGCAGCACGCGGGCCGCGGCGACGTTGAAGGCGATGACGATGGGGTTGCTGACGGTGTGAGACCGCCTACCTGCCGTCGTTCGGGCGTCGGCCGCTGGACCATGGGGCCCCGGCCGCAAGGGCCGGAACCCCAAGGACCACCGTCCCCAACCAGTCGCTGACTTCGTTGATCACTTCGGCGGGCTTGTCCTTGTGCGGCGAGTGGCCGCAGGCGGGAATCTCGAAGAGACGCGTCTGGGGGACTTCGCGCGCGATGCCGCGGATCTGCTCGAGCGTGCCGTACTCGTCGTCGACGCCCTGCATCGCGAGCACCGGACAGGGGATCGCGCGGATCTCCTCGACGATCGACCAGTCGCGGAAGGCGGCGCTCAGCCACGTGCCGCTCCATCCGCCGAACGGCGAATCCGGATCGTCGTGGAAGCGCGCCAGGCGCTCCCGCAACGGACCGGCCTGGTAGACCTCGACGGTCTTGCGGATGCCGTCGAGAGACAGATCCTCGACGACGATGTGCGGCGCGGCAACGACTGCCCCCGCCGTCGGCAGCTTCGCCGCATGCAGCAGCGCGATCGAGCCGCCGTCGCTGTGCCCGAACAGCCAGGGCGGCGACGTCACGCCCAATGCCGCAAGCACGGCGGGCAGCACCTCATGCGCCTGGCGATGCAGGTAGTCGACGCCCCAGCGATCGTCCGGCGCGCGCATCGTCGAGCGCCCGTAGCCGGGCCTCGAGTACACGAGGCCGCGCATGCCGATCGCCGCGCACAGGCGCGCCGGAAAGTCCCGCCACATGGCGATCGAGCCCAGGCCCTCGTGCAGGAAGACCATCACCGGCGCGGCGCTTGCTGAGGCATCGGCCGCGTCGTCGACCCCGCCATTCACCCAGGTGTATTCGATGTCGGTGGCCCTGCCGCGCCATTCGATACGAAGGCGCGGCGTCGAAGTCGTGCTGTTCATGGGCACGCATCTTAGGCAAGGTCAGCGCAGACGCGCCGCGCCGGACGCCACCGCCTTGGCCGTGGCCGTGGCCGTGGCGGGCTGGCCCAAAAAAGAAAAGGCCCCGGTCGTGAGACCGGGGCCGAAAGTTCGTCCGCCTGCAGAGGGAAAAGGCGGACCATGCGAGAGAGAAGCATGGACAACGGAAGCTCGAATTCCGTTGTCAGGATCAACTGTAGGGACGATGGCGTTCGGCGACACGAGGCCAACGGCGCATCGTCGCCTCGGTGATCGCCCGATGCCCGTGTCGGGCGTTCGCCTACACACCTCGCACGGGTTGTCCGGCCTCTCGCAGCCGGTCCGAGGCGGTCTCGAAGCGCGAGGTCAATCGGCGGCCGCTGGCGCGGTCGTCCGGGCCGTGCCGCCCAACGCGCGTTGCGCGCTGGCGGCCATGAACAGCGCGAAGAAGACGACGCAAGACAGACCGGCCGTCAGCGAGGTGTGTTCCGCGATCATGCCGATCAGCGGCGGGCCGGCCATCATGCCCAGGTAGCCCAGCGACGAGACCGCCGCGATGCCGTGTGCGGCGCTGACGCCGGGCACCTTCGACGCCGCGCTGAACAGCACGGGCACGACGTTCGACAGGCCCAGCCCGACCAGCGCGAAGCCCAGCAGTCCCGCCGATGCGATCGGCACCAGCAGCGCGGTCGCCATGCCCGCAGCGGCGAGCAACCCGCTCGCGACCATCAAGGGCACCGGCGCGACGCGCGCCCGCACCCAGTCCCCGCCGAAACGCCCCAGCGCCATGGCCAGGCTGAAGCTCGCATAACCGAGCGCCGACAGGCTGGCGTCGCTGGCGCGCTCCTGCTTCATGAACAGCACGCTCCAGTCGTACATCGCGCCTTCGGCGATCAGACCCAGCGCCGCCAGCGTGCCGATCAGCGCGAGCACGCCGCGCGGCAGGCTCAGCGGCTGTGACTCGCCGGCATCGGTCTTCATCTTCAGCATCGCGGCGCAGGCGCCCAGGATCAGCACCATGCCCGTGCCGCAGGCCACCAGCAGATGCGTCTGCGGCGTCCAGCCCAGCAACGGCAGCAGACTGCCCACACCCGCGCCGACCATGCCGCCGAGGCTGAACATCGCATGGAAACCGCTCATCAGCGGGCGGCCGGCCAGGTGCTCGATCTCGGTCGCTTCAGCGTTGATGGCGACGTCGAAGAGACTCGCCGTCGCGCCGAAAAGCATCAGCAGCAGGACAAGCCCCAGATACACGCTGGGCGCGATCAGCAGCGACACGCCGGCCGCGCACAGCACTCCGGTCAGGCCCGCGACGCCGCGTGGTCCGAAGCGCGCCACGACACGCCCGGCCTGCGTCAACGCCAGCAGCGCGCCAACGCCCGAGGCCAGCATCGCGATCGCCAGCGACTGCTCGCCCAGGCCGTAATGCGCCTTCACCGTCGGCACATGCACACCCCAGGTCGCGAACAACGCCCCAGACACGAAGAACTGGATGCGCAGCGCCCAGGCCGCCGAAGTCGGGCGGCGTGGCGTCAAGGGGTCGGAAAGCGTGGTCATCGTGGAACGGCGTGATGGGCTCGTTACTGTAGGCGTCACTTGGCGCACCTCGCGCGGATGTCGCCCCCCCGGTGGGCCAAGCGCGGGCTCTCCACGAGGCATGGGGCACCCCTCCAGGGACCCCAAGCCTCATTCCGGCCCCACTCGCGCTCGCTGACATCGCTCCTGCGCTTGACGCTGGAACATGCGACGTTGCTGTCGCTGTCGCTGTCGGTGTCGGGCTGGGGGCAGGTCTTGCGTCAGGAGACCATGCCGCGCAGGGCGTTGAAGAGCTTGCGCGGCTGCAGGGGCTTGAAGAGCACCGTGTGGCCGCTTTCGGTGGCACGGCGCAGTTCCTCGCGGCTGGTGTCGCCGGTGACCAGGATCGCCGGCACCTCGGTGCGGCAGAGCTCACGCACCGCGCGGATCGCAGCGATGCCGTCCGGCCCGTCGCCCAGGTGCAGGTCCGACAGGATCAGGTCCGGCGGCTCGGCCCGTGCGCGCACCGCTTCCGCCGCCTCGGCCGCGGTGGCGGCAATGATGGACTCATAACCCCATTCCTCCAGCAGCAGCTGCAGGCCGATGCGGATGGGCTCCTCATCGTCGATGACAAGCACGGAGCGCGGCTCCATGACCGGCATGGGCACGGTGTCGGCCGCCGTCGTGAACTCCGGGATCTCGGGCAGCCCGCCCAGCGGGATGCTGAGCCGGAACATCGTCCCCCGACCCGGCCGCGAGGCCACCATCAGCCGGTACCCCAGCAGGTGCGCCAGCCGCTTGACGATCGCCAGCCCCATGCCCAGGCCCTGCGTGCGGCTGCGCTCGCTCTGGCCCACTTGGTAGAACTCCGCGAAGATGCGCGGCAGGTCGCTGGACTTGATGCCGATGCCGGTGTCCCAGACCTCGAGGTTCAGGTGGGTCGAGGTCGACCGCGCGACCACCACCACGCCGCCCTCCTCCGTGTACTTGATCGCGTTCTGGATCAGGTTGCCCAGGATGCGCTCCAGCAGCTGCGGATCGCTGGTGACGGACTTGCCGCCCGGCGAGAAGCGCAGCCCCAGCCCCGCCCCCTCCGCCTGGCCGGCGTAGTGCATGTGCAGGCGACGGAACAGGTCGCGCAGCGGGAAGTGCTGGAGGTTGGGCTCGACCGTGCCGGCGTCCAGCCGGGAGATGTCGAGCATCGCGTTGAAGGAACGCTCCAGGCCTTCGATCGAGCGCATCACGTTGCGGATCAGCGGCTCTTCCTCCGTGCCTTGCAGGCGGCGCTCCAGGCTTGCGGCGAAGAGCCCCAGCGCATGCACCGGCTGGCGCAGGTCGTGGCTCGCGATCGCGAGGAAACGGCTCTTCTCCTGGTCGGCCCGGATGGCGCCGTCACGGTCCTGTTCGAGCGTGCTGACGTGCAGGTCCTGCTCCATCAGCAGACGCTTGGCCCGCTGCCAGCGATGGTGTTCGAGCAGGGCCAGCCCGCCGACCACCGCCGCGGCGAGGAACCACACCGGACCGGCCCCCGGCCGCGCGGCGGGATCGAACAGCCGCGCCAGGCCCTCGGACGCCGGCAGCACCGCGATCACGGCCGACCAGCGCCCCATCGGCGCGAGCAGCACGCCGACCACCGCCGCCGTGGCCGCCAGCAGCGGTCCGGTCAGCAAGCCGCGCGCGCCCGGCGATTCGGCCAGCCACGGGTGCAGGCTCAGCAGCGCGAGGCAGCCCGCGGCCTGGAGGTAGAGCAGGCGCCGGCCCTCGCGGTCGGAGAAGGCCATGCGGCTGCTGTCGACCCGGGATCCGCGGTGGGAGAGCGACCGCGCGGTGAAGACACAGCCCACCGCCAGCGCGATGACGCCGAAGACCCAGACCACCAGGCCCGTCGCGGGCATGCCGCGCAGCAGCGCCGAGACCAGCGGCACGGCGACCGCCGTCAGCAGCCAGGGCCAATGGCTCCAGGCTTCGTCGAAGCCCGCATCCTGCAGCCGGCGTGCGATCGCCCGCCGTTCGCGGCGGCGTCCTTCCTGGACGGACTCGTCGTTCTCCGGGACCGCGCCGGCGACCGCCACGAAGAGGCTCGGTCGCGGCGGACGGCGCGACCGCTTCGGACGGGCGCCCATGCCGTCGGCGGGCGGCGGAGCGCCCGCGCCCGACGGCGTGGACGGGCCGGGACCGGCCTCACCCGGACGCGGGCCCGGCGCCGTTGGCGTGCCGGACGCCGACGGGGCGACTGAACGCTCCACGCCGGACGCAGCGGGGCCGCCGTTCGATGCAGCGCCGGACGGCACGCCAGAAACGGCGCTCGCCGGCACGTCGGGGACGTCCGGCGAGTCGATGAAGATCTCGGTCGGCGGAAAGGTGGTGTCGGGGGCTTGTTCCTCGCCCCGGTGATCGCCCCGCGGATCGCCTCGGTGGACCGTGGCCACCTCGTCAGCGGAAGAGGCTGATCATGTGCGAGCGCGACTTGACGTCCAGCGCCAGCAGCAGCGAGGAGACGTAGTTCTTCACCGTGCCCAGCGACAGCTGCGTCGAGTTGCTGATCTCCTGGTTGCTGCAACCGGACAGCACCAGTTCGAGGATCTCCAGGTGGCGCGGGCCGAGCTCGGCCACGCGGTCGTACATCGCGGACGACGGGAAGCGCGGGAACAAGGTGCCCGACTGCGACTGCCGGTGGCGCTGGCCCTCGGCCAGCAGCGCACGCAGCGTGCTGCGCATCTCGGCCATCAGCGCGCCCTTGGGCAGGTAGCCCACGGCGCCCAGCGCCCGCGCCTGACGGACCACGAATTCATCCTGCGTGCCGCTGAAGACGACGACGCGGGCCTCGGGATAGGCCTCCATGAACTGCCGCAGCCCTTGCAGGCCCTTGCAGTCCCCCAGGTTCAGATCCAGCAGCACGGCGTCGACAGCGCCGCCGCCGACGTAGGCCTGCAGACCTTCCTGCAGCGACGCCGCCTCCACCCACTCGATGTCGATCTCATCCAGCGACTGGTACAGGGTGCGGATCCCCGCCCTCACCAGTTCATGGTCGTCAACCAGCAGTACCCGGCGTTTCACCGCCGGCATCGCATAGCCACCACTTCCAGCCGCCTCGAACGTGCGGGCAACGGACACTGTTTCCATAGGGCCTCCCATTTTTTCGACTGACCGATGGGTCTCCGGCTCGGTCGTCGCTACCCCTCACTGCACGCCGGAGAAGGCCCGGATAATAGGCCGATGGTCACTTGCGTCGCCCCCTCTTCAGGGGGAACCCTGAGGGGGGATGCCTGAAACACTTGTGACGACATGTTGCCGATATAGATCGGCAACGTTGTCACCCGCCATCCCTATTTATAGGGCCCCAGGTGCATGCGCTATCCCCCATCTGGTGGGAATTGCAAACGTACTCCGCACGGGACCCGGAGTGCGGACCGACAGATTCCTGCAAGGTCGCGGAAGACACCGCTCCCTAGAATTCCGGCAGCTTCCGTCCCCATGCGCCGCGCTGTCCATCCGCCCCTCCCCCTGCCTCGCACGCGCCGCCCCGCCGCGGCCCGCGGCGCCGCACGGTCTTTCATCCCGCTCCTCTGCGCCGGCCTGGCGGGCGGTGCGGTACCGGCCTGGGCGGCGGGCAGCCTGGTGCTGATGGACGCGCCGCCGGCGCAGACGAGCTGGTCCGGTGGCGCGTCGACGCGCAGTTGGCCCTCCGCGCCCGGCAGCCGCGCGCGCAGCAATGACCTGCTGCCGGCCCTGGAAGTGCTGACGCCCGAAGGCGCCTTCGTCTCCACCGACCTCGGCATCGGCTGGAACCTCGTGCCCGTGCTGGCCGATGCCGCCACGGCCTCGGTCTGGCAGGTCGGCGCCCGGCTGTGGCCGCAGTTCGGACGGCCGTCGCGGGTCACGCCCCAGGGCATCGACCGGCTGGGCTCGCGCGTCACGACGGAAGCGTTCGCGAACGTCCAGGCGACCTCCTGGCTCATGCTGCAGTCGGGCTTCTCGTGGGGCAGCGGCCGACGGCATGACGGCGAGCAGCTCGAGCTGGGCCTGACCTCCGGCATCCCGGTCGGCGACGACCTCATCGCCATCACGCTGGGGGCCACGGCGGCCAATGGCGCGCACCTGCGCAGCAGCTACGGCATCGGTCCCGGCGAATCCCGCGCGAGCGGCCTGCCCGAATGGCGTCCGCGCGCCGGCCTGATGGACTGGAGCATCGCCCTCAGCGGCGAGCACAAGTTCTCCGAGCACTGGTCCGTCAGCGGCCAATGGCTGAATGCGCGGCTGGTGGGCGACGCGTCGCGGTCCCCGCTGACGACCGCCAAGACCCAGCAGACCTTCAGCGCCAGCCTCTGGTATCGGTTCTGAGCAGGCAAGTCCTGACCCTCTCCTTCCCGGCCGTCCTTCATGCACCGTGTCCTCCTCATCGCCGTCCCGCTGTTCGGACTCCTGATTGCCCTCGAATGGCTGTGGGGACGGCTGAAGGGGCGCGACACGTACGGGCTGTCCGACTCGCTCAGCAGCCTGAGCCAGGGCCTGATGAGCCTGGCGGTCGCCGCGATCACGCCGCTGTTCCAGAACGGCATGTACGCGTGGCTGCAGCCGCATCTGGCGCTCGTTCCGACCACGGCCTGGGACGGCTGGTGGGGCTGGGTGGCGGCGATCGTGGTCTACGACTTCTGCGACTACTGGCTGCACCGCGTCAGCCATGAGAGCGCCCTCTTCTGGGCGGCCCACACCGTGCATCACCAGAGCGAGCACTTCAACCTGACGACCGCGCTGCGCCAGGAGAGCTTCTACGCGGTGATGGGCTGGCCGTTCTTCCTGCCGATGGCGCTGCTGGGCCTGCCGCTGGAGCAGTACGTCGCGGCGGGGCTGTTCGTGCTGCTGTACCAGTTCTGGATCCACACCGAGCACATCGGGCGACTGGGCTGGCTGGACCGGGTGTTCTCGACGCCGTCCAACCACCGCGTCCACCATGCGGTGAATCCGGGCTACCTGGACAGGAACTACGGCGCGGTGCTCGTGATCTGGGACCGGATGTTCGGCACCTTCGCCGAGGAGACCGAGCCCTGCGTCTACGGCACGGTCAAGCCGCTGCACAGCTGGAACCCGTTGAAGGCGGTGAGCCAGTTCTACGGCGAGCTGTTCGACCGCGCCCGCGCCACGCCGCGCTGGTCGGACCGGATCCGCGTGCTGTTCAAGTCGCCCGGCTGGTCGCCGCCGGGCACGTCGACCACCGCCGAGCCGGACGGCGATCGCCTGCGACAGCCGCGTTTCAATCCGGCGGTCAGCCGGCTGAACCGCTGGCGCGCGGTCAGTCTTGTCGTGACGACTGGGGTGGCGTCGGCGATCTGGCTCGATGTCAGCGACGACATGAGCGAAGGCCGCAACCTGATCGCGGCAGCGGTGATCGCCGCGGGGCTCTATGCGGCGGGCGCGTTGCTGGCGCGAAGCGACGACGAAGAAGTCCTTCGCGACGACCGCGGCGAGCGTCTTCTCCGTCGCCGTCGCCGTCGCCTGCGCGGCTGGGGGCTCTACCTCGGCGCGATGGCGCTCTGCGTGGCGATGATCGTCACCCTGATCAGATGGACCTGACCTGATGGCTTGACGCGCTGCCACGTCGACCATCTCCTGCGCGCCCCGCGGGGACGGATGGCGCAGCGCTTCAGCTGTGCGGCCAGCCCAGCGCCGAGAGCGCGTCGTCGTAGGCGTCGTCATGAGCCGCCGCCGTGCCCGCCGATGAGGACGTCGCCTCCTCACTGCTGCCCACCTGCGCCAGGCACACCATCGTCGCGCCGCCGAAGGCGATCAGGTCCTCGACGGCCGCGACCGGGAAGTCGTGGCCGAGCGCGTCGGACAGCTTCTCGCGCAGCGTGTACCCCGCATAGGTGGCGAGGACGGCGCCCATCGCACCCGCGAGGGCGGCCGGCCAGGAGCGTCCGCCCGCCAGCGCCGCGCCCGAGATCGCCCCGCTGACGGCACGCGCCGCGAGCCCCGGCGGGTCGGTGCGGTCGGGGGTCGACGGCAGCTTGTCGATGATGAGTTCCCCGATCGCCATCGGCGTGGTGACCGCCACCGCGTGCGTCGACGCCAGGAAGGCCAGCGGCGAGTCCTTCACGTCGATCCAGCCGAGCTTCGCGGCCCAACTCGCGACGGTGAGCGGCGCGCTGGTCCGCGGACCGGCGGTGCTGCCGAGCAGGAAGGCCATCAGCAGCGTGCGCCGGGAATCGGCCGGCTTGACCGCGACCACCGGCACGCCCTGCGCCCTCGCCTCGCGCACGACCCTCGCCCCCGCGCGTACCCGGCCGAAGAAGCGGCGGAACAGCTGGCGGGCCGACTCGGTGAAGGCGCCGTAGACCAGGTGCGAGGCATACGAGTACGGATGCGATGGCAGCGGCGCCCGCGTGACCGGGTCGCCGAAGCGGAACGCGGGCACGAGCGTCTCGTCGACGACGGTCGCCGCCGCCACGCCGAACACGGTGCCGCGCCCGCAGGTCACGCGGGGATCGAGTTCGGCCGCCGCGCCGTACAGGCCGCCGACCAGCGATCCCATCCCGTAGTGGACGGCTTCGCCGGCGACAGGGCGCTCGCGGGACGGCAGACGGCGGCCGGTGAATGCCGCGAGACGATCGGCGGCACGTTCGGTCGACGGCATGCCGCGCACCCCCGAGGTGATGCCGACTCGCGCCAGGCCCGCCTGGAAGGCGGTCATCGCGGCGGCGCCGATCAGGCCGCCGAGCAGTCCGGAAGCGGTGCCCACGCAGAGGTCGCGCGGCGGGCGGTGGTGGAGGTCCATGGCAGTCCCGTCAAGGTCGGAGTGGAGCCGCCCTTGTGGCAAGGGTCGTTCCTCCCGGGATGACGTGTTGCCGGCATCGGCCACAGCGTTGGCGCCGGATCGGTATTCGCATCGCAGCACTGGCGACTTCTGCCGCGAGGGCGCCTTCAGCGCGGCGCGTGCCGGGCGATCACCTCCTGCAGGCGGTCGCAGGCGCGCGCGACTTGCGACTGCGGCGCCGTCGCGACGCTGAGCATCAACCCCGATTGCGCCCGCCCGGCTTCGGCAAACCAGACCGACAGCGGCGCCGGCGAGATGCCGTAGGCGAACAGGTCCCGCGCGATCGCGAGGTCCGAAACCCCCGACGGCGTCCGGACCAGCACCGCCAGGGCCGCCGGCAGGGTCTCCAGGCCCCGCTCGTGCAAGCGCTTCAGCAGACCGTCGCGCTGCGCCAGGTACAGCCGCTTGGTGCGTCGCAGGTGGCGCAGGTAGTGCCCGTCGCGCATGAACGCCGCGATCGCCTGTTGTGTGGCCGGCCCCGGCGGCGGCGCCAGGCAGGCGACCGCCTCCGCGAAGCGCGACACCATCGCCGCCGGCACGACGACGAACCCGAGCCGCAGCCGCGGATCGATCGTCTTGCTGAAGGAGCCGATGTGGATCACCCGCCCGTGCCGGTCCAGCGACGCGAGCGCCGGGGCGGCGCGCCCCTGCAGTTGCAGCTCGCTCAGATAGTCGTCCTCGACGATCCAGCCGCCGGTGCTGGCGGCCCAGTCGAGCAGGCGCAGCCGGCGCTGCAGCGACATCGTCACCCCCAGCGGCGCCTGTTGCCCCGGCGTGACGACGGCGAGCGCCGCGTCCGGCGCGCGCTGCCAGGCGGCCTCCACATCGATCCCCTGTTCGTCCACGGGCACCGGGACCGGCGTCAGCCGGCCGACCTGGAGCGCGTGCCGCGTGAAGAAGAAGCCGGGCTCCTCCATCCATGCCGACCCGCCGTCGAGTCCGAGCACGCGCAGCGTGATCCCCAGCCCCGCCGCGTACCCGCCGGTGACGAGCACCTGGTCCGGCGAGCAGACCACGCCGCGCGCGACCGCGAGGTAAGCGACGATCTCGCGCCGCAGCGCCAGCTCGCCGCGCGGGTCGGGATACAGCGCCGCGCCGGTCGTCTCCGCCAGCAGCGCCCGCGCGCGAAGACGATGCATCAGCTTGGACGGCAGGCTGTCGCGCGACGGAATCCCGGGCTGGAAGATCCCCGGGCCGGCCGTCAATTCGCGGTACATCGCGATGAAGGGGCCGGGGTCGAGGGCCGCCTCGCCGCGACGCGAGGCGGCGGGCCGCTCCGCGACTCGCGTCCCGGCGGCGCGGGACGCCTCGATCATCTGCGCGGCGGCCAGCTTCTCATAGGCCACGCGCACCGTGCCGCGCGCCACGCCCAACTGCGCCGCCAGGTCGATCCAGGACGGCAGCCGCATGCCGGGTAGGAGCACCTGCTGCTCGATGGCCGTCGCGATGCCTCGATGGATCTGGTCCGCCAGCGGGACGGCGGAGGACTTGTCGAGCGGAAGGCTCAGCGGCGGGCTCATCGTGGTACAGCGATTCTTGCGATTCTTGGGACTCCACTTTGCACCACGGCGGGAGAAGAATCCAGTCATCGATCCCAAGGAGCCCCCATGACCCAACGTCTCGACTACAGCCAGATCTCTCCCGCCGGCGTGAAGGCGCTCGGCGGCGTCTACGCCTACGTCGCCCAGAGCGGCCTGCCGCCGGCGCTCGTCGACCTCGTGTTCCTGCGTGTCTCGCAGATCAACAACTGCGCGTACTGCCTGGACATGCACACCCGCGACCTGCTCAAGAAGGGCGTGCCCGTCGAGAAGCTCGCCCTGGTGCAGGCCTGGCAGGAAGGCGGCACGCTGTTCGACGCCCGCGAGCGCGCGGCGCTGGCCTGGGCCGAGTCGGTCACTCGCGTCGCGACGACCGGCGTGCCCGATGCCGACTACGCCGCCGCCGTCGCGGTGTTCGGCGAGAAGGAGCTCGTCGACCTCACGATCGCGATCGGCCTCATGAACACGTACAACCGGCTGGCCATCAGTTTCCGCAACGTGCCGCAGGCGGTCGTGGCCGCGTCGCGTTGATCAGCCGATCGCGCGCCGCAGGTTCTCCCGGGCGCGCGCGTCCAGCCGTTCGCGCAGCGCGGCCGTGCTGTACAGCACCGGCCGCTCCAGGAAGGTCCTGAGGATCTGCCTGCGCTTGCGACGGAACAGGAAACCCGGCACGTACGCGTATTCATCGCGGATCTGGCGCTCGTACTCGTCGAAGCGCGGGCGGCCGGCGCCGAGGATGGCCAGGTCGATGTCGACCAGCACCTGCTCGTCCACGCTGGCCGGCACGCCGTCGTGTTTCGTCACCAGCACCAGTCGCCGGACACGATCGGCGACGTCGCGCTCCGCGCCGGCGGCGAGCAGCGCCTCCTGCGCCCACTCGGCGCTGCGTTCCTCGTTGCCCGAGCCCTTCACGTCGTAGATCGCGTCGTGGAACCAGAGCGCCATCTCGACCTCGGCGGGATGGACGGCCAGCGCGCCGACCTCGTCGAAGAGCGCGAGGCATTCCTCGAGATGCTGACGGGTGTGGTACTTGCGTGGCGGCTCCGCGTAGCGCGCGAGCAGGTCGTCGCGCAGCGCGTGCCCGTCGCGTTCGCCGGGGCCTGCGCCGATGAGTGCGGACCAGGCACGCTGCCAGGATCGTTCGAAGAGAGCATTCATGTGCACTGGATGGTAGCGGCTGGCGGCCCCCGGGCCACCTCAGGCTACGATTCCCGCATGGCCATCCACATCACCACGCCGACCGTCGAGTCCGATGCCTTCAGTACCCCTGACCAGCGCGTCTGGTTGAAGCTCGAAGCCCTCCAGCCCTGCGGCTCGTTCAAGCTGCGCGGCATCGGCCACGCCTGCGAAGTCCATGCGTCGCGCGGTGCGACGCGGCTGTTGTCGTCCTCGGGCGGCAATGCGGGGATCGCGGTCGCCTATGCGGGGCGCCGGCTCGGACTGCCGGTCGTCGTGGTCGTGCCGGAGACCACGCGCGAGTGGCCCAAGACGCTGATCCGCCGCCAGGGCGCCGAGGTCGTCGTCCACGGCAAGAGCTGGATGGAAGCCAACGACCACCTGATGTCGCTGCGCCAGCCCACCGACGCCTTCATCCACCCGTTCGACGATCCGCTGCTGTGGGACGGGCACGCGACGATGATCGCGGAGGCCGCCACGCAAGGCCCGAAGCCGGACGCGGTGGTGCTCTCGGTCGGCGGCGGCGGGCTGATGAGTGGCGTGCTGCAGGGCATGCACGCGGTCGGGTGGCAGGACGTGCCCCTGGTGGCGGCGGAAACCTTCGGGGCCGATTCGCTGAAAGCGGCGATCGCCGCGGGCGAGCTGGTGACGCTCGACGCGATCACGAGCCTCGCCACCTCGCTGGGGGCCCGTCGGGTGAGCGAGCGGGCCTTCGCGTGGACGAAGCAGCATCCGGTCGTCGCCACGACGGTGACGGATGCGGAAGCGGTGCAGGCCTGCCTCGACGTGGCGAAGGAACACCGGCTGATCGTCGAACCCGCGTGCGGGGCCGCGGTCGCGGCGACGCTCAAGCGGGAGGTACCCGTGCTGCGGGACGCCAGGAACGTGCTGGTGATGCTCTGCGGCGGCGCCGGCGCGACCTACGAGGATCTGCTCGACTGGCGCGCCGCGAGCTGAGCGACACGCATCAGCAGGCCCAGCAGGTTCAGCGGTTCAGTCCACTCACATCTTCTCGCCGGGGATCGCGCTGGCCGCTTTCACCCAGGCGACGAAGGCCGCCTCATCGAGCGGCTCCTGCTCGCTCACATGCAGATAACGGGCGTGGGCGGTCTTCGAATCGACGGGCGGCATCGGATCCAACGACTTGCCGTTGAAGAACGCGACCTTCACATAGCGCGTCATCACATGGAGGCCGAGGAACCAGGTCGTGCCGTCGACGCCGTACAGCGGCGAGTTCCATTTCACGGCCTTGCGCACGTCGGGCACGGCCTCGACGATCAGCGCATCCATGCGCCGCACGACGGCCTGCTTCCAGTCCTGGAGCGCGGCGATGTAGGCCTGCACCGGCGCGTCGCCATGCCCTTTCGGGATCTGCGGGTTGCCGCCGGAGAGCAGGACCACGTCATGGTCACCCTTGCGCGCCACGGCAGTCGGTCTTGATGGCTTGCGGGTCATGGTGAGTGACCTTATCACCACTGCGATGGGAGATTCCGCGGGCCTGCTCAACGGAACGGATTCATTTCTTCGATGGAAACCGACTTGCCGTTGGGCGGCTTCAGCATCCCCGCCAACTCTGCCAACGACGTCGTCTTGGCTCGAACATAGAGACTGCCATCGCCGCGGATATCCCAGACGAACGGGGTGCCAGGTTTTGCTTCCAGCTCTTTCAAGATCTCTGCGGGCACCTGCAGGGTGCCTTGCTCGCTCAGAAACGTTTCATGCATTGCCTTCTCCATTCAGTGAATCAACAGAATCCGGCTGCGGCGTCTCTTCCGCGACCGGCCGTTTCGACTTCGCAACGACGTGGATGCTGCCGTCCTCCATCAACGTCCAGATGAAGCGCGTACCAAGCTTGGCGCCCGTGGCCTTGCGGATGTCCTTGGGGACGACGATCCGCCCGTTCATTTCCATCTTCGACATCGGCACACCACTCTCCTCGCGAGGCGATGCAGCCACTCTAGGGAAACGTCGATCCGGGTTCCATGACCTCGACTTGTCGACATCGCGTCGACGTCACTTTCACGAGGCAGCGAACTCACGCGGATGAGTGGATCCGCATGACAACCGCGCGCGTCTCCCGACGCCCGGGGTTCCGGCGGAGCGACGCGGGCCGCTCCGCCTTCCTGCCGACCCGAAGGTCAGCGTCCGTTCATTGCGGCGCGGACGCCGCGGCCGCAGCCGTGGGTGCGGCCGCCGTGGCGGCGCCGCCCGGGAACAGGCTGTTCACCAGCTCCACGACCTTCTTGTCGGCGTCGATGAACTTGTTCATGCTGCCGCTGCCGTGCGTGGCGTCGTACTTCGCTTCGCCGACCTGCTTGCCCGCGCTGAAGACGCGGATCTCGGCATACGCCATGTACAGCGCGAGGTCCCAGCGCCAGGTGGCGTTGTAGGTGCTCGTCACCGCGCAGTCCGTGATTGCCGCCACCTGCGGCAGCGTGCGCACCACGTAGCCCTTGCTTTCCAAGGCGCGCTTGTAGCCGTCGCTGAAGCCCTTGCGCACCGACGGGTTGTCGATCACGCAGATCTGCCGATCCTCCACACGGACCTGCACCGGCGTCACGTTCTGATGAATCGCGCAACCGCTCAGCGCCAAGGCCGCCACGGCGGCCACTCCCAACTTCTTCATGCTCCCTCCTGGAGACTCGTCCTTTTTGGAAGCGCGATTCTAGGAAAAAGGGGAAGGCGCCCCTCCCCGGGGCGCCCCCGCATCCGGGCGGGACAGCCGACATCACGTCGCGACCGAAATCACGTCCTCGCCCCGGCCGCGCGCGATGCCGGTCCCGGCATCGGCCTCGTCGCGGCGATACGCCCACCGGTACAGCACCGGCAGCACCAGCAGGGTCAGCGCCGTCGAGGACAGGATCCCGCCGATCACCACCGTCGCCAGCGGTCGCTGCACCTCGGCGCCGGTGCCGGTCGCGAGCGCCATCGGCACGAAACCGAGCGACGCCACCAGCGCCGTCATCAGCACCGGCCGCAGCCGTGTCAACGCCCCCTCATGGATGGCGTCCCCCAAGGGCCGGCCCTGCTCCCTCAACTGGCGGATGAAGGAGATCATCACCAGCCCGTTCAGCACGGCCACGCCGCTCAGCGCGATGAACCCCACCGCCGCCGAGATCGACAGCGGTATCCCGCGCATCCACAGCGCCAGCACGCCGCCGGTCAGCGCGAACGGGATGCCCGAGAACACCAGCAGCCCGTCCCGCGCGTTGCCGAACATCGCGAACAGCAGCACGAAGACCAGCCCCAGCGCCACCGGCACCACGACGCGCAGACGCTCGCTGGCGGACTGCAGGTTCTCGAACTGCCCGCCCCAGCCCAGCCAGTAGCCGGACGGCAAGGCGACCTGCGACGTCACGGCCTGCTGCGCCTCGGCGACGAACGATCCGAGGTCGCGGCCGCGCACGTTCGCGCTGACGACGACGCGCCGCTTGCCGTCCTCGCGGCTGACCTGGTTGGGCCCCGGCGCCAGCGACAGCGTCGCGACCTCCGACAGGGGCAGGAAACGCGCGGCGCCGTCGGCCCCCTTCGGCAGCGGCACCGGCAGCCGTTCGATCGCCGCCAGGTCCGTCCGCAGCGCCTCGGGCAGGCGCACGACGATCGAGAAGCGCCGGTCGCCCTCGAACAGCGTGCCCGCATGCGCCCCGCCGGTCGCCGTCGCCACCAGCTGCTGCACGTCCTGCAGGTTCAGCCCGTGACGCCCCGCCTTCTCGCGGTCGATGTCGACGGTGAGCATCGGCAGCCCGGTCGTCTGTTCGACGTTGACCTCCGCCGCGCCATCGAGCCCGCCCAGCACTGCGGCGATCTTCGCCGCCGCCGCGTTCAGCTGGTCCATGTCGTCGCCGAAGACCTTCACCGCCACGTCCGAGCGCACGCCCGAGATCAACTCGTTGAAGCGCAGCTGGATCGGCTGCGAGAACTCGTAGTTCTGCCCCGGCAGCGTCGCGAGTTCCTCCTGCACCGCGGCGATCAACTCGTCGCGGGTGCGTCGCGGCTCGGGCCACCGGTCCTGCGACAGGAGCATCACGTAGGCGTCGGAGATGTTGGGCGGCATCGGGTCCGCCGCGATCTCCGCCGTGCCCGTGCGCGAGAACACGCGTTCGATCTCGGGGAACTTCTGCTTCAGGCGCGCCTCCAGCTGCTGCTGCATCGCCACCGACTGCGACAGGCTGGTGCCCGGCAGCCGCAACGCCTGCACCGCGAAGTCGCCTTCGTTGAGGCTGGGCACGAACTCGCTGCCCAGGCGCGTCGCGAGCAAGGTCGACAGCACCACCGCCACGGCCGCGCCGGTGATCACCACCGGGCGCGCGGCCATCGCCTTGACCAGCAGCGGCTCGTAGGCGCGGTGCGCCCATGCCATCAGGCGGCTCTCCTTCTCCTGGACCTTGTCGCCGATGAACAGCGCCACCGCCGCCGGCACGAAGGTGATGGACAGGATCATCGCGCCCAGCAGCGCCATCACCACGGTCACCGCCATCGGATGGAACATCCGCCCTTCCACGCCGGTCAGCGCGAAGATCGGCAGGTAGACCACCATGATGATCAGCTGCCCGAACAGCAGCGGCCGGCGCGCCTCCTGCGCCGCCGCGAAGACCTCGTGGAAGCGCTCGCCGCGCGTCAGCGGCCGTCCCAGGCGCGACTGCGCGTGCGCCAGGCGCCGCACGCAGTTCTCGACGATGACGACCGCGCCGTCCACGATGATCCCGAAGTCCAGCGCGCCCAGGCTCATCAGGTTGGCGCTGACCTTCTGGCCGACCATGCCGGTGAAGGTGAACAGCATCGACAGCGGGATCACCAGCGCCGTCAGCACCGCCGCACGCAGGTTGCCCAGGAACAGGAAGAGCACGGCGATCACCAGCACGGCGCCTTCGATCAGGTTGCGCTTGACCGTGGCGATCGCCTTGTCGACGAGCACGGTGCGGTCGTAGACGGTGACGACGTGCACGCCTTTCGGCAGCGTCGTCGCGACCTCCTTCATCTTGCGATCGACGGCCAGCGCGACGCTGCGGCTGTTCTCGCCGATCAGCATGAAGACGGTGCCCAGCACGACCTCGCGGCCGTTGTCGGTGGCCGCGCCGCTGCGCAGCTCCTTGCCGATGCCGACCTGCGCCACGTCGCGCACCCGCACCGGCACGCCGCCGTCGGTGCGCAGCACCACGTTGCCGATGTCGGCCAGGTCCCGCAGCTGGCCCGGCGCGCGGATCAGGTACTGCTCGCCGCGGCGCTCGATGTAGCCGGCGCCGACGTTGGCGTTGTTGCGCTCCAGCGCCTCGACGACCTCCGCCAGCGTCAGCCCGTGCGACGACAACCGCCCGGGATCGGGCGCCACCTCGAACTCCTTGGCGAAGCCGCCGATCGTGTTGACCTCGGTCACGCCCGGCACGTTGCGCAGCTGCGGCTTGACGACCCAATCCTGGATCTCGCGCAGGTCGATCGGCGTGTAGGGCGAGCCGTCGGGCTTGCGCGCGCCCTCCTCGGCCTCGATCGTCCATTGGTAGATCTCGCCCAGGCCCGTCGACACCGGCCCCATCGCCGGCGTCAGACCGTCGGGCAGGTGCTCGCGCGCGGCCTGCAGCCGCTCGTTGACCAACTGCCGCGCGAAGTGGATGTCGGTGCCGTCGCGGAAGATCACCGTCACCTGCGACAGCCCGTAGCGCGACAGCGAGCGCGTCTGCTTCAGCCCCGGCAGACCGGCCATCGCAGTCTCGATCGGGAAGGTCACGCGCTGCTCCGCCTCCAGCGGCGAGTAGCCCGGCGCGCCGGTGTTGATCTGCACCTGCACGTTGGTGATGTCGGGCACGGCGTCGATGGGCAGCTTCTGGTAGCTGAAGACGCCCAGCGCCGCCATGCCCAGCACGGCCACCAGCACCAGCCATCGGTGCTCGATGGCGAATCGGATGATGCGTTCGAACATGCGTCCTCCGTCAGTGCGAATGGGTGGCCGAGCCCTTGCCGGCCTCGGACTTGATGACGAAGGCGTTGACCGCCGCGACCCTCGCGCCGGCCTTCAGGCCGTCGACGATCTCGATGCGCCGGCCGTCGCCGCGGCCGGTCTTGACCGGCATGGCGGCGAAGCCGTCGGCGGTGCGCACGAAGACGACCTGCCGGTCCTCGAAGACCTGGACCGCGTCGGCGGCCACGGTGATCGGCGCGGGCGCCTCGCCGGTCACGACGTCGACGTTGACGAACAGCCCGGGCCGCCAGGCGCCGTCCGGATTCGCCAGCGAGATGCGCGCCTGCGCGGTGCGGCTCTGCCCGCCGATCAGCGCGCCGACGTAGGCGACCTTGCCGTCGGCCGACTGCTCGAAGGCGGCGGAGCGCACGACGGCGCGCTCGCCCACGCGCACCTTGGCCAGATCCCCGGCCGGCACGTCGATGCGCGCCCACACGGTGCGCAGGTCCGACAGGACGAAGACGCTCGCGTCCTCCTTCACCTGCTCGCCCAGCGTCAGGTGCTTCTCGACGACGACGCCGTCGAAAGGCGCGCGCAGCTCGAAGCGGGTGAGCGCGCCGCCGGTCGTGGCACCGGTGGTGGCACCGGTGGTGGCACCGGTCGTGGCACCGATGGCGAGCAGTTTCTGCCGCGCGTTCGCGACGGCGATCTCGGCCTCGCGCAGGGCCTGCTCGGCCACGTCCACATCCTGGCGGGGCGAGATCTTCTCCTCCCACAGCTTGCGCTCGCGGTCGTAGGTCGTGCGCGCCAGCTGCTCGCGCTTGTGCGCGGCGAGCAGCTCGCTGCGCTGGTCCGACACCTGCGCGCTCGCGATCACCGCCAGCAGATCGCCCTTGCGCACGGACTGCCCGAGCGTCGCGGGCACCGCCTCCACGACGCCGGCCACGCGCGGCACGACGTGCGCGGTGCGGTCCTCGTTGAAGCCGATCTCACCGGGCAGACGCGTCGTCGTCCGGATCGTCGCCGGGCCGGCGGTCTCCAGGGCGATCGCGGCCGACTTGATCTGCGCCTCGGTCATCGCGATGGCTTCGGGTTCGTCCTTGTGCTCGTCCTTGTGCCCGTCCTTGGGTTCGTCCTTGTGTTCGCCCGACTCCTTCCCGGCGGAGGGACCGTGATCGTCATGGCCGCCTGCGGCGTGCTCGCCATGCTCGCCATGGCCACCCTCGGACGATGCCTTGGGGCCGGAGGCCAGGATGGCCGCGCCGCCGCCGAGGCCGATGGCCACCAGCACCGCGATGGCGATCAGTTGCCGCTTGGGCAGTCCGCGTCCGGAGGACGTCTTGTCGTCTTGCTTGTTGAAGTTCATCGTCGTTCTCACGGTTGCTGGGCGGGCGCGCCGAGGCGGCGCTCGAGGTCGGCGTTGGCGCGATGCGCCCGTGCGAGCGCATCGAGCCACTGCATCCGCGCCTGCAGCCAGGTGCGCTGCGCGTCGAGCACGTCCAGGAAGCCGAACTTGCCGAGTTCGAAGCCTCGCGTGGCGGCGGTGTAGGCGTCGCGCGCGCCGGGCAGCACGGTGCGCTGCAGGGCGTCGACCTCGTCGGCGCGGGCGCTCAGCTCATCGGCCGCGCTCAGCACCTCGGCGCGCAACCGCAGGGACTCGGCCTCCGCGAGCTGCTCGGCCGCCTGGCGGCGCTTGAGGGCCTCGCGCTGCGCGCCCTGGTTGCGATCGAACAGCGGCAGCGGCATGGACACACCGATCACCGCCTGGTTGCGGCCGATCTCCTGCGCGCGCTTCGCGCCGAGGGTCACCGTGACATCGGGAATGCGGCGCGAGCGCTCGAGGTCGTAGGCGGCCTGGGCGCGCTCGACCTCGAGCCGGGCGCGTCGCAGCGCGGGCGCATCGGCCAGACGGCGGGCGATCTCGGCTTCGGCGGGCAAGGCCGGCAGCGACGCGGCGCTGCCATCGAGCGCCCCGATCGTCGCTTCGTCCATCCCGACCGCCGCCGCCAACGCATGCCGCGCGACGAGCCGGTCCGCCTGCGCCTGGCGCAGCTCGATGCGCGCGGTGGCTTCGGCGACACGCGCCCGGGTTTCGTCGTTCGGCGAGAGCTTGCCCGCGGCCACGCGACGCGCGGTCGCGTCGGCGCCGCCGCCGGCGATGCGGAGCGACTCCTCGGCGGCGCCGACCCGTTCCTGCGCGACCAGCGCGGCGAAGAAGGCCTGCACCACGTCGGCCCGCACGTCGGCGCGCATCGCGTCGAGCTCGGCCTGCGAGATGTCGAGACCGCGCTGGGCCAGCGCCGTCCGGGCCGCGCGCTGCCCGCCGATCTCCAGCGGCTGGCTCAGCAGCACGGTGACCGTGCGCGTCTCGCGGCGGGTGTCTTCCTGCTCGAGTCCGAGCGACGGGTTGGGTGGCAGCGCGGCCTGCTGGACCGCGCCGTCGGCGGCTTCGACGTCGAGGGCCGCGGCGCGCATCCTTGGATGGGTGGCCAACGCGCGGTCGACGGCGGCGTTCAGCGTCAGCAGCGGCAAGGGCGCGGCCGATGGCGGGGCCGATGACGCGGTCGACGATGAAGTCGATGACGAGGATGACGTCGAGGAAGCAGGTGGCGCCTCAGGCGCGGCACGCGCGGTCATCGGCACGAGGGAAAGGAGTGCCGCGCTGCATAGCGGCACCAGGAACTTGGGCATCGGAGACTCCGGCGTTGTGCCCGCCGCCGCAGAGGCGGCCGGGCAGGAAGAGGTTCAACGAGGAATCGGCGAGCGCTCGATGCGAGGCCAGTCATCCCTGACTGCCTTCGATGGACGCGGCGTCGAGTTGGGATGCACCGCCAGGCGCAAACCGGAGCCATAGCAGCGCTATGGCGCGGATTTGCAACGACGCGGGGCGCCCAACTCGGCGCCGCGGGGGCGGCCGCCGATCAGGCGGGCTGCCAGTTGGGTCGTTCGCGGCGATCGGGGCCGCGCGAGGACCACGCATCGGGCACGGAGCCCTCGACGACCGGACCGGCCACCGCCGGCAGCACGATCGGCGTGCTCGCCACCGGCTGACTGTGGCCCAGATGGCAGAAGCCGCAGTCGTCATCGACGCAGGTCAGCGCCTTGTCGGTCGCCTTCTCCGTCGCCTTCTCCGACGCTCTCTCGGAAGCTTTCTCCGGCGCCTTGTCAGCCGTCTTCTCAGGCGCCCCGGACGCGTCCGGCGCCCCTTCCGACCCGTCGTGCTGGTGCTGGTGGTGACCGATGTGGTTCACCGCCGGATCGGCTTCATGCGCGCAATAGGTCGCCGCCACCGCCCAGCTCAGCTGGAGCGGCAGCAGGATCAGCAGGAAGACGGTCAGCCAGCGGCGCATGGGGCGCGAGTATAGGCAGGCCCGCATGCCCTTCCCCGCCGACCGGCTTCGCCGCGCCCTGTCGCCAGCCCGTGGTTTTCACGAAGTCGAGGCGGGCAGCACGGTCCGGATGCTCCGATGTTCGATCAGCATCTCGTCGACCTGCGTCGCCAGATGCAGGTTGACGCGGAGGGCCGTCAGGGCCTCGCGACCCCGCGCGAACATCCGGCCGTTGGCGGCTTCCTGGATCTCATGTTCCCCCCACAGGCCGCGGGTGCCGAACGACGGCGCCGCCTCGATGAGGGCCGCGGCGGCTTCGCGGTGGGCCTCGTCCGGATTCGCGCGGCGGCGGCGCTCGAAGCGCCACACGCCCTGCCATGGATAGTCGAAGCGCACATGACCCGTCGGCAGCTCCACGCCGGGCTCGCTCGGCGCATGGATGGCGCCATGGTCGCCGTAGCCGACGAGCGCCGGGCCGCCGAGCCGGCGATGCAGCTCGCGCTCGAGGATCGCGAGACGGCCCGACCTCGGGTTGTCTTCCGACACCGCGGCGCCGATCCATTGCGCCGTGGCGGGGAAGCTGTTGCCCATCATCACGACACGCACCCCCGGCCACCGCGTCCGCCAGCGCGCCAGCAGGTCCCGGCCGACGCCGGAACATCCCAGCAGCCACTCCCGCTCGGTGCCGAAGTCCAGCACGACCAGCGCGCGGCGCCGGTCCTCGAGCCCGTCGAGTGCCCGCTCCACGAGCGCCGTCGCGGGCGCCGTCAACGGCGCCGCGCCGCGCAGCCGGAACAGCACCCGGCCGAACTCGCGCTCGATCATGACCGCCTGCAGCACGATGCTGCGCTCGCTGGCGCCGTCGGGCATCAGCACCACGGGCACCGCGTTCCTGTGCGCCTGGGCGAACTCGCGCCAGGTCCGGAACCCCTGCGTCGGGTCGGCCAGCCGGCGCCACGCCAGCGCGTGGTCCAGCGGAACGCGGCCCAGGTCGATGAAATGCGGCAGCTCCTGCATGGCCTCGCCCGCCTGCTGCGCCGCGCGGCGGAAGTCCACGACATCGGGCACCCGCTGCTGCGTCGACAGCGTGATCAGCGGCAGGGTCCGGCGCTTGCGCAGGCGGTCGAGCTCGCGCAGCCCGCGCATCTCGGCCGGCAATGTCTGCAGTGACGGAAAGTAGACGACCTCGTCCAGCAAGACCCCATTCATCGATACCTCCTGCGGGCACGCGGCCCGAATCCGGACGCCCCGCGCGCCCGGTCCCGGCAGGCTAGGAAGGACGCGGCCGGAAAGCCAGGGGTTGGTTTGATCGATGTCAGAGATCGGCTTTGTATGCCCCTGTATCTGCGCTTCGGGCGGCGACACCCGCATGCAATCCCACGTCCTCATCGACAAGGCGGAGATACATCGCCGGCGTCCACTGCGGAGGTCCCACCACACACGGAGATCCCCATGACCGACCGCACCCGCCCCGACGGGCACGACGACCTGACCGACGGCCTCGGCATCGCCGGGGGCGCCCTGCCCCGCCGTCAGTTCCTGCGCCTGGGCGCCTCGCTGGGCGCCGCCACGGCCGCCGCCGCGCTGCCGCTGTCGGGCCTGCTGCCGTCGGCCGCGTTGGCGGCGACACCGGCGGCGGCACCGACAGCGGCGGCCGACGGCGCGGCCATCGCGATCGCGCCGTCCTTCGGCACCCTCAAGCACATCGACGCCGGCGATCTCCGCGTCGGTTACGTCGAGGCCGGCCCGGCCGACGGCCCGCCGGTGCTGCTGCTGCACGGCTGGCCCTACGACGTCCACACCTACGAGGGCGTCGCGCCGCTGCTCGCGGCGGCCGGTTATCGCGTGATCGTGCCCTACGCGCGCGGCTACGGCACGACGCGTTTCCTGTCCGCCGCCACGGCGCGCAACGGCCAGCAAGGCGCGCTGGCACGCGACGCGATCGCGCTGCTGGACGCGCTGCGCATCCCGAAGGCGATCGTCGGCGGCTGCGACTGGGGCGCGCGCACGGCGGGCATCCTCGCCGCGCTCTGGCCGGAGCGATGCCAGGCGCTGGTGTCCGTCAGCGGCTACCTGCTGGTCGACCGCAAGGTCAACGAGCAGCCGCTGCCGCCGGCCGCCGAGCTGCAATGGTGGTACCAGTTCTACTTCGCGACCGAACGCGGCCGGCTGGGCTACGAGAAGTACCGCGCCGAGTTCTCGAAGCTGATCTGGCAACTGGCCTCGCCGCAATGGCGCTTCGACGACGCGACCTTCGCCCGCAGCGCCGCCGCCTTCGACAACCCGGACCACGTCGCGATCGTGGTGCACAACTACCGCTGGCGCCTGGGACTGGCGGATGGCGAATCGCGCTTCGACGCGGTGGAGGCCCGCATCGGCGCGGCGCCCCAGATCACGATCCCCGCGATCACGCTGGAGGGGGACGCCAACGGCGCGCCGCATCCCGCGCCGGCCAACTATCGCCGCAAGTTCGCCGGCAAGTACGAGCACCGCGACCTGAGCGGCGGCATCGGCCACAACCTGCCGCAGGAAGCGCCGAAAGCCTTCGCGCAGGCGATCCTGGACGTCGCGCGTCTGTGACCTTCACGCGTCTGTGAACGTCACGTGAGGGCTCCGCCGGGGCCCGCAACGAAAGCGGGGTTCCCACATGGGAACCCCGTTGCTCGAAGCCGGATGACCGTCCCTGCTCGGTCAGGTCATCCCGCGTCCGTCGATCGGTCCGTCAGGTCGGCGCTGTCCCGTTCGGAACCCATGGCGGATCGCCGTGGATCGTCGCGGCCCGTGCCGGGCATCGGGAGCGTTCAGCGACGGTACGAATGCGCCGCCTCGAGCTCCGGCGCATATCCCTGCTCACTCCAGGCGCGGTCCAGCGACCCGTCGGCGCGCGCCTGTTCCAACTCGTCCATCACCTGGGCACGTGTCTTGCCGCCCGCGGCAGGTGCGGCGAACTGCACCTGCGTGCTCGTGTCGGCGGACATGCCCACCGTCACGTCGGCATCGGCCTGGTGATTCGAGTACTGCACGTCCATGCCCTTCGCTTCGTCGAAGTCCGGCGCGTAGCTGTGTTCGCCCTGCAACTTGTCGAGGCTGCCGTCCAGGCGCGCGGCCTCGAGTTCAGCGATGACCTGGTCGCGGGACTTGGGGCCGGACACGACCTCTTCCTCGACCTGTGCGAAAGCCGGCGCCGTCAGGGCAGCCGCCAGGGCGACGGCGCCGATCGGAAGGGAGAGCTTCTTGAAGTGGTTCATGGTCAAACTCCTTGGATTGAAAGGGGTCCTGCACGCGGCATCCGTGTGTCGGAAGAGGATCGGATCCCGCTGCGTCGGCGCGCGTTTCAAACGCCTTGGATCCCACTCTATGCCCGCGACACCGACATGAGGCGGACATGCGGATGACCGTTTTGTCATCGTTGCGCAGCGCCGGCGGACTGCTGCGGGCGCTGCGCCAGCGCGTCGACCAACTCACCGCGATGCTGGAGCGGCAACGTCGCACGCAGGCCCAGGTGGAAGCGTTCAGCGCCAACGTCGCGCACGAGTTGCGGACCCCGCTCGCCACGCTGATCACCGGCACCGAGCTCACGATGCGCGACGCCGGCCTGCCGCCCGAGGCCAGGGATCGCCTCGGCACCCACCTCGAGGAATTGCGCCGCATGCAGGGCATCGTGGGCGATATGCTGTTCCTGTCACGGGCCTATGGGGGACACCGCGCGCGCCGGCAGCGCGTCGATAGCCTCGCGGCCCTGGCCGCGGAGGTCGCGGAGTACCACGACGCTGCCATCGAGGAGGCGGGCCTGTCGCTGCGCGTCGAGGGCGAGGCGGTCGGCGACTTCGACGCCGCGCTGCTCAAGCGCGCGCTGTCCAACCTGATCGCCAACGCGACGCGCTACGCCACCGTCGGCAGCGTGCTGCGCGTCGGCATCGAGGGCGCGCGGTCGGGTCAGGTCCGCCTGTGGGTCGCGAACCTGGGGCCGGTCATTCCCGCGAAGCGGCTGCCGCGACTGTTCGACCGGTTCTATCGCGCGGGCGATGCGCAAGCCACAAACGCTGCGGACGCTTCGAACGTGTCAAGCGGAACGAACGGCGCGAACGGTTCGAACGGCGCCGACCGGTCCATGGCCAGCGGCGCGGCGACGGGCGACGATCACCTCGGTCTGGGCCTGTCGATCGTCGACGCGATCGCGCGCATGCACGGCGGCGCCCCCTTCGCGCGATCGGACGAACGGGAGACGCGCATCGGGTTGACGTTGAGCGGCGGCACGTCCGGGCGCGCCTACACTGCGCGCCGTTCCCAGCCCTCCCCCGCGACCTTGCCGACGTCGCCGACCTCGCCGCCATGACCGATCGCCTGCTCCACTTCGTCCAGCACCCGTTCGGCCGTCGCATCGCACGCCTGTTCAACCTGCCGCAACCGGTGCCGCTGCCGCGGCGCCAGAACGCCTGGGTCGACGAGGAACTCGCGGGCCGGTCCGTGCTTGCGATCGCGCCGGGCAGCGCGGCGCCGTTGCCGTCCCTGCTGGCCGCGATCGTCGCGCAAGGCGGCACGCCGAGCGGCGACGGTCCGGTGCGGACGCTGGTGATCGACGCGACCGGTTGCCGCGACCTCGCGGGTCTGCGCGCGCTGTTCGAGCAGGCCCAGCTGGCGCTGGTCCAGCTCGCGCCGGGCGGTCGCGTCCTGGCGCTGACCTCGGCCGGCGTCATGAGCGCGGCGGAAGCGGCCTGCCTGCACGCGGTGCAGGGCTTCGTCCGCGCGCTGGCCAAGGAAGCCGGCCGGCGCGGCGCGACGGCCAACGCCCTTGTGCTGCAGGAAGGCGCGGCGTCGATGGAATCCTTGGCGGGTGCCTTGCGATTCTTCGGCACGGATCGCTCCGCCTATGTGTCGGGGCAGGTCCTGTCCTGGCGCAAGGACGTCGAGCCGCGGATCGACGACGAGCGCGCGCCGGTGGCGCTGGTCACGGGCGCGGCGGGCGGCATCGGCGCGGCCACGGCCCGTCGGCTGGCGCTCGACGGGATGCGCGTGCTGTGCGTCGACGTGCCCGCGGCGCGGCAGCCGCTCGAGGCGCTGGCGCGCGAGATCGGCGGCTCGCTGCTCGCGGCGGACCTGACGGCGCCGGGGGCTGTCGATGAATTGCTCGATGCCGTGCGGCGCCTGCACGGCGTGGACGTGCTGGTGCACAACGCGGGGATCACGCGCGACCGGACGCTGGCGCGGATGTCGCCGGCGGAGTGGGATTCGGTGATGGCGGTGAACCTGGCGGCGATCCTCGCGATCGACGCGCGGCTGGATGACACCGGACTGCTGAACGCTGGCGCACGCGAGATCTGCCTGTCGTCGATCAGCGGCATCGCCGGCAATGCCGGGCAGACCAACTACAGCGCCTCGAAGGCCGCGCTGATCGGCTATGTGGGCGCGCGGGCGGCGACGCTCGACGAGCGTGGCGGCACGATCAACGCCGTCGCCCCGGGCTTCATCGAGACCGCGATGACGCGCCGCATGCCGCTGATGGTGCGCGAGGCTGGCCGCCGCTTGAATTCGCTCAAGCAAGGGGGCACGCCGGCGGACGTCGCGGAGGCGATCGCCTTCCTGGCGTCGCCGGGCGCGCACCCGCTCACGGGTCAGGTCTTGCGGGTCTGCGGGCAGTCGCTGCTGGGCGCGTGAGCGCCGGGCACGCCCGGCGTTCCGGCGCCCGCCAGGCACGCGGAGAACGCCCGTGAGGGGCGCTCGTCCGCAGGCCCAGGTCGGGTGCGGTCAGATGTAGCCCAACAGCAGCAGGACGATCAGGATCAGGACGACCAGGCCCAGGCCGCCGCTGGGGCCGTAACCCCAGCTTCGGCTGTGCGGCCAGGACGGCAGCGCGCCGATCAGGAGCAGGATGAGGATGACGAGCAGGATGGTGCTGATCATGACGATCTCCGGAATGTTGTGACGTGGGTCGGGCCCAGCGAGCGGCGAAAGAGGCCGAACGCGAGCGGCATGAAGGCTCTAGGCAACCCCTGTGCCCGCCCTACGAACGCACCGCGGTCCCGCTGTGGGCGCCCCGCGTCGTTGCAAATCCTCGCTATAGCGCTGCTATGGCTCCGGTTCGCGCCTAGCGGGACACCCACAGCGGAACCGCGGCCGTGGCAGGAAGTACCGCTTGGGCGCGCGGCTTGCTCATGCCATCGCGGAAATTCCGACCTGCACGCCTAGACACCGCCATGACCACGCGTCGACAAGCGCCTTCAGAACGACTCCTCCTTCAGCAACTGCGCCGCTTCGGGCTGCGCGTCTGGCGGCCCGGTCAAAAAGACGTCATCGATCGCGTGCTGCGCGGACTGAACACGCTCGCAGTGATGCCAACCGGCGCCGGCAAGTCGCTGTGCTATCAGCTGCCCGCAGCGCTGCTGTCGGGGCGCACGGTCGTCGTGTCCCCGCTGATCGCGCTGATGAAAGACCAGTGCGAGCGGCTCGGCGCGCTCGGCATCCGATGCGCGCAAGTGCACAGCGGCCTCGACGCGGCGGCGCTCGCGGCGCAGGAGTCGATGGCACTCGACGGCAGCGCGAAGGTCGTCCTGCTGACGCCGGAACGGTTGGACGACGCCGACTGGGTCGAGCGCCTCGCGCAGCGTCCGACGGACCTGATCGTCGTCGACGAGGCGCATTGCATCTCCGAATGGGGCCATGACTTCCGCCCGGCCTTCCTGCGCGTCGGCGACGCCCGCGAGCGCCTGGGTCGGCCCGCCGTGCTCGCGCTCACGGCGACGGCGTCGGCGGAAGTCGTCGAGGACATCGCGCGGCAGCTCGACATCCCCGCCGCGGGCTGCCTCATCGGCGGCACCTACCGCTCGAACCTGCACTATCGCGTCGAGCCGCTGGCGGACGACGAGGACAAGCTCCGGCGGTTGCTGGCGCTCGTGACGGCGAAGCCCTCAAGCGGCCCCGATGGATCGGACGAGTCCCCGGTGGACGCCGACACGGCCATCGGCGCCGACGCAGCGGCAGAGGCACAGGCAAAGGCAGAGGCGGCGTTCCAGCTGCCCGCCACCATCGTCTATACGGCCACCGTGAAGGCGGCGGAGTCGGTGCACGACGCGTTGGTCGGTGCGGGCGTCTCCTCTGCGCTGTACCACGGTCGTCTGCGCGCCGCGCAGCGCCATGAAGCGCAGGACCGGTTCATGCGCGGCGACGTGCGCGTGATGGTGGCGACGAACGCGTTCGGGCTGGGCATCGACAAACCGGATATCCGTCGCATCGTCCATTACCAGGTGCCGGCGGGGCTCGACGTCTACTACCAGGAGTCAGGCCGCGCGGGTCGCGATGGCGAGCGCGCCGACTGCACGCTGCTGTTCGTCGCCGGCGACCGCGCCGTGCAGCAGTTCTTTCTGAACGGCCGGTATCCGGTGCCGGCCGACGCGCAGGCGGTGACGGAGGCGCTGCGAACGCCTGCGCCGGACGAGGCCGGCTGGACGCTCGATGCGCTGAGGGACCGGCTCAGTCGGCCGCGCAACAAGCTCGAAGTGCTCACGGGGCTGCTGGTCCGCGAGGGATGGCTGACGGAAGACGGCGACGCTTTCCAGCTCGCCGATCCCGCGCCTGGCGATGTCGCCGCACTGATGGAGGCCCTGGCCCGCTATGAAGCCAAGGCCCGGCAGGACCGCCGCCGACTCGAGCAGATGGTGTTCTACGCGCAGAGCGGCCTGTGCCGGTGGCGCGTGATGCTGGAGGCGTTCGATGAGGCGGCGGGCTTCGACCGCTGCCACGGCTGCGACAACTGCGAGCGCATCGATGCGCACGAGCGGGCATCGTCCTCGCACGGTGCCGAGTCGACGCCCGATGCGCCGCACGATGGGCCGCCCGTGATCGCGGCGGTGTTCCAGCCGGGCGACGCGGTGCGCGTCAAGCGCTACGGCGGCGGAGTGGTGGTCGAGGCCAGCGCGGACAGCGTCACCGTCGCGTTCGGTCAGGAGAAGCGCAGCTTCCTGCCGCAGTACGTGAAGCGTGCGAAGCCGCCGGCGGCGAAGGCGGCCTGAGCGTCGCTGCGGTCTCTCTCCGTCCCCCCAAAGCCCCCGCATTTCCCCCATTGGTCGGCCCTCTTCATCGCCCCACTCGGGGCGATGCGCGTGCAGGCGGCTTCATGGAGCATGACGTCGTCGCGCAGAGATTCTTTGAGGCACGTCAACGGAACGCCGGATTTCTGTCGCGACACCCGCCGGCTGGCTTGCTTCGGGGCTGCATGGGCAGCAGCATGTCGACCCTCTGATCGTCAAAGCATTCGTACGGACCATGAGCGCACTGAACACCTTCACCTTCGTCCATCTTCAAGTGCCAGAAGACTTCTGCAACCTGATCGACCGCGCAGCGACCTTGACGCGGAAGAACCGTTCTGAGTTCATGCTGGATGCGGTGCTGGATGCCACTGAAGCCACGATCCTCGATGCCGCCACGTTTTGCATGGGCGATGAACCCGTGAGCGACTGCGAGCAGCCCGTCCCTCATCCGCCGATCGAGGACCTCGCATTCCAGAAGCTGCTGGCGAGGGCATAGCCGTGGAGGGCCTCCCCTCTTCCCCGACTGGAACGCCGCAGCTGCTCACCGCGAGCCATTTGTGCGACCAGTTCAGCTGTGGGCGTGTGATCCTGGATCGTTGGTTGCAGCAACGAGCGTTGCCCAATCAGGCGACCGGATCCTCCAGGACATACGTCGTCACTACCGCGCATGATGAGGTGATCGGGTACTACTCGCTCGCGCCGACTGCCCTGGATGTCCCACTGGCGGCCCGACCCATTCGGCGCAATGCCCCGTCTCCGATTCCGACCTACCTGCTTGGGCGGCTTGCCGTGGACTTCTCCTGGAATGGAAGGGGGCTCGGCGCCGCCCTCGTCAGTGACGCTCTGGCACGAGTCCAGCAGGCGGGCCGGATCGCAGGCGGCAAGGCCGTGCTGGTGCATGCGATCGATCAGGCGGCAAAGAGCTTCTACTTGAAGCGGGGATTCGTGGCGTCGCCAGTTGATCCTCTTCTGGTGATGACAAGGGTGTGACGCCCGTGAAGACTGCGCGGAAGGCCCCCGCCGCATCAGACCCGATCAGCGCGCCTCCCCCACCATCCTCATGAGCACCCCCGCCGTCTTCTGCATCAACGGCGTCGCCCGTTTGCTGGTCGGCGTGACCAGGCACAAGGTGCTCTGGATGTCCGCCTTCGCAAAGGGCGTCGTGACCAGACGCTCAGGCCGCTCGTAGATCTGCAGCGCATCCTCGCCCAGCGCCGCATGACCGATGCCGGCGGCGACGCAGTCCAGGATCGCCGGTACGCTCGCCACCTCCCATCGCACGTCGAGCTGCACGCCCGCCATGGCCGCCGCCTGCTCCATCAGCGCGCGGAAGATGTGCCCCCGCTGCGGCATCACCAGCGGATACCGCGACAGCTGCGACAAGGTCGGCGGCCGCGCCGGCGCCTGGTCCTTGGGGCTGACCAGGCACAGCCGCTCGCGCCGCAGCGGCAGGATCTCCAGCGCCGGCACCGGCTCCGGGTTGTAGACCAGCGCCAGGTCCGTGCGCCCGGTCAGCAGCCATTCGGTCAGGTGCACCGAAAACCCCTCCATGATCGTCAACCGTGCCTGCGGCATCTCCGCCTGGAAGGCCCGGATCAGCGCCAGGGTGTGCAGTCGCGCCAGCGTCGGCGGCATCGCGATCGTGATCTGCCCCACCGGCTCGCTGCGCCGGGCGCGCAGGTCGTCCTTGGCATGGCTGACCAGGTTGAGGATGTCCTGCCCGTGCTGCAGCAGGCGCCGCCCCGCCTCGGTCAGTTCCACGCCGCGGCCGTTGCGCAGCAGCAGCGTCTCGTGCAGCTCCGTTTCCAGCGCCCGCACCTGCCGGCTCAGCGCCGGCTGCGCCACGCCCAGCACCATCGCGGCCTTGCTGAAACTGCCGTGCTCGGCCACATGGACGAAAGTCTCCAGTTGCGTCAGGTTCATGCGGCGCATGCTCTCACGAACCGGCATGGCCCTGCATCCGTGGCATGCCGGATCGGAATATCAGCTAGTGGAAGCTAGAACTGGATCGGCAGGGCCCGCGGGACCAGAATCCGCCGCAACCCGCGAAGATCCTCCACCCGTTCCCGCGGCCCTTCTCAGCCTTTCTCAGCCCTGTTTCGGCCCTTCCCTCCTCCGGACCCACCCGTGATCGCACCCCTCGCCGGCATCTCCTCCATGGCCACCCGCGCCCTGCTGGCGGAGCTGTCGGCCGCGTACACCGCGGCACACGGCCTGGAGATCCGCATCGAATCGATCGGCGGCGTGGATGCCGCCCAGCGGGTCGAGTCGGGCGAATCGCTGGACCTCGTGGTGCTCGCCGACGATGCGATGGCGCGGCTGCTGGACGCCGGACGCCTGCGCGCCGGCTCGCTGCGTCCGATCGCCGACTCGCCGATGTTCATCGCGTCGCCCGAAGGCCATGCCCGGCCAGCCGTCGATACCGCCGAGACGCTGCGCCTGGCCCTGCTCGGCGCGCGGGCCATCGGCTACTCCACCGGGCCCAGCGGCCAGGCGCTGCTGAAGCTGCTGGAGCGCTGGGACCTGCGCAACGCCCTCGCCGACCGCCTGCACCAGTCCCCCGCCGGGGTGCCCGTGGCGAAGATGGTCGCCCAGGGCGATGTCGACCTCGGCTTCCAGCAGTTGAGCGAGCTCCTGGGCCACGGCGGCCTGACGATCCTC
This sequence comes from Roseateles sp. GW821-FHT09H11, assembly GCF_059415845.1. Classification (NCBI taxonomy): domain Bacteria; kingdom Pseudomonadati; phylum Pseudomonadota; class Betaproteobacteria; order Burkholderiales; family Sphaerotilaceae; genus Roseateles; species Roseateles sp. GW821-FHT09H11. Next base: position 297,766 of record NZ_JBWKOA010000001.1, on the reverse strand, counting down.
GGTCCGATGCCGCCCGGACTCGAGATCGTCACCCGCTTCACCGCCGCCGTCGCCGCAACGTCCGCCGAACCCGCCACCGCGCAGCGCGTCGTCGACGATTTCGCCGCCCCCCGCCACGATGCGCTGCGTCGCCGGCTGGGTCTCGCCTCGCCGGGCGTCTGAGCGCCCGAAACGCGCCGCCCGCCACGCGCTCCCGCCGACGTCCCCATCCCGCCCTCCGATCCCCCAGATCCCCCGTTTCCCCAGAAGAAGGACCCCACCATGTACGAACTCGGCGTCGTCTACCGCAACATCACCCGCGCCGACCGCATCGCCGCGGACGCGCTCGGGCACTTCGGCGCGGCGACGGTCCACGAGGCGCTGGGCCGCGTCGGCCTGCTCAAGCCCTACATGCGGCCGATCCAGTCCGGCGTCGCCGTCTCCGGCACCGCCGTCACGGTGCTGCTGCAGCCCGGCGACAACTGGATGCTGCACGTCGCCGCCGAGCAGATCCGCGAGGGCGACATCGTCGTCGCCGGCGTCACCGCCGAGTGCACGGACGGCTACTTCGGCGACCTGCTCGCGACCTCGTTCAAGGCCCGCGGCGCCCGCGCGCTGATCATCGACGGCGGCGTGCGCGACGTCCGCACGCTCAACGAGATGAGCTTCCCGGTCTGGAGCAAGTGCATCTCCGCCAAGGGCACGATCAAGGCGACGCTGGGTTCGGTGAACATCCCCGTGGTCTGCGCCGGTGCGCTGGTCCATCCGGGCGACGTCATCGTCGCCGACGACGACGGCATCGTCTGCGTGCCGGCCGCGCTGGCGCCGAAGACGTTGGACGCCGCCGCCGCCCGGGAGGCCAACGAGGGCGCCAAGCGCGAGCAGTTCGCCGCCGGCGTGCTCGGCCTGGACATGTACAAGATGCGCGAGCCGCTGGCCAAGGCCGGGTTGCGATACATCGACTGAGCACCAATTTCCGCAACACCCGAAGTACCCGAGCAGCAGTTCCCATCCACCCGAGCGCCCCGCCTTGCAGAGGGCGCCGATGACAAGAGATCGACGGAGACAACGACGATGACTGCCCCCACCCTCTCGCTGGATCCCAGCACCGGAGTTCCGTACTGCCACCGCCGCTGGCCCTCACCCCTGCCCTCTCCCGCAAGCGGGAGAGGGGGCAAGACCCGCCGCACTGCCCTCGCCTCCGCCCTCGTCCGCACCGGGCAAGGACTGACCCTCGCGGCCCTGCTCATGACTGCCGTGCTGCCGCGCCTGGCCGCCGCCCAGGCCAGCGCGCCGGGAGCGCCGGCCACGGACTGGCCGACCAAGCCCGTGCGCATCATCACGCCCTTCCCGGCCGGCGCCGGTCCGGAGACGGTGGCCCGCGTCGTCGCCGAGAAGCTCTCGAAGAAATGGGGCAAGCCGGTGATCGTCGAGAACAAGCCCGGCGCCAACGGCTTCATCGCGATCGACGCCTTCAAGCGCGGCGCGACCGACGGCCATGACCTGATCCAGCTGGACAACGTCCACCTCGTGGTCTACCCGCACCTCTTCAAGAAGCTGCCCTACGACCCGGTGAAGGACTTCGATCCGATCGCGCCGCTGTTCAAGACCTACTTCTTCGTCGGCGTCCCGGCCAACAGCAAGTACAAGACCGTCGGCGACATCGTGGCCGACGCCAAGGCCCATCCCAACGCGCTGAACTACGGCTCCTGGTCCGTCGGCAACCCGGTGCACCTGGGCGCGGCGCAGCTGGAGGCGATGACGAAGACGCAGATGACGCACGTGGTCTACAAGGAGACGACGATGCTCTACACCGCCGTGGCCAACGGAGAGCTCAACTTCGCGCTCGGCTCGATGGCGACCGCCGGGCCGCTGCAGCGCGCCGGCAAGATCCGCTTCATCGCGGTCACCGGCCCGAAGCGCCATCCGGCCTTCCCCGACCTGCCCACCGTCAGCGAGTCCGGCGGCCCCGCCGGCTACGAGGTGACCGGCTGGACCACGATCGCCGCGCCGCGCGGCCTGCCCAAGGCCGTGCAGGAAAAGATCCAGCGCGACATCGAGGCCGCCCTGGCCGAGCCCGACATCCGCGAGCGCTACGCCACCTTCGGCTACGACGTCTTCCCGACCACGAAGGAGCAGTACCAGGCCTTCATCGCGAGCGAGTCCGCCAAGTACGCCGACCTGATCAAGCGGCTCAACATCTCGCTGGACTGACATGAGCACCGCAGTACCGCAGTCGCAGTCGCTCCGGATCGGCCTCGTCGGCTATGGCGAGGTCGGCCGGATCCTGGCCGAGGACCTGCGCGCGACCGGCGCCACGGTCAGCGCCTACGACCTGAAGCTGGAGTCGCCATCGACCGACGCCGACACGATGCGCGAGCACGCGGTCGAATTCGGCGTCGAGCTGACGAGCTCGGCCACGATGGTCGCGACGCCGGCGGACCTCGTCGTCATCGCCGTCACCGCGAGCCAGACGCTGGACGCCGCGCGTTCGACCGCCGCCGGGCTCAAGCCCGGCACCTTCGTGCTCGACATCAACTCCGCGTCGCCCAAGGCCAAGCGCGAGGCGGCGGACGCGGTGCATGCCCACGGCGGTCGCTATGTCGAAGGCGCCGTCATGACGAGCGTCCCGCCCTACCGCATCCGCGTGCCGCTGCTGCTCGGCGGCCCGCATGCGCAGGCGGCCGAGCCGCTGCTGAAGCAATTGGGCTTCGCGCCCACGGTCGGCAGCGCCGGGTTCGGCATCGTCAGCGCGACCAAGATGTGCCGCAGCGTCATGATCAAGGGCCTGGAGGCCATGGTCATCGAGAGCCTCACCGCCGCCCGCCACTACGGCGTGGAGGACGCGGTGCTCGCCTCGCTGAAGGAGACCTTCCCCGGCATCGATTGGGAGAAGCAGGCCGCCTACTTCTTCCAGCGCGTGATCCAGCACGGGCGCCGCCGCAGCGAGGAAGTGCGCGAGGTCGCCGAGACGGTCCGCGATGCCGGTCTCACGCCCTGGAGCGCGGAAGGCACGGCCGAGCGCCAGGCCTGGATGGCCGACCTGGCCGAGGACGGCGTCTTCGGCCAGCGTGGCGACGCCGACTTCGGCCGCAGCCCGGACTGGCGGACCGAGGCCGACCGGCTGCTCGCGCAGCTCGCCAAACCCAAGCTTTCCTGAAGGACCCGCGATGACGCTCCCCACTTCCGGCGGCTTCGACAAGACCCCCGGCTGGCTCGACTGGTACGCCGACCCGTCGACGCCGCGATTCCAGCTGCCCGAGGGCGCCGTCGACGCGCACTGCCATGTCTTCGGCCCGGGCGGCGAGTTCCCCTACGCGCCCGAGCGCAAGTACACGCCCTGCGACGCGAGCAAGGCGCAGCTCTTCGCGTTGCGCGACCGGCTCGGCTTCAGCCGCAACGTGATCGTGCAGGCGACCTGCCACGGCGACGACAACCGCGCCATGGTCGATGCCTGCCGCGCGTCCGGCGGCCGCGCGCGCGGCGTCGCGACGGTGCGTCGCGGCATCACCGACGAGCAGCTGCAAGAGCTCCACGACGCCGGGGTGCGCGGCGTGCGCTTCAACTTCGTCAAGCGGCTGGTCGACTTCACGCCGCGCGACGAGCTGATGGAGATCGCGCAGCGCGTGAAGGCGCTGGGCTGGCATGTCGTCATCTACTTCGAGGCCCCGGACCTGCCCGAGTTGTGGGACTTCTTCAGCGCGCTGCCGACCACGGTCGTCGTCGACCACATGGGCCGGCCCGACGTGACGAAGCCGGTGGACGGGCCCGAGTTCGCGCTGTTCCTGCGCTTCCTGCGCGAGCATCCCTTCGTCTGGAGCAAGGTCACCTGCCCGGAGCGTCTGTCCGTCGCCGGCCCGCCAGCCCTGAACGGCGAGCCCGAGCCCTACCGCGACGTGATCCCGTTCGCGCGGCGCGTGGTGGAGGAGTTCCCGGACCGCGTGCTCTGGGGCACGGACTGGCCCCACCCCAACCTCAAGGACCACATGCCCGACGACGGCCTGCTGGTCGACGTGATCCCGCGCATCGCTCCCACCGCCGAGCTGCGCCAGCGTCTGCTGGTCGACAACCCGATGCGGCTCTACTGGGCCGAGGCCATCCGCTGATGGAGACCGTCATGCCGATCGACAAGCCCTACCAGGACATCCCCGGCACCACCATCTTCGACGCCGACCAGGCCCGCAAGGGCTACTGGCTCAACCAGTTCTGCATGTCGCTGATGAAGGCCGAGAACCGCGAGCGCTTCAAGGCCGACGAGCGCGCCTACCTGGCCGACTGGCCGATGACGCCGGCGCAGAAGGACGCGGTGCTGGCGCGCGACCTGAACCAGTGCATCCGGTTGGGCGGCAACATCTACTTCCTGGCCAAGATCGGCGCGACCGACGGCCGCAGTTACCAGCAGATGGCCGCCGGCATGACCGGCATGAGCGAAAGCGACTACCGCGACATGATGCTGGCCGGCGGGCGCCGGCCCGACGGCACGCCGCGCAGCGGCAAGAAGGACGACGACCAATGAGCACGCATGCGCGGATCACCGCGTCCGTCTACACCTCGCACGTGCCGGCGATCGGCGTCGCGATGGACCAGGGCCGCACGCGGGACCCGTACTGGCAGCCGCTGTTCGCCGGCTACGAGCCCTCGCGCCGCTGGATGGACGCGAACCGGCCCGACGCGATCGTGCTGGTCTACAACGACCACGCGAACGCCTTCAGCCTGGACATCATCCCGACCTTCGCGCTCGGCACCGCGGACCGCTACGAACCCGCCGACGAAGGCTGGGGACCGCGCGCGGTGCCGACGGTCCACGGCCACGGCGAGCTCGCGGCGCACCTCGCGCAGAGCGTGATCCAGCAGGACTTCGACCTGACGCTGATCAACCGCATGACGGTCGACCACGGCCTGACGGTGCCGCTGTCGCTGATGTTCGGCGAACAGCCGGCCGGCGCGCCCGGCTGGCCGGTGCCGGTGATCCCGCTGGCGGTGAACGTCGTGCAGTACCCGGTGCCGTCGGGCCGTCGCTGCCTGCAGCTCGGCCAGGCGATCCGCCGCGCCGTGGAGAGCTTCGACGCGCCGCTGAACGTGCAGGTCTGGGGCACCGGCGGCATGAGCCATCAGCTGCAGGGGCCGCGCGCCGGCCTGATCAACCGCGAGTGGGACAACGCCTGGATGGACCGCCTGATCGCCGACCCACGCGGCCTGTCAGAGATGCCCCACCTGGACTACGTCCGCGAGGCCGGGTCCGAAGGCATCGAACTCGTGATGTGGCTGATCGCCCGCGGCGCGATGGCCGACCTCGATGGCGGCGGCGCGCCGCGCGTCGCGCACCGCTTCTATCACGTGCCCGCGTCCAACACCGCCGTGGGTCACCTGATCCTTGAGAACCCTTGAATGGAGCCCCCATGTCCGCACCGATCCGCATTGCCCTGGCCGGCGCCGGCGCCTTCGGCCAGAAGCACCTCGACGCGCTGAAGGCGATCGACGGCGTCGAGGTCGTGTCGCTGATCAGCCGCGATCTCGACAAGACCCGCGAGACCGCCGCGAAGTACGGCATCGCCCACGCGACGACCGAGCTCGACGAGGCGCTCGCGCGCGACGACGTCGACGCGGTGATCCTCTGCACGCCCACGCAGCTGCATGCGCGGCAGGCGCTGGCCTGCCTGGACGCGGGCAAGCACGTGCAGGTCGAGATCCCGCTGTGCGACGTGCTGGCCGACGGCGAGGCCGTCGTGCGCCGCCAGCGCGAGACCGGCCTGGTCGCCATGTGCGGCCACACGCGCCGTTTCAATCCGAGCCACCAGTGGATCCGCCGCCGCATCGAGGCCCGCGAGTTCAACATCCAGCAGATGGATGTGCAGACCTATTTCTTCCGCCGCACCAACACGAACGCGCTGGGCCAGGCGCGGAGCTGGACCGACCATCTGCTGTGGCACCACGCCGCGCACACGGTGGACCTCTTTGCCTGGCAATGCGGCAGCCCCGTCGTGCGGGCGAACGCGCTGCAGGGGCCCCTCCATCCCACGCTTGGCATCGCGATGGACATGAGCCTCCAGCTGCAGGCCGCCAACGGGGCGATCTGCACGTTGTCGCTGTCCTTCAACAACGAGGGGCCGCTGGGCACCTTCTTCCGCTACATCGGCGACACCGGCACCTACCTCGCCCGCTACGACGACCTCGTCACCGGGCGCGACGAGACCGTCGACGTCAGCCACGTGGCCGTGTCGATGAACGGCATCGAGCTGCAGGACCGCGAATTCGTCGCCGCGATCCGCGAGGGCCGCGAGCCGAATGCCAGCGTGGCGCAGGTGCTGCCCTGCTACCAGGTGCTGGACGGGCTGGAGCGCCAGCTTCGCGGATGAGTCGCGGGGCGTCCGTCGCGGTTAGGATGACCGCCTCGCCCGCGTGCCTCCGATGGACCGACCGCCTCTCTACGCCCCCCGCTCCCTGACGCGACTGGCCCTGTGGCTCGCGGCGGGCAACCTCGTCATCGCCGCGGCGGTCGTGACGGCCACCTGGCTGGCCTTGCAGGCCGGACGCGACTCCGACCTCACCCGCGCCCGGGAAACCACCGAGAACCTGGCCGCCAGCCTCAGCATCGAGATCGGCGCCGAGCTCAAGCAGGTCGACAACGCGCTGTCCACGCTCGCGTTGCAGTTCCGGCGGACCACCGGCGATCCGGAGCAGGTCCGGCGCTCGGTGGAGCGCGCGCTGGCCGACCAGCGCAGCCTGCTGCCGCAGGTCGACGCGATCCGGATCACCGACGCCCGCGGCCAGGTCGTCTACGGACTGGCCGGCGAGGAAGGCGCGCTCAACGTCGGCGACCGCGACTACTTCCAGCGCGCCAGGGACGCCAAGGACGGCGGCGACGCGATCGTCATCTCCGAACCGCTGTTCGGCCGCGTCCTGCACAAGTGGGGCATCGCCGTCTCGCGCCGGCTGGAGCGGGAGGACGGCAGCTTCGCCGGCGTGGTCTACACGACGCTGTCGACGGAACATTTCATCGAGAGCTTCAAGGGCCTGACGATCGGCGCGGAAGGCGCGATCTCGCTGCGCACGCGCAGCCAGCGCCTGATCGCGCGCTACTCGGCCACGGAGCCGCACTCGATCCGCGGCGTCGGCGACGTGATCGTGTCCGAGGACCTCATGCGCAAGATCGCCGCCAACCCGCAGCAGGGCTGGTACATGACGCGGACCCGGCTCGACAACATCGAGCGCATCACCTGCTACCGCCAGGTGCGCGGTTATCCGCTGACGATCTTCACCGGCTCGAGCACGGCGGAATTCCTGGCCGCCTGGCGCGGCGAGGTCCTGCAGCAGAGCGCGCTGGCCGGCGTGGTCATCCTGACGGTGCTGGGATGTTCGGTGCTGATCTTCCTCCAGCAGCGCCGCGACCGTCGCGCCGCGATCGGGCTGCAGCAGCTGGCGCTGGAACAGGCGCTGATGCTGGACAACGACATGGTCGGCATGATGCGCCTGCGCGACCGCACGGTGGTCTGGAAGAACCGCGCGCTGGCCTCGCTGTTCGGGTACGCGCCCGGGGAGCTGAACGGTCAGACCACGCGGCCGCTCTATCTCGACGACGAGAGCTTCCGCGAGGTCGGCGACGCCGCCTACCCCGCGATCGCCGCGGGCCGGCGCTTCCGCCAGCAGCTGCGGATGCGGCGCAAGGACGGCACGCCGGTGTGGATCGACCTCAGCGGCGCGTCGGTGTCCGAGCGCGAGTCGCTCTGGATGATGATCGACATCTCCGCGTTCAAGGAAAGCGAAGCCACCGCGCAGCACCTGGCCGTGCATGACGCGCTGACCGGGCTGCCGAACCGCGTGCGTTTCACCGAGCGGCTGGCGGGCGCGATGACGCTGCTGGGCGAGCGCGTGGGCCTGGTGGCGGTGTGCTGGATGGACCTGGACGGCTTCAAGGACCTCAACGACCAGTTCGGCCACGAGGCCGGCGACGTGGTGCTGCGCGTGGTGGCGCAGCGGCTGCTGGCGGGCGTGCGCACGCACGACCTGGTCGCGCGCATGGGCGGCGACGAGTTCGCCATCCTGCTCACCGCGCTGCGCGCCGAGCACGAGGCCGGGCCGGCGCTGCGGCGCATGCTGGAGTCGGTGGCCGAGCCGATCCGGCTGCCCGACGGCGACCATGCGTCGGTCACCGCCAGCATCGGCATCGCGTTTGCCCCTCACCATGGCCGCCAGGCGGAGTCGCTGATGCGGCTCGCCGAAACGGCGATGACGACGGCCAAGCGCGCGGGCAAACGCCGCTTCGTGTCGGCCAGCAGCCTACCGGGAATTGCCATGAACGCACCGAATTCGCCATCCACCTCCGTCGGCCCCGACGCCCCCACGCCGGTGGACGCGATCGACACGCCGTCGGGCCCCGCCCCGGAACCGGGGACCGAAGGGGCCCGGGGCAAGGGGGCCAGCGACAAGGCGGGCCCGGGCGCGACGCCAGGCACACCGCGTCCGCACGACCCCGGTCCGCCGACCGTGCCGGATCATTCATTCGACGAATCGGTCGCCGGGGAGGAAGATCCCGGAGCCACGCTCGACGGGGAAGACAGCAGCCGGGTGCCGCCGTCGCGCAGGCCGGGGTGAGTCGTCTCGTGCGGCGACCGGGCGGACCGACGCGCAGGCCGGTGCCCCTCGCCGCTCAATCGCCTCCTCACGCTCGGCATTCGCTCTGAGGGGCACCGGCCTGCGCATCGGTCGATGCAGCCTGCACTCATCGGATGCCGGGCCTCGGGGCCCGGTTCAGGGAGATCGTCATGTCCGAGGAAACTTCCAGTCCCCACAACAGCGAACGCCATCGCGTCAACGTGCAGGACGACTACGAGCTGCGCTACTGGGGCGAACGCTTCGGTGTGTCGCCAGAGTTGCTGCGCCATGCGGTCGATGCCGTGGGCACCAGCGCCAAGTCCGTCGAGGAGTGGCTGCAGGCGCATCGCTGATCGCCGACCTGTCGCGATGCGTCGCGGGTCAGGCATTACCGCCAATCCCCGATCACCACAAAAGGAGCCCAGGCCTTCAGGTGATTGAAGGGTCGCGCGCTGTAGTCACGAGGCTCCCACGACTCCTCGGCCACCATCAGATCGGACAGCAAGACATGCGCCTGCGCATGCTCGACAGCCGCGTTCGACTCTTCTGTTTCAGAAAGAAGCCTCTGCAAAGTGACTTTTGCCGACGCGTAGTCGTTGGCTCGCAGTTCTTCGATGGCAATGTGCCGAAGCAATCTGGCACGGGTGTCGTCCTGCGTCTCCCGTTCCAGCGCCTCTTGCGCCCATCGCACCAGATCGGCGATCGTCAGTGATCGAAGCCAGAGTTGGGCCTGGGCCAGTGCACTCGAGGCTCTTGCCACAGGAAGCAGTTGATGAAAGCGCTGCATCAGCATTTGCGTCGCAGTGTCATTCGCCTTCCAGAGACTCGCCACAACGCTGCGAGCCCCGGCGACAAGCAGCGCTCGAGGCATTCCGAACACTTCCGTCCGCGTGGGGCCTTCCGATGCCGCCGAATCGCAGGCGCTAAGGATTGCCAGCGAGCCTGCCAGATTCAATTCATACAGCCCTTCCAGCGTGAGTCTTCCATCATCCATTTGATCCAGCGGCGCAAGCAGGAGCGCCGATCCTGAACCGTCTACGACGTCCGCATCGCCGTGACAGGCGACATGGAAGCAGCTTGGCGCGGAAGATGCCAGGGAGTTGCGGACCGCGGCAACCGTGGCTTCCCCGCCGATCAATGGTCTCACTCCCCACATGCCGGACACACTCCGCGCTTCGTCGCGTCCCCTCGGGAGATCGCCCATGGGGTCGCCCACCACGACCGCCGCTCCCGTTGCACGCGGCGTCGACATGCAACGGACGAGCACCGTGACACTCGGTGCGAAGGAAACGGGATTCCGGGCGCACAACGGCCGCCCTTCGACGGTCATCGCGTGCCAAGGCAGTCTGGACAACGATCCCGTGGTGCACAGGATCAATGGGTCGCCAACGGCGAGGCGCCCGAGTATTGGAAGAAGCAGCGTTTCGGACAGGGAGGCGTCCGCACCTTCTGAAGTGAAGGGGTCGAAGCTTGCCGCCTTGGCGAGTTCCTCCAGGAGGGTGCTCGGGACCTCGGTCGCCACCAGATCGACAGGCCGGCCATCACCAGGAACGCACAACAGGGAAATGCCGCCGTCCAGGCTGAGCACATGCACAAACAGGCACCGTTCCCCCATGCGACGCACAGCACGTTGCAAGTCGGCATAGGTGGGTTCGACGATCGACATCTCTCGCTGCAGCGGCTCGCTGGATCTCGCCAGTTGCTGCCGGGCGAGACTCAACGCCGCTGCACAAGCGGTGCGGGAGCGCTCAAGCGCCTTGCTTCTCGATCGTTTTCCGTCGGAATGAACGGCGGCGCTCTTGCGATTGGCGTTGTCGTCTTCGAACAGGGGCAGATGGGCGTCGAGCTGCCGCAACTCGGCAAGGCCCTCCGCATCGACGAAGTCGGCGCCAAACTGCGCGATGCCGCGTTGTTGCCGCTTCAAGAGCTCGCCCATGCGCATGATGCGGGCCATCTTGCGCCTGACGGCTTCCGTGCCACTCGATGGAATCGAATCACGCAGCTGGTGCTGTTCCTCCCACGATCGCGTGCGCAACCACTCAATTGCCGCGAACAGCTCGTCGATCTGGCGTGCCTTGATCAGAAGATTCAAGGCTGCATCAATCGGCCCCTCATAGTTGCGAACGAACGTCTGGCGGTCGCCGATGCGCTCGAACGCCGCTCTCATCCGGACAAACTCCGACAAGGCAGTCCTCACGTGATCGCATGACTCATCCGGCCGATCCAGCGTCATGCAGGCTGTCGCGATATTGAGATGGGCCAGGAAGCGAAACCTTGAGGTCAGGCTTGCGCTCTCCAGATAAGGGACTAGCAGCGCCAATGTCCGCTGCGGTGTCGCTCCTTCCGCATGCAGGGAGGCGAGATTGAATCTCACGATGTCCCGCTGCGGTTCGCTCAGTTCCTGGTTGGTCTCGAGGAGCCGCTCGAAGAGCTCAATGGCTTCGACACGCTTGCCTTGCCTCATCAGCGTCGTCCCCTGGAAAACATCCAGCATGTGCGCGAAGACTCCGGACGCGTGCGGTCGAGCGATCTCGACCACGTCCCTGGCGCGCTGGTGCTCTCCCGCATCACGGAGAATGATCGCCAATCGCTCTGCATTGGCCACCTGAGCCGGCGTCGGGACGGCGTCCCTGGTATACGCCTTCTCCCATTCATCAATTGCGGCGATCGCTTCTTCATGAAGCCCCGTGCGGGAAAGACATTCGGCCGTCAACAACCTGCTAGTGTTGAAATGATTGACGATGCCGATCTGCTGGATGTGCAGGAACTCCATCTCAAGATTGAGCTGTCGAACGACAGAATCATCGTGATCGCGACCTAGTTCCTCCTGCATCGCCTCCAGTTTCCGTGTCAGGGGGCGAGCGCAGATGAAAGCGTATTCACGATCGAAGCGGTCCAGGGCCCGACGCGCATCCCCGATCTCATGCTGGCGCATCAGGTTGTCTGCCAGATCGAGTTCGCACAGGGCGGCCATGGCGGGAAGACCCGCCTGAGCGAACTGCGACTGCGCCTCCCGGATAGCATCGACGGCGGCTTGATGCTGCTTCCTCTTCCCGAATCCGATGCCGTCCAGAAAGCGGCTCATCGCGCTTGCCGAACTGGGAGAGATACTGCGCAACCCCCAAGGTTCATCCGCAGATGCCATCATCGCTTCGCGGAATCCGGAGTCGCCGCCGAGGCGATCCACGAGCCAGGCCCATGCTCGACGGAACTCCTCATTGGCAGGCGCGGACAGCACGGCCTGACCGAGGTCACGATAGCCCTCCCACAGGTCCTCTTCAATCGTGGGTCGGTCATGCGGTCGGGTTGGACCCATGGCTATCCGACCGATGGATCTTCGGTAGCGCGCAAAGGCGTCGTCGGGATTCCTTTCGAGGAGCTCGTCAAGGATCTCCAATCCCTCCTCGATCTCATCGCTCGTGGGCTGCGCGAGCGCGCAGCCCAACCATCGACGCCCAGCCGCGTCATGCGGTCGCAAAAGCGTCCAGCGACGCAGCACCTTGAGGACTGCGGTGACTTCGCCTTGCGCCCGCACGACCGTGGCGATCCGTTCGAGCGCCGGATCGAACTCGTCCCGATCCATGTGCCATCCTGCGATCTCCAGCCGAAGATCGTCCGCGTCGAAGTCCTCGGCCACAGCGCTCAATCGCGTGACTGCCGCGGCGAAATCTCCCTCATGTCGACAGACCCGGGCATCAAATGCGCGGGCGGGACCGTCTCCGGGCGATTGGACCAGCCACTCGTCCACGTGGCGACGCGCCATGCCGATTCGCCCCTGCTCGATGGCGGCAACGATCAACAGTTGACGGGTGGCCACGAAGAGCTCTGCAGGCGTAGAGCGCCGACCATTTAGATTGCCGAAAGTCCGGCCTCGATCGCTTGCTGCCTGACTGGGATAGGCCTGCAGCGCCTGATCCATGAGACGGTTCGCTTCGTCGAGTCTGCCTGCCTGTGCGAGCGCACCGGCAAGATGCAGAGCATACAGCGCGTCGCCCGGCGCCAACTCAACGGCACGACTCAGCGCTTCCAGGGCAGCCTCACCTTCACCTGCCACCAACTTCAACCCACCGAGGTTGAAGTAGTCCACTGCCTGTGCGTCACCGCGTTGCACCAGACGGGTCAGGCAGTCTTGCGCACGATCACGATCATTCACGACAGCGCTCGCCGAAGCCAGCAGTCTCAGCGCGCCGCCGGTCTCTCGGATCCGGAGCGCGCCTTCGAGTATCCGCCTCGTCGCGTCAGGATCACGCGACTCGTAGTAGGCGATGCCCGCTGCGCGCAGCAGGTCAGATGACAGCCGTGCCATGGTGTCCGCGTGCGCGTCTCCCGGACGCACGGCAAAGAACACATCCAACTTCTCAAGGAAAGCTCCGGCAGCCTCCAATAGCCGGGCAGGATCACGGTCGGTCATGGCGTCCAGCATGCGTTGCCAGCGCACGACGGCGACGATCCAGGCACTGCCGTTCGTCAGCGCGGCCTGCTCGAGCGCGGCCAACACCTTCACGATACTCGCAGGGCCTCCCGTCCGAAGCGCCAGGGGCACGAACTGCCCCAACGCGATGTCGGCAAGCGGCTGAAAAGCAGCAGTCCTGTCCCGCAACGCTTGACCCAGCGACAGTTGGGCCAACTCAAGAAGTCGCGAATCGGACTCGGCCAGCTTCACCAGAAGTTGCAGGAAATCCGGATCGCGATGCCGCGCATCCAGCTGCAGCAACTGCTCCCGGTCAACCGCATCGGCAGCCAGAAGGCGCGCCAACAGCAAATCGAAGCCTGCATCGCCGCCGATCATCGGTGGACCACCTCGACATTCACCATGAACTGGCGTGGAGGAGATTGCCAATGCCCCACCTTGAGGAGACCGCCCAGCAGCCCTCGCCGCCGTACCCAGGTATTCACGTCGAAGGTCAGACGACGCGTTCCGCGCGGCACGAGCAAGGTCTGCACGAGTCGGTGATGACGATCAATCCGGCTGCCCTGTCGATAGAGATTCCAACGGACGCCGCCGCTACCGAACGGCCCGGCCTGTATCTCAACGGCGGACCATTCAAGCGACAACGACACTGCAAATCCCTGTCGGGTACTCGCTCCGCCCGCGATGCCCGCGGTCACGAGTTGAGCTCCCTCGCCTGGAATACCGAGTTCCATCCGTCCCTGCAGGTCCAGATCCAGGGCAAGCTTCTGATTCACCTCGATCGCCTTGATCGCACTGTCGGTCGGTTGAAACGATACCGTGCGCGCTTCGTCGCAATCACGCGGAATCGCGGAGTAGCCCATGCCCCAGATCTCTCGCACTCGGCTCCCCTGCCGATGAAACGGGGTGAGTCCATGCAGCACCACCAGTGCCTCGAAGTCGCCCGTCGATGCCGCGATTTCCGCCGGCATCTGCGTCTGACTGAGTTCCAGAAGTTTTTCCAGGGACAGCGCGCGCGGTGCCTCCGGTTCAAGGTCGTACGGTGTGGTGTCAGCATCGGCCAGATCGAGCTTGTCGGCCGTCGGGAGGTCAAGCCCGCTCCGCTCGCCAAACAACCCGGTCTGCGCAGCCAGTCGCTCCTGCGCTCGTGCGCGCTCGTCGAGGCGCTCGAGCACCAAGTCTTCCACAATCTTCGCAGCGTTGATCCCCATCCCATTTCTCCCTCAAGACGACCGAAGAGAAGCATCGTACGGGAACAGGGATTGCCGACTCGCCTGCTTGCCGATCCCGGCCAGCCAGGAGTCCCCAGCATGGATCTCGACACGGATCGATCGGACGCGGACACCGCGTCTTCCCTGCCCCCACCCGGCAGTCCCCCGTGCGACGCTGAGCGCTGCGCGATCTCGCGCCGCGGCCTGCTGATCGCCGGCGCGGGCGCGTCCGCCGCGGTGGCCGCCGGCGCGCCGTTGGAGGCCGCCGCGCAAGCGCCCTCGCCCACCTCATCCGCCGGACCCAAGCCCCAGGAGAACCTCGTGGCCACCTCGCGCGTGACGCTCAGTGTCAACGGCCAGCCGCAGACGCGGGTCGTCGACAATCGCACCTCGCTGCTGGACCTGCTGCGCGAGCACCTGCAGCTCACCGGCACCAAGAAGGGCTGCGACCACGGCCAGTGCGGCGCCTGCACCATCCACCTCGACGGCCGGCGCGTCAACGCCTGCCTGACGCTGGCCGTGATGCACGAGGGCGCCCAGGTCGTGACGATCGAGGGACTCGGCACGCCCGAGAAGATGCATCCGATGCAGACCGCCTTCGTGAAGCACGACGGCTACCAGTGCGGCTACTGCACGCCGGGGCAGATCTGCTCGGCGGTCGCCGTCCTCGACGAGATCAAGGCGGGCGCTCCCAGTCACGTCACGCCCGACCTCAACGTCCGTCCGCTGCTGTCCATCGACGAGCTGCGCGAGCGCATGAGCGGCAACCTCTGTCGTTGCGGGGCCTACTCCAACATCATCGACGCGATGGCCGAGGTGGCCGGCGTCCCTGTGCCGGGCACCGGCGAGCGGAGGTCCGCATGAAGCCGTTCACCTTCGAGCGCGCGGCCTCGCCGATCGCCGCCGTGGCCGCCGCCGCGAAGCAGCCCGGCGCGCGTTTCATCGCCGGCGGAACCAACCTGCTCGACCTGATGAAGCTGCAGGTCGAGACCCCCACGCACCTGATCGATGTGAACGGTCTGGGCCTGGACCGCATCGAGGCGAGCGCCGACGGCGGTCTGCGCATCGGCGCGCTGGTGCGCAACAGCGACCTCGCCGCGGACGCCCGCGTGCGGCGCGACTACGGCGTGCTGTCGCGGGCGCTGCTCGCCGGCGCGTCGGGCCAGTTGCGCAATCGCGCGACGACCGCGGGCAACCTGTTGCAACGCACGCGTTGCCCCTACTTCTACGACACCGATCAGCCTTGCAACAAGCGCAAGCCGGGCAGCGGCTGCTCGGCCATCGGCGGCATGAGCCGGCCGCTGGCCGTGATCGGCGTCAGCGAGGCCTGCATCGCCTCGCATCCCAGCGACATGGCCGTCGCGATGCGGGTGCTGGATGCGACCGTCGAGACCCTGCGGCCCGACGGCCAGGCGCGCCGCATCCCGATCGCGGACTTCCATCGGCTGCCCGGCAACACGCCGCACATCGAGACCACGCTCGAGGCCGGCGAGCTGATCACCGCGGTGACGCTGCCCAAGCCGGTCGGCGGCACGCACCTGTATCACAAGGTCCGCGACCGGGCGTCGTACGCCTTCGCGCTGGTCTCGGTGGGCGCGATCGTCCAGCGCGACGGCAGCGGACGTTTCGCCGTCGGCGGCATCGCGCCCAAGCCCTGGCGGGCCGAAGCCGCGGAACGCGCCCTGCGCCAAGGCGCGACCGCCGCCGCGGGGGCGCTGCTGGCCGGCGCGACGCCCACCGCCGAGAACGCCTTCAAGTTGCCGCTGGTGGAGCGCACGCTCGCCGCGGTGCTCGCGCAAGCGAAGGTCACCGGGAGGACCGCATGAAATTCGACACCCCCGCCACCACGAACCCGATCGACCAGCTGCGCATCGTCGGCAAGCCGACCGACCGCATCGACGGACCGCGCAAGACGACCGGGACTGCGCCCTACGCGTATGAGCGTCACGACGTCGCGAAGAACGTCGCCTATGGCGTCGTCGTCGGCGCCGGCATCGCCAAGGGCCGCATCTCGACGATGGATGTCCAGGCGGCGGAGGCCGCGCCGGGCGTGCTGGCTATCGTCACTGCCTACAACGCCGGCAAGCTCGGCAAGGGCAGCATGAACACCGCCAGGCTGCTCGGCGGGCCGGAGATCGAGCACTACCACCAGGCGATCGCCGTGGTCGTCGCCGAGAGCTTCGAGCAGGCGCGCGCGGGCGCGGCGCTGATCCGCGTCGAGTACGCACGCGAGACCGGCGCCTTCAGTCTCGCCAAGGCCAAGGACCAGGCCAAGCCGCCGAAGGAGGCCAACGACACGCCGCCCTCGACGAAGGTCGGCGACTTCGACACTGCCTTCGCGCAGGCGGCGGTGAAGATCGACCAGACCTACACGACGCCCGACCAGTCGCACGCGATGATGGAGCCGCATGCGACGCTGGCCGTCTGGGAGGGCGACAAGCTCACGGTCTGGACGGCCAACCAGATGATCGACTGGGGCCGCGGCGATCTGGCCAAGACGCTGGGGCTGCCGCGTGACAAGGTGCGATTGATCTCGCCTTTCATCGGCGGCGGTTTCGGCGGCAAGTTGTTCCTGCGCGCGGACGTGCTGATGGCCGCGCTGGGCGCGAAGGCCAGCGGCCGGCCGGTGAAGGTGGCGCTGCAGCGGCCCTTGATGATGAACAACACGACGCACCGGCCCGCGACCATCCAGCGCCTGCGGATCGGCGCGGGGCGGGACGGGAAGATCACGGCGATCGGGCACGAGAGCTGGTCCGGCGACCTGC
Organism: Roseateles sp. GW821-FHT09H11; assembly: GCF_059415845.1. NCBI lineage: Bacteria > Pseudomonadati > Pseudomonadota > Betaproteobacteria > Burkholderiales > Sphaerotilaceae > Roseateles > Roseateles sp. GW821-FHT09H11. The sequence continues at coordinate 280,808 of NZ_JBWKOA010000001.1, read as the reverse complement.
CCGGCGGCGGACCGGAGACCGCCGTCGCGCAGACGCGGCTGCTGTACGCGGGCGCGAACCGGATGACCGCGATGAAGCTCGCGGAGCTGAACCTGCCCGAGGGCAACGCGATGCGCGCGCCCGGCGAGGCTCCGGGGCTGATGGCGCTGGAGATCGCGATGGACGAGCTCGCGGAGAAGCTCGGCATGGACCCGATCCAGTTCCGCATCGTCAACGACACGCAGGTCGATCCGGAGAAGCCGGAACGGCCGTTCTCACAGCGCCGCCTGACCGAGTGCCTGCGCACGGGCGCGGAGCGCTTCGGCTGGAGCCGACGCGCCGCGCCGGGACAGCGACGGGAAGGTCCCGGCGGACGCTGGCTGATCGGCCTCGGCGTCGCGGCGGCGTTCCGCAACAACATCGTGATGAAGTCGGCCGCACGCGTGCGGCTGGACCGCCGCGGCATCGTCACCGTCGAGACCGACATGACCGACATCGGCACCGGCACCTACACCGTGCTGGCGCAGACGGCGGCGGAGATGATGGGGGTCGGGCTCGACCAGGTGGTGGTGCGGCTGGGCGATTCGGCGCTGCCGGTGTCGGCGGGCTCGGGCGGGCAATGGGGCGCCAACAGTTCGGCGTCGGGCGTGTACGCGGCCTGCGTCGCGTTGCGCGAGCTGGTCGCGAAGAAGGCCGGCGTCGCTGCGAAGGACGCCATCTTCGCCGACGGCCAGGTGCGTGCCGGCGGACGCAGCGTGTCGCTGGGCGAAGTCGCCGGCAACGAGGGCCTCGCCGCCGAGGACAAGATCGAGTTCGGCGACCTCGACAAGAAGTACCAGCAGTCGACTTTCGGCGGCCACTTCGTCGAGGTCGCGGTCGACGCCTTCACCGGCGAGGTCCGCGTGCGGCGCATGCTGGCCGTGTGTGCGGCGGGACGCATCCTCAACCCCAAGTCGGCCCGCAGCCAGGTCATCGGCGCGATGACCATGGGCGTCGGCGCGGCCTTGATGGAGGCGCTGCATGTCGACGAGCGGCGCGGCTTCTTCGTCAACCACGACCTCGCGGGTTACGAGGTGCCGGCGCACGCCGACATCCCGCACCAGGAGGTCGTGTTCCTCGACGAGACCGATCCGCTGTCGTCGCCGATGAAGGCCAAGGGCGTCGGGGAGCTGGGCATCTGCGGCGTCGCCGCCGCGGTGGCGAATGCGATCTACAACGCCACCGGCGTGCGCGTGCGCGACTATCCGGTCACGCTCGACAAGCTGCTCAAGGACTTGCCGAAGGTGGCTTGACGTAGGAGATCCCTGTGGCTTGGCGCAGTTGCTCAAGCCCCAGGGCCTCGAACATTTCCCGCGTCAGATTGGGCATTCGTTTCGCGTTGAGCGTGAGCCAGGAAGTGTCTTGGCGGTGCTCGATATCACGGTGAATCGGTCGGCCCATCGTATCCACGCCTTCATAGCCATTGAGCAATCCGATCAGGACCGTACGCTTCTCCTTGGGCAGGGCCCCACACAAGTGCAATACGCGCCTGCCGCCAGCGCTGTGGTGATCAACATCGCTGTCGATCATGCTCGCCCGAAACAGCATCGGCAGCGCCCGTTCCAACAGCATGAGGCTTTCGAGGAATTCTGAATACAGCGCCTCGGCAGAGGCCGTGCGTGCCGCCAGGGAACCGTTGCACTCGCTTCCGGGATCGTCGGCATTGAGCACTTGAAGAAGCCGACAGCCCCAGTCGTCGATGCGACGGCGGACCAGTTCGAAAGTCGGCATGGCACCGCCGGGAGACGCCATCGCCGCTGGCACCAAAGTCGAGCTGTAGACGTCGTTGTGCGTCGGCGGATCTCGAAGATCGAGCGCGACGGCAGGGAGCAGGAAGGCCTTGCAGAGCGCCTTGCCGGCGATGCCGTCCGCAGGCAGCGCCGAACGCTCGTCCACCAGATCGATGGCGTCGCGTGTCTTGGGGCAAAGCGGGGCCGAAGCCGCCGGAGACGGCCGATCACGATCCAGTTCCTCGTCGGAATCGTCGTAGTAAACGACCTCGACGTCGAATTGGATCTCGCCTGATTGCCAGTACATGGATGTCGTCCTTCTTGCGTTGCAGAAGGGGGCATCAGTGCCGCAGTTCACCGGTCGGTTCGCCGATGCCATCCAGCGGACACGCCCCCAGGGGTCTACATGAACGGCGTGCGCGGAAATCCGCCTCCTGCACCGAACAGATTCCCGAGGTTCTGGCAGAGGCGGTCTCCCAGGCGCATCTGCATGCCCCATCCGAGCGGTCCGACGATGTCCCGCGCCGCCTGCTGCAACCGCGCCGGCCACCCCGGTCCGGCGGGTGATTCCACCGGTGACTGTTCGGCAATCCAGGCCGGCATGGGGCGCGGCGGCATCCGCCCCTGAATGAAGTGCTGCGCCAGCTCTGCGTAATCGGGGACCTGCGCGCGCAGCTGTGCTTCCAACTGCTCCAGCCGGTGCTGCCTCGGGGACTTCATTGGCCGATATTCCGGCAACGGCTGGCCTGGCTCCGGGCAGATCCCCAGGCCCTCCAGCATGACGCGCGTCGCGTGCGTCAGCCTGTAGGGCTGCGCCTCCATGCGATGGACCTCCGAGGCGCCGAGCAGCCGGCTCAGACGCTGCTTCACCTCCGGGGCCAGCGACGCAGCGGCCTTGCAGGCCGCGACGGTGGGTCGGTCCTTCACGTCATCGCGGCTCTCGTGACTGACCCCGTACCCGTCCAGGACCAGCGCGGCGATCCAGTCCGCGCGGCAGCCGGGCTCCAGCCCCGCCAGATCGGCCGCGGCCTGACCGCCGCGCTGCCTGTCCATCAACGCGGCCTTCAACAGCCCGCCGAGCGCGCAGGATTTCAGCAGGCGTGTCGACTCGGGCTTGGCCCCGTCGTCGTTGAACTGCGCCTTCAGGTCGTCCGAATGGGCTTGCCATGTCGAACGCCTGGGAGACGCATCGGCGCCCTCGATGTCGGCGCGCTGGGTCGACGTACTGGAGGAGGAGGAGGAGGAGGAGGAAGGGACGATGTCTGCGGCACCTGGCGCCGCGCCGCTGGGCGTGATTCCGAACATTCGGTTGACTCCGTGGAAGATGGCGCTTCAGTCGTCCCCGAGATCCACCGGTTCATGCAGGCGAACACGCTCGACAAGCGACTGAAGGACTTGCCCAAGGTGGCGTGAACGTCGTTGCCTATCGCGACGCAAGCACTTTCAGTTCAAGCGCGTCGTACATCTGATGGGTCAGGCCTTGCATGCGACCGGCATTGAGGCGTCGCCACGAGACGACGGCATCCGCCAGTGCGCGCGGCAGGAAACCGTCGTTCCGACGTCCTTCATAGTGGTCCAGGGCGGCGGCGATCGACGGAAGATCATCGTCCTTCAACGCCTTGCACAGCGTGAGCAGTCGCTGTCCGCCCGGCGATTCATGGTCGATGCCAAACGCCAGCATGCTGCCGAAGAACGCCATCGGCAGGGCCTCCTTGAGCAACACCGGCGAATCGGACAGCCTTTGCTGAAGCGTCCGCGCGCGCTGTTCCCGGTCCTGCGTCGACCCGGGGAGCTCGGACTGGGACGAATCGGCATCGAGTTCTTCGAGGAGCCGCAATCCCCACGCGGCGGCATGGCCCTGCCGCCGCCTCACGAACTCCCGATGGTCGTCGTCGGATGCCTTCCGCAGCATGTCGGTCGTGTTGCCGTCGGGACCCAGCACCGCCGCTGCCGTGCTGAAACCGGACAGCAGCCGGTCCAGGTCGACGTCCTCGGGCGGCAGCTTCGCGATCGACGCCAAGGTGTCCAATGCCTCCGCGACCTCGCGCGAAGCGGTCATGCCTTCGGCGACCTCGTGGTCAGCGAAAAAGTGGCGAGGGATGATGAGACCCGCCTCTTCGCGGGTGGGCCGGTACTCCTCCAGGTAGCGCCGGTAGGCGTCCTCGTCGGTCACCACCAGTCGTCCGGTGTCGAACTCCCGGTGCCAGCCTTCCCCCACCCAGATGTCATCGCCTACCGCTACTTCCCACATGAAACGCTCCGGAATCAAGTTGCAAGGGCGCTTCAGTCGCGCCTGACTGATCGCAGTTCCGGGGTTCGAGCGTCGATTCAATCAGCCCTGCAGGCGCACGGTTCGCACGGTTCGCGCACAGGCAGCGCGTCAGACGGCTTCGCGCGTCGGATTCATGGCCTCGGCAAGCACGGACGCCAGCACGTCCACGTCATAGGGCTTGGGCACCAGCGGGACGTTCGGCGCCTCCTCGATGCGCACCGGGTGGCCGCTGGCCAGCACCACCGGCAGCGTCGGCTTGAGGACCTTCAAGGTCCGCACCAGGTCCACGCCGCTGCGCGCGCCCGGCATCACGATGTCGGTCAGCACCACGTCCGCGGCGAGCCCCCCGCGCAACTGGTCCAGCGCGTGATCGGCGGTCGGCGCCGTCTTCACGGTGAAGCCGCGTTCCTCCAGCGCCTGCGCGGTCAGCTCGCGCACCGACGGCTCGTCCTCCACCAGCAGCACGGTCCCGGCGAAGCGCCGCTCCGTGCCGGGCGAGGCCGCGCGCACGACCTGACCCTCCTCCGCCTCCGTCCTGCCGTGCGAACGCGGCAGCCACAGCGTGACCTCCGTGCCCAGGCCGATCTTGCTGACGATGCCGGCCGTGCCGCCCGCCGAATGCGCCAGCGCATAGACCTGCGCCAGCCCCAGGCCCGTGCCCTGCCCCACCGCCTTGGTGGTGAAGAAGGGTTCGAACGCGCGCTCCATCTGCTCCTGCGTCATGCCGTCGCCGGTGTCGCGCACCGCGATCGCGACGTAGTCCCCGGGCCGCAGCTCGGGCGCGAGTCCCACCGGATCGCCCTCCGCCAGCACGCGCTTGCGCGCCGAGACGGTGAGGCGGCCCCGCCCGTGCATCGCGTCGCGCGCGTTCAGCGCGAGGTTCAGCACCGCCAGCTCCAGCTGGACCGGGTCCGTGCGCACGGGCCACAGGTCCTCGTCGATGTGCAGCTCGACCTCGACAGCGCTGCCCACCGCGCCGCCGGCCAGCGCCATCAGCTCGGGCAACTGGCGGCGCAGGTCGATGACCGTCTCATGCCCCACCTGCGGCCGTCCGAAGGCCAGCAGCTGCCGGGTCAGTTGCGCCGCCCGGCCGGTCGCGCGCTGGCAGGCGTCCAGCGCCGTGTCGGCGCGCGGGTCGGTGCTGAGCCGGCGCGCCAGCTGCAGCCCCGTCGTCATGGTCTGCAGCAGGTTGTTGAAGTCGTGCGCGATGCCACCGGTCAGCCGGCCCAGCGCCTCCAGCTTCTGGCTGCGCAGCGCCGCCTGCTGCGCACGGCGCGTCTGCTCGACCGCGGCGTCGATCTCCTCGCGCAGGCGCTGCTCGTTGCCTGCGCGTTCGCGGCTGGCCGTGGCCAGCGCGTGCTGGACGACGTCGATCTCGTCGATGCCGCCGGCGACCTCGGCGATCGTCGCACCGCCGCCCATGCGGATGGCGTCCTTGCGCAGGCGCCGCAGCGGATCGGCGATCTCGCGGCTCACGCGCCGCGCCAGCACCAGCGCCAGCACGATGAAGGCCAGCGACAGCGACAGCATCATCGCGAACGCGGTCCAGGCACCCTTGGCGAGTTCCGCCTGGCTCAGGCCGATCAGCACCACCCAGCCCGAGTCGGGCGCGCGGCTGAAGACGGTGAAGACCGGCTCGCCGTCGAGCGTGCGCGCGTCGACGACGCCCTGGTCCCCGCGGCTCAACGCGGCGAGCATGTTCGGACTGGCCCGCTGGCCGACGCGTTTCTCCGGGTCGCGGGTGCGCGCGATGACGACGCCGTTGCGGTCCAGCACGACCCCCAGCCAGCCTTCGGGCAGCGGCTGCTGGCGGAAGATCTGCTGCATCTCGCTGACGGGGCTGCCGTAGCCCAGGTACATCGGCTGGCCCAGCACCGTCACCGGCACGCGCACGGCGAAGCTGGGCTTGCGGTCCACCGGGCCGACGTAGAGATTGGAGACGAGCAGCCGGCGCGTGGTGTCGATGCCGTCCTTGAAGCCGTTCGCCGCGGGCAAGGGCTGACCCCAGGCAATGCGGGTGTTGATCAGCTGACGGCCCTCGGCCGTCGTCAGCACGATGGTGTTGGGCGAACCGGCGACCAGCCGGGCGGCTTCGCCATGGAATTGTTCGAGCCGGCCCTCCGCCAGGCTGGGCGAGACGCTCAGCGCCTGCAGCAGCGCGGTGCGCACGGCCATCTCGCGGTCGGCGACCAGGCTCAGCGCCTCGGCGGTCTCGGTGGCGGCGGCCACGGCCGCGCGACGTTCGGTATGAAAGACCGCCATGCCGGCGATCACCGACAGCAGCAGCGTGGGCAGCACGATCAGCCACACCATGGCGCGCAGCCTGCGGCTGACGGACCCGGCGCGCGATGCGGAGAGAGACGGGGTCCGGAGGGGCATGGTGGTCGGATTCTAGAGGGCGCGGTCCGCCGCCGTCCGCCGGCCCGGTGCGCCGCTTGCCCGCACGCCGCAGGGAGCACGCACGATGAAACTGCTGGTGATCGAAGATGAAGAGAAGCTGGGCGACTACCTGCGCGGCGGCCTGACGCAGGAGGGATTCGTCGTCGACCTGGTGCGCGACGGCGTCGACGGCCTGCATCAGGCCAGCGAGGGCCAGTACGACCTGGTGCTGCTGGACGGCGTGCTGCCGGGCATCGACGGCCTGGCCGTGCTGGCGGCGCTGCGCCAGCAGGACCACACGCGCGCGTTGCCGGTGCTGATGATGACAGCGCGCGCCGAGGTCGAGGACCGCGTCCGCGGCCTGCAGGCCGGCGCCGACGACTACCTGTGCAAGCCCTTCGCGTTCTCCGAGCTGGTGGCCCGGATCCAGGCGCTGCTGCGCCGCGCGGCCGGCGCCGCGCCGGCCGAGGCCACCGTGCTGAAGCTCGCCGACCTGGAGGTCGACCTGCTGCGCCGCAAGGTCCACCGCGCGGGTCAGCGGCTGGACCTCACGCCCAAGGAATTCAGCCTGCTGACGCTGCTGCTGCGGCGCCAGGGTCAGGTCATGTCCCGGACCGAGCTCGCGGAGCAGGTCTGGGACATGAACTTCGACAGCGAGACCAATGTCGTCGAAGTCGCCGTGCGACGGCTGCGCGGCAAGCTCGACAAGCCCTTCGACGTCGAGCTGCTGCACACCGTGCGCGGCATGGGTTACGTGCTGGAGAGACGCGACGGGTGAGCGGCGACCGCGCTCCTGCGGCGCCAGAGCGCCAGCAGGCCGACGCCGGCCATCAGCATCGCCCAGGTCGAAGGTTCCGGCACCGGCGCGGCGAGCTGCTCGAAGGCCAGCTGCTGCATCACCCGCACCTGTGCCTCTGAGATGCCCAGCTGCGCCGCCGAGGTCTCGCCCACGCCCAGGCTGCGCGGATCCAGGCCGGTGATCTTGCCGAAGATCGTCAGCGCCTCCAGGTAGCTGCCGTACATGCTGGCGTGGTAGTTGTCGCTGGCCCACAGCTTGACCTTGCCGGCGTCGATACCGTCGTAAGGGTTGGTGTCCGCGAAGCCCTGGGACATCGCGCGGTTCCAGGCCAGACCGACCGGGATCACGCCGTCGATCTTGTCGGACGCCTGGTCCGCCTGCAGGTAGCCGGTGTAGACGTCCTCGGCCATCTTGTAGATCGACTGGCCGTACCAGGCGCCGCTGGGCGGATAGGTCTGGTCCGCGCGCGACCAGGTCGCCATCAGGTTGATCTTCACATTCGCGTTCTGCGCGTGCAGCGCGTCGGCCAGCAGGCCCGAGTACTGGATCAGCTTGGCCGGATTGCCGGGCTGGGACGCATCCAGCGTGCTGTAGCTCTGCAGCACGACCCGATCCCACGGCTTGTTGATCAGGTCCATCTTGGTGTTGTAGTGCAGGTCCAGGCCGCTGCCGCCGACCGTCTCCAGGCTGACGTCGTAACTGAGCCCGGCCTGCGCGGTGAAGGCCTTGAACAGCGCCGGGATGCCGCCGATGCCGGTGCCGTTGAGGTCGGTCACGGAGCCGGGGTTGAACTGCATCACCGACGAGCCCTGCGCGTAGGTGAAGCTGTTGCCGACGAACAGGATGCTCTCGGCCTGCGCCGCGCCGATCGACAGCGCGAGGACCATGCCCGCCAGCGGGCGGAGCGTGCGCCGAGTCCCTGGGAACCGGGTGGTGGATCGATTCATGTGTCTTCCTCGGTTGGAGTCGTGGATGCGCGCGGGTCCGATGCCCACGCGCTTCTCCGTTATAGGGAGCGGGACACCGTCCGATAGGCCCGCGACGGCGGCCCCCCTAGAACGCTGTGCGGCCAGCATCGACAACCCGGTGCGTTGGCGCACCCAGGCGGGGACAGTCCCGAGACATCGGGACCTTCCCGCCCCCCTGCGGGAACGCCTACGCAATGGCACCAAAGACACGCTCCGATACCTCGACGGGCACGGTGATTGCCATAGTGGTCCGCTGGAACGGATGTGCAGTTCCCGGAGCCTATCGATGTCCTTGTCCCTTGCCGCAAACCCTGCCGCCACGCACCCTCGCGCGAACCTGCTGCTCGTGCAGCTGCCCGCCGAGGATCAGGCGCGCTGGTCCGCACAGCTCGAGACTGTCGAGCTGCTGAAGGGCCGCGTGCTCTTCGAGGCCGGCACGCCCGCCACCCACGTGTATTTCCCGATCACCGCGATCGTCTCGCTGATCCACACGACCCATTCGGGCGACTCGACGCAGGTCGCGATGATCGGCTCCGAAGGCGCCGCGGGTCTGGCGGCGGCGATGGGCGGCGAATCCCCCGCCTGCCGCGCGGTGGTGCAGCGGGCCGGCCTGGCCTTCCGCATGCGGGTGCCGCTGGTCCGGGAGGAGCTGCTGCGCGCCGGCGCGTCCATGCCGCTGATGCTGCGTTATGTGCAGTCGCTGATCGCGCAGATCGCGCACACGGCGGTCTGCAACCGGCACCACTCGCTGGAACGGCAGCTGTGCCGCTGGCTGCTGCTGTGCCTGGATCGTCAGCATGGGCATTGCGAGCTGTCGGTGACGCAGGAGTCGATCTCCAGCCTGCTGGGCGTGCGCCGGGAAGGCGTCACCGAGAGCGCCCAGCGCCTCCAGGCCGCCGGCCTGATCCGTTACTCCCGCGGACATATCGCGGTGCTGGACCGGCCGGGGCTGGAAGCCCGGGCCTGCGAGTGCTACGCCCTGCTCAAGCAGGACTTCCAGCGTCTGCTGCCTCAGGACCTGGACGACGAGAACGCGGCCACCTCTGCCACCTTCGCATCCGTCGCCGTGCAGGCCTGAGGGCGCTGCATCGCTGATTCGAGCATCGCAGCGGGCGTCCCGTCGTGAACGGGCGCCCGTGGAGCGCCTGCTGGGCGCTCCGTGAGGCACGGCGAGAAGCCGGCTTGCGCCGACATCCCTGTCCGACCTGACGTTCCGGCTCGTCCGGGCACCCGCATGCCCTCGCGTTCCGGAACCGCGACCGGTCCCGAAGGACCGGCCTTCCGATCACTTCTCCGAACGGCGGCGACGCGCGATGAAGCCGACCGCGCCGAGGCCGGCCAGCAGCATCGCGTAGGTCGACGGTTCCGGCACGGCCGCGAAGTTGATCGATCCGCCGCCCTGACGGATGCGGAAGCCGCCCGCGAAGGGCTCGACCTGCGACGTCGTGTTGGAGAACGAGGTCAGCGCGATCGTGTAGGCCGGGGACGAGCTCTGGAAGCCCGGCACCAGCCAGTCGATCGTCAGCTTGGCGTTGGCCGACGGATTGAAGGTACCGTCGCCCAGCGGCGTGGTGGCCACCGTGCCCAGCACCAGGGAACCGGTGGCCAGGGCCACTTCGCCGGTCGCGGTTTCGGTCGGCGTGTTGCCGGCGAAGCCGAACGACGAGGTGCCGTTGTAGCCGTACAGCGTGTACGTCAGCGAATTCAGCGCGCCCAGGGTCGGGGTGGTGCCCGGGTTGCCCGGCGTCGTCAGCGTGCCGGTACCGCTGAACTGGATGTAGAAGCCATAGTCCGAATTCAGACCGTTGGACGGCAGCGTCAGGCCGCCCAGCTGGGCCGCGCTGATCGACAGGTAGCCCGCTTCGGTGAACGAGTTGCCGGCCCCGAAGGTGATGGTCGAATAGTTCGACACCAGCAGGTTGTCGGCCGTGAAGGCCGATCCGTTCAGTCCGGCGGTACCCGGGTCCCAGGTGAATTGCGGTAGCGCGGATGCGCTGGCGCTGACGGCGGCCAAGGCGAGAGCCAGCAGGGTACGCTGGAACGCGATGGGCTTCCGGGCGAGCAAAGGCAGGGTCATGGTGGTTGCTCCGAAAGGGAAATCCGCGAATTGCGGACACCGCAGTTCACCACCCGCCACAGAGGGAGTCTGTTCGTCCACCCACATAAAAACTGGCCCTCTTCCGCATGTACCCGGAAGGTGCTACGAACAGCCCCGGTCGTGCCTGAAAACACCCCGCATCCAGGGGGTGCTGCGGTGCAGCAAAAACACGACATCCTCGATGGCATCTGGGGAAAAAGGGCTTCGATGCGCGCGCATCCGCGTGGTTGGAGAGGCCCGCGGAGCGCCTCGACGCGGCATGAAGCGCGCGGACGCGAATTACTGCGCTCGCGCGGCGCTTTTCGGGGGGCTTGCGGCACGGGGCCGACGGGACAATCCGGCATCGCCTCCCGACGACTTCCACGAGCCCCGCACCATGTCCCACCCCGACCGCCCGTCCAGTCGCACCGCCACTTCCGCTGCCCTCTCCTCGACCGCCGTCTCGGGCGTGGCGGGGCTGATGCTCGGGCAGATCGTCCTGGCGCTGGCGCTGCATCACGGCCGCTCCGTCGAGGGCCTGGGCTACGCGCTCGTGTTCCTGCTGGCCGGCGGCGCATCCGTGGCCTGCTTCCTCGCGCATCGCCATCAGCAACGTCGCCCCAGGAGCGAACCCGCGCCGCTGCGTCTGTGGGTCGGTGCGCTGGCGCTGGGCGTGTTCGCGTCCATGGTCGTCGCAGGCTCGTTCTGAGGCCGTGCAGCGACGCCTCCCGGCGTCGCTGAGCTCACCCGTCGACGGTGCCTCGAGCCTGCGCCGCCTCTTATTGACGGGCACCTGTCGATGTCACTCGTCGACATCATTCGTCGACGTCTTCCTCTTCATCCGCATGCTCCGGATCGGGACCGGCCGACGGATCGTCGCCGCTGGCCAGGTCCTCCACATCGATGCTCGCGTCGATGTCGTCCGGCGTCGGCGAGCGGCTGACGCGGTCGGGCAGGATGTCGGCGGCTTCGTGATCCCTGCCCGGCGTCGCCGACGCGCGCTCCCCGGTGCCGAAGCGATCGGTGTCGCTGGAGGGGTTGGACGGCGTCGCGCCCAGCTCGTCCGGATCGTCCGCGCCGGTGCTCATCTGACGCTCGCCCGAGACGTCGCTGCCGCTGTCGGAACTGTCGCTCGGACCGAGCGAGTCCGTGCCCCGCCCCTTCGCCTGCGCGGGCGCCTGCGTTCCGCCGAGGATGCTGCTGGTGGCCATGGTGCTTCTCCTGTGAGACCCGAACGGGTCGATGCAGGAGTTCGGCAAGCCCCGAGCCCGACGTTCAGCCCGACCGCTTCTGGTAGATGCGTTCCTTGGCCGCGATCTCGACGAACTCGCCGGCGTGCGTGGAAAAGCGCAGCGTCTCGCGCGCGCCCAGGCCGAGGAAGCCGTTGCGGCACAGGGCCTCGGTGAACAGGCCCAGCGCGCGGTCCTGCAGCGCACGGTTGAAGTAGATCAGCACGTTGCGGCAGGACACCAGCTGCACCTCGGCGAACACGCTGTCCGTGGACAGGCTGTGGTCGCTGAAGACGATGCGCTCCTTCAGCGACTTGTCCATCAGCACATGGTCGTAGGCGGCGGTGTAGTACTCCGACAGCGAGCCCCGCCCGCCCGACGCCCGGTGGTTCTCGGAATACAGGGGCACCTGGTCCACGCGGTAGACCCCCGCCTGCGCCTGCGCGAGCGCCTCCTGGCTGATGTCGGTCGCGTAGATCAGCGTGCGGTCCAGCAGGCCTTCCTCCTTCATGAGGATGGCCATCGAGTACGCCTCCTCGCCGCCGCTGCAGCCCGCCACCCAGATCCGCAGCGACGGGAAGGTCCGCAGCACCGGCACGACCTGCTCGCGCAGCGCGCGGAAGTATTCGGGGTCGCGGAACATCTCGCTGACCTGCACGGTGAGGTCGCCCAGCACCGAGCGGAAGACTTCGGGCTCATGCAGCACGCGGCCCTGCAGCTGCGAGAGATTCGCGCAGCCGAAACGCTGCTGCGCGGCCTTCAGCCGGCGCCGCAGCGAACTGCCCGCGTAGTCGCGGAAGTCGTAGTGGTAGCGCTCGTAGATCGCTTCCAGGATCAGCCGGACCTCGAGGTCCGACTCATGCGGGCCGTGCGTCATCGTCCGCCGCTCCTCAGCGCGGCATCCACACCCGCACCAGCGAGAGCAGCTTCTCGATGTCCAGCGGCTTGGCGATGTAGTCGTTGGCGCCCGCGGCCATGCACTTCTCCTGGTCGTCCTTCATCGCCTTGGCGGTGAGCGCGATGATGGGCAGCCGGCGCAGGTCGGCGCGCGCGCGGATCTCGCGCATCGCGGTGTAGCCGTCCATCTCCGGCATCATGATGTCCATCAGCACCAGGTCCACCGGCGGCATCGCGCCCGGTCCCTGCAGCGGCGCGGAGAGCCGCTCCAGCGCCTCGCGCCCGTTGCGCGCGATGTCCACCTTCACGCCCTTGGGCTCCAGCACCGCCGACAGCGCGAAGATGTTGCGCACGTCGTCCTCGACGACCAGCACGCGCCGTCCCTCGAGCATGTTGTCGCGCGCCCGGACCTCCTTGAGCATGCGCTGGCGCTCGGGCGGCAGCTGCGCTTCGACCTGGTGGAGGAACAGCGTGACCTCGTCGAGCAGCCGCTCGGGCGAGCGCGCGCCCTTGATGATGATCGAGCGCGAGTAGCGCCGCAGCTGCTGCTCCTGCTGCGGCGTCAGCGTGTGGCCGGTGTAGACGATCACCGGCGGGAAGGACACGTCGTCCTGCGCCGCCATCTGGTCGAGCAGGTCGTAGCCGCTCATGTCGGGCAGGTTCAGGTCCATCACCATGCAGTCGAAGGTCGAGCGGCGCAGCGCCTCGAGCGCCTCCGCGGCGGTGGCGACGCCCTCGATGCGGACCTCGTCGGCGGCCAGCAGGTGGCGGATGCTGTCGAGCTGGCGCGCGTCGTCCTCGACCACCAGCACCGTGCGCAGGCGCTGCGAGAACTTGGCCTCGAGCTTGTGCAGCGCGACCTCGAGTTCCTCGCGCTTGACCGGCTTGAAGGCGTAGCCGATCGCGCCGCGCTCCATCGCCTCGTGCGTGTAGTCGGCCACCGAGATCACGTGCACGGGGATGTGACGCGTCAGGGGCTCGCGCTTGAGCTGGTCCAGCACGCCCAGGCCGGAGTGGTCGGGCAGGTTCATGTCGAGCAGGATCGCGCTGGGCGCGTAGCGCTGCGCGATCGACAGGCCGTTCTCGGCCGTGTGCGCCATCAGGCAGACGAAGCCCATCTCGCGGATCAGGTCGCGCAGGATCAGGGCGAAGCGCTGGTCGTCCTCGATGATGAGGATCGCGCGGTCGCCCGGCACCCAGGACAGGCGGTCGTCGTCGAGTTGCGGCAGCCGCGGTTCGGGCGCGGCCGGCGCGGGCTCGCGCAGCAGGGACTCGGTCGTGGCCGTCGCCTCCTCCGCCGCGCTCCGGGCCGGTTGCATCGCGGGCAGCACCGCATCGAAGGCGGGCACCGCCGGCGGCGCCCTCAACGGCCCATGCTGCGGCGCCTGCGCCGGCGACAACGGACGCGGACGCTCGTCGTCGACCGGCGCCTCGTGCGCCAGCGGCAGCACCAGGCTGAAGACCGAGCCCTGCCCCGGCGTGCTCTGCAGGTGGATGTCGCCGCCCAGCAACCGCGCCAGATCGCGCGAGATCGACAGGCCCAGCCCCGTGCCGCCGTACTTGCGGTGGGTGCTGCCGTCGGCCTGACGGAAGGCGTCGAAGATCAGCGCCTGCTGGTGCTGGGGGATGCCGATGCCGGTGTCCTTCACCGTGAAGGCCAGCCGGCCGTCGGTGGTGGCGCCGACCTCCATGCGCACCGAGCCGCGCTCGGTGAACTTCAGCGCGTTGGACAGCAGGTTCTTGAGCACCTGGCCGATCCGCGCCTCGTCAGTCTCGATCCATTCCGGCGCGCCCGGCGCGAGCTGCAGGCCGAAGGCCAGGTTGCGCTGCGCCGCGACCGGCGCGAAGACCTGCGTCAGCTGCTGCAGCAGGCGCGGCACCGAGACGCGCTCGATCTGCATGTCGACCTTGCCGGCCTCGATCTTGGACAGGTCCAGGATGTCGTTGATCAGCATCAGCAGGTCGTTGCCGGCGGAGCTGATGGTCTGCGCGAAGCGGACCTGCTCGTCGCTCAGGTTGCCTTCCTTGTTGTCGGACAGCAGCTTGGCCAGGATCAGCGTCGAGTTCAGCGGCGTGCGCAGCTCGTGGCTCATGTTGGCCAGGAACTCGCTCTTGTACTGGTTGGAGCGCTCCAGCGCCTCGGCGCGCTCCGTCAGCAGGGCCTGCGCCTGCGTCAGCTCGGACCGCTGCAGCTCCAGCTGCCGCGCCTGTTCCTCGAGCTGGGTGTTGCTCTCCTCGAGGTCGGTCTGCTGCTTCTCCAGCCGCAGTTGCGAGTCGCGCAGCGCGTTGCCCTGTTCCTCGAGTTCCTCGTTGCTGGCGCGCAGCTCTTCCTGCTGCATCTGCAGTTCCTCGGCCTGGCGGCGGCTCTCTTCGAGCAGGGCCTCCAGCCGGCTGCGGTCCTTGGCGGCGCGCAGCGCCATCGCGATCGGCTCGGCGACGCGAGCCAGCAGTTCGCGTTCGGCCTCGCCGACGTGATGGAGGAAGCCCAGCTCGATCACGCACTGCACGCGCTTGTCCAGGCCGGCCGGCGCGATCAGCAGCTCGGTCGCATCCGCGCGGCCCAGCGACGACGTGACCGGCAGATAGTCCGCCGGCAACTGGGTCACATGCACCGGTCGGCGGTCGCGCGCCGCCTGGCCCAGCAGCGTGTCGCCGCCGCGCACGACCGGCGGCGCCGCGTCCGTGCCCGTCGCCACCGGCAGCGCATAACCGCCGACGCGCAGGAAGCTGCCGTCCTCGTGCGCCACGTAGAACGCGCCGACGCGCGCATCGGTCCAGCGTGCGAGGAAGCTGGTGGCGATGTCGGCGAGCCGCTCGACGTGCGGATCGCCCTGCAGTTCGACGCCCAGTCCGGCCTGGCCGGCCTTCAGCCATGCCTCGGTCTTGGCGGCCCGGTAGCCTTGCGAACTCAGCACCGCCGCGACGGCCGTGAGCAACAGCAGCAAGGCCGAGCCGCCCCACATCACGCCGACCGTCTGCTGCACCGCGCCGTCCCACAGCGCGCGGCGTTCGGCGGCGCGGTCGCGTTCCTCGCGTTCCATCTCGCCGAGCAGCGTGCGGATGCGCTCCATCAGGATGCGGCCCCGGTCGCCCTTCACGGTCGCCACGGCGGCCACGTTGTCGCCATTGCGGCGGGCCGCGATGGTCTCTTCCATCTCGGCCAGCTTGGCCTTGAAGAGCTGCTCCGCCGCCTCCAGCCGCGCGAGCTGCGGGCGGTAGTTCTGGAAGCTCGCCCGCAGCCGCTCCGCGGCGGCGGGAATCGTCACCTGCGCCGTGTTGAAGGGCACGAGGTAAGTGTCGATGCCGGTGAGCAGGTAGCCGCGCTGACCGGTCTCGGCATCCTTCATCGCCGAGCCCAGCGTCTGGATCTGCTCCTGCACGACCAGCGTGCGCGCCATCGCGTCGGCCGAGTCGGACTGCGCCTGCTGCGAGCGCCACGAGAACCAGGCGGTGATCAGGATGGTGACCACCGCCACCGCGAAGCCGAGCATCGTCGGCAGCGGCAGCCAATCGTGGCGGCGCACGCCGTGGGCCAGGTGGAGGTCGTTGCCCGAGTAGGCTTTGGAGGCGGCGGTGGACGTCGTGATAGTCATGGAAGCGAAAACGGGGCGGCCGGGGTGGCGCCGCATGCTAGCGCGCGCCACCCCGGCCGGCCCCAGGAGTCCTCACTGGGTCGATCGATCGATGACCGTGTCCCGCCTACTCGCGCGGCTCGCCGCGCGCGTTGACGGTCACGGTCGCTCCCGGCGGTCGCCGGGTCTGCATGTAATGGTCCTGTCCCTTGAAGCGATAGGTCACGTCCCAGTACTGGGGGTTGCCGCTGTTGGGCGAGGCCCCGCAGCGCTGCACGTTGCGCACGTCCTTGTCGCGGTTGACGTTGCTGCCGACGACCGCGCCGCCGACGGCGCCGGCCGCCGTCGTCACGGCCTGTCCCGAGCCGCCGCCGAACTGGTGGCCCAGGATGCCGCCGAGCACGCCGCCGATCACCGCGCCGCCGACGTTGGGCCGGTCGCGCACTTCCTTCTGCTCGATCCAGCAGCGCTGCTGCTCGTCGCCCATCACGGCGCGCACCGAGACGACCTGCGCCTGGTACAGGCCTTCATCGCCGCGGCGGAGGTAGGTCGGTTGCGGATCGGGGCCGTAGCGGTCGCGGCTGACGTCCTCGCCGACGCGGCGCGCCGAGCTGATCCGGTTGTCCAAGCCCATCGAGCGCAGCGACGGATAACTGCCCGGCTGCAGCACGCGGCAGCGGCCGGTGTAGCCCGGGTCCTCGCAGACCTCCCAGCGCTCGCCGCGGACCTCGATGGACGATGCGCGGTCGTCGAAGCCGATGTCCTTGAGGAAGTTGATCTGCGCGTCGGCGCCCGCGTTGCGGCCGCGGAAGTTCTCGTTCTCGTAGAACGTGATGTCGGCCATCGCGTGGCCCGCCAGCGCGCAGGCGGCGGCCGCGACGGCGGCCTTGAGCGCCAGCGTCTTCCTGGAGTTCCCGGGTGTGGAGGAGCGGTTCATGGCAGTCCCCATCGTGGTTGCTGTGATGTCACCACTGTGGGCCGGCGCGAGCGCCGGGTCTGTCGGGCCGCGCTGGGGTCGCGTGTAGGACGCCGCGCCACGCGCGTTTCGGCCTGCATGCCTGCTGCACTGCGGCATCGATGGTCCCGCTCAGCGTTCCGATTGGAGCCGCGGCAGCAGCAGCTCGAACATCGTGCCCTGCCGCGCCCGCGACACGCCGATCAGCGATCCGCCATGCGCGCGCGCGACGCGCTCGGGTTCCTGCAGGCCGGGGCCGACCTGCGCCGAGGACATGCCCGACACCGGCTCGTTGCCGCCGAAGA
Organism: Roseateles sp. GW821-FHT09H11; assembly: GCF_059415845.1. Taxonomy (NCBI): domain Bacteria; kingdom Pseudomonadati; phylum Pseudomonadota; class Betaproteobacteria; order Burkholderiales; family Sphaerotilaceae; genus Roseateles; species Roseateles sp. GW821-FHT09H11. The sequence continues at coordinate 263,607 of NZ_JBWKOA010000001.1, read as the reverse complement.
GGTGGATGGAGGCCTCCGGCGCGAGCACCGTGTCGAAGCTGATGCGCAGCATCAGCGAGCGCTGCGCGCTGCCGTCGACCTGGATGCGGATCGTGCTGTCGCCGGCGTGCGTCGCCGCCTGCATCAGCAGCTGGTCCAGGGTCTGCGCCATCAGCTCGACGTCGAAGTCGCCGCTCGTGTCCCCGATGCGGTCGAAGGCGGGCGGCGCCCACATCACGGCCTGGTTGCTCTCGATGTCCAGCCGCTGCGCGGCCAGCGTCGCCAGATCGCTGCGCTCGGGCTGGACCTGCAGCAGCTCGCAGGGCCGGCGCGCCAGGCTGCCCAGGTGGTCCACCTGGCGGCCCAGCAGCGTCGCGGCGGCCTTGACCCGCTGGCCGGCCTTCTGCAGCGACGGGGATTCGGTCTGACGGATCAGCAGCTCGGCGTTGAGCATCATGACCGACAGCGGGCTGCGGATGTCGTGGCTCAGCGCGCTCAGCATCAGCGCGTTGACGCGCGCCAGCCGCTCCTGCTCGACGATGCGCTCGGCCAGCAGCTGGCGCTGGCGGTGCAGGTCGGCGAAGACGGCGACCTTGCTGCGCAGCACGTGCGCGTCGACCGGCTTGTAGATGAAATCCACCGCGCCGGCCTCGTAGCCCTTGAAGCTGCGCTGCGCCTCCTGCGAGCCGGCGGTCAGGAAGATGATCGGCACATGCCGGGTACGCTCCGTGCCCCGCATCAGCTCGGCGAGCGTGAAGCCGTCCATGCCCGGCATCTGGATGTCGAGCAGGGCCAGCATCACATCGTGCGTGAGCAGCAGTTCCAGCGCGGCGGGCCCGGAATCCGCCGTCAACACCCCCAGGCCGGAATCGGCCAGCAAGGCTTTCATCGCGAGCAGGTTTTGCGGCTTGTCGTCCACCACCAGCACGCTCATCTGATCCGCCACGTCGTTCTCCCAATCTTGGTCTTGAATGTCTGACAGCGCCATTGGGCAACCGGCATGCCCACGCCGACTTGGGAGATACCCGCCCCCAATCCTCGCCCGAGGAGGGGCTTGGGCGGATGCCGCCAAGAGTACGATCGCGCCCGCCGCGCGGTCCCCCGCGCCGGCCCCGATTGCCTCCCCCTTCCCGATTCCCGTTCCGCCTTCCCGCATCACATGCGCCCACCCGCGCCCCGAGAGGACCCGATGAAACAGAACAGCGCCGCCGTCGAAGAACTCCTGTCCGTCCACCGCGACCAGGTCCTGGCCGAATGGCAGGCGGAGTTGGCCTCCGGCAGCGGCGGCCGCACGCTGTCCAGCGAAGGTCGCGAGACCGGCGAACTGCTGAACGCCATCCTCGGCGGCGTGCGCGCCAGCGGCGGCACGGAGAACTTCGACGATGCGGCCTGGTCCAACGTGCGCGCCGTGCTGGCCCAGCTGTCGGCCTCGCGCGCCGCGCAGGGCTCCACGGCCGCGGACACCAGCCGCTTCGTGCTCGCGCTGAAGAAGCCGCTCTTCAGCGGCGTGCAGCGCAAGTTTGCCGGCGACGCGGCTGCGCTGGGCGACGCGACCTGGGCGATCTCGACGCTGCTGGACCACATGGCGCAGTACACCGTCACGACCTACCAGCGCAGTCGCGAGGAGATCATCGGCCGCCAGCAGCAGGAGCTGCTGGAGCTGTCGACCCCGGTGGTCAAGCTGTGGGACGGCGTGCTGGCCGTGCCCATGATCGGCACGCTGGACAGCGGCCGCACGCAGCTGGTGATGGAGGCGCTGCTGCAGCGCATCGTCGAGACCGGCTCCGCGCTGGCCATCATCGACATCACCGGCGTGCCGACCGTGGACACGCTGGTCGCGCAGCATCTGCTCAAGACCGTCACCGCGATCCGGCTGATGGGCGCCGACGCGATCATCAGCGGCATCCGGCCGCAGATCGCCCAGACCATCGTGCACCTGGGCATCGACCTCGAAGGCATCACCACCAAGGCGACGCTGGCGGACGCGCTGTCGCTGGCGATGAAGCGCGCCGGGTTCGTGGTCACCAAGGGCAGGCCCGCCGGCGGCACTGGCTTCGTGGGCGCGGCATGACGACACGCATCCCGATCCTGCGCATGGGCAGGACCCTGCTGGTCACCATCCAGGTCGACCTGCAGGACCAGACCGCGCTCGCGCTCCAGGACGACCTCGCCAACAGGATCCAGGACACCGGCGCGACCGGCGTCCTCATCGACATCTCCGCGCTGGAGATCGTGGACTCCTTCATCGGCCGCATGCTGGCCGGCATCTCCAGCATCGCCAAGGTGCTGGGGGCCAATTCGGTCGTCGTCGGCATGCAGCCGGCGGTCGCGATCACGCTGGTGGAGCTGGGCCTGTCGCTGCACGGCGTGCGCACGGCGCTCAACGTCGAACGCGGCATGGCGCTGCTGCGCCAGGCCGACGAGGCCGACGCCGACCTCGAGAGCAACCTGGCGGCCGGCGATGGCGACCCGAGCGACGTCGGTGATGCCGGTCACGGCTTCGACCGGGGGCCCGGCCGGTGACGGCGTCCGACACCGCCTCGGGCTCGCTGCCCATCCGCAGCGAACCCGACATCGTCCTGTCGCGCCAGTTGGTGCGCAAGCTCACGCAGGAACTGAAGTTCTCGCTGGTCGACCAGACCAAGATGATCACGGCCGCCAGCGAGCTGTCGCGCAACACGCTGATCTACGGCGGCGGCGGCGCGATGGAATGGGCCTTCGTCCAGTCGGGCGTGCGCACGGGACTGCGACTTGCCTTTGTCGACCAGGGACCGGGCATTCCGGATCTGGAGCTGGCGATGAAGGATGGATGGACCTCGGGCAACGGCATGGGCATGGGCCTGTCCGGCAGCAAGCGGCTGGTGAACGATTTCGAGCTGGAGTCCGCACCAGGACGCGGGACGCGCGTGACGATCACGCGCTGGAAGTAGCCATGCGCGCGTATCGACGCTTCCCCATCGACGACGCGAGTCAGGTGGGCGAGGCCCGGCGTGCCGCCCAGGCGCTGGCGTCGGAGTTGGCCTTCGACGAGGAGGCCGCCGGCCGGCTTGCGCTGGCGGTGACCGAGCTTGGCACCAACCTGTTCCGCCATGTCGGACCGGGCCGCCAGGCCGCGCTGCTGATCGGCGTGGACGAGTCCGGCCCCCTTGACGACACCGCCGGCGCCGCCGTGCAGGTGCTGTCGCTGGACCGGGGCAGCGGCATGGACCTGTCTCGCTGCCTGCAGGACGGCTACAGCACCGGCGGCACGGCCGGGACCGGGCTCGGCGCGATTCGACGCAGCGCCGACCGCTTCGGCGGCTTCTCCGCGCCGCAGCGGGGCACGGTCCTGGCGGCGCGTTTCGGGCCGCGCACCGACCGGAGCCGCATCGGCGCGCCGGCCAGCTTCCCCTCCGCCTTTTCACCCGGCTTCCCCGCTGCCGCCGACACCGCCTTCGACGTCGGCGGACTGTCGCTGGCCGCCCCGGGCGAGACCGTCAGCGGCGACGCCTGGGCGCTGCGCCGCGATCGCGACCAGGATCACGACCGCTGGTCGCTCGCCGTGGCCGACGGGCTCGGTCACGGCGTCGACGCGGCGGCGGCGGCGGACAAACTGATGACGCTGCTCGCGCGCGCCGAGCCCGGTCACCTCGTCTCGCCGGCGGCGTTCCTGGAGCGCTCCCACGACAGCCTGCGCAGCACGCGGGGTGCGGCGTCGGCGGCGCTGTCGCTCACGCCGGACGGCCCGCTGCTGTTCGCCGGCGCGGGCAACATCTCGGGCCGCCTGATCTCGGGCGTGTCCGACCGGACGCTGCTGTCCCAGCATGGCACGCTGGGTCTGCAGATCCGCCGGCTGCAGGATGTCGTCTACGATTGGCCGCCGCATGCGGTGCTGGTGCTGCACTCGGACGGGATCGTCAGCCGCTGGTCGCTGGAGGAGACGCCGGGCCTGCTGCAGGCCGACCCGGCGGTGATCGCCGGCTGGATCCTGCGGGACCACCTGCGCGGCAAGGACGATGCGACCGTGGTGGTGGTCCGCCGCCGGGACCCGCGCCACCAACGCGGCGACGATCGGAGCCCCGCGGCGCCGGTCGAACGCGCATGAGACGCCCATGAAGGACACGATGCCCACCGACGACCCCGCCGCCCTGATCGACGCGCTGGCCACCTCGCAGGCGCAGGTCGAGGCGCTGCAGGCGGAGCTCGACGAGACCAACCGCGGCGTGCTGGCGCTGTACGCGGAACTCGACACGCAGGCGCAGCAGCTGCGCCAGGCCACCGAGCTCAAGAGCCGCTTCCTGGCCTACATGAGCCACGAGTTCCGCACGCCGATCTCCTCGATCCGCAGCCTGACGCGGCTGCTGCTGGACCGCGTCGACGGCCCGCTGACCGACGAGCAGGAAAAGCAGATCAACTTCATCCGCACCACCTCGGAAGAATTTGCCGACATGGTCAACGACCTGCTCGACCTGGCCAAGGTCGAGGCGGGCCGCATCGACATCTCGCCGGCCTGGTTCGAGCTGGTCGACCTCTTCGCGGCGCTGCGCGGCATGTTCAAGCCGGTGCTGGTCAATCCGGAGGTGCAGCTGGTCTTCGAGGAGCCGCACGGCATCTCGCAGCTCTTCACCGACGACGCCAAGCTCTCGCAGATCCTGCGCAACTACATCTCCAACGCATTGAAGTTCACCGCGCAGGGCGAGGTGCGCGTGAGCGCCGTGACCGCCCCGGGCGCGGACGGCGGCGAGGACGAGATCACCTTCGCCGTGGCGGACACCGGCATCGGCATCGCGCCGGAGTTCCATGAGGCGATCTTCCAGGACTTCACCCAGATCGGCTCGCCGATCCAGAAGCGGCTGCGCGGGACGGGCCTGGGCCTGTCGCTGAGCAAGCGGCTGGCGGAGCTGCTCGGCGGCCGCGTCGGGCTGCGCAGCGAGCCGGGCGTGGGATCGGTGTTCTCGGTGACGCTGCCGCTGCGGCTTCCCGGCGCGCCGGACGCCGGCCATGACGCGGCCAGAGCCGCCGCACCGGGAGTCGCCACGGAGGTGCCCGACGCATGAGCGAGCCGCGCGTCATCGACCGCTCCCGTCACCGGCTGCTGGTCGTCAACGACGACCCCATCGGCCGCTACACGACGGTGCGCCTGCTCAACGCGGCCGGCTTCCCGACGCTGGAAGCGGGCACCGGCGCGGACGCCCTGCGCGTCGCGGACCAGGGCCTGTCGGCCGTGGTGCTCGACATCCACCTGCCCGACATCGACGGCTTCGAGCTGTGCCGCCGGCTGCGCGCGCAGGCCAGCACCTTCCGGCTGCCGGTGATCCACCTGACCGCGGCCTACCTCACCGACGAGGACAAGGTGCGCGGCCTGGATGCCGGCGCCGACGCCTACCTCACGCACCCGGTGGAGCCGGCGGTGCTGGTCTCGACGATCCAGGCGCTGGTGCGCACGCGCGCGGCCGAGGACGCGATGCGGCGCAGCGAGACCAAGTTCCGCGCCGTCTACGCCCAGGCGCCCGGCGGCATCTGCCTGCTCAAGGCCGGCGACGGCACGGTGCTGGACGCCAATCCGGCGATGCTCGCGCTGCTCGGCCTGGGTCCGGACGAGGGTGAGTCCGTCATCGGACGGCCGTTGACGGACTTCGTCGACGCCGCCGACCTGCCCGCCGCGCGCGACTTCGTCGCCGCGCTGGGCAACGACGGCCTGCAGGCCGAGTTCTCCCTGCAATCGGGCGACGGCGCGGGCGTGCCGGTCGAATGGACCGCCTCGCCCCCGATCGAACCCGGGGTGTGCATGGCGATGGCCGCGGACATCTCGCAGCAGCAGCTGCTCGCGCTCCAGCGCCAGGAACTGCTCGACCGCGAGCGCAGCGCGCGCGGCGAGGCCGAGGCGCTGTCGCGGATGAAGGACGACCTGATCGCGGTGCTGTCGCACGAGCTGCGCACGCCGCTGAACGCGATCATGGGCTGGACGCACGTGCTGCAGCGGCACAGCCCGCCGGACCTGCTGGCGAAAGGCCTGGCGGCGATCGACCGCAACGTGTCCATCCAGGCGCGGATGATCACGGACATCCTCGACATGTCGCGCCTGAACATCGGCAAGCTGCCGTTGGCGCGCGAGCGCGTCGAGGCCGGCGAGGTGCTGCGCGCGGCGGTGGCGGTGATCCAGCACAACCTCGATGCCAGCGGGCATCGGATCGAACTCGACCTGCACGACGAGTCCACCGTCCTGCTGGCCGACAGCGGCCGGCTGCAGCAGGTGATCTGGAACCTGATGGGCAACGCGGCCAAGTTCTCGCCGCGCGGCAGCGCGATCACGCTGTCGCTGCGGGCGCGGGACGCGGGCGTGCTGGTCGAGGTGCGCGACGAGGGCCAGGGCATCGCGCCCGAGTTCCTCCCGCATGTCTTCGACCGCTTCACGCAGAGCGACGCCGCGAGCAGCCGCCAGCACGGCGGGCTCGGGCTGGGCCTGGCCATCGTCAAGAGCCTGATCGAGGCGCACGGCGGCTGGGTCGACGTGCGCAGCGAGGGGCGCGGGCGCGGCGCGGCGATCCGGTTCTGGCTGCCCGGCGAGGAAACGGCGCCGACGACGCTGGAAGCCGACACCGCCTCCGGCGGGCTGAGCGCCTTCGGCGCGCTCGGCGAGGCGGGCACGGCGGACGAGACGGCGGTCCCCCTGACCGGGCTGCGCGTGCTGGTGGTCGAGGACGACGTGGACGCGGGCGCGATGCTGAAGCTGATCCTCGAGGACCGGGAGGCGCGGGTGACCGTGGTCCACGGCGCGGACGAGGCGCTGCTGGCGCTCGCCGGCAACGCGTTCGAACTGCTGATCAGCGACATCGGCCTGCCGGGCCGCGACGGCTACGAGCTGATCCGCGACATCCGCGCCCTGGAAACGCCCGGTGAACGCCTGCCGGCGATCGCGTTGACGGCCTTCTCGCGCGATCTGGATCGGAAGCAGGCGCTGCAGGCCGGCTTCGACGCGCATCTGGCCAAGCCGCTCAAGCCGCAACTGCTGATGCGGCTGGTGGAGCAGCTCGCGGCGCATTGAGCCGCTGCCGTTGCTGGAACGGGAGCACCGGTTCGGCAGAAATTTCCTGCATGCAGGAGCAGCCGATGACGAATGTCAATTCGCTTGGCAAACCTGTTCGAGGGTGGCGCATGACAAATGCGGCATGTGCAACTTCCAGGCGTTGCCGGCCGCGACCGCGGAGCCGGCTGCGTTTCCGCCATGCCATCTTTTCAGAAGCCCTCGCCAGGCACCGGACAGATCGACCCCTATGACCACACCTCGATGGAGGTGGAGGGGTATGAAGTCACCGTCGGTCTGAATGACGGATGCGAACTGGACGAGCACCAGCTCAAGTTCGTCGATCGCCTCGTCGAGCGCATCGACGAGCGGGCCAAGACGACGAAGACGGCGTTCTCCGCGCATTTCGAGCCGCGCCGTCTGATCGAACGGCACCTCCTGTCGAAGGATCCCGCGTTCAGGGCCATGTGCATGCGCGGCATCGACCTGCTGCGTGTGAACCGCGACGCCGATGACGGCGCGGTCGCACTGGCTGCGCGACGCACGGCGGATGCGGCGGAGGTCTTCCTGGACTCGTCGGAGGCGCGCGACCCGCGGCTGAGGAAGTTCGGTCTCGAGGTCCGGCTCCGCGCCCGGGAGACGATGCAGGAACGCATCCAACGGGAACCGCAGCAGCGGGGCGAAGCGACCGCGATCACGGCGCGGTCCGACGCCTTCGTCCTCGTGACGCGCGAACGCGCGCGGCTGATGGCCGAGTTCCTCGGCATGCATCGAACGCCGGACGTGCCGGGCGTCGACTTCATCCTCGACGCCCACGGCAAGGTCGCCTATGCCTTCAAGCCGATGGCCGCATCGGCGGCGGTGCAGTCGGTCTGCATGTCCAGACTTCATGCCGCCATGTTCCCGGCCTTGGGCTATCGGAAGGACGCGACGCCCTCGTCGACGGCGATGATCGTGTCGATGCCGGCACGTCCTGCTCCTCCCACCGGCGATGTCGACGATGTCGACGAAGCGCTCGGTCTGCTCATGATGCCGCCGCCAGGCTTCGAACTCTGCCTGGACTCCCCGGGCGAAGGCAGGGACGTCGGCCGCCAGCGGCTGGCCGACGCGCTGGCCCGCCCCTTGAACGACCTTGCCTTCGACCATCTGGCCCTGTCCGCGCTGTGCGCCGGGGGGCAGGGCTTGCGTCTGGACGGGGTGCTGGTCGACGAACGCGGGCGCGCCTGGGTGCTCGATCACGAACACCTGCTTGCCGATCGCCACGCGGGGCTCGACTCGACGGCCATCGGAACCGGCCAGGGTCGCACTTCGCCCACGGAGGGACGCATCCCGGCCGACCTGCCGATGCGCCCGGGTCGGCTTCACGCCCTCGGTCAACTCGACGTGCCCCAGCTGACCCGGCGTCTCGCCGCCACCTGGCAGGCCACCGATCGTGAGCGACGGCTGCTGGGAGAGGCGCTCGGCAAGACCAGCAAGGCCGACATCGCCGCGACGGATCGCCTGTGGCCCGACCCGGCCGCCGTGGCGCACCTGAAGGATCGCCTGGAGGTCGTGCAGCATTGGGCGGCCTCCTGCGATCGCAGCAACGACGAGTTGCTGGCCGCCGAGGATGCGACGGAGGTCGAGGACCTGAGCGACGCGCTGTCCCAGCAGTCGTCGATCCGCTGGCTCCTGTCGAGAGTCGCCCGTGACGATGTGGGCAGCCGCCCGGGAGATCGCGCAGACGCGTGAACCGCTGTGCATTGCCGCGCGACAAACGGGAATGACGCCTCTGCACCCCGCGCGCGCTGCGCTCCCTGATGCTCCCCCGCTGAAGTCGCGCCCCGGGCGCCCCGAGGCGCCCTCTCCTCCGCCCCGCCAGACCTGGCTCCAGACGCGACGCCGGTTGCGGTTCGCGGTGGACGACCTGCGGCGCGCGGTGATCGAACGCTGCGAGTCGCATCCCGATCGCACGCGCCTCACCGTGGCGCTCGACGACGCGGTCGCGGACCTGGAGACGCTGATCGACGGCTTCGACGGGCCGTTGATCGAACTGCTCGAGGCCGTCGAGACCACCTCCGATCGCGAGGTCCGCGACGACGTGCTGCGCCGCGTCGGCGCCCATGTCGCCGACGGCCGCACCCGCTTCGCCACCGACGACCTGGTCGAACTGATGGACACCAACGGCTTCATCGAACTGGGCCTGCGATCGGGACTGGACGCGGCGCTCGTCGAGATCTCGCGCCAGCTGGGGGGCACGCCACCGCGCTCTCCGACGTCCGCGTCCTTGTCCACGCCCTCGCCCACCGCGCATTTCTCGCCCTTCAAGACCTGACCCCCATGCCTCGTCATTCCTCCATCGATTCACCGTCCCGCATCGGCACGCCGTGCGGCGGGACCGCACCGGGGACCGCGCTCCCCGACGACGGAAACGGCCTCGAATGGGACGGGAGCCACTTCTGCGAGCGCCTGCTGCAGCGATCGGCTCCGCCTGACGACGCCCTCCCGCCGGGCCCCGACCTGACGGCCGAAGAGAACCTCCGCGAGGTGTTCCCGCCGCCGCGGCTCGACGCGCTGATGGCCCGCAGCCCGGTCAGCCGGATCCTCAGGCGACCCAAGGATGCCGCCTACGTCGCGGTCCTCCAGGCGGCGAAGCAGGCCGTCCAATCCGCCACGCCAGGAGACGGCGCGCATCGGAAGGGCGCGCATCGGAAAGGCACGCCGATGTCGATCGCCGAGGTACGCCAACGCTGCCGGGACTATCTCAACGAGCGCGCCGCGACGGTGATGGCGGCCACCGCCGATGGCCGGATGGCCTCGGATCGCTTCCACAGCGACCTGCGCCGGCTCAACGAGGTGAAACTCCTCGAGGGATGTCTGGCGAAGACGCTCGGTCCCACGTCGCCCCGCCCGGCCTTCCCGGACGCCGACGCCCCCGATTTCGACGAGCGCCTGCGGGCGCTCGCCGATGACTGGAGTCGCACGTCCGCGGTGGTTCCGGCTCCCGGACGGTCCCATGTGCTGCTGCTCTGCGATGCCGACGGGCAGCCCGGCATCGCCTTCCGTCCGACCGAAGACGATGCGTCGGTGCTGCGGGAACGGATGGCGGCCACGCTGGACGACCTGCTGCGGTCGAGCGTCGGTCTCTCGCTGGGTCTTCCGCGTCCTGTCGCGCATGAGCTGGCCGGCCGCGGCCCCGGCGTGCTCACCGCCGCCCCGGGCCCCCTCCCGCCCGCCCTGCGGATCGCGTACGAGGCCCTCCACCGCCCAGGCGCCGGCGGCGCGGCACAGCTCCAGCAGGCGGCTCGTGAAGCGATGGACGGACTGGCACCGGCCGCGCTGCAGCAGATCGCGCTGACGCGCTTGTTCACCGACAACTGGCAGGCGGGCTGGGACGGCCTGCTGGTCGACGTCGACGGCCGGTGCTGGCATCTGGACGGCGCCGAGACCTTCCCCGAGAACGACGGCATCGTCTGGCTTCTGGACGAGATTCAGGCCGGCGGCGCCCGCGCGGCGCTGTTCAGCCCCCCGCCGGTCGATCGGTCGTCGACGGCATGGGATGCGCCGCTGGACGCCGCGCTGGTCGCCAAGGTGCGTGACATCGACACGGACGACCTCACGTGGTGTCTCTGCATGACCGCCCTGCGGCCCTGGCCGGCCACCGGATCGGTGGCCCCGGAAGCCGATCATGAAGGCGCACCGCGCGCGGCGGCGATCAGCGACGCGCTGTTCCGTCCCATTGACGCCATCGACGCCGTGCAGACGCTGATCGCGGAGGAACCCTCCCTCTCGCTGCGTCAATTGCTGGCGCGTTATCCCGAGGTGCTGGATTGGTTCAGGTCGAGGCCGACCGCCTCGCGCCGACTGAGCGGGACGAATGACCGGGACGACTGACCGGGACGACTGACGGCACACACCACGGAACATCGACGACATGCGCCTCCCGTTCCTTGCGCGCCCGCGCGACCTCGACCCGCCCGCAACCGCAACCACAACCACAACCACAACCACAACCGCATCCGCCATGGGCCCCGGCGAGACCGACCCGCCGCGACACCGTGCGCTGGACAAGCCGCAAGGCCGATTCGTCGAGGCACTGCTGAGCCGGCTCCGCGTCGGCCCGGCCCGTCGACGCGCGCAGCAGCGACGGATCGACCGGGAGTTCCCGCTGCGCCACGACGCCGCGTGGCCCGCCTCCGCCATCCCGAACGCGTCGCTGGCCCGGGCCGCGTCGTTGTCCCGGACCGAGGTGGCATCGCGGCAGACGGCGGCACATGCCGGCGCGATGCGCAGGCGATTCGGCGCCACGGCGGCGGACACCGGATCGAGCCAGGTCCTGCTGATCCACAACGCCGCCGGCGGTGTCGCTCACGTCGTCAAGCCGCTGGCGGCTGAATCCGACCAGAGCGGCCTGCCCGCGGGGGCGGCGGCGTTCCGCGAAGTGATGGCCGCGGCGGCGCACGCGGAGATCACCCGGCAGACGGGCTTTCGCTTCGCGGAGAACCGCGCCTGCATCGCCCGCTTCGATGACGCCCCGGCGCTGATCCAGACTGGTCTGCCCGGGCGCACCCTGGGCACTGCCGCCACCGCCGCGGCCGAGCGCGGGGCCATCGACGCGGTCCAGTACCGCCGCTGGATCGACGCGGACGGCGAGACGGCCTCGCGGATCCCCGCGCCGGAACTCCAGCGCGCCGTGCTGGCCAAGCTCATGCTGGGCGACCTCGACCTGCAGTGGGAGAACCTCTGCGTCGAGGACGACGGTCGCTGTCATGCCATCGACTTCGGTCTGGCGTTTCCCGAACCGATGGGCATGGCCGCCGTCCACCACCGCCCCGTCCGCATCAATGGCCTGCTCAGGCATCCGCTGCGAGAGACATCGCTCGCCGCCGCCGATGCGCCGCTGGATGCCGGCCTGGTCGCTCGCCTGCGGTCGATCAACGCGGACGAGCTGGAGGCGCGGCTGTTCAGCGTGCGCCGGCAGGTGCGGGACTGCCACGAGCTTCACCTGTGCGCCGCCAATCCGCGCGCTTTCCCCGATGAACTCCTGAGCCGCGACGCCGTCCGCCTGGGCGTGCGCAGCCTGCGCCTCGTGCAGCAGCTGGTCGAGGAGGATCCGACGCTGTCGCTGCGCAACCTCGTCGACCGTTATCGACAACGGCTGAGCGAACTGACCACGCCGGCGGCCCGCGCCACGGCTCGCCCTCGGGCAGACGATCGCCGCCCGGCAGGTCGAGCGGACCCGCTCGCCGAGCTCCGCGCCTTCGACCGGCGGCTCTGGCCGCACGCGGCCGTCCCGCTCACCCCGTTGGCACCCTGGGCCACGCTGACACCCGGTCCGTCGGTGACGATGCCCGCATGGGCCGTGCCCGGGCAGGATCGCCGGATCGAGGAACTTCGCCGCTGGATGGCGGAGACCGCCCAGTCCGTGGACGATCTCGACGAACACGATACGGTCCGCATCCAGGTCGTGCGCGACCGGCTGAACATGCTGACGGAAATGATCGTCGCCGCCGAGTCGCGCTACAGCCGCAACGACAGTCCCACCCAGAACGAGCGCCCCGGCGCCGGCTCGTAGAACCGGCCGTTGCCGTCGTTGACGATGACGCTGCCGACGTAGCGGCGGTCGGCGGCGTTGTCGATGCGCGCGGTCAGCTCCGCGCGCATCGCGCCGATGGTCCATCCGTGGCGGGCGCGCAGATGGAGCAGGCCGTACCCGGCCGCGGCCTCGCTGTTGATGTCGTTGACGGCGGTGCGCTTGACACCGCGCCATTCGAGCGCGAGCTCCCCGTCGCGTGCGGCCTCGAACGGCCGCCACGCCAGTTCGGCGTAGGCGCTGCCGCCGTTGGTGCCCGCGATGCGATTGCCCGCGGCAACCGGCACGTTGGCCGTCGGACACGGCGTGCCGGTGCAGGTCAGGAAGCCGTCGCGGTAGCGCGCCTTCAGCGTGCCGAGCGCCATCTGCGCGCGCCAGCGCGGCGCGAGGTCCCAGGCGCCGGACAGCTCCACGCCGCTGCGCCGCGTGCGTCCGACGTTCTGGAAACTCGAGCGCCCGCCGCTGTTGGACAGCACACCGATCTCGTCGCGCGTGGCGACGTGGAACGCGGTGGCGTCGAGCTCGACATCACCCCCGCGCCACTTCGCCCCGATCTCCTGCTGCAGGCTCTTCTGCGGCCGCAGCGCGGTGTTGAAGCCGCCCGACCCGTCGGCGCGGTAGGCCAGTTCGTTGAGCGTCGGCGATTCGAAGCCGCGTCCCAGCGCGGCGTGCAGCAGCAGCGACGGCGCGAGCTTCCACCCGAGGCCCACCGCCGGATTCGCGTAGTCGTAGCGCAGCGATCCGGAGTCGTCGCCGTTGGCCAGGAAACGGTCGCGGGCGGACAGCGACACGCGTCCCGCGCGCACGCCGGCGCTGGCGGTGAGCGTCGTCGTCAGCGGCAGTTCCAGCTGCGCGTAGGCCTCGCGCGTGACGGCCTCGTTCTCCTCGTTGCGGCGCAGCGCGCCGGTCACGCCCAGCTGCTGCGACGCGCCGGTGCCGACGAAGTTCTCGTAGCCCTGGCGGTCGTCCGTCTGGCGCTCCACGTTCACGCCGGTGACCAGCGTCGCCGGTCCGAGCCGCCACAGCAGGCGGGCGTCGACACCGTCGTAGCGGCGACTGAAGTCCACGACCCCGCCGCCGCTGCCGGCGGGTGTCTGCGCGCCCACGGCGATGGACTGCCACTGCGTCACCGAACGCCGCCCGCCGTAGGCGGTCAGGACACTCTCGGACAAGGCGCCCGCCTCGTCGAAACGATGCCGCCAACGCGCGCCGAGCTGCGTCTGGCTCGCGTTCTTGCGGGTGTTGAACTGCTCCGCCTGCGAAGCGGTCTGGTCCGGATCCGCCGCGAACTGCGCGGCGGTCAGTCCGAGCGGATCCTGCGCGCGCTGGTCGATGTCGCTGATGAGCAGCAGCACCTGGTCGCGCGCGCCAGTCCAGGCCAGGCGCCCGTTGGCCAGGGTGCGTCGCGCGGCGCTGTGCGGGCGCAAGCCGTCGGTCTCCATGTGCGACACGCCCCCTTGCGCTTCCCAGCCGACGCCGAAGGGCGTGCCGGCGGTGACGCGCGCCTGGCGCAAGCCGGCGCTGCCGGCGTCGAGATCCAGTTCGGCGAAGCGCTCGCGCACCGGGGCGCTCACCAGCGCGATGACGCCGCCCGAGCTGTTGCCGTAGAGCGCCGAGAACGGCCCGCGCAGCACCTCGATGCGCGCGGCGGAGGCGAGGTCGAAGTGCGTGACCTGGCCCTGCCCGTCCGGCATCGTGGCCGGGATGCCGTCCGTGTAGAGCCGCAGTCCGCGCACCCCGAACGGCGCCCGCGCGCCGAAGCCGCGCGAGGACAGCTGCAGGTCCTGCGCGTAGTTCTGCCGGTTGTTGGCGGTGAGGCCGGGGACGCGGTTGAGCGCCTCGGACAGGTTGATCATCGGCCCGGCGCCGCGCAGCGTGTCGGCGTCGATGACGGACACCGCATACGGCGCCTCGTCGAGCCGGCGCTCGGCCACGCTGCCGGACACGACCACGGTCGGCAGCGCCTGCGCGTTCGATGCCTGCGCGTTCGGTGCCTGCGCGTTCGGTGCCGGCGCTGGCCCCTGCTGGGCGAAGGCCGGTCCGCCCAGCAGTCCCAGGGCCGCGCTCGCGCAGGCGGTGTATCGAATCGTCTTCATCATCCTCCCAGGAATGCCTGTGTACCGCATTTCGAACAGGCAGCTGCCAGAGCAAGCGGGGTGCCAGGTGTTGTTCGTGGCAAGACGGTTCGCGGAACCACCGGTTGTCGGATGAAGACATATGGTCATGCCCGCAGCATCGATCCCACCGGGATGGCGGCCGGGCGGCCAGGAGTTCCATCGCATGCCGACCGTCTTCAAATCGATCTTCCACGTCCAGGAGACGCCCATGGCGCCCTCGGATGCGTCCACACCGCTGACCTCGGGCCAGACGAGCTTCACCAAGCGCCTGCTGGGCCGGCCCTTGCGCGCCTTCAAGAAGACACTGAAGGCGCCAAAGACCCGATTGAAGGGCGCCGCCCACAAGGTGGCCAAGGAGGTCCGAGCCCTGATCCCGCATCGACCGGCGGGCAAGCAGGCTGCGGACCCGCGGACCACACCGTCGCCCGCGTCCGCCCCCGCGTCCGTGTCCGTGTCCGCGCCTCGCGCGACCGTGGCCCCGAAACCCTTGGTTCGCATGGAACAGGAACACTCGCCGCTCGCGCGCGCCGCGCATGTGCGCAAGCTCCGGGCCGCGGACCCCGATCTGCATCCGCCGGTGGGCTGCAGCGAGGCGCTGGTCAACGCTGGCGAGGACGCGCCGGTGTATCGACTCCTGCCGATCACCGGGGTGGAAAGCGCCAGGGACACGACCGCGCGCGCGATCAGGGCCGCGATGGCGTCGACGCTGCATCAGGCGGCGCAACAATCGACGGGCATCGACTTCTGTCTGCCCCGGGCCACGATCGACGGCTCGAGGAAGTCCCCGCGTGAGTCGCCCGTGGTGATCGTCGACGCGGTCGTCGGCGCGGCGCTGGCCGCTTCCTACGAGGAGGATCCACCGGACAGGCAGGAACTGCAGCGGGCGCTGCTGGGTCAATGGATCCTCGGGCGCCCGACACCGGACTGGAGCGATTTCGAACGCGGTCCGGACGGCGGGATCGTGGCTCGCGAGTTCACCACGCCGGAAGGGTCGTTGCGCGACATCTGCAGGGCGGCGGACAGCGGTGTGTCGAAGCTCTTCCGCACCCCCGACGGACGGCATGTGAGCCCCCTCGCCGGCCAACCGCTGGAGGGGCACCTGCGCGACGCGATCCTTCGACTCCAGCGGCTCGACGTCGAGAAGGCGCTCGTGCACGGCAAGCGGGAACTGGAGGGCCACCTTCCCGACGACATGCTGCTCTCCCTGAAGCTGGTGCCCCAGCTGCTGGCGCCGCTTCGTGCGCTGAAACGCGCGGTGGAAGCAGCCGATCCGCGGCTGCCGCTCGAGATGCTGATGCGCGATGCCGCCAATTGCCTGGAGGACATTGAAGCGCTGGAGTTCCGGCGCTGAGACGTTGCGGCGTTGAGGGGACGGGCCGCCGCAGCGCTGGGACGCCGGGCATCCCGCTTGCTGGTCCGTCCGCTGCCGCCGTCCCGTCCGGGGCGGCTCCTCGACGGAGAAGCCGATGAACAAGAAGATGCCCGCGTCCTCCCTGCCCTCGTCCCTGGCGCCCCGCGTGTCACGCCTCGTGTCGCCCCGCGCCGGTCGGATCACCCGCGCCGTCGCTGTCGTCGCCGCGCTGGCCGGCCTGGCGGGTGGCGCGCGCGGGGTGCTGGCGCTCGAAGCGCAACCCGCGACCCCGCCCGGCTACGGCCCCAAACCCGTGCTGCCCGAGCCGCAGAAGTCCCTGGTGCCGACGATCAACGTCGCCAAGGCCGTCGGCTGGCCCGCGGGTGCGAAACCGCAGGCCGCGGCCGGGCTGACGGTCACGCGCTTCGCCGACAAGCTCGACCACCCGCGCTGGGTCTACGTGCTGCCCAACGGCGACGTGCTGATCGCCGAGACCAACGCCCCCGTGCGCCCGGACGACGGCAAGGGCCCGAAGGCCTGGATCACCAAGCAGTTCCAGAAGAAGGCCGGCGCCACGCCCAAGAGCGCCAACCGCATCACCCTGCTGCGCGACACCGACGGCGACGGGGTCGCGGACCAGCGCTTCGCGTTCGCGGAAGGATTGAACTCGCCGTTCGGCATGGCGCTGGTGGGCAACACCTTCTACGTCGCCAACACCGACGCGGTGGTGCGCTTCCCCTATGCGACCGGCCAGACCCGGCTCGCCGGCCAGCCGACGAAGGTCGCGGACCTGCCCGGCGGCACGATCAACCACCACTGGACCAAGAGCCTGATCGCCAACGCCGAGGGCACCAAGCTCTACGCGGGCATCGGCTCCAACAGCAACGTCGCCGAGAACGGCATCGAGAACGAACAGCGCCGCGCCGCGATCCTGGAGATCGACCTGCAGAGCGGGTCGACGCGCGTGTTCGCCTCCGGGCTGCGCAACCCCGTCGGCCTCGCGTGGGAGCCCACGAGCAAGGCGCTGTGGGTCGCCGTGAACGAGCGCGACGAGCTCGGCGACGACCTGGTGCCCGACTACATCACCTCCGTGCAGGACGGCGGCTTCTACGGCTGGCCGTACAGCTGGTACGGCAACCACGTCGACGAACGCGTCAAGCCGCAGCGGCCCGAACTCGTGGAGAAGGCGCTCGTGCCCGACTTCGCGGTGGGCGCGCACACGGCCTCGCTGGGGCTGGCCTCGGCGGACGGCAACAAGCTGACGCAGGACTTCGCGCACGGCATGTTCATCGGCCAGCACGGCTCGTGGAATCGCAAGGTGCCGGCGGGCTACAAGGTGGTGTTCGTGCCCTTCGTCGGCGCCAAGCCCAGCGGCCTGCCGGTCGACGTGGTGACCGGGTTCCTCGATGCCCAGGGGCAGGCCATGGGTCGCCCCGTCGGCGTCGCGCTCGACCGGCAGGGCGCCCTGCTGGTGGCGGACGACGTCGGCAACGTGATCTGGCGCGTCACCGCGGCCGGTGGCTCGGGTCCGCAGTCGGCGTTCCCGCCGGCGGCCGGCGCGGCCAGCGCGCCCGCCTCGCGCTGACGGGCGTCCGGTCCACGGGCGTCCGGTTCACGGGAACCCGGTTCACGGGAACCCGGTCCGCCGGGGACTCGACACAGCCCTCGCGCCCCGCGACAACCCGATCGGGTCGGCGGCAGGCGCGAGGAGTCCCTGCGTCATGTTCAACACCCTCGGCCGCCTGTTCCGTACTTCTCCCGCCTCGCGCGCGGCGAATGACGACGCCGCGCCCTCGCCCTTCGACCATGCCCAGCGCCGCTTTGTCGAGGGCGTCCTGGATCGCGGACGGACGCCGGCCATGCCACCTGCCGCCGGCCCCCGATGGCCGTGGGTCGCCCGGATCAAGGGCAAGCCGGTTCACTTCAAGGAGGTCGAGCGCCTGCGCGCCGATTGGATGCGCCATGGCGGCAAGGACCGCGCGGACCGGCTGCGTGACCGGACACGGGCCTACCTCGAGACGACGGCCACCCTGCCGCCCTCGGCCAAGCTCCAGACCAACCGCGAACTGGCGCAGGCCCTCCTGGATCGGCTGAACGGCCGGCGCGTCTTCCGTCCGCGCGCTCGTCCGGCGCCGTCGCTGCTCGCGCAGCTCGCGCAACTCCTGTGCTGCCTGCCGATCAGGCGGCGCCGTGCAGGGCACCGTCATGCCGGCAGATCGCGCCGCCTCTGAACGAGGAAGTGGTATGGCAATATAGTTCCATACCTTGTAGATATGGCATTTTATTTCCAATTCGCTTGACCGCAGTCTGGTAATAAAGTACCTTTTCAGAAGGAATTGGAACTTTATTGCCATGCTTACCCTCCCTGACATCGCCCGCATCCTCCGTGACACGGCCCGCCGCAACGGACTGACGCAGGCGCGCCTGGCCGACACGGCGGGCATCTCCCCCCGCACCTTGACGCATGTGCTCAGCGGTCAGGAGGACTTCCGCGTGTCCACCTTGGTGGCCGTGGCCCATCAGCTGGGCCTGGAGCTGGTGCTGGTCCCCAAGGGCGCCGCGAGGGCGGTCGCCGCGGGAGATGCGGTCGGCCCGCCGGTGCGTTCCGTGGTCACGGAAGCCCTGGAAGCGCTGCACGCGCAGCGCGACGCCCGCCAGGCCGCCAAGGGCCGCCCATGAACGTCAAGGTCCTGGCCATCCATCTGGGCGCGCTGCGTCTGGGGGTGCTGTTCCAGTACGTCCTGAACGACGACTCAGTCATCAACCGGTTCGTTGCCGACGAAGACCTCATGACGCGGGCCGGCGCCGACGCGCCGACGCTGTCGCTGTCCATGCGGGCGACGACGCCCGAGGCGCAGGCCGCCCTGTGGCGCGACATCCGCTCGGTCAGTTTCAACGGCCGCCGTTCCTCGTCGGCCGGCTGGATGCTGCCGAGCTTCTTCCAGAACCTGCTGCCCGAAGGCGTGTTCCGCCATCACGTCGCGGAACTTCGCGACTGCGCGCCCGACGACCACTTCGAGATGCTCGCCGCCTGCGGCAAGGACCTGCCCGGCAACGTCCGCGCACTCCCGATCGAGCTGACCCGCGAGGAACTCGCGCGCTACGTCACGCAGGGTCAGGATGCGCTGGAGATGTCGGTCACGGCGGACCCGCTCGAGGAAGGCGTATCGCTGTCGGGCGTGCAGCCCAAGCTCGGCGTCATCCGCGACGGCGAGCGTTATGTCGGCAGGACCAAGGACCACGACACCCACATCATCGCGAAGCTGCCGGTGGTGGGCCAGCCGTTGCTGCCCGAGGTCGAGGCGCTGAGCTTGCGGCTGGCGCGCGCCGCCGGCGTGGACACCTGCGAGGCCACCCTGGAGCCACTGGAGCGCCTGGGTCTGCAGCATGGCTACGACCTCGGCGACGCGACGGCGCAGACCCGATTCCTGGCGGTGACCCGCTTCGACCGCTCACCCACGGGACGGATCCATGTCGAGGACTTCGCGCAAGTCCTCGGCCGCGCGCCCGAGGACAAGTACGGCCGCGGGCCGGACGGCTTGCGGATCAGCTACCTCGATATCGCCGCGGTACTCATGACCGAGCCGTCGATGGGCGAGCCGGCGGTGCACGAACTGCTGCGGCGCATCGTCGTCAACGAGATGATCGGCAACGCCGACATGCACCTGAAGAACCTCGGCGTGCGCTACCTCGACGGCATCACCCCGACGCTGTCGCCCGCCTACGACCTGGTGGCGTATGCGGCCTTCCAGCGCATCCGCGGGCATGCCCTGCACATCCTGCCGCCGACGCTGCTTCCCCGCCGCGCCGCCACGCCGGAGGTCGCGCAGGCGCCGCTCCCGCGGCAGTCGATGTCGCCCGCGCTGCTCCGGATCTTCTGCGATCGGCTGAGGATTCCCGTCAAGCCCGCCGACACGGCCATCGCGCGCTGCGTGAAGGCGGCATTCGCCGCCTGGCCCTCGATGATCGAGTCATCGACATTGACCGCCCAGCAAAAGGCGCGGCTGCTGGCGCACTTCATGGCACATCCGCTGGTGATGTCGCTCGCGCGCCGTGCCGAGCGCGCGGCCGCACGCTCGGCAGCGGCGGCAGCGGCGGCGGCAGCGCCCCCGCCGGACCCGGCAGTCGCCTGAGCTTGCGCCCGCCGACGCTCACGCGTCCTGCTGGCGCTCGTACTCCGCGCTCTCCTGGCTGAGTTCGTCGCGCCACTGGCGGTCGAGCTCGTCGCGGCGACGGCGCAGCGCGGTGGACAGCGCGCGCCAGTCCACCGACGATGCATGTGTCAGGCGCGGCAGGATGCCCTGCTCCACGTCCTGCGCGTGATGGCTGACGTAGCGGCCCAGCACGCCCACCAGGGGCGCGAATTGCGTGTCCTCCGCGCGCATGCGCCGCAGCTGCGACATCAGGATGCGCACGACCAGGTGCTCGATCTCGGCCTCGTTGATCAGGCGACGCTCGACGGCGCCGATCTCCGGGCATCTGCGGACCGCGGGGTAGAACAGTTCTTCCTCCAGCGTCGCATGCACCGTCAGCAGCGCGCAGGTGCGGCGCACCAGCGCTTCGCAGGATTCGTGGTCCCCCAGCGCCCACAGCCGGTCGAACTGGTGGAAGGCGTGCTGCGCGCGCTGGTGGTCGTCGACCAGCAGCGCCACGACCTCGTCGCGCGCCATCAGGTCCGCGCGGAAATCGGCCTGCGGCAGGACGTGCGATCTCATGCGGGTTCCCCTTGCTCGAGCTGCTGGCGCGCGGGCGCCGCGTGGTCGTCGTGGTAGCGCTTCGGACCATCCGGATGCACGCCGGGGTCGTCGGGATGCTCATGCGGCGCCTGGTCGGGCCCGGGCGCGGGCGGCTGGGCGGGACGCCCCTCGTCCGGGCGTCGCGGCTGATCGGGCTTGGGCGAGGCCGTCATCGCCGTCCAGAGCAGTTGCCAGGGCGTCTCGAATGCCTTGTCGTTCATGGAGCGAGCCTCCTGGGCAGTAAGGTGCAGTGGGTTGGACCGATGACCGGGTTCACTTGAGTTCCGTCGAGTTCTGGCAAATGCGGTGCCGCCCCGGCTCCAAGGAGCAGCCGGACCGGGCACATGCGGGCACATCGGGGCGCCTCCACGGGTCCTCACCTGGCCGGCCGATCCGCACGGCCTTCTGCAGTGCTTGCCGACAGAACTCCCGGTCCTGCGCCCGCGCGGCGAGGAAGCGCGCCATCGGGGCGCGGAAACCGCGATGCCATCGGGCGCGCCGCTTGCAAGGGCCTGCGCAGACAAAAGGAACGCCATGCACCAGCTGCCCCTGCCCTTCGAGGCTCACACGGTTCCGCCGAACCCGCCGCATCCGAACGAGGCCCCCTTCGTTCCGCCGCCGCCGCACGGCCCGACGCCGGAACCCGGCGACGACCCGCCCGGCGTGATCGATCCGCCCATCCCCGGCGAGAACCCCGTGCCCGTGCGCGAACCGCCCTACATGCCGCCGCCGACGGCCGTGAACTGAGGCGCCGGGGGAAGCGGGGGCGCATGCCGGCCCACCCCTGGCGTGGGCGGCACGGCGATTGCCGTCCCTGGGGGGTTGTTTCCCTCTGTCACAGGAGTCGCCTTTGAATGCATTGCTGCTCCCGGCGCTGCGCCGGGCATGCGCCGATGGCGTGTTGGCCAGCCTGTTCTCAGGACTGGCGCTGTTGCGCGGCAGCCGGTCCGATCATGCCCATCTGGTCGGTCGCTCCGAATACCGTGTCGGCCGCCCGCCGCTGAAGACCTCCGCCGCCGACATCGCGTTGCACGCCGCCACCGGCCTGGTGTGGGGCGCGCTCTACGACCGGCTGCGCGCGACGCGCCGCCGGCCCACCCGCGGCAACGCGGTCACCGATGCGCTGCTGCTCACGGCGGTGGCCGTCGGCGTCGACCGCGTCGTCACGCCGAGCGTGCTCACGCCCGGCGCGGACAAGCGCGCCACGGCCTCCGGCACGCGACCGCCGTCGGTGGCCAGCCTGCTGCTGGTCTACGGTGCCTTCGCGGCCGGGCTGGCGCTTGGCGGCATGCATGCGCTCAAGCGCCATCCGGCCGCTGTCGACCATGAGATCGACGCCGATGACGGCGACGATGCGGACGACGACGACGACGACGGTTACGGGGACCTCTTCCTTGCAGACCCTGCGCCGCGTCGCGCCGGGGGTCGGGCATGAAGTCGCTGCATCTCCAGATCCGCTTCCTCGTCCCGCTGCTGATCACCCTGACCCTCGCGGCGCTGCTGGCGCTGCCGCTGCTGGACCGCATGACGCTGCGCTGGTTCTCGCGCGACCTGAGCCTGCGTGGCGCGATGGTCGCCAAGACCCTGTCCGTCGCGATCAGCGACATCGACCCGAGCGCCCAGCGCGAACGCCTGCGCAACCTGCTCGAACGCGGCGTGCTGGACGAGCGTCTCGTCGGCATCGCGCTGTGCGCGCCCGACGGCACGCAGGTCATGAGCACCAAGGGCTTCCCGGGCTCGCTCAGCTGCAAGGAAGCCGAGGTCAGCGCCGCCCAGAAGGACCCGCGCCTGGAACTGGCCAGCGGCGCCGTCCACATCGGCGTCTTCCCGGTCAATCCGCAGCAGCCCGACGCCGAGCGGCTGGTGCTGCTGCACGACCTCAGCCTGCCCGACCGCCGCAGCCTGGACACGCGGCGCTACATGATCATCTTCATCACGGTGCTGGGCCTGGCGATCGCCGGCATCACGATGATCGTGGCGCAGCTCAGCTGGCGCGGCTGGGTCTCCGGCATGCGCGCCATCCTGCGCGGCGAGGGCCTGGTGCGGCCGCTGCTCAACACCTCCGGCTTCCGCGGCGGACCGGAGACGCCGCCGCCCGAGCTGCAACCGCTGGAGGTCGAGATCCGCCAGCACATCCGCGAGCTCGAGGACAACCTCTACCGCGAGCACGGCCCGCTGACGCCCTGGGATCCCGAGCGGCTGCGCGGCCTGCTGCGCACGCAGCTGCGCGGCGACCAGGTGATCGTGGTCTCCAACCGCGAGCCCTACATCCACCAGCGCGGTCCCGACGGCATCACCGTGAGCCGTCCCGCCAGCGGCCTGGTCACCGCGGTCGAACCGGTGATGCGCGCCTGCTCCGGCACCTGGATCGCGCACGGCAGCGGCAGCGCCGACCGCGACGTCGTCGATGCGCACGACCGCGTCGCCGTGCCGCCGGACACGCAGGACTACCTGCTGCGCCGCGTCTGGCTGAGTGAGGAGGAAGAGCGCGGCTACTACCAGGGCTTCGCCAACGAAGGCCTCTGGCCGCTGTGTCACGTGGCGCACGTGCGACCGGTCTTCCGCGAGTCGGACTGGGCGCAGTACCGCGCGGTGAACCAGCGCTTCGCCGATGCCGTCGTCGCCGAGGCGCGCGGCGACGATCCGGTGGTGCTGGTGCAGGACTACCACTTCGCGCTGCTGCCGGCCATGGTCCGCGAGAAGCTGCCCAAGGCCACCATCATCACCTTCTGGCACATCCCCTGGCCCAACCCCGAGTCCTTCGGCATCTGCCCGTGGCGACGCGAACTGCTGCAGGGCATCCTGGGCAGCACCATCCTGGGCTTCCACACGCGTTTCCACTGCAAGAACTTCACCGAGACCGTGGACCGCTACCTGGAGGCGCGCATCGAGCACGAGCACTCGACCATCAGCTACCAAGGCGAGCCGACGCTGGTGCAGAGCTACCCGATCTCGATCGCCTGGCCGACCGACGAGGAGCGTGCCGCCTGGGACTCGCCGGCCGAGGCGCGCGCGGCGATCTTCGAGCGGCTGCACCTGGCGCCCGACACGGTGCTGGCCGTCGGCGTGGACCGCTTCGACTACACCAAGGGCATCCTCGAGCGGCTGCACGCCGTCGAGCGCCTGCTGGAGAAGCATCCCGAGTGGCAGGGTCGATTCGTCCTCGTGCAGGTCGCCGCGCCCACGCGCAGCGCGCTGGAGGAGTACCGCGAGTTCCAGGACCGCATCCACCGCGTCACCGAGCGCATCAACCTGCGCTTTGGCGGGCCTGGCTACAAGCCGGTGCTGCTGCTGGCCGAGCACCACGACCATGCGGCGTTGATGACGCTCTACCGCGCGGCGCACATGTGCGTCGTGACCAGCCTGCACGACGGCATGAACCTCGTCTGCAAGGAGTTCATCGCCGCGCGGGACGACGACCAGGGCGTGCTGATCCTGAGCCGCTTCGCTGGCGCGGCGCGCGAGCTGCCCGAGGCGCTGGTGATCAATCCGTACCACGTCGAGGAGACCACCGATGCCCTGCACCGCGCGGCGCTCATGCCGCCGCAGGAGCAACGCGAACGCATGGCCAGCCTGCGCATGACGGTGCGCGAGTTCAACGTCTACCGCTGGGCCGGCCGCATGCTGACCGACGCCGGTCAATGGCGGCTGCGTGAGCGCATCACGCGTCGCGTGCAGCGGCGATCGAGAGAGGCTGGAGAGGAGGCCCTGACGCCATGATGCCGGTGCGATATCTGCTCGACGCGGAGGGCCGCGCCGCGGTCGCCTGCCTCATGACGCGACGTCCCTTGCTGGGCTTCGACTTCGACGGCACGCTCGCGCCCATCGTCATGCATCCGGACGAGGCCCGACTGCCGGAGCCCACCGCGAAGCTGCTGGAACGACTGGTCGCGCGCGTACCGGTCGCGGTGGTCAGCGGCCGGCAGGTGCTGGACGTGCGGCACCGATTGGGCTTCAAGCCCACGCACATCGTCGGCAACCACGGCGCGGAGGACGAGTTCGACGGCCCCGATCCGCACGTGGTGACGACGCTCGGCACCTTCCGGGAACGCATGCTGCGCATGGAGCCGGGGCTCAACCAGGCTGGCGCGACGATCGAGGACAAGGGTGCGTCGATCGCGATCCATTACCGGATGGCGCCGAATCCTGCTGCCGCGCGCGAGGCGATTGCCGAGCTGATCGCGGATCTGCCGCCGGGCATTGCCACCGAGCCTGGCAAGCGTGTTGTCAACGTGCTGGTCGAGGGTGCCCCCGACAAGGGAGACGCGATGGCTCGGCTGACGGCGCGCTACGGCGCTGACGCGGGCTTCTACGTTGGCGACGACACCAACGACGAGCCGGCCTTCCAGCGTGCCGAGGCCGATTGGGTCACCGTGCGCGTGGGCCCGAGACTCGACCACAGCCACGCGAGGTACTACCTCAACGAGCAAGCGGAGATCGACGTCGTGCTCCGCCTGATGCTGGAGCATCTCGGTGATTCGGGAGAGGGGCGACCGGGTCCCCTTTTCGGAACTTAGGGAGGGAATTTGTCGGCCGGGGCGGCCGACAAAGGAGGGAGATGGAGAAAAGGGGACCCGGTCGCCCCGAACCGTGCACGGCCCTGGCAGTCGAGGGCTGGCGAGGATGCCAAACGGCGTCGGCACGTCCACGGCCGCTGGCCCTCACCCCTGCCCTCTCCCGCAAGCGGGAGAGGGAGCAAGAAGCGCTTGACACGGTGGGTCTCCCGCAAGCGAGAGAGGGAGTAAGAAGCGCTTGACACGGTGGCTCTCCCGCAAGCGGGAGAGGGAGCAATACCGATCAAGGTGCCGGCGACGGCGGCAGCGATGGTTTGAGCACGGGTGCCGACGGTGCGGGGATGTCTTCCACCAACGCCCGCACGCGCGGCAGCGATTGCGGGTGGGTCTTCTGCAGCCACGCGATCAGACCTTCCCGCAACTCGCAGCGCAGGTCGAAGGCCTTGCCCGAGTCCTTGGCGCTGACGAGCACGCGGATCTGCATCGTGCGTTCCGTCGTTTCGACGACCTGCACGCCGCAGACCCGGCCGTCCCAATGCGCCGAGCCCTTGCACATGATCGTGGCCTTCTCGCGCAGCTCGTTCACCGGCAGCGTGAAGTCGACCCACAGCATCACCGTGCCGAGGATGCTCGAGCTGGTGCGTGTCCAGTTCTGGAACGGGTTCTCGATGAACCACTGCAGCGGGATGACCAGCCGGCGCTCGTCCCAGATCTTGAGCACGACATAGGTCGAGGTGATTTCCTCCACCCTGCCCCACTCGCCCTGGATGATGAGCACGTCGTCGAGCCGGATCGGCTGCGCCATCGCGATCTGAAGACCGGCCAGCAGGTTGCCGAACACCGACTTCGCCGCCAGGCCGAAGACCAGGCCGGCGATGCCCGCGGAGGCCAGCAGGCTGGCGCCGACCTGCTTCGCGCGCGGGAAGGTCATCAGGATGAAGGCCAGCGCGGTCAGCATCACCGCGCCTTTGGCGACGCGCGCCAGCACCTTGGTCTGCGTCTGGATGCGGCGCGCGGCGAGGTTGTCCTCGACGTCCGCGGGATTCATCAGTGCCACGCCGTTGGCGACGCCAGTGATCGCCCCGGCCGCCACTGCCGCGATCGCGACGATGCACAGGACGCCCAGCAGATGCTGCACGCCATTGATGCCGGGCATCGTGTCCGGCACGCCCTGCGCGGCGATCAGCAGGCCGATGACGGGCAGCGCCCATCGGGCCGGGTTGTCGCAACGCCGCACGACCGAGCTCAGCAGCGGCGAGAAGCGCGTGAGGCGCACCGCGATCGGCCGCAGGATCGCGTGCACCAGCAGCGCGCCGGCGACGATCACCAGGGCGCCGAGCAACAGCTGACCCCAGAGCATGAGGTCGGCGTCGAGGATCGTGAAACGGGTCTTCCAGGCTTGCATGCCGGCGGGCGGGCAAGAGCCGTTCCGGCGCAGCCTGGACGCGCGTGTTGTCGGACGCTCCGGCGCGGGTGGGCCGATTGCCTCGGACAGGCATCGCAATGAACCAGGAGCTCGCCATGGCCAGCACCACCGACAACAAGACCGACCGTCCCACCGAGGGCCAGGCACCGCGCCGCATGCTGGACAAGGCCCCGGTCTCGCCCGGACAGGTCGAGCCCGACGCGGCCCCGACGCACAACGACGACGCGCAGCTGCCGCATGAGCGCGACCAGAGTACCGGCGGCGACTCGACCGGCGGCATGGGCAGCGGCGCGGCCGGCGACAACCAGCGCACCGTCATCGGCCAGGCTCACGACGACCTGAAGCAGGGTCAGGTGGACACCGATCTGCGTTCGACGCCGGGCCTCGACGCCGAACGACGCGACCAGATGGTCAACGACGCCAAGAAGACGGCGCCGGCGAAGGGTCCTGCCCGCTGACGGACGACGGCGGCCAGGCCACCCCGAGATCGTCCATCCAGGGCATCGACAGCGGCGGCGCCGACGGCACCAGGCGCGACGGGAGCGGGCTGCCGGTCAATGACATCGGGGGCCTCGGTGTCGAAGGACGTTCCGCGTCAACCAGCCAGGATTCCGGCAAGGGGGGACGGCGCGACGATCGCAACCACCGGGATTCGAGTGCCAGGAAGGCCCGGTAGTCGTGACCGAGATTGCTCGCGGTGATGCCCGTGGCGCTCGTCGCTCCGCCCGTGTTCCGCTGGAAGGCCTCCAGATCGCTCCGGATCAAGGTGGCCCATTGATCCCACACGAAGGCGCACTGGTTCCATTGCCGCTGCCAGTCGCCACTGGAAGGGTCGCTCGACCGACCGCTCGACCGACCGCTCGACCGACCGCTCGACTGGTCCCGATAGCGCGCCGTGGACCGACACAGCCGGTCGACCTCCGGCAGCACGCGCGCGTAGTCCACGCGATCGTGATATCCCACGTCGAGACAATGGCGTGACGAAGCGCCTCCGACCCTGCATTCGTCGAGATCGTCCTGCATGGTCTGCGCACGGTACGGGCCGGCGAACCGCGCAACGAAACTGTCATTCCACATGGCCTGGGCACTCCCGCTTCTCTGGCCGCCCGCGATCGGGGCGACATCAGGCGGCATGAGTTGCGACCGGCCACGCCCGGTTCCCGCGACGCCAATGAAAACGGAGCCTCGTCGGGCTCCGTCCTTGTCTCCATCGCGCCTCGGGAAAATCGGTTCGTCAGCTGTGTTGTCTGCGGCGTTCGACCGCGTCGATGCGCAGCATCTGGCGGTACTTGGTCACCGTGCGGCGTGCCACCACCAGGCCCTGGCGGGCGAGCTGACGGGTGATCTCGGCGTCGGACAGCGGGTTGTCCGCGCGCTCGGCCTCGATGATGTCCTTGATCAGGCCGCGGATCGCGGTGCCCGAGCATGCGCTGCCGTTGCTGCTCACGATCGCGCGCGAGAAGAAGTACTTCAGCTCGTACACGCCGCTCGGCGTCGCGAGGTACTTGTTGTTGGTCACGCGCGAGACCGTCGACTCGTGGATGCCGACCTCGTCGGCGATCTCCTTGAGGCCCAGCGGCTTCATCGCCATCGCGCCGAACTCCAGGAAGTGGCGCTGGCGGCGCACGATCGCGTCGGCCACGTCCAGGATGGTCGAGAAGCGCTGCTCGATGTTGCGCATCGTCCAGCGCGCCTCCTGCAGATGGGTCGCCATCTCCGCATGGCCCTGCTGGCGGTGCCGCTGGAACAGCTCGGCGTAGACCTGGTTCATCCGCACCTTCGGGATCACCGCCGGATTCAGCTGCACGCGCCACTGGCCGCGGACCTTGGTGGTCAGCACGTCCGGCACGATGTAGGCGGCCTGCGTGGTCTCGTAGCGCCAGCCCGGCCGCGGATCGAAGCGGCGCAGCTTGAGGCACACCGTCTCGGCCTCCGCGACGCTCACGTCCAGCAGTTGGGCCAGCGAAGGAATGTCGCGCGACGCCAGCAGGTTCAAGTGCTGCGAGATGATGCGTTCAGCCAGCATGCGGCTGCGCGCGTCCTCGATCTTGGGCAGCTGCAGCAGCAGGCATTCGGCGACGCTGCGCGCGCCCACGCCCAGCGGGTCCAGCGCCTGCACGCGCTTGAGCGCGATCTGCATTTCCTCGATCGCCACCGGCGGCTGCATCTGGGCCACCGCCGCCAGCTCCTCCAGCGAGGAGCGCAGGTAGCCGTCGTCGTCGACCGACTCGGCCACGATCGTCGCCAGCACCAGATCACGCGGCGACAGCCGCAGCACATTGAGCTGGCTGCGCAGGTGTTCGCGCAGGCAGGTCTGCGCGGCGGTCATCTCCAGCGCGCTGAGTTCGCCGTCCTCGGCGCGGCGCATCGAGCCGGAGCTCTCCGCACGCCAGATCTCGCGGTCGTCCGGGAACGGTTCCGGCGTGTCCGACATCACCGGCGACGACGCGACCGGCACGTCGGCGTCGAGCGGCGAGGCATCGTCCGAGCCTTCGGTCACTTCGAGGAAGGGGTTGCGCCCCAGCATGTCGGTGACCATGGTGGTGAAGTCCAGCGAGGACATCTGCAGCAGCCGCACGGCGTGCTGGAGGCGAGGCGACAGCGTCTGTGTCTGCCTGTGCTCGTGCCTGAGTTCCATTGCTCCCACTTGTGACACTCCTGTCCGGTAGAGGGTGAAACTGCCTGCAACCGGTTCCGGAGGGTCCCCGCCGACGAGGACGGGAACGGGTTGTAGGCAGTGCCGGCGAACCGGCCTGATGGAACCATCAGCGCAAGGACCATGCCACCTCGCCGCGGATGTTTCATATGGCGGAGCGTCCGTCATTCGGCGTGCCCGCCCGAATGCCGCAAACGCAGCAGGCATGGGGCCTGCCGGGGATCGGGCGCACCGACGCGCAGCGAACCCGACTGCCTCACCCACCGG
This sequence comes from Roseateles sp. GW821-FHT09H11, assembly GCF_059415845.1. NCBI lineage: Bacteria > Pseudomonadati > Pseudomonadota > Betaproteobacteria > Burkholderiales > Sphaerotilaceae > Roseateles > Roseateles sp. GW821-FHT09H11. The sequence continues at coordinate 233,986 of NZ_JBWKOA010000001.1, read as the reverse complement.
CCACTCAGGTTCGCCGACCGTCTGCCCGCCCGTCCCAACCGTCTTTGCCCCGCAAGGCTTTCGGCACCTTTTACCGACGGCCGGACTCTGCTCGCCCCGTCGACCGCGCCGATCTACGCACGACGACTCTCCGGAAGTCCCAGAGCGGCGATGGGGCCGGAATGAGGCTGGGGGTTCGCGGAGGCGATGCCCCCTGCCTCGTGGAGCGCCCGCGCTTGGCCGACCGGGGTCCAGGAACCTCCCCAGCCCCACCACCACCGCCGTAACCGCCCTGTACCTCCCCCGAAACCCGGTGGTACCGCTCCCCCGCTGGCCCAGCCCTTGCTTCGAGAGCCTGCCCGGACCCCTCTCCCGTCATCCTTACCATCTTGCGCCCCTCCGCCCTGCCCCCGACCACGATGCGCCGCTGGGCGACGCGAGGCCTGCTCTTGATTGCGCTGGTCTTCCTGTTGAAGGAAGCGAGCGCGATCGTGCTGCCGGTGCTGGTGGCGCTGATCCTGACCTTCGTGCTCGCGCCGGCGGTGCGGACGATGCGTCACCACGGCATTCCGGAATCGGTGAGCGCCGCCATGCTGGTGACCACGGTGGTGGGCTGCACGGTGCTGAGCGTGGCGCTGCTGGCCGAGCCGGTGGCCCAGTGGTGGCAGCGTGCGCCGGTGGCGGTTTCCAAGGCCTTGAACCAGGTGGACCGGTGGCGCGCGGCGATTCCGGGATTCGGTCCGCCGGTCGAGCGTCGGACTTCGGGCCGGGCGGCGGCGCCCACGCCGCCCACGGACCCGGTGCGCGAGCGCATCGCCAGCGAGGGCGTGGCGCTGACGGCGCAGGCGCTGGGCATCGGCCTGAAGTTCCTGGTGTCCACGGCCGCGACCACGATCCTGCTCTACTTCCTGCTCGCGTCCGAGCACTGGGTGCTGTCACGCTGCATCGAGCTGCTGCCGCATCGTCCGCGTCTGCGGGCCATGGTGCTGGGCGGCCTGCGCGCGGCGCAGCGTGACATCTCGCGCTACGTGGCTTCGGTCAGCGCGATCAACATCGGCGTCGGTCTGGTCGTGTCGGGCACCATGTGGTTCGTGGACCTGCCCAACCCCGGCTTCTGGGGCGCGCTGGCGGCGATGTTCAACTTCATCCCCTACCTCGGGCCGCTGATCATGTGCGGGTTGCTGCTGGCGGCATCGCTGGCCGCCTCGCTCGGCGACGCGGGCTTCGCGGCGCTGGCCGCGCCGGTGCTCTCCTACCTCTGCATCCACGCGATCGAATCGAACTTCGTGACCCCGATGGTCATCGGCAAGCGCCTGTCGATGAATCCGCTCTCGGTGCTGCTGTCGGTGATGTTCTGGGGCTGGCTCTGGGGCGTCGCCGGCGCGGTGCTGGCCGTGCCGCTGCTGATCTGCCTGCGCAGCATCAGCCAGCGCAACCGCCAGATGCGCCCGGTCGCCGTCTACCTGCGCGGCAGCGACCGCCCTTGCACGCCGCTGAGCACGCTGCTGCGGCCGCCGCGGCCGCAGCACGCCGCGTCCCTCGCTTCGCCTCAGATGTCGCCGCAGATCTCGCCGCAGGTCCCCCCGCCCCTTGCCGATGGCGCCCCGGTCGTCCATCCGAACGCCCTTGAACAGCACCGCCCATAATCTGCCGCCTCGACGCGCCCGCCCTCGCTGGCTCGTCCTCGCCGCCGGCCTCTGGCCGTGGCGGCCCGACCGTTTCTCCGCCCGACCGCCCATGCCCCTGCCGATCCGCTCCCGCCTGCTCGTGCTCGTCCTGTCCGTGATGCTGCCCGGCATCATCGCGGCGCTGTGGGTCAGCTGGCAGACCTGGAGCGACGAGCAGGACGCCACCGTGCGCCACATGCGCGACAGCACGCGGGCCTTGTCCATGGTGGTCGACAAGGAGCTGGCCCGCCGCGCCGGCATCGCGCGGGTGCTGTCGCTGTCGCAGATCCTGGACGCGTCGCCGCAGATCCCGCCCGATGACCTGGCCATGCTGGAACTGCAGTCGCGTCGCGCGATGCAGGGCCTGTCGGGCTGGGTGGAACTGAACGCGCCCGACCGGACGCTGTTCAGCACGCGCCTGGCGCCGGGCCGCCTGCCCGAGACCTCGACGGTGCCGTCCGCGATGACCGCGGCCTCGGCGCCGCCGGCCGCGTCCCCGACCGTCGGCGCGGCCCCCGGCACGATCGCGGGCACCGCCGGCACCGCCGGCACCGCCGCAGCAGCGGCCTTGCCGCCGGACCTGCCGACCGCCGCCGCCTCACGCCCGGTGCTCGTTCGCGAAGGCGTGCCGCTGGTGGAGCAGGCCGTCATGGGCGACCTCGGTCCCGATCCGGCCACCGGCCAGCTGCGTGCGCAGATCATCCAGCCGATCGAGCGCGGCGGCCATGTCTGGCTGAACATGAGCATCGCCGTGCTGCCGCAGGAGCTGCAGCAGATCATCGATGGGCAACGGCTTCCGCCCGACTGGACCGCGACGATCATGGACGGCCGCGGCACCGTCGTGGCACGCCATCCGGGCGGCATCAGCTACGCCGGACGTCCGGGCACCGACGACCTCAAGCGCCTGATGGCCACGCGCGACGAGGCGCAGTTCGAGTCGGTCAACCTCGACGGCAAGCCCGTGCTGGGCTACTTCAGCAAGTCGCCGCAGGGCTGGACGGTGGTCACCGCGGTGCCGCGCGACGGCGGCCCGGGCGGCTTCGGCGCCCGCGCGGCGCTGCAGCCGATCGCGATCGGCGCGCTGCTGCTGGTGCTGGTCGGCATGTTCGGCGCCTTGTGGATCAGCCGGCGCATCTCCGGGCCGATCCACGCGCTCAACGAGATCGCCAACGAGCTGCGCGCCGGCGAGCCGGTGCGCGCGCGCAAGACCGGCATGGTCGAGTGCGACGAGGTCGCGCTCGCGCTCGAGGATGCGAGCGCCGCGATCCACCAGGGGCGCTACGAACTCGAGGAGCGCGTCAACGAGGCCATCGACCGCACGCGCGAGGCCGAGCAACTGAGCTCCCGTTCCCAGCGCACGGCCGCGCTGGGCCGGCTCACCGGCGGCGTCGCGCATGACTTCAACAACCTGCTGGGCGTCATCAGCAACAGCGCCCACCTGATCCAGCGCAGCCCGCATGCCGAATCGCTGGCGATGCCGCTGGGCGCGATCATGCGGTCCGTCGACGTCGGCAGCCGCCTGACCCAGCATCTGCTGCGCGTCGCGGGCCGCCAGCCGGTCCACCCGCAGGTGGTGGACCTGCGCTCGACGCTGGGCGAGATGAAGGAACTGCTGGTCACGGTGCTGGGCAAGCGCATGCAGCTGGCCATGACGATGGCGCCGGACCTGCCGAGCGTGCGCGTCGACCCGTCGGAGCTGGAGCTCGCGCTGATCAACATCGCGCTGAACGCGCGCGACGCGACCAACGGCATGGGCGAGATCACCGTCGAGGCCGGCCGTGCGTCGCCGGGCGACGTGCAGGACCTCGCGCCCGGCGAGTACGTCGCGATCAGCGTGACCGACCGCGGTCCGGGCATCCCCGACGACCTGCTGGCGCGCGTCTTCGAGCCCTTCTTCACCACCAAGCCCGTCGGCAAGGGCACCGGCCTGGGCCTGAGCCAGGTGCTGGGCTTCTGCGTCCAGGCCGGCGGCACGGCGCGGGTGGCGAGCCAGCTCGGCGCCGGCACGACGGTGACGCTGCTGCTGCCGGCGCAGACAAGCGCGCGTCTCGTGCCCGACGCGACGCGCGTCGACGGGACCGAGCGCACGCGCGACGACGGGCGCACCAACAGCCTGGCCGGCATGCGGGTGCTGCTGGTCGAGGACAACGAGGAACTCAACCGCGTCACCGCCGGTCTGCTGCGCAGCTTCTCCTGCCAGGTGCTCAGCGCCAAGGATGCGGACGAGGCGCTGCAGCTGTTCGGCAGCGGCGCGGCCGTGGACATCGTCCTGTCGGACGTGGTGATGCCAGGCTCGATGGACGGCCAGGCGCTGGCCCGCGAGCTGCGCACGCGCCGCCCGGGACTGCCCGTCGTGCTGATCAGCGGCTACAGCGAGGCGCTGACGGCCGAGTCCTCGTTCATCGTGCTGCGCAAGCCCGCGTCGCCGTCGCAGATCCTGGAGGCGCTGCGGCGCGCGATGGGGTTGCCGACGGGTACGTGACTTGCTGATTCATGGCATCACCACTCCCCCGATCGGAAAGGACTGCCATGGACAACAAGGACGTCATCGACGAACTGAACACGCTGATCGAGACCTGCAAGGACGGCGAGTACGGATTCCTGAGCTCCGCCGAACACGTCAAGAGCGCCAGCCTGCGCGAGGTCTTCGCGCAGCGCGCGGCCGACTGCCGCCAGGCCGCCTCTGAACTGCAGCAGCTCGTGCGCCAGCACGGCGGCACGCCCGAGGACGACGGCAGCGCCGCCGGGTCGCTCCACCGCGGCTGGGTCGCCGTCAAGGGCACGCTGACCGGCTACAGCGACAAGGCCATGCTCGAGGAATGCGAGCGCGGCGAGGACGCGGCCGTCGCGCGTTACCGCAAGGCGGCGCAGAAGGACCTGCCGGCCGGCGTGCTGGAAGTCGTCCAGCGCCAACTGGCCGGGACGCTGCGCAACCACGACCAGATCAAGCTGCTGCGCGACCAGGCGCGCAATGCCGAGAAGGTGTAAGGCGGTCTCGATTCCCACCAACGCAAAGCGCGCCCTCGGGCGCGCTTTTTCGTTTCATCGGGCTTCGTGCTGACGCGCGGCTTCTCATGTCTCCGCGCGGGCCTCCACGCGGGTCGTTCTCAAGTCTCTTCGCGTCGCTTCTTGCGGCCCTGCAGGAAGCCCGCCAGCACGCCCATCAGCAGCTGCGCGACCTCCGGACCGACTTGGCCGCGCAGGCGCGTCGGCACCAGCCCCCAGAGCACGGTGAGCAACTGCAGCGTGCCGAGTTCCGGGCGTTCGGCGCCGGACTCGGCGTGGGTGCCGCCCCGGGCCTCGCCCGGCGCCTGGAAGGCGTGGGCGCGCGAATCGTCGGCACGGTGCCGGTCGTGCCGACGCCGCTTGCCGCGCACCAGGCGCCAGAAGATCCAGCTCGCGCCGGTCCCCAGCGCCGGCAGCAGCCAGCGGCCCGGCGTCATCACGGCCTTGCCGCGATGCTGCAGCGAATCCCAGTGCAGCCGGAACTCCAGGTCGCGACGCACGACGCGGAGTTCCGCCATCTCGATGCGCAGCGTGAGTTCCTCTATCGACGCCGGTTCGCCCCCGTGATCGGGGACGTCCGGGATGCGACGGGGGTCAGGACGGTCTGGGGTGGCTGGCATCGGGGCTCGGTTCCTCAGGATCCATCGGATCGTTGAACAGCCAGTGGAACTGGCGGCGGGACGCCGGCAGCGCCAGCATCGGCGTCAGCGCCTTCATCGCGGCGACGACCCACACCAGCAGCAGCAGGTTGATGACCAGCACGCCGGCGAAGGCCCACGGCCAACTCAGCCCGAAGTGCACGGCCAACGCGACGAGCAAGGCCCACAGCGCCAGCCAGGCCGTGGCGCCGGCGATCGCGGCAACGACGCCGAGAATCGCCAGACTGACCAGACCGTGCCTGGCGCGGCGCAGCTCCAGCGCCAGCAGCAGCAGTCGCCCGGACAACATGCCGCGCGCCGCGCGGGCCATGCCCTGCAGATCGCCGAGCCAGCCGGCACCGGTGGGCGGGACCCCGCCCGAAGGCGAAGGCCCGCCCGTCGGGCCTGATGCGCCCGGTGCGCCCGGTGCGCCCGCAGCACCCGCCGTGCCGGAGGCCCCTCGGGGCCCCTCGGACAACGGCGGTGGTGGTGGTGGTGGCGGTGGGAACGGGGGCGGGAAGGACGGCGAGGCGTGCGGCACGTCGCTCATGAGCGCGCCGCGATCAGCGCGTCAGACGCGCGATCAGCAGGCCGACCGCCAGCGCGGTGCCGACGGCCATCAGCGGATGTTCGCGCACGTTCGAGCGCAGGCTGTCGCACCACTCGTTGCCGGTCGTGCGCAGGCGCTCGGCGCGCTCGTGCAGCAGTTCGTTCGTGTCCTCCAGGCTTTTCTGCAATTGCTGCGCCTTCGGCGCGGCGGTGGTCGCGAGGCGGTCGATCGTCGCGTGCGCCTTGTCGGCGACGCGGCTCACCAGATCGGCGGCTGCGGTGCTCGACGGCGTGGCGCTCGACGATCCCGTGCCGTTGGCCAGCTTGGCGGCGTCTTCGGCCGTCGTGAACGGCACGGTCTTGTCGCTCTTCTCGTTGTTGGGCGTGGTGCTCATGGGAAGTTTCCTTTCGTGGTGCGCAGTGGCAGCAAGGGCATGGATCGGTGGAGAGCGAGATGGCAAGCGGCGTGCCTCGACGGCGCGACCTGGGGAAAGACCGGCTCAGCGCGGCAGCGGCGGCTTGGGATGCGTGTCCAGCCCGCGGTGCGGCGACTCGGACACCTGCGGTCGGCCGCCCTCGGGTTCCAGCATCTCCTCGATGATGAAGTGGCCGTAGTACTGCGCGCGCTCGGCGTGGTTGCGGCGCGCGATCTCGGCGATCTCGCGCGCCTGCGCATCGTCCCTGGCCTTGACGACGAGGAAGTGGTAGCCCCGCTCGGCCAGTTCGCCCTGGCTGCGCAGCAGGTTGATCTCCTGCCCGATCGCGGCCAGCGGACTGGCGCGTTTCAGGTCGCGTTCGACCAGCTCGATCATCTCGCGGTCGGTGATCGCATGCAGGTCGGCGTCGGCGATGCCGTGCGCACTCAGCGCCGCGCGCGCCTGGCCGGCATCGGCCGCGCCGGGAAAGCTGATCACCAGGTGATCCACCGGCTTGTACACGCCGAAACTGGTGGGACGCTCGTCGTCATCGGGCTTGTCGGCGGCGCCGGGTCGGAGGCTGGTGGCCATGGAAGCTCCTTGAAGTGAGGCGTGAGTCTTCCCGGCAAGGCAAGCCTCGTACCCATTGCAAGCAGCGCCTTTCCCGCAGGCGAACCGGAGAAAAAAGAAGGCCTACTCAACGTGTCACCGAGATTGACGGATGGATCATCGACCGGTTACACCGGACGAGCCTACTGCCTCCGGGAAGCGTCGATATCGACCCGGTGCAGGTCCGGTGCCCCCGCATGGAATCCCCAGGGTTGGGGAGACTTTCAGGCACGGCGATTGCCCTCTCTCGCGACCAACCGTATTCGAACAGGGAAGGAGCGAAACGATGAACGACGGTCTTACGTCGGTGCTGTACGTCGAAGACAGCCCTCTCAACGTCATCGTGATGGAGGCGATGTTCGAGCAGCGCCGCGACCTGCGCCTGCACGTCGCCGAGGCCGGCATGCCCGCCTGGCGCCTGAGCGCGCAGCTGCAGCCATCGCTGCTGCTGGTCGATCTCCACCTGCCCGACTGCCACGGGTCGGACCTGCTGAAGCTGCTGCGCATGCGGCGCGGTTGGGCGCAGGTGCCGGCGATCGCGGTGACGGCCGATTCCGATTTCGACGCCCTCGGCTGCGGTTTCCTCGAGCTGTGGGCCAAGCCGCTGGATGTGCGCAGGACGCTGGCCCGCCTGGCCGAACTGCTGCCGCCGCCACGCGGCTTGCGACCCGCCGACTCGATTGCCGCGCCCGCCGACGGACTGCAGACCGGCGTCATGATCGATCCGGCCGCCGACAGTGCCAGACGGGAGCCGGGCCTGATGGCCCGGCACAAACAGTCGCTGGCGCCGCGCCAGACCGACTACGGTTGGGTGCGCTGAGCGCGTCGCGGAGGCTGCCCCCGTGACCGCCTGGCTCGACGCTCCCCTCGCCACCCTTTCCCTCCACGACCTGGATTTCTCCCGCCAGCGGCCCGATGGCCCTTTGCCGGGATCGCTGCGCCCGGCGGTCTTTCTCGACAAGGACGGCACGCTGGTCGAACCCGACGACGCAGCCATCCACGATCCTTCGCGTCTGCGGCTGATGCCCGGCGCGGGCGAGGCGCTCGCGCGGCTGAGCGCGGCGGGGCTGGCGCTGGTGCTGGTCACCAACGAAAGCGGCATCGCGCGCGGCGCGTTCACCCGTGTCCAGTTCGCGCATCTGCAGGGCGCCCTGCTGCGCCGCCTGAAAGACGAATTCGGCGTGGCGCTCGACGACGTTGCGGTCTGCCCGCACGCGCCCGATGCGCAGGGCCGTCCGGCCTGCCTGTGCCGCAAGCCCGCGCCCGGCATGCTGACGCGCGCGGCGCGGGCGCACGGCCTCGATCTGGGTCGCTCGTGGATGGTGGGCGACCTGCTCGACGACGTCGAGGCGGGTCATCGCGCCGGGGCCACGGGCCTGCTGCTCGACACCGGCGGCGAGACCGTCTGGCGGCGCTCCCCGCTGCGCGAGCCGGCGGGCGTCTTCAGCGACTGGCCGTCGCTGGCCGAGCACCTGCTGCGCGAGGCGGCGTCGGCCTCGACGTCGACGGCGCTGACGGACGAGGCGCTCGACGCCCCGCTGAGCCCGGCGAACGGGGCGTCGACTTCCTCGCCGAAGGCTTCACAGGTTCAGGCGCAGGCGCAGGCGTAGCAACCTCCACGCGAGGCTGCGTCCGGAGCAGCCCCATGAGCCGCCGCTCCGCGACGCTCAGGCCGGCCACCGCCGGCGGCTGGCCGATCCAGCGCTGCGACGGCAAGGTCGCCAGACGGTCGGACTGCCCCCATGCCAGCACCGCCGGGTGGATGTAGGACTTGCGGCAGACCGCCACGGTGTTGCCCAGCCGCGCGGCCACCTCCTTCACCGTCTGCTTCAGTGCGTCGACCGGCGCGGTGCCGGCGCGGGCGTGGTCCGACAGCAGGTCCAGCGCCAGCACGCTCGCGTGCCAGGTGCGGAAGACCTTGGCGCTGCAGGTCGGACCGCCGGCGGTGGCGAGCCAGTCGTTGACGTCGGAGGCATCGATGCGATGGGGCTCCCCCGCCTCGTCCTCGTAGCCGAACAGCTCCTGCCCGGGCAGATCGCGGCAACGGCGCACGAGGGCCGCGACGCGGTCGTCGCGCACGGCAAGCTGGTGACGCACGCCGCTCTTGCCGGGGAAGCTCAACAGCAGCGCGTCGCCCTTCACCTTCACATGCCGGCACAACAAGGTACTGAGGCCGTAGGAGCCGTTGCTGCGCGCGTACTCGCGATGGCCGATGCGCATCCAGGTGCGATCGAGCAGCCGCACCAGCGCCGCGATGACCCGTTCGCGGTCGAGGCTGCGATCGACACCGTCCGGGCGCAGCCGACGCTGCACCTGCCTGCGCAGGCGGGGCAGGCGCTGGCCGAAGTCCAGCAGCAGGCTGAACTTGTTCTCGCCGCGCAGGGCCATCCAGTCGGCGTGATAGCGGTACTGCTTGCGACCGCGCGCGTCGCGCGCCGTGGCCTGGATATGGCCGTCGTCGCGGGTGCAGATCCACACGTCCTCGTAGGCAGGCGGAATCGCCAATGCGCGGATGCGCTTCAGGGTCGATGCGTCGCGCACCGGCCGCCCGGCGGCATCGACATAACGGAAGCCCTTGGCCGCGCGCTTGCGGCGCAGACCGGGTTCGCAATCGGATACCCAACGCAACGACATACGAGTCCTCCTGCCTTTCCCAAGGCAGGCCGCATGCCAGCACCGCTGGCCCTCACCCCCGCCCTCTCCCGCAAGCGGGAGAGGGGATCCGAGGAAAGGCTTACTGCTCGGCCTTGTCCGCCGCCGCCGCGTCTTCGGCAGCGTATTCCTTCAAGCGGTTGTAGAGCGTCTTGAGGCTGATGCCCAGCACGGCCGCGGTCTGTTCCTTGTGGTGCTTGTAGTGCTGGAGCGTGGCCAGGATGAAGGCCTTCTCCACCTGCGCCATCGAGCTGCCGAGCGGCATCGTGATCGACGGACCGGAGGTTTCCGCCGCCGTCACGAAGGCCGGCGCCGGCGCGGCTGCCGGGACGCCCCCGCCAAGGCTGGTGACCGCCGCGGCCGACGCAGCCGTGGACTGCGGGTCGGCGCCTTCGCCCTTGGGCAGCCACTGCTCGTCGACGACATCGGCCACCGCCATCACATACGCGCGCTGGACCGCGTTGCGCAGCTCGCGCACGTTGCCGGGCCAGTGGTAGGTCTGGAGCTGCGCCAGCGCCTTCGCCGTGAAGCGCTTGTTCTTGCCTTCCTTCGCCGCGATCTGGCGCAGGAAATGGTCGGCCAGCAGCGGCACGTCATCGAGGCGGTCGCGCAGCGGCGGCATCTCGATCGGGAACACGTTGAGGCGGTACAGCAGGTCCTCCCGCAGCTTGCCCGCCTGCACCGCCTGCAGCAGCGGGCGGTTGGACGCAGCGATGACCCGCACGTCGGCATCGAGCGTCGTCGTCGAGCCCACGCGCATGAAGCGCCCGGTCTCGAGCACGCGCAGCAGCTTGACCTGCAGCTCCATCGGCATCTCGGTCAGCTCGTCGAGGAACAGCGTGCCGCCGCTGGCGCGTTCGAAGAAGCCCTCGTGCTGCTTGTCCGCGCCGGTGAAGGCGCCCTTCTCGTGGCCGAAGATCTCGCTTTCGATCAGGTTGGGCGAGATGGCGCCGCAGTTCACGGCCAGGAACGGCTTCTTGCGGCGGCGGCTCAGGTCATGGACCGTCTGCGCGACCAGCTCCTTGCCGGTGCCGCTCTCGCCGTTGATGAAGACCGACACGCTGGTCCCCGCCACGCGCGAGATCTGTTCGTAGATCCGCTGCATCGGCTGGGTGCGGCCCCACAGCAGCCCGAAGTGACCGGTGTTGGCCAGGTTGGCGTTCAGCTCGGAGACCTCGGCCTGCAGCGCGGCGGGCTTCATCACCCGCGACAGCACGCCCTGCAGCTGCTTGATGTTGATCGGCTTGACCAGGTAGTCGGCCGCGCCCAGGCGCAGCGCCTGGATCGAGGTGTCCAGGCTGGCGTGACCGGTGATCAGCACCACCTCGGAGTTGGCCACCAACTGGGGATCCTGGAACAGCTCCATGCCGTTGCCGTCGGGGAGTTGCAGATCCAGCAGCACCACGTCGGGCTGCTGCAGCGCGATGTGCCGCCGGGCATCGCGCAAGGTATGGGCCACCGACACGGTGAATTTCTCGCTCGCGATCAGTTCCTGCAGGGTGGCGACGGAATCGATATCGTCATCCACGATCAACGCATGGGTCACCGGTACATCCTTCGTTATGGGGGGTGGTCACTTCTTTTGAGGCGGGACTTTCGTGAACTAGGTCAACCGAACTCATCTAACTCATTCTTGCAGCAAGCGGCCCGCTTGCCAGCCCCTTGGCGATTCGATTTGAAAAATATTCCGGTGAGAGCTGGTCGATGAGCGTCCGCACGCAAACGGCATACGAACAACACGCCCCACAAAACGACACCGGCCGCGGTCCGAGAACCACGCCGGTGCCGGCAAGCGGTCTGCGGGACCGCTGAAATCGACGGGGAACTCAGGCATCCCGACGGCGGCGCTGGACCCATCCCACCAAGGCCAAGGCGACGACCAGGGTGAGGAAGTTGCGGATCTCGAACGACGCGCCGGAAGACTCGCTATCGGCGTCGATGACGGAGGACGGGCTCGGAGACGCAGAGGTGCTCGGCGACGGCGTCTGACCCTGCGGGGCGGGACGGACACCGGCGGGAGCGTGGCGGGACGGGCCGTTCGCCGGGGCCGCGGCCTCCGGACGGACCAGCGCCGCGAGCCTGGCACCCTCCAGGAAACTGCCGGAGCTCTCCGCGTGGGCCACGGTCGCGGCCAACGTCAGCGGAATCGCCCAAGCAAGCTTGTGCAGGTGCATGAAAACCTCCTGTGATGGAAACGGGAGCGCAGTCGGGCATCCGTCCGGTCCGCGCGGTCGCCGAGCGTCCACGCGCGGCTCGCAGGAGAGGCAAGCACCGTGCCCGCACGAACGTCCTGTGACGATTTAGTTGCCGCGACATGGGCATGCGGGACATCCCGCAGGAGGTCAGGCGGTCAGAACAGCGCCGCACCCAATTCGAAACCGATCAGGCCGGCCAGTCCGGCCTGGAGCGTCGATCCGAAGGCACCGCATGCATCGAAGGGCGAAAACGCGCAGCGGTCCGCGAAGCTCATGCCATAAGGCGAGCAGATCGACGCAAACGGCGGGGCGTACGGGGGGTGGAACCTGGGACCGAATGAGCTGCAGCCGTAAGGATCGAAGCGCGTCCATCGGTCCGGCATGGCCCACTGATTCGGCATGGCCCATGGGCCGGACGCGGCAAACGGGTCCGGCACAGACCAGGGCGACAACGATCGCTGCAATTGCTGCACCTGCCGGTAGGCCTGCTTCAGCTGTTGCTGGGCCGCTCGCAGTTGCTTCTGGGCCTGCAGCAACTCGTGCCGGGCCTCGTTCTGCAGGGTCGGCTGCAGAGTCGGCTGCAGAGTGGGCTGCGTGGAGGGCTCCTGCTGTCCGGCAATCTGCCGGCGGAATCCGGCCAACAGGCGAGCCTGCTCCTTGTGCTGCTTCGCCTTCAGTTCGCTGAGGAAGGCTTTCACGTCAGGGCTGTCCTTGTCGACCGCGTCCTTGCCGTCGTCCACCTCGGCGTCATCGGGCAGCTCGGTGATCTGGATCGAGGAGGGAAACATCGACTCATCTGCGCCGCCGGGGAACGCCCGCGACGATGCCGAAGTCGATCCGAAATGGTTGTACATGGAATTCCTTTCGCTGAAGTGGCGCCACCCCTCGATCGGGGCTCGATCAGGGCTCGATCGCGATGTGTCGCTGCCGAACCCTCAGCGGTTCAGGAAAAGTTCATCTCGCGTCGCAAGGCCTCGCCGGGCAGCACGGCGGGCACCCGCGCCGCGGCGGCCACCGTCAGCGGCAGGTCGTCCGTGGCCACGACCACGCGGGCGCCGGCCGCCAGCGCGGCCAGTTCCCCGATCGACACGGTCGGCAGCAAGACGTGGCCCCGCTGCGGCATCGTCGCGCGCAGTTCGGCCAGGGCCGCCTCTTCGCCGGGCAACGCGCACAGCACGACCGCCGTGTCGTCCGCCCAGGCGTCGAGCAGCACGTCGGCCGCCGCCGCGAATGCCGCGGGCTGGCAGTGGCGCGCGCCGCCCCCGCCCGGGCACACCAGGACGTAGCGCTGACCGAAGCGCAATCCCGCTTGCTGCAAGGCGTTCCGCATCTGGTGGGTGTCCTTGGGCAGCAGCCGCAGGCGGGGACGCTCGTCGGCGGTGCGCATGCCGACGTGCGCCACCAGGGCGAGCTGACGGCGGGTGTCGTCGTCGGCGGCCGTGTCGTCCAGCAGCTCGTCGCTGAGCAGGCCATGCGCGGGCTCGCGAACATGGGCCAGCGTCAAGGGGATGCCTGCCATGCGGCACAGCAGGGCCGCCGGCAACGCGCTCTGCGACGACGGCGAGAACAGCACGGCCGCATCGAAGTGGCTGCGGCGCAGCTTGCGCACCAGGTGCATCTCGGCGTCGCCGCGCATCGTCGACGGCTCCGCGTTCAGCGCGGCAGTGCCGCTGGCGGTCCAGGGCGCGTTGAAGGTGACGACCTCGTCCACCGCCTGCAGATGCGGCCGCAACGCCAGCGCCTCGGGCGCGGCGAGCAGCGTCGACTGCGTCCACGGCATCGTCTCGTGCACCGCCGCGAAGGACGCGGTGGAGGCCAGCACGCCCGCCACGCCGTCCAGGCGCACCAGCAGTACGCGACGCACGTTGCACCATCGGCGGTGACGCTCCTCGGCCTGCGTGTGCGCGTCGACCGGCAGCGCGTCCAGCGCGAGCACGCCCGCGTCGCCCGACTCCGGAGCGGTCGGCGGGCGGGCGCGCTGTTCGAGGGACGTCGCGATCATCCCGTCGAAGTGGCAAGCGACGTGCCGGACGCAGAGCGAGGATCGGCGCGGGTTGGCGGGTGATCGCGTGCTCTCGCCGGGCGCGCGTCAGCCCGGCGCCAGCGTGCGCGTGGCCGTCTCGGCGGCCTGCTCCCGCAGGCTGTGGCGTTTGGCGAACGCCCAGCTCAGTTCGGCGCCCATCAGGAAGACCTGGGTCGAGTAGTAGACCCACAGCATCATGACCACCAGCGAGGCCGCGGCGCCGTAGGCCGAGCTCACGCCGCTGCGGCCGATGTACAGCCCGATCAGCGTCTTGCCGAGGCTGAAGAGCGCCGACGTGATCAGCGCGCCGACCCAGACGTCGCGCCAGCGCACGGGGACGTCCGGCACCCACTTGTAGATGACGGCGAACATCACCGTGATCAGCGCATAGGCGAGCGTCCCGTTCAGGATCTGCGCGAGCAGGACGAACTCGGTGCCCAGCCACGGCGTCCACCATTTGCTGATCGCGGCGAGCGCGGCGCTGGCCACCATCGAGACCATCGACAGGAAGCCCAGGCCGAGGATGAGGCCCAGCGACAGCAGACGCTTGCGCAGCAGCGTGACCAGCCCCTGCCACACCGGCCCGCTGCGCACGGTGGGCGCCTTCCAGATCCGGTTGAGCGAGTTCTGCAGTTCGGCGAAGACGGAGGTCGCCCCCACCAGCAGCACGATCGTGCCGATCGCGGCGGCCCAACCGCCCTCCTCCGGCCGGTTCACGCGCTTGAGCAGATCCTCGACCGCCGCGGCGCCGTCGGTCCCGAGCAGTCCGGAAAGCTGTTCCATGACCTCGCCGCGCGCGGCCTGCTCACCGAACACCAGGCCCGCCACGCTGATGACGATCAGCAGCAGCGGCGCGATCGAGAACAGCGTGTAGTACGCGAGCGCCGCGCCCATGCTGGGCGCGTTGTCGTCGCTCCAGCTTTGCGCGGCTTCGCTGACGATGTCGACGGCTTCCTGGACGGCGTGGGGCAGCTTGGGCATGCGGGACGGCCGCGGCGGAGCGCGGCATTGAGGGCGGCGTTGAGGGCGGGAAGGATTTTCTTTGTCGAGGCAAGAGAAATTCCCGCGGGCACCGGCACGGCGATTGCCTCGAAGGTCTTATCCCAACCACCAGGAGACCCCTCATGGCAAGCACCACCATCGCCTCGGATCGCGTCGAAGGCACCAAGGTCTACAACGGCAACGGCGACAAGCTCGGTTCGATCGACAACCTCGTGATCGACAAGCGCTCGGGCCTGGTCCGTTATGCGGCGCTGGAGTTCGGCGGCTTCCTGGGCATCGGCACCGACCGGTATCCGATCCCGTGGAACATGCTGAAGTACGACACCAGCCTGGATGGCTACGTCGTGCCGCTGCGCGAAGACCAGCTCGAGAAGGCGCCGCGCTACGCGCAGACCGACCGCCCCGAGTACTCCGACGAGTACGGCCGCAAGGTCTATGACTACTACGGCGTGGCATGGATGTGACGACGAACGTCGTCATCGAGCGTTGACATCCAACCTGCAATGAAGAACGCCCCGGAACTCCGGGGCGTTTTCAATTGAGCGGGCGCTCAGGCGGCAGTGGCGCCGTCCTCGGCCGGCCAGTCGCGGATGTAGGCCTTGAGCATGCGGTTCTCGAAGTCCTGCGCGTCGACGACCGTCTTGGCCACGTCGTAGAACGAGATCACGCCCATCAGCTGCCGGCCGTTGAGCACCGGCATGTAGCGCGCGTGACGGCCGAGCATCATGCGGCGGACCTCGTCGATCTCGGTCTCGGGCGTGCAGGTCAGCGGCGCGTCGTCCATGACGCTGCGCACCAGCCGGGTCCCGACGCTGCCGCCGTTGCCGACCACCGCCTGGATGACCTCGCGGAAGGTCAGCATGCCGACCAGATCGCCGAACTCCATCACCACCAGCGATCCGATGTCGCGCTCGGCCATGGTCTCCGCGGCCTGGGCCAGCGGGGTGTCGGGAGAGACGGTGAAGAGCGTGCTGCCCTTGACGCGCAGGATGTCGGAGACTTTCATGGACGTGGGAGAAAAAGCTTGACTGGCAACATAGCACACAATGCCCGGCGCCAGACACGACTGGACACCATAACAAGCAGGAGACACCCATGTCAGGTCCATCCGACCCGGGCTTTGATACCTTGGCGCTACACGCCGGGGCCGCGCCCGACCCCACCACCGGCGCCCGCGCCGTACCGCTGCATCTGACGACCTCGTTCGTGTTCGAGAGTGCCGAGCAGGCCGCGGGCCTGTTCAACATGGAACGCAGCGGGCACGTGTACTCGCGGCTGTCGAACCCGACGACGGCCGTGCTGGAGGAACGCATCGCCGCCCTCGACGGCGGCATCGGCGGCCTGGCCACCGCCAGCGGCCAGGCGGCCCTGCACCTCGCGATCGCGACGATCGCGGCGGCCGGCGACCACATCGTGGCGTCGAGCGCGCTGTACGGCGGTTCCCACAACCTGCTGCACTACACGCTGAAGCGCTTCGGCATCGAGACGACCTTCGTGCGGCCCGGCGACCTGGACGCCTGGCGCGCGGCGATCCGACCGCAGACGAAGCTGCTGCTGGGCGAGAGCCTCGGCAATCCCGGCCTCGACGTGCTGGACATCCCGTCGATCGCGCAGATCGCGCACGAGGTGCACCGGCCGCTGCTGGTCGACGCGACCTTCGCGACGCCGTATCTGCAGCGGCCGATCGCGCTGGGGGCGGACCTCGTCTACCACTCGGCCACCAAGTTCCTGTGCGGGCACGGGACCGTCGTCGGAGGACTGCTGGTCGACGGCGGGCGCTTCGACTGGGACCGTGCCCATGCGGCAAGCGGCGAGCGTCGCCGTTTCGCCGAACTCTGCGAGCCGTACGACGGCTTCCACGGCATGGTGTTCTCGGAGGAAAGCACCGTCGGCGCCTTCCTGCTGCGCGCGCGTCGCGAGGGCCTGCGCGACTTCGGCGCCTGCATGAGCCCGCACACCGCCTGGCTGATCCTGCAGGGCATCGAGACACTGCCGCTGCGGATGCAGCGCCATGTGAGCAACGCGCAGAAGATCGCGGAGTTCCTCGAGGCCCAGGACATCGTCGAGCGCGTGAACTACCCCGGACTGGCTTCGCATCGCGATCACGCGCTGGCGCAGAAACTGTTGCCCAAGGGGAGCGGCGCGGTCTTCAGCTTCGACTTGAAGGGCGGACGCGAGCCGGGCCGGCGCTTCATCGAATCGCTGCGGCTGTTCTCGCATCTGGCGAATGTCGGCGATGCCCGCTCGCTGGTCATCCATCCTGCGTCGACGACGCATTTCCGGATGGACGACGCGGCGCTCGCGGCCTCGGGCATCCGGGCCGGGACGATCCGCCTGTCCATCGGACTGGAAGATCCCGACGACCTGATCGCCGATCTGAAAACCGCGTTGAAGGTGGCGTCGAAATGAGTGCGAAGCAGCTCAAGGTCCAAGGCCGGTCGGCCTATGCGTACACCGGCGGCAAGCGCTTCGACGCGACCCTGCCGTGTGTCGTGTTCATCCACGGCGCGCTGCACGACCACAGCGTGTGGACGCTGCTGGCGCGCCACTTCGCCCATCACGGCCACGGCGTGCTGGCGGTCGACCTGCCCGGGCACGGCCGCAGCGAAGGTCCCGCGCTGGGCGATGTGGAGGCGCTCGGTGACTGGATCAACGAGGTGCTCGACGCCGCCGGCGTCGGCGCGCCGGGCGCAAACGGCACGGTGTCGCTGGTCGGTCACTCGATGGGCTCGCTGATCGCGCTCGAAGCCGCGGCACGGCGCCCGGCGCGCGTGTCGCGGCTGGTGATGGTCGGCACCGCGTGGCCGATGAAGGTCTCGGACGCGCTGCTGAGCACCTCGCGCGAACGGCCGCGGGCGGCGATGGCGATGGTCAACGCGTTCTCGCACTCGACGACGGCGGGCAAGCCCTCTTATCCCGGACCGGGCGCGTGGATGCACGGCGGCAACCTGGCGCTCATGGAGCGCATGCAGGACGGCTACGGCGAGCACGGCAATCTCTTCGAGCACGACTTCCTGGTCTGCGATCGCTACCAGCGCGCGCCGGAAGCTGTCGCGCAAGTGACCGCGGCCGGCATCCGGTCGGAGATGATCCTTGGCGCGAAAGACGCGATGACGCCGCCGAAGGCGGCAAAGCAGCTGGCCGAGATGCTCGGCGCGCGCGTGCAGACCTTGCCGGCCGGGCATTCACTGATGACCGAGGCGCCGGAGGGGATGTTGAATGCATTGAAGGCGGCGCTGGTCTGAGCGCCGTACGGTGACGACCTCAGCCAAGCAGACGGCCCGCGAGGGCCGCGCCAGGAGACGACCATGAGCACCAGCCCCCTGCCCCACGCGCCCCAGGATTCGGACCCGAACGCCGACCGCGTGAAGGCCATGCGCAGCTTCGCCGAGTTCTATCCCTTCTACCTCGGCGAGCACCGCAACCGGACCTGCCGGCGGCTGCACTTTGTCGGCTCGACGCTGGGGCTGCTGTGCCTGGCTTACGCGCTGGCGACGCAGACGTGGAGCTTCGTGCTCATCGGCCTGCTGTGCGGCTACGCGTTCGCGTGGATCGGGCACTTCGGGTTCGAGAAGAACCGGCCCGCGTCGTTCAAGCGGCCGCTGTACAGCTTCATGGGCGATTGGGTCATGTACAAGGACATCTGGATCGGGAAGATCCGGTTCTGATGGGGGGGCCGGACACCGCCTCGTTCCGGATCGTCCCAGGCACCCGAACCCACGCTGGACTTGGTTGACAAAGGACCCTTCCATTCGCCGTGTCGCGAGTGGAGGTTCAAATCGAGGTCAACCAGGACAGGCCAATGATGAAGACGACGAACGCGCACGACGGCGCGGCGCAAGGATTGAGTGCGTTTGCTGAAGTTCATGCCGCCACGGAGACAGCGGCGCAGGATGCGGCCTCTGGTACCGAGCGCTCTTTGGCCGAGTTGCCCCCGGAGTTGCTCGAAAGGATCGGCAGCCATCTCGGCGCAAAGGATCTTGTCGCACTCACCCGCACAGGTTCCAGACACATCGCCGCTTCCTTCGCCTACCAGCTGAACCAGGCGCGCACGCTCGACGCTGTGAGAAAAGCGTGCGAACGCTCCACCGACCTCGCCGTGTTGACCTCATCGATCCAGGGTTTGCGGCCCGCGCATCAGGTCGACGCCCTGCAGCAGTGGGCGACGCGCCTCCGCGAATTGCCTGCGGTGCGGCGGTCCGACCGCGTCGCCGACTTTTACGCTGTCGTCGCCTCCTTGCCTCACATCGCGGACCAGCCCCCATTGGCCCTGAAGTTGAGACTGGCATGTCATGACAGCGCCTGGTCCGCCGTGGAAGCAGGAGAAAGCGAGGAGGCGGTCGCCGCCGCCTTCCAACTGTCGTCGCCTCGGGAGATGAAGCGATTGGCATGGACCGTCGCTCACAAGGAGGCAAGCGCACTCGTGGGCGCTGGCGCTTCAGTCTCCGAGACCGCCAGCGCGTTCGATCTGGACAGGATGGGCTACGACTATCTGGCGCATCGATCCGTCGACGGACCTGCCGGGGCCGCCGCGCTGGCGGGGCAACCCATTCAGGAGGTGTATCAGTCCGGCAGTTTCTTCAGTAACAAGCGCAGGGGATATCAATTTTATTTCAGTGAAGGTGCCATCCGCAGGTTGGACCAGATGGTTTTCGATGGGCCAGCCAGCCAGGCCGTCCTGGCGGGCGAGAGGGTGGTGGATGTCTTCCTCCGCCATGGCTTCAGCAACGTCAGCTACCACTTCCGATTGCAGGAGTTGGCCTGCCATGGTCCTGCCGGGGAGGCCGTGAAGGCGGGGGAAGATGTGGAAGCGGTCGCCAAGCGATATGGCATCAACGCCCCGAGTTGCCTCCGTCGCTGGCTACAGGAACCCGGCGAGTCGTCTTGACGACGACCTGCCTGGATTCCCCGCGCGCTGGCGTCACGCCGCGCCAGCGAGTTCTCCGATCAGCGCCTCGTAGCGCCGCAACGGTCGACCCAGCAGGGTCTCCAGGCGCTGGACGGTGCCGGCGGCCGGGGTCATGCCGTGCTGCTGGATGCGGGCCATCATCAACCGCATGTCGTAGGCCATCCAGGACGGCGCCGCGTTGGCCAGTTGGGCCTCGAAGGCCGCGAGGTCATCGCCGCCGTAGCGGATCTCCCGCTGCAGCACGCGACTCCAGGCTTCGGCGACCGAGGCGCCCGACAGTTCCTCCGGGCCGACGACGTCGAGCACCACACGCGGCAGCGGTCCGGGCGCTGCATCACGGCGCAGCAGTTCCGCGACGGCGACATCCGCCAGATCGCGCGTGTCGATCATCGCCACGCCCGCGGTGCCGATCGGCATCGGATAGACGCCGTAGCCTTCGATCACCGATTGCACCTGCTGATCGTTCTGCATGAAGTAGGCCGGGCGCAGCACCGTCACGGGCAGGTCCAGGCTCTCGATCATCCGCTCCACCGTGTGCTTGCCGGTGAAGTGCGGCACGTCGGTGAACCGGTCCGCGTGGATCACGGACAGGTAGACGATGCGCTCGATGCCGGCCTCCCGCGCCAGGCTCAGCGTCTGCAGGCCTTGCGTGACTTCGTCCGGCGTGACCGCGTTGAGCAGGAACAGCGTGCGCACGCCCGACAGCGCGTGGCGCATCGACGGGATGTCGGACATGTCGGCGACGACCTCGGTGACGCCGTCCGGCAACTGCGCCCTGCCCGACTTGCGGACCAGCGCCTTGACGGAAGCGCCTTCGCGCGCGAGACCTTGGACGACGAGGGAACCGATGGTGCCGCTGGCACCGGTGACGAGGATGCTCATGGGGGACTCCTTGTGGGGATGGTGGGTGGTGAAAGGGAACGGGAGAACGGGGTGACGGGGAATCGATCAGGCGCCGAAGTCGACGACGGCCTTGCCGTGGATGGCGCCGTTGCGGTGGCGCTCGATGGCGGCGGGCAGCGCCGTGAAGGGCACGACCTCGCCGACGCGGGCCTGCAGCTCGCCCCTGGCGACCTGCTGCGCGACGTGCCCCAGCAGCGCCGCGTCGGGCTTCATGACGAACCACAGGCCTCGCAGGCCTGACGGCGTGCTGGCCAGGATCCCGGGCGACGAGGTGCCGACGACAACACCGTTGCGGGACAAGACCTGCCACGTGCGGTCGAGCACGTCGCCGCCAACGTAGTCGAGCACCAGGTCGATGTCGCGCACCACCGATTCGAAGCGCTCCGTCCGGTAGTCGATGACCTGGTCAGCGCCGAGCGCGCGGACCGCGTCGATGTCGTCGCTGGCGGCGGTCGCGATGACATGAGCGCCGGCCCGCTTCGCGAACTGGACTGCGAAGCGCCCCAGTCCACCGGCCGCGCCATGCACCAGCACGCGTTGGGACGGCCAGAGGGGGCCGGCGAAGTGCAGGCTCTGCCAGGCGGCCAGAACGGCGACGGGCAGCGACGCGGCGGTCAGGTCATCGAGCGCTTCGGGCGTCGGCGCCAGATTCGCCTCGTTCACGGCGACCAGTTCGGCGTAGGCGCCCAGAGCGCCGAGCGGCCCCATCACACGATCGCCGACCTGGAAGCGCGACACGCCGGGGCCGACGGCCTCGACAACGCCGGCCAGTTCGATGCCAAGCACCGCCGGCAAGGCGATCGGAAAGGCGTCGCGAACGTAGCCCTCGCGCACCTTCCAGTCGAGGGCGTTGAGGCCGGCGGCCCGAACGCGCACCAGCACTTGGCCGGCCTGCGCGACCGGGGCGGCGATCGTGGACATCGTGGTGGCCTCGGCGCCGCCGTAGGCATTCAGGGTCAGGGCTTGCACGGTGGTCATGGTTCAGTTCCTTCCATCGGTGGGTTGCGATGGATGAACGATAGGCCGTTGCATTCGATAAACACAGACGCCAAAATCGATACTGTCTGTCTCATTGGTGGAACACATGGACCTGAACGCACTGGCGGACTTCAATCTGGTCGCGACGCATGGCGGCTTCGGGCGGGCGAGCCGCGCCAGCCGGCGCTCGAAGGCGACCCTCTCGCGTCGCGTCGCGGATCTGGAGGAGCAGCTCGGCGTGCGCCTCATCGAGCGCAGCGCGACGGGTCTGGAGCTGACGGAAGCGGGTCAGGCCTTGCTCAGTCGGACGGAAGGCCCGATGAACGAGGTGGCCGATGCCTTCGCGTCCACGCGCGAGGGCGCGGATCAGGTCCGCGGGCAATTGCGCGTCGCCGCGCCGCTGCTGTTCTCGCAGCTCGCGATGGGACGCTTGAGTGCCGAGTTCCGCGCGCTCCACCCCGGCGTGACCGTCGAGGTCGTCGGTGAGGACCGGGTGGTGAATCTCGTCGATGAACGGTTCGACGTGGCGATCCGGCCCAACCCGCGCATGGACACCGCGCTCGTGGGACGCTGCTTCGCGAAGGACCGGCTGGTGGTCGTCGCGGCGCCGTCGTTCGCGATGCCTGCATCCAGCAGGCCCATCTCAGGCAAGACGGTCTCTCGCAGATCCGCCGCAGGCAAGGCGCCTTCGGGCGAGGCAGTTTCGAGCGAAACCGTGGTGGAGGTGCCCGCGGTGGAGGTGCCCGCAGTGGAGGTGCCCGCGGTGGTCAGCGCGACCCGGGAGGGCGAGGTCTGGGAACTCGACGGCGGCGCGCTGAGGCTCGCACCAAGACCGGTGCTGCGGCTGTCGTCGATGCTGATGGTGAGAGACGCCACGCTCGCAGGCGCGGGCGTCGCGTTGCTGCCTCAATCCATCGTCTGGAGCCAGCTCACGCGCGGCGAACTCGTCCAATGGGGCGCAGTGAGCGGCAAGGAGGTCGAGCTGTGGGTGCTGCACACCTCGCGCCGGCTCGCGAGTCCCAAGGTCAAGGCGTTTGTGGACTTCATGTGCGCCAGGTATCCGGAGGGCGTGCTGACCTTGACCGGCTGAAGTCAGGGCGTCGCCATGACAGGCAACAACGCCTTCGCCGCCTCGATCCTCTGCGCCATCGGTACGGTCGCATCGTTCATCACCTGCAGCAGGAATGCGCGGGGATCGCTGAAGCCGGTGGCGAGCGCGTAAGAAGACGCTGGGCCGGAGGCGTCCGGCGTCGACGACGCGGTTGCCGGTGCCAGGTCTTGCGGGAGCATCGGCGCGAGCTGCCCCATCGCCACCGCCCACTCCTGCGGGGTGATGCTCTTCAACGTCTTCAGCAGGTCCGCCTGCCCTTCGACGCCCGGCGGGATGTCCAGCCACGTCGCCTCGACGAACACCGGCGCCAGGTCCGGCGCGACGAACGCGGACCATTGGCCTTCCTTGACCTCGGCCGGCACCGCCGGAGGCTCCGTCAGGCATCGGATCCGCGGCGCGGCGACGTCGCTGAGGTAGCGCGCCGTCAATCCGTCGAAGAACGCCCTCGCCTCGTCCGGCGAACAGCCCTGCTGCAGCGAGAACCACAGCTGATAGCTGTTCTCCCCCGCGATGGCGATGCCCGGCGCGGGCAGCGACAGATCGAGCTGCACACCGCGCCAGACGGCGCCGAGCAGGTCCCAATCCGAGGGGCGCCCGACGTCGAGCACGAGCGCGCGCACCGATCCGTCAGGACCGGCGGCGTAGAGACGTTGGAATTCAGCGGTGAGTCGGGACACTTGGATGAACTGGACTGAAGGAATCAGCCCCGAACTCTACGTCCTTGTCCGCCTGACCGCTCAGCCTTGCGCCGACGGCGGAGCCTGCTCCGCCTGCGCCTTCAGCGACGCCAGCATGTCGTCCGCCATCGCGTCCAGGTCGTAGCCGAGCTTCCAGCCCCAGTCGCGCTGCGCGACCGAGTCGTCGATGGACTGCGGCCAGCTGGCCGCGATGTTCTGGCGGAAGTCCGGCGCGTAGTCGATCTCGAAGCCAGCGATCCGGCGGCGGATGGACGCGGCGATCTGCTCCGGCGTGAAGCTCACGCCCGCCAGGTTGTAGCTGCCCCATTCGGTGATGCGGTCCGCCGGGGCTTCCATCAGCTCCAGCGTCGCGCGCAGCGCGTCGGGCATGTACATCATCGGCAGCGCCTGGTCTTCCTTCAGGAAGCAGGTGTAGCGGCCGCGCTTGAGCGCCTCGTGGAAGATCTCGACCGCGTAGTCGGTCGTGCCGCCGCCGGGCGGCGTCTTCCAGCTGATCAGGCCCGGGTAGCGCAGGCTGCGCACGTCCACGCCGTGGTTGGCGTGGTACCAGCGGCACCAGCCCTCGCCCGCCAGCTTGGAGATGCCGTAGATCGTCGTCGGGTCCATCACCGTCGTCTGCGGCGTGTCGCGCTTGGGCGTCTGCGGACCGAAGGCCGCGATCGAGCTCGGCCAGAACACGCGCTCCAGCTTCACCGTGCGCGCCAGCTCCAGCACGTTGAGCAGGCCCTTCATGTTCAGGTCCCAGGCCCACATCGGGTGCTTCTCGCCGGTGGCCGACAGGGCCGCCGCCAGGTGGTAGACCTGCGTGATGCCGTGGCGCTTGACCACCGCCGCCAGCGCGGCCGCGTCCGTCACGTCCAGCATCTCGTGCGTCAGCTGCGGCACGCGGCCTTGCGGCGCCACGTCGCTGGTGATCACGTTGGCGTTGCCGTGGCGTTTCGCGAGCTCCACCGCCAGTTCGGAACCGATCTGGCCGTTCGCGCCGATCAACAGGATCTTCGTCGTCATGGGATCTTCTTCTAACGCTGCTTCTTACTTCACCAGGCCCAGCTCGCGGCCCGCCTGCGCGAACGCGGCCACCGCCTGCTCCAGATGCTCGCGCTCATGCACGGCGGAGATCTGCACTCTCACTCTGGCCTGCTCCTTCGGGACCACCGGGTAGAAGAAGCCGACCGCGTAGACGCCCAGCTCCAGCAGGCGCGCGCTCAGCTGCTGCGCCTTGACGGCGTCGAACAGCATCACCGGCACGATCGGATGCGTGCCCGGCTTGATCTGGAAACCGGCCTGCTGGATCGCCTCGCGGAAGTAGGTCGTGTTGGCCTCCAGCTTGTCGCGCAGCGCGGTGCTGCCTTCCAGCAGGTCCAGCACGGCGATCGATGCGCCGACGATGCTCGGCGCCACGGTGTTGGAGAACAGGTAGGGGCGCGAACGCTGGCGCAGCAGCTCGATCACTTCCTTGCGACCGGTCGTGAAACCGCCCGAGGCACCGCCCAGCGCCTTGCCCAGGGTGCCGGTGATGATGTCGACCTTGCCGAACACGCCGCGGTGTTCATGCGTGCCGCGACCGGTCTTGCCCATGAAGCCGCTGGCGTGGCACTCGTCGATCGCGAGCAGCGCGCCGAAGCGGTTGGTGATCTCGCGGATCTTGTCGAGCTGCGCGATCGTGCCGTCCATCGAGAACACGCCGTCGGTGAAGACCATGACGTGGCGGGCGCCGGCGGCGCGCGCGGCCGTCAGCTGAGCCTCCAGGTCGGCCATGTCGTTGTGCTTGTAGCGGAAACGCTTGGCCTTGCACAGGCGGATGCCGTCGATGATGGAGGCGTGGTTCAGCTCGTCGCTGATGATCGCGTCCTGCTCGCCCAGCAGCGGCTCGAACAGACCGCCGTTGGCGTCGAAGGCGGCCGCGTACAGGATGGTGTCCTCGGTGCCGAGGAAACGCGCCAGGCGCTGCTCGAGTTCCTTGTGGATGTCCTGCGTCCCGCAGATGAAGCGCACCGACGACAGCCCGTAGCCGTGCGTGCGCAGCGCCTCATGCGCGGCTTCCACGACCTTCGGATGCGAGGACAGGCCCAGGTAGTTGTTGGCGCACAGGTTGAGCACCTCGCGACCGTCGTTCGTCCTCACGATCGCGCCCTGCGGGCCCGTGATGATGCGCTCGCTCTTGTAGAGGCCGGCGTCGCGGATGCCCTGCAGCTCGTTCTGCAGGTGGCGATAGAAGTCGTCGGTGGACGGGGGGACGATGTTGGTCATGCGGTGCTCCTGCGGCACAATCCGTTAAATCGAACGTGTTCGTTATATCGAACAGCCGTGCAGTATCAAGGAAGCACCGCAGCCGGTCAAGGCGTCGACGCTTCCCGGAACGCTACCCGAGTTCCCCCGTTTCCCTGAATGTCCCGAACGCTCGCCGCCCTTTTGCCCAAGCCGCCGATGTCCGCCACTCCTTCCGAGAAACTGGAACCACCGCGCGTCGGTGCGACCTTGCAGACGCTGCGGCAATCGCAGGGCCTGTCACTGGACGAACTGTCGCGAAGAGCGGGCGTGTCCAAGTCGATGCTCTCGCAGATCGAGCGCAACCAGGCCAATCCCACGGTGGCCGTGGTGTGGCGGCTGGCCAATGCGCTGCGGGTGGAGTTGTCCGAGCTGCTGGGCGGCGAAAGACCCGCCGCGCCGCCGATCGAGATCGTCGCGTC
Source organism: Roseateles sp. GW821-FHT09H11 (assembly GCF_059415845.1). Lineage (NCBI taxonomy): Bacteria > Pseudomonadati > Pseudomonadota > Betaproteobacteria > Burkholderiales > Sphaerotilaceae > Roseateles > Roseateles sp. GW821-FHT09H11. The sequence goes on along the minus strand of NZ_JBWKOA010000001.1, from coordinate 207,961 downwards.
GCACGGGACGCCCGGGCTGTCCAGCCCCGACGGCCTGTGCCGGCTGCGGATCCTCGGTCCCATCGACCTGGCCGGCAACTTCGAGTGGTACGAACTGACCGTGCAACCGGGCGGCGCGCTGGAGTCCGCAGCGCATGAGCCGGGCTCCCGCGAGCACCTGAGCGTGCTGGGTGGCGAACTCGAGGTGACGGCCGGCGGCAGCCGCCAGATGGTCAAGACCGGCGAGACCGCGCGCTACGCGGTCGACGGCGCGCACGCCATCCGCAACCTGTCGAAGAAAGCGGCGACGGCGCTGCTGGTCGTGCTGCACGCCTGACGCAACGGGTCTGGGCTCGTCGTCAGGACGTCCAGAGCCATGGATCCACAACGTGGACCCCAGTCGTTTCGAAATGTTTGATGTTGCGAGTCGACACGGTCATGCGATTGGCCTTTGCAATCGCTGCAATGGCGCCATCGTCAAACTTCACCGGTCGTCCTTTTGCCTTTCCAAGCCCAACGATCTTGCCGAACTCTCGTGCGGCACTTTCATCGAACGGCAGGATACGACCCTCGAAGAGCGGAAGCAGCTCGCGCTCAATGAGACGCTGCAGCCCTGAGCGGCGATTCCCCTTGGGCAAGACCTCCACGCCCGCGAACAACTCGGCCACGGTGATGGTGGAAATATGAAGATCCCAGGGATCCTGAGCGTTCAACCACCCCAACACCGCCGCGCTTGGCCGCGGCTTGAGCGGTTCGGACACGACATTGGTGTCAAGCAGGATCATTCGAACTCAGCCGGCGTCACTTTCGTCGTGCGCCGTGGAAGCTTCAAACCGGGTTGCCCCATCCGCTGACCGATGCGCGCCAGCGCCGTGCCCAGCCCTTCCGCGGGAGCTGCCGCATCCTCCAGGATCTGGCGAATCTCAGCCTCAGTGCTTCGTCCATGACGCGCAGCACGACGCTTGAGCGCCTCATGGGCGACATCCGAAAGATTCCTGATCGTCACCGCTGCCATTGATATCACTCCGATGAGAGATTGCTATCAAGTCTAGCCTCAATCAGACTCGTCCCCCCACAAGACCCCTTCCCGGACGCCTTGCGAACGGCAGAATCAACCCCCTGTTACTTGACCCCTGCGTCAGCGTCGTCACAATGGGCCGCATTCGCGGAGGCGAGGGAGCGTATTGCAGTCAAGGCAGTCCACATGCAGCAACGCTCGTTTTCAGACAAGCACCCCCACATCCCCACCCCGACCCAACCGGCCACGATCGATACCGAAACCCAGGCGAAGCAGCTCCAGCTGCTGGATGGATCCGCGCGTCTGCGCGTCGCCGAGCAGAGAGCGCGCGAGCATCGCTCCACGCCCTTGATCGACAAGGCCGCGCTGCCGCTCGGCGCCACGCCGAAGTACGGCATGAAACCGACGGGCGCGACGCGACCCAAGCCGCCCTTCCGGCGGGCGATCTTTTCCGTGGTAGCCCTGCTGGCGGTGATCGGCGGCGCGGCCGTCACGTGGCTGCGGTAGCGGACGCGGTCGAGGACGCCGCGGGCGTCAGGGGCGTCGCGAGCCCTGCCGCCCCGCCGGACCCGACAGACCCGGCGGGTGAGCCGCGCCCGATCAGCACGCCCACGGTCGTCTGTTCCCAGCCGGCCTGCTCCCACAGCGCCGACAGGCCCGGCTGCCGGTCCGCCAGCAGCGTGCGGATGAGGGGCTCGGCGATCGTCGAGGACGGCTCGCAGAGCAGCACCAGGCGCTGCGCGCCCTCCTCTTCCAGGCGCCCGATCCAGTCCAGCTTCTGCAGGTGCTGGATCACAGGTTCCAGTTGCAGCGGGTCGACCGACATGCGCTGCGACAGGCCGAGCATCGACAGGCCCGACTCCCCGCCGGCGCGCGCCGCGTCGAGCTCGCCGATCACGTCCAGCGCCAGCGCCATCTGCATGCCGGGCTTGTTGCCGCGCACGCTGACGCCGCCGGCCAGGGCCGGCGCGTTGGCCGCCAGGATCGCGCCGAGCAGCACGATCGACCAGCCGACATAGATCCAGATCAGGAAGATGGGCACGGCCGCGAACGCGCCGTAGAGCGTCGAATAGGTCGGCACCTGCTTCACGTACCAGGCCAGCGCCAGCTTGGCCAGGTGGAAGGCCACGGCGACGAAGGCCGCGCCGGTCAGGGCGTGGCGCCAGCGCACGTCGGTGTTGGGCACGTAGTGGAAGAGCCCCGCGATCGCGGCCCAAAGCACCAGCAGGTCCACGCTGTTGAGCAGCACCACCAGCCCGCGCGGCAGGTTGTCGACGAGGTCGCGGCCGGCCGAGACCAGCAGGCTGGTGACCGTGAGGCTGCCGCCCAGCAGCAACGGGCCCAGCGTCAGCGCCGCCCAGTACACGAGCACGCGCTGCGCGATCGGCCGCGGCCGCTGCACGCGCCAGATCTGGTTGAGCGTGCGGTCGATCGTGAGCATCAGCGACAGCGCCGTCACCGCCAGCACGATCAGGCCGACGACGCCAAGCCGGTTCGCCTTCGCCGCGAACTGCGTCAGCGACATCAGCACCGGGCGCGCGATGTTGTCGGGGATCAGCGACTTGAGGAAGTACTTCTCCAGCGCGGACTGGAAGCTGGAGAACATCGGGAAGGCGGTGAACAGCGCCAGCGCGACGGTCAGCAGCGGCACCAGCGAGATCAGCGTCGTGAAGGTCAGGCTGCCGGCCGTGAGGCCCAGGCGTTCCTCGCGGAAACGCTGCACGAACAGGCGCAGCGTGCGCGCATACGGCCACGTCAACAGCTCCCGTCCGAGCTCCCGGATTCCCTCGCGCCAGCTCTGCGTCTGCGCCTGAACTTCACTGATCATGCTGGCTATGATGCCAGCCATGTCAAGCCTCGATGCCGCCCCTTCGATGAGCGCCGCGCCGGCCTCGCCGACGTCCCGCTCGGCCCCGACCGCGCGCGAACGCGGCAGCCGGCAGCTCGCGTTCTTCGCCACGCTGGCGCTGGCGCTGGTGTGCCTGGCGTGGGAGCTCTGGCTCGCGCCGACCGGGCGCGGCACGCTCGCGATCAAGGCGCTGCCGCTGCTGCTGCCGCTGCCCGGCCTGTGGCGCTACCGCATGTACACCTATCGCTGGCTCAGCCTGATGATCTGGCTCTACGTGACCGAAGGGCTGGTGCGCGGCACGTCCGAGGGCGGCGTCGGCATGGCGCTCGCGTGGGTCGAGGTGGTGTTGTCGGTGACGATCTTCGTCGCCTGCGCCGCGCAGATCCGGCAGCGGCTGGCCGAGGCGCGGCTGGCTGAAGCCCGGCCGGATGCCGCCGGGGCAGTCGACGCATCGAGACAGGACGCCGCCGTGAAGGACAGCGCGAAGGACGCCGCATGAGTGCCGCCCTGATCGATGCGTTGCGCGCAGCGCTGGGCGAGGCGCACGTCCTGCTGCCGGCGGAGCACGATCTCTCCGGCTACGAACGCGACTGGCGCAAGCGCTATGTGGGGCGCGCGCTCGCGGTGGTGAGACCGGCGGACACGGCGCAGGTCGCCGCGGTCGTGACGCTCGCCCGCGAGCACGGCGTGGCGCTGGTGCCGCAAGGCGGCAACACCGGACTGGTCGGAGGCGGCGTTCCCGACGACTCGGGCGCGCAACTGCTGCTCAGCCTGCAGCGTCTGAACCGTGTCCGCCAGATCGATCCGTCCAACCTGACGATGACCGTCGAGGCCGGCTGCGTGCTGCAGAACGTGCAGCAGGCCGCGCGCGACGCGGGCTGGCTGTTCCCGCTGAGCCTCGCGGCCGAGGGCAGCTGCACCATCGGCGGCAACCTCGCGACCAACGCCGGCGGCACGCAGGTGCTGCGCTACGGCAACGCGCGCGATCTGTGCCTGGGCCTGGAGGTCGTGACCGCCGACGGCACGGTCTGGGACGGGCTGTCCGGGCTGCGCAAGGACAACACCGGCTATGACCTGCGCGACCTGTTCATCGGTTCGGAAGGCACGCTGGGCGTGATCACCGCGGCGACGCTGAAGCTGCATCCGCTGCCGCGCGCGCGGATGACGGCGCTGGCCGCCTGCGACACGCTGGGCGACGCCGTGACGCTGCTGGACCTGGCGCGATCACGCTGCGGCGCGGCGCTGACCGGTTTCGAGGTCATGAACGCGCTGTCGCTGGCGCTGGTCGGCAAGCATTTCCCGCAGCTGACGCAGCCGCTCGGTCCGCGGCCGTGGACGGTACTGCTGGAGCTGTCGGACAGTGAAGGCGAGGACCACGCCCGCACGCAGTTCGAGGGCCTGCTCGAGGAAGCCCTGGAGCGCGGCGCGATCGACGACGCGGCGGTGGCCGAGAGCCTGTCGCAGAGCCAGGCGATGTGGCACCTGCGCGAGTCCATCCCGCTGGCGCAGAGCGAGGAAGGCCTGAACATCAAGCATGACATCGCGCTGCCGGTGTCGCGCATCCCGGCCTTCGTCGAGCGCTGCGACGCGCAGCTGGCGGAGCATTTCCCAGGCTCGCGGCTGGTGGACTTCGGCCACTTGGGCGACGGCAACCTGCACTACAACGTCCAGGCGCCGGAGGGGGTCACGCCCGCCGACTTCCTGCGCGAGCACGAGGCCGGGGTCAACGCGCTCGTCTACGACCAGGTGTCGGCGCACGGCGGGTCGATTTCCGCCGAACACGGCATCGGGCAGCTCAAGCGCGAGGAACTGGCGCAACGCAAGAGCCCGGTGGCGATGCAGCTGATGCGGCAGATCAAGCAGGCGCTGGATCCGCGCGGCCTGCTCAATCCGGGTCGGGTGGTCTGAACAGCGGACCCGCCAGTGCAAACGCCCGATGCACGGCATCGGGCGTCCTTGATCGGCAAGGGTCGACGATCAGGATCGGTCAGCGGCCCCAGGGCACGTCAAGACCTGGCACCTCGCACCGGCGCACCGCCGGTCGCGACGGATCACGGCGTGCGAACAGGGCTGATCTTGCGGATCAGGTTGTTGTTCTGATCCGCCACATAGACGTTCCCGTCGCTGTCCACGGCCACGCCTTCCGGCTGACGGAATGACGAATTGGCACCAATGCCGTTGACCGATCCGCTCGCCCCGGAGCCCGCCAGCGTCGTGACATCGCCCGCCGGAGTGATCCTGCGGATCAGGTTGTTTCCCGAATCCGCCACATAGACGTTCCCACCCCGGTCCACGGCCACGCCAGCTGGATAGTTGAATGCGGCACTGAGGCCATTGCCGTTGGCGGCGCCCGCTTGCCCCGAACCCGCTAGCGTCGTGACATCGCCTGCGGGCGTGATCTTGCGGATCAGGTGGTTAGTCGTATCCGCCACATAGACATTCCCGACACTGTCCACGCCCACGCCTACCGGCAGCGTGAACTTGGCCAACACGCCAAAGCCGTTGTCCGCGCCCTGCGCTCCGGAGCCTGCCAGCGTCGTGACATCGCCTGCGGGTGTGATCTTGCGGATCAGGTTGTTGCTCGTATCCGCCACGTAGACGTTCCCGCTACCGTCCACGCCCACGCCAAACGGAGCGCTGAAGCGCGCAGCGGCGCCATTGCCATCGGTCGCGCCACTTGCCAACGAGCCTGCCAAGGTCGTGACATCGCCTGCGGGCGTGATCTTGCGGATCAGGTTGTTGTTCGAATCCGCCACATAGACATTCCCGTTGCCGTCGACGGCCACGCCTGCTGGATTGGTGAATGTTGCATTGACACCATTGCCATTGGCCGAACCCGACGTCGCCGAGCCCGCCAGCGTCGTGACGTCGCCTGCGGATGTGATCTTGCGGATCTGTTGGCCATCCTGCACATAGAGGACTCCCAGACGGTCCACGGTCACGCTGCCTGGCGCAGAGAACTGTGCATTGACGCCATTGCCATTGGCGGAACCATTCGCCCCTGAGCCCGCAAACGTCGTGACGTTCGCCTGCGCTGCGGTGCACACGACGGTCACGTTGCTCACCGGGGAGGTCGCGCTGCCGCTGCCGTTGGTGACGGCGCAGTTCTGCCACAGCGGTTGCGCCTTGACAGTGACGGTATAGGTTGCGCCATTGGTGACCGGCGTTGCGAAGCTGAAGGCACCGTTGCCTTGCACGCGCAGGTCTTCGCTACCGTTCTTGCTCAGAATCAGGTCATTGCCAGCGTCCAGACCCATCACGTTTCCGCCGATGGGGCGGGCAGGATCCGGAACCGGCGTGGTCGGTGTCGTCGGTGTCGTCGGTGTCGTCGGTGTCGTCGGTGTCGTCGGCGTCGTCGGTGTCGTCGGTGTCGTCGGTGTCGTCGGCGTCGTCGGCGTCGTCGGCGTCGTCGGCGTGGTCGGCGTGGTCGGCGTCGTCGGCGTCGTCGGCGTCGTCGGCGTCGTCGGCGTCGTCGGCGTCGTCGGCGTGGTCGGCGTGGTCGGCGTGGTCGGCGTGGTCGGCGTGGTCGGTGTCGTCGGAGTCGTCGGATCGGTGCCCACGGGAGGAGACGCCGGGTCAACAGGCTCGCCGCCGCCGCCGCAAGCCGCCAAGCTCACCGATAGACAGATCGACACCGCCGCTTTCACGGTATTCAGTGCCGCTCGCCGCGGCGCCTTGACTTGAATCGAATGCATCGCGTTGCTCCAAAGTTGCTAGGAGCTGCCTAAGTCTCACTGGCGCACAGAGAGTTCGCGAGACGGATGTTTTGGTCGCCAAAACTGAACAGGGAAAGTGTGAGAACTTCGGCACCGCCACCCCGCAGGCACAATCCATGCGCTTCCGCGCCCGCCTGTCCTCGATGCCCCTTCCGACGCCCCCGCCCCCTTCACGACTGATCCGTCTTCATCTGCTCGGGCTGGCCGCCGGACATGCGCTGACCGTGCTGCTGACGCCTGCCGCGCACGCGCAGTCGGCGACGCCGTCGGAGCAGCCCCTCGCGCACCTGCAGCACACGACCTGGACGCTCAAGGACGGCATGCCGGGTCCGGTGATGGCGATCGCGCAGACCACCGACGGCTACCTGTGGCTGGGCACCGGCACCGGACTGTTCCGCTTCGATGGCGTGCGCTTCGAGCGCTTCGACGCCCTCGCCGGTGAATCGCTGCCGAGCCGGCAGGTGTTGTCGCTCTTCGCGACGAAAGACAACGCGCTGTGGGTCGGCCTGCTCGACGGCGGCGCCGCGCTGGTGCGCCAGGGCCGCGTCCTCCACGTCGATCCGGCCGGGGGGCATTTCTCCTACTCGACGCGGGCCTTCGCCGCCGAACGCGACGGCACGCTCTGGGTCGCCACCGGTCGCGCGCTGCTGAAGCGCCAGCGCGACGCCTGGATCCCCGTCGGACCGGAATCCGGCTACGTCGACGCCAGCGGCCATCCCCCGCCGACGCTCAACGTCGCGGTGGACGGCAGCAACAACATCTGGGTCGTCACCGACCGCGCCATCTTCGTGAAACCGGCAGGCGCCGTGCGCTTCACCGTCGTCGATGTGCCGGCGCTCGGCCAGTCGCAGCTCGTGATCGGCGGCGGCCGCGCCTGGGCCAACGACATGTCGCCTGCTGTCGGGGGTCTGCGGCCTCTGCCGCTGCCCGGCGAGTCCACCGACCCCGCCGCGCCACCGGTCGCCGTGCCGAAAAGCTTCTTCGTGCCCGCGTTCGACCGCAACGGCAAGCTCTGGTTCGGCGCGAAGGACGGGCTCAATCGTCTGGCGATCGAGGGCGCGGCGGCCTCCGCGCCGGCGGCGCATCAGTACCTGGGCACCGACAAGGGGCTGTCCGGCGAACTCGTGACCCGCGTCTTCCAGGACCGCGACGGCGCGATCTGGGTCGGCACCAACGGCGGGCTGGACCGCTTCCGCGGCGCGGCGGTCGACCGCGTCGAGCTGCCCGACCGCAGCGCCAGCATCGCGATGACGGCGGACGCGCAGGGGCGCGTCTGGATCGCCTCCGGGAACTCCATCCAGCAGTTGGCGCCCGGACAATCGACGCCGGAAAAGATGCCCACCGACCCTCGGATGGAAACCTTCACCGCCGTGTTCGTCGACAGCCGGCAGCGGCTCTGGGTCGGCGGCCGCACCGGGCTGTGGCGGCAGGAAGGGACCGGCTTCGTCCAGGTGCCCACGCCCGACGGGCAGCCGTGGACCGTCCCGGTCTTCGAGATCACCGAGGACACGACCGGCGCGCTCTGGTTCAACGCGCATCGCTACGGATTGATGCGCTACGCCGATGGGCGCGTCACGCGACTGTCCGGCAGCGAGGGGTTCCCACTCAAGGGGCCCGACGCCATCGGCACGGACGATCGCGGCCGCGTCTGGATCGGCTACAACGACGGCAGCGTGCTGCGGCACGAGGCCGGCAAGACGACGGCGCTGTCGTCGGCCGACGGCTTGAAGGTCGGCGCGATCAAGGTCATCGCGCGGCAAGGATCGCACCTGTGGATCGGCGGCGAACGCGGCGTGCAGCTCGCGTCCGAGGCCGGCATGCCGATGCTGCGCCTGAAGGACCCCGAAGCGCTGGACGGCGTCTCCGGCATCGTCGAAACACCCGATGGCGAGCTGTGGCTCAACGGCGCGAACGGGATCACGCGGCTCACCGCCGACGAAGTCCGCCGCGCGCTGACCGCGTCCAGCGACGGCGCGCGCCCGTCGGGACGCCGCTTCGATCTGATCGACGGTCTCTCGGGCCGCGCCGAGCAGTCGTGGCCGCTGCGCACGGCCGCGCGCACGCCGGATGGCGTGCTCTGGTTCTCGCTCAGCAATGGCGTGGTCCGCATCGATCCGGCCCGTCTGCCCCAGGGCGAGCCGGCCCCGCCGCCGGTCGAGGTGCAACGGCTCTTCGTGCACGGCGAGCCCGTGCCGGTCGGCGGCAACGGCGGCAACGGCGCGAGCGACGGGCACGCTGGCAACGGCTCCCAACGCCTGGCCGCCGGCACGCGGGACCTGGAGATCGCCTACACCGCCATCAGCCTTGCCCAGCCCGAGCGCACGCGCTTCCGATATCGCCTGATCGGCCAGGACCGGGACTGGCAGGACGCCGGCACGCGGCGTCGCGCCTTCTATACCAATCTCGGGCCCGGGACCTACGACTTCCACGTCGAGTCCTCCCAGGACGGCGGCCCGTGGAGCGCCGCGCCCGCGACGCTGCGTTTCGAGATCGCGCCGACCTTGACCCAGAACGCATGGTTCCGCGCGGCGGCGGTGCTCGCGGGCTTCGGCGCGCTGGGGGGCCTGGCCGCGCTGCGCGGGCGTCAACGCCGCCTGCATGAACAGGACCGCCTCGCCGCCCGAGTGCAGGAGCGTGAGCGCATCGCGCGCGACCTGCACGACACGCTGCTGCAAGGCGTCTACGGACTGATCCTTCGATTCGAGGCCATCGCTCGCAGGCTGCCCGGCACCGAGCGCGCCGCGATGGAACGCGTGCTGACCGACGCCGATGCGCTGCTCGTCGAGGGCCGCGACCGGGTCACCGACCTGCGCCTGCCGCCGCCCGACACCAATCTGCTCGAGCACACGCTGGAGGCGCTGGGGCGCGAGCTCTCGCACACGCACGGCGCCGCCTTCGCGCTGGCGGTCGAGGGCACGCCGAGGCCATTGGCGCCAGCGCTGGCCGCGTCGATCTGCCTGATCGCGCGCGAAGCGATCTTCAACGCGTTCCAGCACGCCCAGGCCGAGCGCATCGAGGTCACGCTCCGGTTCGACGACGCCAGCTTCGCGCTGTTCGTGCGGGACGACGGCGTCGGCGTGCCCGACGAGGTGCAGGACCGCGGCGGCCGGCCGGGCCACTGGGGCCTGTCCGGCATGCGGGAACGCGCGGAACTCGCCGGCATCGTCTACCGCCTCACGTCCCGCCCAGGTGCGGGCACGGAGGTCGAGCTGCGCGCGGCGGCCACGCAGGCGTACGCCGCGTCCGGCGATGCCGCGTCGCGCGCGTCCGGCGACGCCTGGTGGCGCCGCCTGCGGCGCGGCTGACCGGCCGGAAACGGAAAGGGCGCCTGGTCGAGGCGCCCTTCCCTTCACCGTCAGGCGTCGCCGGCGCTCAGCCCCGGCCCGCGCGCCTCAATCGTCGCCCGCGCCCAGCACGGCCTCGTGGTGCGCGACGGGGCGGCCGCGGTTGATCAGCCCGGCGATCAGCCACCACACGAAGATCAGCGTGGTGAGGAAACCGACGATCACCGCCAGCTCGACCAGCCGGTTGATCGCCATCGCGCCCACCTTGCCCCAGCCATCGGCTGCCTTCGCCACGCGGGCGCGCTGCTTGTCGCGGAACATCTCGATGCTGTCGTAGAAGCTCGGCACCATCAGCAGCGTCAGGAAGGTCGACGTGATCGTGCCGCCGATGATCGCCACCGCCATCGGGCGGTAGAACTCGCCGCCTTCGCCGATGCCCACCGCCACCGGCAGCATGCCGGCGATCAGCGCGAAGGTCGTCATCAGGATCGGCCGGAAGCGCTTGCGGCCCGCGTGCATCAGCGCCTCCTCGCGCGGCACGCCGGCGGCCTCCTCCTGACGCGCCGCGTCCAGCAGCAGGATCGCGTTCTTCGCCACCAGGCCGGCCAGCATGATGATCCCGATGAAGCTCATCAGGTTCAGCGTGCCCTTGGTCAGCAGCAGCGCCACCACCACGCCGATCAGCGACAGCGGCAGCGACAGCATCACGCCCATCGGGGCCGTGAAGCTGCCGAACTGCATCACCAGGATCAGGTACATCAGCCCGATGCCCGAGAACAGCGCGATGGCCATCGCGCTGAAGACCTCCTGCTGGTCCTTGGCCGCGCCCGCCAGCTCGATGCCGTAGCCGGGCGGGAAGTTGATCGCCTTGGCCAGCTTCAGCGCGTCGCTGGTGACCTCGCCGGGCGAACGGCCGTGCGCGTTGGCCGACACCGCGATCATCCGCTTGCCGTCCGCGTGCTGGATCTTGGCCGGGCCCTTGCCCATCGTCACCGTCGCGATCTGTTCCAGCGGCACCATCACGCCGGCGCCGGTCACGGCGATCGGCAGGCGCTCGATGTTGCTGGCGTCGACGCGGTCCTCCGGCGCCAGCCGTACCGCCACGTCGCGCGTCTCGCTGCTCGGGTCGATCCAGTCGCCGACCTCCACGCCGGCGAAGGCCACCCGCAAGGAGTTGGCCGCGTCGCCCACCGAGATTCCCAGCGTGTTGGCCAGGCCGCGGTTGAGCTCGATCTGCAGCTCGTTCTGCGGATCCTGCTCCGACAGGCCCACGTCCACCGCGCCCGGCACGCGGCGCAGCTTTTCCATGTAGTCGGTCGTGATCTCCATGAGCTTGCGCGAGTCCGCGCCGGAGAAGCGGATCTGCACCGGCTTCTGCGCGCCGTTGTTCAGGTCGTCGAGCACGACGTACTCCGCCCCGACCAGCCGCGCCACCCGCGTGCGCAGGTCGGCGGCGATCTCCGCCGCGCTGCGCTTGCGCTGGGTGCTCTTGCCCAGGTCCACGTAGATGCGGCCGCCGCTGGCGTTGACGCTCTCGTTGGTGGCCACCGTCTCGGGCATCTCGCGCGCCAGCGCGGACGCGGCGCCCATCTTCAGCCGCGCGTACTCGAGGCTGGACGAGGCCGGCGTCCGGACCTCGATGGCGATGGTCCCGGAATCCGACGCCGGCAGGAAGCTCGTGCCGCCCAGCTTGACCTGCAGGAAGATCGCGAGCGCGAAGCTCAGGACCGCGAACACCGCCATCCAGCGGCGGTGATGCAGCGCCCAGGCGATCACGTGACCGTAGCCGTCGGCCTGGCGGTCGAACCACTCGTTGAACGCCTGCAGCTTCTTGGAGATGCCGGTCTTGGGCGCCTCGTGATGCCCCGGGGGATCGCCCCAGAACGCCGACAGCATCGGGTCCAGCGTGAACGAGATGAACAGCGACACCAGCACCGAGGCGACCACCGTCAGCCCGAACGGCCGGAACCATTCGCCCGACACGCCCGGCATGAAGGCCACCGGGATGAACACGGCCACGATGGAGAAGGTCGTCGCCGCGACGGCCAGGCCGATCTCCGCGGTGCCCTTCAGCGCGGCGGTGCGGCGGTCGGCGCCGCGCTCCATGTGGCGCACGATGTTCTCGCGCACCACGATCGCGTCGTCGATCAGCACGCCGATCGCCAGGGACAGGCCCAGCAGGCTCATGAAGTTCAGCGTGAAGCCGCACAGCCAGACCGCGATGAAGGCCGCGATCACCGAGGTCGGCAGCGACAGCGCCGTGATCATCGTCGAGCGCCAGGAGTTCAGGAACACGTAGACGACGAAGATCGTCAGGCCCGCGCCGAACACCAGCGCGTGGATCACGTTGTTCAGGCTGTCCTGCGCGTCCTGCCCGCCGTCCTGCACGACCTCGAGCTTGGTGCCCTTGGGCAAGGACTTGTCGATCTCCTCGACCAGCTTGCGGACCTCCTTGGCCACGCTCACCGTCGAGGCGTCGCGCGAGCGCGTGACCATGATGCCGACGTTCGGATGGCCGTTGCGCACCGACAGGCCGGTCTGCTCCGCGAAGCCGTCCTGCACCGTGGCCACCTGGCCCAGGCGGATCAGCTCGCTGCCGGAGCGCTTGACGACGATCTGGTTGAAGTCGGCCGGCGACTCGATGCGGCCCAGCAGCCGGATGCTCTGGTCCTCCAGCTGTCCGCGCACCTTGCCCACCGGCGCCGTCGTGTTCTGCATGCGCAGCGCGTTGACGACCTCGGTCACGGAGACGTTGAACTCGCGCAGCTTCTGCGCGTTCAGCAACACCGACAGCTCACGCTTGAGCGAGCCGTTCACCGTCACCGTCGCCGCGCCGGGGATGGCGCGGAAGCGGTCGGCGAACTGGTCCTCGGCCATCCGCGAGATCTCGGCATGCGACTGGCTGCTGGACGACAGCGCCAGCTGCATGATCGGCTGCGCCGACGGGTCGACGCGCTGCAGCACCGGCTCGCGCATTTCCGTCGGCAGCTTGTGGCGGACCGCGGCGATCGCGTTGCGGACCTCGTCGGCCGCCTCGATCATGTTCTTGTCGAAGTTGAAGAACAGCAGCAGCTGGGCCGATCCTTCGCCCGAGGTCGAACGGACCTCGTTCACGCCGGAGATGCTCTGCAGCGACTTCTCGATGCGGTTGACGATCTCGCGCTCGGAGGTCTCCGGCGAGGCGCCCGGATAGCTGATGCTGACCACCAGCAGCGGCAGGTCGACGTCGGGCCGCTCGTTGACGCGCAGCTTGGACAGGGCCAGCAGGCCCAGGGCCATCAAGCCGATGATGATCACGATCATCGCGATCGGCTTCTTGACCGAGAAATTGGAGAGGAACATGGTTCAGGCTCCTGTGCGCATCACTGGGCCGACGCGGCCGAAGCCACCGGCAGCACCGGCAGCGGCGCGGCGGTGGCACCCGACGTGGTCGATCCCGCGGCGGGGGCGCCGCTCGGGTTCGTCATGCCGGTCGCCGTCCTGGCGGTCCCGCTGGCGGACACGGCCGTCTTGCCCAGCTCGACGCGCTGCCCGTCGAGCAGCGTGCTGGTCGGGCTGCGCAGGATGCGATCCCCCTGCTTCACCCCGCTCGTGACCACGTACAAGCCCTGGCGGTCGTCCCGCGCGCCCAGGTTCACCGGGGTCTTCGCGACCTTGCCGCCCTCCACGCGCCAGACGAAGGACTTGTCGCCCTCCCGCACCAGCGCGCTGTCGGCCACCATCAGCGCCGAGATGCTGTTGGTCTGCACGCGGCCTTCGGCGTAGAGGCCGGCCACGCCGGGCTGCTGCGCGCCGGCGAAGTCGACCAGCACCTCGACCTGGCGGGTGTTGGCATTGGCGGCCTGGGCGATGCGGCGCACCTTGCCCTGGAAGTCCACCTGCGGATAACCGTTGACGCGGAAGTAGACCGTCTGCGCCAGCTTGAGTTCGGACATCCGGTCGGCGGAGACCAGACCCTCGAAGCGCATCGAGGCCGGGTCCATCACCTTGATCAGTTCCTTGCCGATCTGCGCCGAGTCGCCCGGCGAGACCTTGCGGTCGCTGACGACGCCGTCGAACGGCGCGCGCACCTCGGTGCGCTGCTGCTGCTGGCGCGCCGTGGCCACGCGGGCGCGGGCGGCGACCAGGTCGCTCTGCGCGTTGTTGCGGCGGATCTCCGCGTCTTCCATCGCCTGGATGGAGCTCATGCCCTGCGCCTGCAGCGTTTTCAGGCGCTGGTATTGGCGCTCGGCCTGTTCGAAGCTTTGCGAGGACGCACGGGCGGACTCGTCGGCGGACTGGACCGTGTCGCGGATGGCCGTGTCGTCCAGGCGCACCAGCAGGTCGCCGCGCTTCACGCGCTCGCCGTTCTCCTTGTAGACCTGCAGCACGATCGCCTGGAGCTCGGCGCGCAGGTCGGCCCGGCGTTCCGGCTGGATCGAGCCGGTGATGACCGGGCCGCTGGCATAGGCGCTCACGCCCAGGGTCTGGACGTCCTCGGGCGAGACCAGCAGGCTCGGCGCGCTGGCTGCCTCGGCCGCGGGCGACGCCTTCTTGTCGGGAGAGGACTTGCCGCAACCGGCGAGCAGGGACGCAACGACAAGGGCAATCAGCGACAGACGCAGCATGAAGCGGGCTCCGGGGGAACGTGGCAGTTGGCGTGAAGAGGTGTCCTTCGTGCGAAAGCCGCAAAAAGGCGCGCTAGCTTAACTTCAATGACCCTGCATGCAGGTGGTCACGCCTCGCAGTTCATCCCAGGGAAACAGCGGTTCGTCGCGCCGACGACCGCAGGTCCGCCACTGCCGGTTTGGTTACGTGGCGTTTCATCCCACTCGGGGCCACTCAGCCCTGTCCGCGCCGTCGCGCGCGCCACTTCCGCTCCTAGTGTTTGGCCCGCGTCAACACTGGGCAGGGAATTGCGCACACCTTTTGGCGAGGGCTCACCGTACACCCCACGATCTCGGGGGAAATCCCGCTCTATTGCTGAATGTTAAGAAATAGACTCCAAACGTTATTTATCCCTTTTGCCGATTCGACGTCATGCGCGCACTCTCCATCGTCCATGTGGTCTTCTCGTCTCGCATCGCCGGGGGCGAGCATCATTGCGTCGACCTGGCCAACGCCCAGGCCGCGCTGGGCCACACGGTCCACGTGATCGGACCGGCGGGATCCGCGGTGCGTCACGCGCTGGACCAGCGCGTGAGCTACCACGGCCTGCGCCTGCCCTTGCTGCGCGGCGCGCGCGTGCGCCGGTTGGCCACGAAGCTGGGCGCGGACGTGGTCCACGGCCACCTCGGCCCCGCCTGCAAGGCAGTGGCGGCGGCCAAGCACAGCGCCCGGGTCGGCACGCTGCATGTCGGGTACAAGTCGCATCACCATGCGCGGATGGACGCGCTGGTGTGCGTCAATTCGGCGCAGGTCGGTCACCTGAAGGAATTCGACGGCATGCATCGCGTCATCTACAACTGGGCCCCGGAACGCGCGCCCGGCTCCTGCGCCGCGAAGGCACCGTCCGGCTCGCTGCGCATGGAGCTCGGCATCCCCGCCGCCGCGCCGGTGATCGGCTGCGTCGGCCGGCTGCACGCGGCCAAGGGCATGCACACGCTGATCCAGGCCTTCCAGCAGCACGCGCCGGCGAACGCCCACCTGGTGCTGATCGGCGAGGGCCCGCAGCGCGCGGAGCTCGAGGCGCTGCGCGGCAACGACAAGCGCATCCACCTGCTCGGATTCCGCTGGAACGTCGACGAGCTGCTCGGCGAGATGGACCTGTACGTGTCCTCGTCGCGCGAGGAGCAGTTCCCGCTGGCCATCCTCGAGGCCATGCGCGCCCGTCTGCCGATCGTGGCGACCGCCACGCTGGGCGCGCGCGAGATGCTGGACCCGGCGCAATCGGCCATCGTGGCGATCGACGACGCGTCGGCGATGGGTCAGGCGATCGCCGCCGCGCTCGAGCAACGGCAACGCGACCACCGTCGCCCGATCGACTACGACATGCAACGCTACGACCGCTCGACCGCCGTGCGGGCCACGCTGGGGCTCTATCAGGACGTGCTGACGCGCCAGGGCGCCCGGGAGAAAGACCTGGCTGGCCTGAGCGTGGAAGACGTTCGTGGTTAAGCGTCCGAAGTCGGACTTCTGGACCGTCGGCGTCGTTCCCGAACGCATCGATCTGCTCAGCCCGGCGCGCCTGCGCGAACTGCGGGACCAGATCGTCTGGATGCCCGAGGCCGGCGACTGGCGCTATTACGCCGATCCCTTCGCCTTGCGCGACGGCGACGCGCTGCATGTGTTCGTCGAGAACTTCGACTACCGCACCAAGCGCGCCGACCTGCAGCGACTCACGCTGGATCTGAGCAACGGCGCCTGGAGCGCGCCCAAGCCGGTGCTGCAGACGCCCTTCCACCTGTCCTACCCGTTCGTGTTCGAACACGACGGGCAGGTGTGGATGGTCCCCGAATCGAGCCAGGCCGAGGAAGTCGCGCTCTACCGCGCCGTGGACGGCGCCGAGCGCTGGGAACGGTGGGAGCGGGTCTGCGCGCTGCTGCCGGGCGTGCGCGCGGTCGACGCCTCGCTGCTGCGGCACGACGGCGTCTGGTGGATGTTCTATGCGGTCATCGGCCCGGACAAGCGCGACCAGCGCGAGCTGCACGTCGCCCATGCCGAGTCGCTGCAAGGCCCGTGGACGCCGCATCGCGCGAATCCGGTGAGGTGCGCGCATGATGGCGCGCGGCCCGCCGGCACGCCCTTCGTAGGCGCGGACGGTCTTGTGACGCTGCCGGTCCAGGACAGCCGCAACGGCTACGGCGGAGCGACGCGCTGGCTGCGCTTCAACCGTCTGACGCCGGACGCCGTCGAGGTCCAGGCGCTGCCGGCGACCTTCACCGGCGACCTCGCGCATCGCGACTTCGCCAGCGGCCTGCACACGATGTCCGCCTGCGGCGACGTCACGCTGATCGACGTGAAGCGCATCGACCGCTCGCGCCACCGCCAGTGGCTGGACTGGAAGCGCCGCGTGCGGCGCTGGTTCGGCAAGCGCTGAGGCGGCGCTAGTCCGCGTCGTGCATCGAGGGCGCGATGTCCTCCAAGGGTTTGCGCTCCGCGTCTACGCCGAAGCGCAGCGCGAGCAGGCCTGCCACGATCACCAGCACTGCACCGATGCCGTAGCCGATCGCGACGTTGCCGCGGTCGCCGCTCTCCACCAGCCATCCGAACAGCAACGGTGCGACGAAGCCGCCCGCGCCGGTGCCCACGGCGTAGAAGATCGCAATGGCCATCGCGCGCATCTCGAGCGGGAAGACCTCGCTGACCGTGAGGTAGGCGGAGCTGGCCGCCGCTGACGCGAAGAAGAACACCGCCGACCAGCACAACGCCTGGGAGCGCGCGTCGAGCATGTCCGCGACGAAGGCGATGCCGGTCGCCGCGAGGCCCACGCCGGCCAGACCGTAGGTCAGCGCGATCATGCGGCGGCGGCCGATCCGGTCGAACAGCGGCCCCAGCAGCAGCGGGCCCAGCACGTTGCCGAGCGCGAACGGGAAGATGTAGAGCGCCACCCGATGATCGGCGACGCCATAGAAGCGCGTGAGCACCAGCGCGTAGCTGAAGAAGATCGCGTTGTAGAAGAAGGCCTGCGCCAGCATCAGCGACAAGGCCACGCCGCTGCGGACGCGGTAGCGGCGCAGCAGCACCTGCAGCACCTCGCGCATCGTGGGCACGGCGCGGCGGTGCTCGCTCCGATCCGCCGGCAGCGGCGGCAGCGGCGGCAGCGGCCCGTGCTGCGCGGCGACCTCGGCCTCGATGGCGTCGATGATCCGGCCGGCCTCCTCGCCCCGGCCATGGCGCAGCAGCCAGCGCGGGCTCTCGGGCACGTGGCGGCGCACCAGCACCATGCCGACCGCCAGCAGCGCGCCCATCGCGAAGCCCACGCGCCAGCCCTGCACCGGGCCGAGCACGTCCGGATGCAGCAGCAGCAGGCTGGAGGCGGCGCCCAGCGCGGCGCCGATCCAAAAGCTGCCGTTGATGGCGAGGTTCACCCGACCACGCACGCGGGCGGGCACGAGCTCGTCGATCGCGGAATTGATGGCGGCGTACTCGCCGCCGATGCCCAGTCCGGTGACGAAGCGGCACAGCGCGAAGAAGGTGAAGTCGGTGGAGAAAGCCGTCGCGAGCGTGGCCACGGCGTAGATCGCGAGCGTCGCGAGGAACAGCCGCTTGCGGCCGAGCCGGTCCGACATCCGGCCGAAGACCAGTGCGCCGACGATCGCCCCGGCGAGATACAGCGATCCGGACCAGCCGACCTGGACCGCGCTCAGGCCGAGGGTGTCAGGTCTTTCCAGCACGGCGCCGACCGAGCCGACCAGGGTGACTTCAAGCCCGTCAAGCACCCATGCCACGCCCAGCGCTAGCACCACGCGCCAGTGCCAGCGCGACCAGGGCAGCCGGTCAAGCCGGCGTGCGATATCGAGGGAGGCTGTCATCGACGCCAGATGCGGCAATCCGCGTTCCAAACCGGAGCCTCCGCTCCTGACCGCCCCAATCGGCGGAAACGCCGCGACCCTCAGTCAGCGCATGCCAGCGAGGCCGAAGTCAACGAGCGCGACTGGGGCCGGAAGGGTGCTTGGGGGTCCTGGAGGGATCCCCCATGCCCCCTGGAGCGCCCTCGCCCGGGCTCACGACGTCTTCTTCCAAGCTGCCGCAGCCTCTTCCCACACGTCGGGGCTGCGAGCCACGAGCAACCCCGGCTGCCGGTCGCCAGCGCGATAGGGCGTGCCGTCCAGCCGCGCCGCAAAACCGCCGGCTTCCGTGATGAAAAGCGTGCCTGGCGCATGGTCCCAGGCGAGCTTGCGCCAATACAGCGTCGCGTCGAAGGCGCCTTCGGCGAGTGCGGGGTACTCCGCGCCGGCGCAGTTGAGTCCGGGCAGGATCTCGACGCCCTGCCAGGTCGCGACGCGGTCCTGGTGTTCCTGCGGAAGGAAGCGCGTCTTGACGACGGCCCGCTTCAGCCCGGAGCCCGGCGCCGTGTGCAGCCGTTCCGTCTCCCGCCAGGCGCCCTGCCCGCGCCGGGCGTGATGCAGCACCCCCGAGATCGGATCCAGCATCCAGGCCCCGACGGTCACGCCGTCTTCCAGCAGCGCCACCATCGACGACAGCGGTTCGCGCCCCGAGATGAAGTTGAAGGTCCCGTCCAGCGGATCGACCAGCCACACGGCGCCCTCGTCGAGCTGGTCGAGCAGCTCCGGCGTCTCCGCGCATTGCTCTTCGCCGACGACGCGCGAGCCGGGCACCAGCGCACGCAGCTCGGGGGTGAGGAAGGCCTCGACATCACGATCGACGGTCGTGACCCACTCGCCGGGGGCTTTCTCCATCACCTCCTCGTCCGCCAGATGGCGGAAACGCGGCGCGATCCAGGTGGCGGCGGCGTGGCGCAGCAGTGCGGCGACGGGGTCAGGCGTTGTCGAGGTCATCCGGGGATGCTACCCGCAGTGCCATGACCCCGGCGTGAGCCTCGGCGCGGGTCCGGGCAGCCGCTGCACGCACGCGGTCGCCCCGGGCCCCCTCAAGACCCGGCCCCGGGGGCCGATATCGGAGCATCGCCCGGGAATCCATCATGCACGTCGCCATCCCCTCCGCCTCCTCGGCATCGACCTCGACGGGGACCTCCTCCGCGGCCTCCGGCACCGGCCCCGACGCGCAGATCGCACGTCTGCAATCGCAACTCAAGCAGTTGCAGAAGCAGATGAAGGATCTCGCCTCGGACTCGACGATGGACGCCCAGGCGAAGGAAAAACGCCAGAAGCTGCTGCAAACCCAGATGCAGATGGTGATGGACCAGATCGCCCAGATCCAGAAACAGGCGGCGGAGGCCGCGCAAGCGAAGGCAGCGGAGCGATCCGGCCAGAGCGCCGCGCCCCAGGCCTCGACGCAGGCTCAGGACCGGGACCAGGATCGGGACGCTGATGAGGCCGGCGCAAGGCGCTCTCCCGCTCACGCGTCGCTGGGCGCCTTCCTCGACGAATACGCCTGAGCCTCCTCACGCTAGGATTCCACCCCTGAAGGGGTTCCACATGGTCACGACGATCAAACGCGAAGAGTTCTGTTTCCTGGTGGTCGACGATTTCTCGACCATGCGCCGCATCATCTCCGGGCTGCTCCGCGAGCTGGGCTTCAAGAAGATCCTCGAGGCCGAGGACGGCAAGGCCGCGCTGCGCCAGCTCGAACTCTGTGCCGAGTCGGGCGAACCGGTCCACTTCGTCCTCAGCGACGTGAACATGCCGGTGATGAACGGCTTCCAGCTCCTCGAGGCCCTGCGCGCCAAACCGGAGTCCGATCCGCTGCGCAAGGTGCCGGTGCTGCTGGTCACCGCCGAGGGCCGCAAGGAAGACATCATCCGCGCCGCCCAGCTCGGCGCGACCGGCTACATCGTCAAGCCTTTCAACAAGGACACGGTCGGCGACAAGATCCACCTGACGCTGAAGAACCGGAACATCCTGGTCGACTGAGGCACGCGAGGGCCTGGCGCGCAAATGACGGGCACCTGGCGCGCGGAACGTCCGTAACGCACGTAACGGCTTCCAGGGGGCGTCCCGCCGCCACGCCGCGAGACACTCGCGACCCTTCGCTGCTCCCGCTTCCTCGCATGACCGACCGCAGGCAAGTCCTCGCCGCGGCGCTGGGCTCGCTGCTGATGCCGACCACCCGGTCCATCGCCGCGCCCGCGCTGCCGGATGCCACCGGGCCTTACGCCCTGCCCGGCACCTTCGTCCATCCGCTGCCCGATCCGGCCACCGGCCGCCGCTACGAGGTCTGGATCGATTTGCCGCCGAATGCGCCTCCAAACACCGGTCCCCGACCGGCCGTGTTCGTGACCGATGCGCCCTATGCCTTCCCGCTCGTGCGGGCGCTGCGCAACCGCGTGGGTCAACAGGGTCGCAACCTGGCCGATTTCGCTGTCGTCGGGTTGGCGGGGCCCGCGGATGAATCCGCCGTGGAGATGCGCTCGCGCGACTACACCCCGAGCGATCCCCGGACGCGGCCCGGGCGGCCCGCCGATCGCTATGGCGCGCCGCGCTACGGCGAAGGGGCGGCCTATCTCAAGTACCTGGCCGACATCGCAGTACCGGCCATCTCCGCGCGCTACCAGCTCGACCCGGCCCGCCGCGTGCTGCTCGGGCATTCCTACGGCGCGTTGTTCGCGGCGCAGGTCCTGCTCGCCAGGCCGGCGCTGTTCAGCCACTACATCCTCGGCAGTCCGTCGTTCTGGTTCGATCGTCACCTGGTGTTCGAGCAGGAAGCGGCCTACGCGAAGCAGCACACCGACCTGGCGGCCCGTGTCTTCCAGTACGTCGGCGCCTACGAGGCCGTCGCGCCGGGACCGCGCTTCAACAAGGAGAGCGACCTCGTCGCCGACGTGCGCCGGTTCGAGACACAGCTGCGCAGGCGCCGCTACAAGTCGCTGCGCATCGAGAGCCGCGTTCTGGCCGGCGAGGACCATCTCACCGTCGCGCCGGCCGGCGCGACGCTCGGCCTGCTGTGGGCGCTGCCCGGGAAAGGGCCGTACGAGGGTTGACGCGATTACCATCCTCGCCACTGAACGGAGAGGATGGCGCATGGGGGCCAAGACTTGGATGCTGGTCATCGCGGACGGCGACGCTCGCGCGGCCCTGGAAGGGCAGCCGGCGCTCGACCGCGACGCCACGCGCGCGCTGGCGGAACGGCTCTTCCCGGGAGAGTCGCTCGAGCTGATCGGCGAAGGCGATCTGAGCTACACCAATCCGCCGGACCCGCTGATGTTCATCGGCTGCTTCCCCGGCGTCTCCATCATCGCGGCCAGCGAGTTTGCGGTCGACCACCCGTCGCAGCTGCCGGGCCGCTTCCTCGACATCGCCGGCAAACGCCGGATCACCTTGCACGCGATGCACAGCGTGGTGGACTGGTTCGCCTTTGCCGTCTGGGAAGACGGACGCCTGATCCGCTCCCTGAGCCTGTCCCCCGACAGCGGCATCCTGGAGGACATCGGCGAGCCGCTGCCCTTCGAGGCGCCGTATTGGGCGGAGCAGCAGCGCGTGACCAGCGACCCGGGCGAGGACGCCTACCCCCTGCCCTTCCATCCGCTGGAGCTGGGCGAAGAGGTCCTGCTCGCCCGGTTCGGATATCAGCTCGAGGGCAGTGGCGCAGCGAGCGTCGATCCGTTCTCGATCCCCTTGCTGCACTTCCAGCGCTCGGGCACGCGGCGCAAGGCGGCGGCGGAAGAGACGTCCGAGCCCTCGCCCTGGTGGAAGTTCTGGTGACGGTGCTGGCCGTGGCGCACGCGACGCCCCGGCCGTGCGGCTCAGGCGCCTGAGCCGGACGGCCCGCCCAGGGCCTTCACCACGTCGTCCGGCGCCTGCACCAGTTCGATCAGCACGCCCTCCCCGCCGATGGGGAACTCGCCGCTGCTCTTCGGGTGAATGAAGCAGATGTCGTGGCCTGCCGCGCCCTTGCGGACGCCGCCCGGCGCGAAACGCACCCCGTTCGCGGTCATCCACTCCACCGCCTTGGGCAGATCGTCCACCCACAACCCGACGTGATTGAGCGGCGTCGCGTGGACCGCCGGCCGCTTCTCCGGATCCAGCGGCTGCATCAGATCGACCTCGACGCGATGCGGCCCGGCGCCGATCGCGCAGATGTCCTCGTCGACGTTCTCCTGTTCCGACACGAACGTGCCGGTGACCTCCAGCCCCAGCACGTCCACCCACAGCCGGCGCAGCGCTGCCTTGTCCGGCCCGCCGATGGCGATCTGCTGGATGCCGAGGATCCGATAAGGCTTCGTTGCGTTCATCGTCATATTGATTGGCCGTCAATAACTAATAGGGGTGTCATACCCTGGAAACTGAGCGTGACCGGCCGGCTGGAAACCCGTGAACTTATCACGCCCGACACACGCCAAGCCCGGTCGAGCCCAGGGCCTGCCCAGGGTTTCCTCAGACTTCGTTCACACTGTTTACATCGTGTTTCAGGCGCGCGCTGCAGCAATCCGTCGCTCATCGAGCCGGGCCTCGTCGTGCATCCGGACTTCAGGATCACGCCTAAGTGCCGATCACCATTGGATGTCTGGCGCGTGACAAGTGAACGATCGTTCGACAACGGCGCCGAAATCCCTTGCCTCGGCAAGCATCCCTCCCCCCGCGTTCGCGGGCTTTACGCCGCTTCTGTAACCGTGAACTGAGGCCGACTCCCGGCCCTTTTGTTCCGTTCACGTTAAGCAAGCCGCCAATAACATTTCTGGGCTAGCTCAAGTTTGTCAATCGGCGACCGAAAACCGAATGACGGCATCCGGAAGTTCGGGTGCCCGGCAACAACAAGCTGACCCAACCCCACCTCGCGCCTATGGGCGCATCCGCCCCCCATAGGTTCACGGAGTTCCAAGATGGCATCGCTGATTACCAACCTGACGACCGACCAGATCGCCGCCCTCACGTCGACGACCCTGGCGCGCCTGACCAGCGAAGACTGGGCCGCGTTCACCACCGAGCAGTTCCAGGCGCTGACGACCTCGCAGTTCGCCACGCTCGGCACCAAGGCCGTGTCGCTGTTCACGACGACCAACATCGCCGCCATCGAGACCGACGACCTGCGCGCGTTGACCACCGCCGCGGTGCAGACCTTCACCAGCGCTCAGCTGAATGCCCTGGGCTCCGACCAGTTCGGCGCGATGACGACCCGGCAGGTCGGCGCGATGACCACGCAGCAGGTCAAGAACCTGGAATCGGATGACCTGAACGCGTTGGCCTCCGACCAGATCCGTGCGCTGACCACGCAGCAGGTGGCCGCCATCTCCACCAGCCTGATGGGCAGCCTGGCCTCCGACGACCTGCAGGCCTTGAAGACCGACCAGATCAAGGCCCTGAGCTCGCAACAAGTCGCCGCCCTCTCCACCGAGGGCGTCGCCGCTCTGGCGACCAATCAGGCCGCCGCGCTGAGCAGCACGCAGACCGCCGCGCTGACCTCGGACCAGGCGGCCGCCCTGACCTCCGACGCCGTGCACGCGCTGAGCACCGCCGCCGTCAAGGCGTTGGGCACCGACCAGATCGCCGCGCTGAACTCCGACCAGGTCGCCGCGCTGACCACCGCGCAGATCGGCGCGTTGTCCACGCAGCAGATCCGCCAGCTGGCCAGCGATGAGATCGCCGCCCTGGACACCAACCAGATCCGCGCCATCACCACGCAGCAGATCGCCGCGCTGACCACCGACCAGTTGGCCGGCGTCGACAGCGCCGACGTGCAGGCGCTGACCACGGCGCAGGTCCGCGCGCTGAGCTCGGCCCAGGTCGGCGCCCTGAGCACCGACTCGATCGAGGCGATGAGCTCCGGCCAGATCGGCGCCCTGAGCTCCACCCAGGTCAAGGGCCTGACGACCGACCAGATGGCGGCCATCAGCTCCGATGACATGAAGGCGCTTTCGACCGCCACCATCCGCGCGCTGACGACCGATCAGGTCCAGGCGCTGAATTCCGACCAGGTCTCGGCGCTGACCAGCACCCAGATCGGTTCGCTGACGACCGGCCAGGTCGCCGTGCTGTCGACCGATGAACTGAACGCGCTGAGCAGCGCGCAGATCCGCGCGCTGGGCACCGCCCAGATCGCCGCGCTGTCGACCGACCAGGTCTCCGGCATGGAGTCGGCCGACGTCCAGGCCTTCACGACCGGCCAGGTCGCCGCGCTGAGCTCGGCCCAGATCGCCGCGCTGTCCACCGACGCCATCGTCGCGCTGACCTCCGGCCAGTTCGCGACTCTGACCTCCAAGCAACTGGCCGGCCTGTCGACCGACCAGATCGCCGCCATCGAGTCGCAGGACCTGCGTGCGCTGTCCTCCGCCGCGATCCGCTCGCTGACCACCGACCAGTTCGATGCGCTGCAATCCGACCAGGTCGCCGCGCTGACGACCCAACAGGTCTCCGCCCTTACCACCGGCCAGGTGCAGGCCATGTCCAGCGACGACCTGAACGCGCTGGGCTCGGCCCAGATCCGCGCGCTGGGCACCGCCCAGGTCGCCGCCCTGTCGACCGCCCAGGTC
>NZ_JBWKOA010000001.1:180084-182988 GCF_059415845.1 Roseateles sp. GW821-FHT09H11 | reverse complement strand
TGAACGCGCTGGGCTCGGCCCAGATCCGCGCGCTGGGCACCGCCCAGGTCGCCGCCCTGTCGACCGCCCAGGTCTCCACGATGGAAAGCGCCGACGTGCAGGCGCTGAGCTCCGGCCAGGTGCAGGCGCTGAGTTCCGACCAGGTCGGCGCCCTGTCGACCGACAACATCGTCGCCCTGACGTCCTCGCAGGTCGCCGCGCTGTCGACCAAGCAGGTTGCCGGCCTGACGACCGACCAGATGGCCGCCCTCGAGACGGGCGATCTGAAGGCGCTGGGCACCGCGGCCATCCGCGCGCTGACCACCGACCAGATCGCCGCGCTCGGCTCCGACCAGATCGCCGCGCTGACGACCGCGCAGGTCGCCGCGCTGACGACCGGCCAGATCGCCAACCTGACCTCCGACGACCTGAACGCGCTGACCAGCGCCCAGATCAAGGCGCTGTCGACCCAGCAAGTGGCCGCCCTGACGACGACGCAGATCTCCACGATGGAGAGCAACGACGTCCAGGCCCTGTCCACGCAGCAGATCGCCGCACTGAACTCCGACCAGGTCGGCGCGCTGTCGACCGAGAACATCGCCGCGCTGAGCTCGCAGCAGGTCGCCCCGCTGTCGACCAAGCAGGTCGGCGGCCTGACGACCGACCAGGTCGGCGCCATCGAGACGGTGGACGTCCGCGCGCTGTCGACCAACGCGCTGCGCGCCCTGACGACCGCGCAGATCGATGCGCTGAACTCCGACCAGATCGCCGCGCTGACGACGGCCCAGGTCGCCGCGTTGACGACCGCCCAGGTCCAGGCGCTGGCTTCCGACGACCTGAACGCGCTGGGCTCGGCCCAGATCCGCGCGCTGTCGACCGCCCAGGTCGCCGCGCTGACCACCGGCCAGGTCAACGGCATGGAATCCGCCGACGTGCAGGCCCTGACGACGGCGCAAGTCGCCGCGCTGGGTTCGGCGCAGGTCGGCGCGCTGTCGACCGAAAACGTCGCCGCGCTGACCTCCGCCCAGGTGGGCGCGCTGACGACCAAGCAGGTCGCCGGCCTGACCACCGACCAGATGGCCGCCCTGGAAACGGGTGACCTGAAGGCGCTGTCCACCGCCGCGCTGCGCGCCCTGGGCTCCGACCAGATCGAGGCCCTGGGCTCCGACCAGATCGCCGCGCTGTCGACCGCCCAGGTCGCCTCGCTGACGACGGGTCAGATCAGCAACCTGACCTCCGATGACCTGAACGCCCTCACGAGCGGCCAGATCAAGGCGCTGTCGACCGCGCAGGTCGCCTCGCTGACGACCGGCCAGATCGCAACGATGACCAGCGACGACGTCGCCGCGCTGACCACCACGCAGCTGCAATCGCTGGGCTCGGCCCAGATCGGCGCGCTGAGCACGGACGCGATCGTCGCCCTGAGCTCCGCCCAGGTGGGCGCGCTGACGACCAGGCAGGTCGCCGGCCTCACCACCGACCAGATGGCCGCCATCGAGACCGGTGACCTCCGCGCGCTGAGCAGCACCGCGCTGCGCGCCCTCACCACCGATCAGTTGAACGCGCTGGGCTCCGACCAGGTCGCCGCCTTGAGCACGGTCCAGGTCTCCGCGCTGACGACCGCGCAGGTCGCCGGCCTGGCCAGCGATGACCTCAACGCGCTCAACAGCGCGCAGATCAAGGCGCTGGGCACCGCGCAAGTGGCCGCCCTGACGACCGCGCAGGTCTCGACGATGGAATCCGCCGACGTGCAGGCCCTGACCACGGCGCAGGTCGCCGCACTGGGCTCCGCCCAGGTCGGCGCGCTGAACACGGACTCGATCGTCGCGCTGACCTCGACGCAGGTCGCCGCGCTGAACAGCAAGCAGGTCGCGGGCCTGAGCACCGACCAGATGGCCGCGCTCGAATCCGGCGACCTGAAGGCGATGGCCACCAACGCCCTGCAGTCGCTGACTTCCGCCCAACTGGAGGCGCTGAACTCCGACCAGATCGCTGCCCTGTCGACCCAGCAGGTCGCCGCGCTGACGACCGGCCAGGTGAACAACCTGACCTCGGACGACCTGAACGCGCTGACCAGCGGCCAGATCAAGGCCCTGTCGACGCAGCAGATCGCCGCGCTGTCGACCGCCCAGGTCTCGACGATGGAATCGGCCGACGTGCAGGCGCTCGCCACCAACCAGGTCGCCGCGCTGAGCTCGGCCCAGGTCGGCGCGCTGAGCACCGACTCGATCGTCGCCCTGACCTCGGGCCAGGTCGCCGCGCTGACCAGCAAGCAGGTCGCCGGTCTGACGACCGACCAGATGGCCGCCCTCGAAACGGCTGACCTGCGCTCGCTGTCCTCGACCGCCCTGCGTGCGCTGACCAGCGACCAGCTGCAGGCCCTGTCGACCGATCAGGTCCAGGCGCTGTCGACCACCCAGGTCGCCGCGCTGACGACCGGACAGGTCAGCCAGCTGGCCACGGACGACTTCGGTGCATTCACTTCCGGCCAGCTGCGCGCCCTGGGTACCGCCCAGATCGCCGCGCTCGGCACCGCCCAGCTCGACGCGCTGAACAGCGACCAGGTCGCCGCGCTGACGACCCAGCAGGTCGCCGCGCTGACGACCGGCCAGGTCAGCAACCTGTCCTCGGACGACCTGAACGCCCTCACGAGCGGTCAGATCAAGGCGCTGACGACCCAGCAGGTCGCCGCGCTGACGACCGGCCAGATCAACACGATGGAATCGGGTGACGTCGCCGCGCTGGCGACCAACCAGATCGCCGCGCTGAGCTCGTCGCAAGTCGGCGCACTGAGCACGGACGCCATCGTCGCGCTGACCTCCTCGCAGGTCGCCGCGCTGACGACCAAGCAGGTCGCCGGCCTGACGACCGACCAGATCGCCGCGATCGAGACGGGCGACCTGAAGTCCCTGTCCACCGTCGCGC
>NZ_JBWKOA010000001.1:0-179988 GCF_059415845.1 Roseateles sp. GW821-FHT09H11 | reverse complement strand
GCGCTGCGTGCCCTGGGCACCGACCAGCTCGACGCGCTGGGCTCCGACCAGATCGCCGCGCTGTCGACCGTCCAGGTCGCCGCGCTGACGACCGCGCAGGTCGGCAACCTGTCCTCGGACGACCTGAACGCCCTCACGAGCGGCCAGATCAAGGCGCTGACGACCCAGCAGGTCGCCGCGCTGTCGACCGGCCAGGTCTCGACGATGACCAGCGACGACGTCGCCGCGCTCACCACCGCGCAGGTGCAGGCCCTGGGCTCGGCCCAGGTCGGCGCCCTGAGCACCGAGGCGATCGTCGCCCTGGGCTCGGCGCAGGTCGCCGCGCTGACCTCCAAGCAGGTCGCCGGCCTGACGACCGACCAGATGGCCGCGATCGAGACGGGCGACCTGAAGTCCCTGTCCACCGTCGCGCTGCGTGCCCTGGGCACCGACCAGCTCGACGCGCTGGGCTCCGACCAGATCGCCGCGCTGTCGACCGTCCAGGTCGCGTCGCTGTCGACCACTCAGATCAGCAACCTGTCCTCGGACGACCTGAACGCCCTCACGAGCGGCCAGATCAAGGCGCTGTCGACCCAGCAGGTCGCCGCCCTGACGACCGGTCAGGTCTCGACGATGACCAGCGACGACGTCGCCGCGCTGAGCTCGCAACAGGTCGCCGCGCTGAGCTCCGGCCAGGTCGGCGCGCTGAGCACCGACGCCGTGGTCGCCCTGAGCTCGGCGCAGGTCGCCGCGCTGAACAGCAAGCAGGTCGCCGGCCTGACGACGGACCAGATGGCCGCCCTGGAAACGGGGGACCTGAAGGCCCTGTCGACCAACGCCCTGCAGGCGCTGACCTCGGCCCAGCTGGAAGCGCTGGGCTCCGACCAGGTCGCCGCGCTGTCGACCCAGCAGGTCGCCGCACTGACGACCGCCCAGGTCAGCAACCTGACTTCCGACGACCTGAACGCCCTCACGAGCGGCCAGATCAAGGCCCTGACGACGCAGCAGGTCGCCGCGCTGACGACCGCCCAGGTCGCCGCGATGGAGTCCGCCGATGTGCAGGCGCTCGCCACCAACCAGGTCGCCGCGCTGAGCTCGGCCCAGGTCGGCGCGCTGAGCACCGACTCGATCGTCGCCCTGACCTCGGCACAAGTCGCCGCGCTGACCAGCAAGCAGGTCGCCGGCCTGACGACCGACCAGATGGCCGCGATCGAAAGCGGTGACCTGAAGTCGTTGTCGACGGTCGCCCTGCGCGCCCTGACCAGCGACCAGCTGCAGGCGCTGAGCTCCGACCAGGTCGAAGCGCTCACCACCACCCAGGTGGCCGCGCTGACGACCGGCCAGATCAGCCAGTTCGCCACGGACGACTTCGCCGCGCTGACCACCGGCCAGCTGCGCGCCCTGACCACGGGTCAGGTGGCGTCGCTGACCTCGGCGGAACTCGAAGCCCTCGGCTCCGACCAGATCGCCGCGCTGACGACCCAGCAGGTCGCCGCGCTGACGACCGGCCAGGTGAGCAACCTGACGTCGGACGACCTCAACGCGCTGACCAGCGCGCAGATCAAGGCGCTGAGCACCGCCCAGGTGGCCGCGCTGACGACCGCGCAGGTCTCGACGATGGAGACCGCCGACGTGGCCGCGCTGGCCACCAACCAGGTCGCCGCATTGAGCTCCGACCAGGTCGGCGCCCTGACGACCGATGCGGTCGTGGCGCTGAGCTCGCTGCAGATCGCCGCGCTGACCAGCAAGCAGGTCGCCGGCCTGACGACGGACCAGATCGGTGCGATCGAATCCGGTGATCTGAAGGCCCTGTCCACGGTGGCGCTGCGTGCGCTGACCAGCGACCAGCTCGCGGCCCTCGGTTCCGACCAGGTCGCCTCGCTGACGACCCAGCAGGTCGCCGCGCTGACGACCGGCCAGGTGAGCAACCTCACCTCGGACGACCTGAACGCGCTGACCAGCGCCCAGGTCAAGGCACTGACGACCCAGCAGATCGCCGCGCTGACGACCGCCCAGGTCTCGACGATGGAAAGCAACGACGTCGCCGCGCTGTCCTCGCAGCAGGTCCAGGCGTTCAGCTCGGCCCAGATCGGCGCGCTGAGCACCGACTCGGTGATCGCGCTGAGCTCCGCCCAGGTGGCCGCGCTGTCCTCGGCGCAGGTCAAGGGCCTGACGACGGACCAGATGGCCGCGATGGAAACCGCCGACCTGCGGGCACTGTCCACGGTCGCCCTGCGCGCCCTCGGCACGGATCAGCTCGAAGCGCTCGACAGCAACCAGATCGCCGCGCTGACGACGCTGCAGGTCGCCTCGCTGACGACCGCGCAGATCGCCAACCTGACCAGCGACGACCTGAACGCGCTGACCAGCGGCCAGATCCGCTCGCTGAGCAACGCCCAGCTGCAGGCCCTGACGACCGCGCAGATCTCGACGATGACGACGGACGACGTCGCCGCGTTGACCTCGACACAGCTGCAGGCCTTCGGTTCGGCCCAGGTCGGCGCGCTGAGCACCGACGCGATCGTCGCCCTGAGCTCGTCGCAAGCCGCGGCCCTGAGCTCGACCCAGGTCGACGGCCTGACGACCGACCAGATGGCGGCCTTCGAGACCGGTGACCTGCGCAGCCTGAGCACGCTGGCGATCCGCTCGCTGGACAGCGCGCAGCTGGAAGCCCTGGGCTCCGACCAGATCGCGGCGCTGAGCACGCAGCAGGTCGCCGCGCTGAGCACGCTGCAGGTGAGCCAGCTGGCCACCGACGACGTGCAGGCGCTGACCTCGCAGCAGATCGTGTCGATGAGCTCGGCCCAGTTGCACGCCTTCACCACCGACCAGGTGCAGGCGATCGACACGGGCGACCTCGCGGCCATCAGCAGCGCGAACATGGTGGCCTTCGGCTCGGCGGACTTCGAGGCCTTCACCTCGGATCAGATCCACGCCCTGACCTCGCAGCAGTGGAGCGCGGTGGGCGCCACGCAGGTGGCCGGCATCGAGACCGCCGACATCGCGTCGATCACCACCGACGGCATCCATGCGCTGAGCACGACCGCCCTGCACGCCTTCAACACCGACCAGATCGCGGCGCTGACCAGCGACCAGGTCCATGAATTCAGCACGGCGCAACTGCGCTCGCTGGGCACGGACCAGATCGCGGCCCTGTCGACCGAGGACATCGCGTCGATGACCAGCACGCACTTCGCGACGCTGACGTCCTCGCAGTTCCACGCGTTCACGACCGACCAGATCCTGGCGATGGATTCCAGCGACATCCATGCGCTGACCTCCATCCAGGTGCAGGGCCTGTCGACGGACCAGATCGTGGCGATGACGTCCGACCAGTTCATCGGCTGGGACACGCAGGACCTGGCCAGCATGAACATGCAGCAGGTGCTGGCGATGACCTCCGACCAGACGGCGGGCTTCAGCGGTGAACAGACCAACGCGCTGTTCCTGGCCTCGCCGATCGTGCTGGACCTGGACGGCAACGGCATCCAGACGGTGTCCGCGTCTCACGGCGTGAACTTCGACCTGAACGCCACCGGTCATAACGACAAGTGGGGTTGGGTCGGCGGCAACGACGGCCTGCTGGTGATGGATCGCAACGGCAACGGCTCGATCGACAGCGGTGCGGAGCTCTTCGGGGCCGGCACCACGGTCAACGGCCGCAAGGGCCTGGACGGCTTCGCCGCCCTCGCCTCGCTGGACTCGAACCATGACGGCCACGTCAACGGCAAGGACGTGGACTTCAGCAAGCTGCAGGTCTGGGTCGACGCCAACCACGACGGCAAGACCGACACGGGCGAGCTCAAGACCCTGGCGGACCTGGGCATCACCGACCTGAACCTGGGCGCCACGAAGGGCACTGAGGTCGACAACGGCAACGTCCTGGGTCTGGTGTCGAGCTTCACCAAGGCCGACGGCACGACGCACGAGATGACCGACGTGTGGTTCTCCAAGGACGGCTCGCAGCACGCGGCGACCGGCGCCACGGCGGCGACGCCGCACCTGGGCGACCTGCTCGCCCAGCCGGAAGCCAACCTGCTCGGCGGCGCGACGGCGCAGACCGCGACGGCCACCACGGCGGCGACCACCGCCGCGGCGACCGACACGGTGAACCACGACGTCATGAGCGCGGCCTACAAGAAGCTGCATGAAGACGACCAGAACGGCGCTGCTCCGCTGATCTAAGCGGCAGTGCGGAACCGGGGGCCTCGCGCCCCCGGTTTGCCGTTTGCGGCCCTCGCCCACGCGATGCGTGTCGAGCGGCCGCAAACGACAGACCGCCAGGTTTCAGAAGTACTCTCCTTTCCCGCATGGCCACCTTCGACGTCGGTTCGCTCACTCCCGAGGAGATCGCAGCGCTCACCACCACGCAGCTCGCGACGCTGACGGGGTCGGAGTGGGCCTTGCTGACCGCCGAGCAGGTGGTGGCGCTGACCACGGTCCAGGTCTCCGCGCTGTCGGCCCGCCAGCTCAACTACCTCGCCTCGGGACAGCTCTCGGCGATGGAGCTGCAGGACGTCCAGGCGATCAACACCGCCGCGATCCGCACGCTGACGACGGCTTCGCTCGCGGCGCTGACCACCGACCAGATCCATGCGCTGACCACGACGCAGATCCCGGCCCTGACCGTGGACCGGCTGCGCCGCATGGACAGCGACCAGTTCACCGCGCTCGACAGCACGCAGATCGCGGCGCTGTCGTCGGTGCAGGTGCGCGGCCTGGGCAGTCAGCAGATCGGCATGCTGACCACCGACGAGGTGGCCGTCTTCAGCACCGCCTCGATGCAGGTGCTGAACACGGTGCAGATCGGCGCGCTGAGCGTGGACCAGCTCAACGCCTTCGACACCGCCCAGATCGGCGCGCTGCGCGGCAACCAGACCAAGGGCCTGAGCGGCGAGCAGCTCAGCGCGCTGAGCACCGACGCGTTGCAGGCGCTGACCACGGGCGCGGTTCGCGGCCTCAGCACCGCCGCCGTGTCGCACCTCTCTTCCGACGCCGTGCAGTCGCTGGACAGCCGGCAGATCGCCGCGCTGACCAGCCAGCAGTTCCGCACGCTGAGCACCGACGCCCTCGTGGCGCTGACGACCGAGCAGGCCGGCGCGCTCAACACGCTGCAGATCAAATCGCTGAGCACCACGCAGGTCGCGGCGCTCGAGGGCGAGGACCTCGCCGCCATCGGCACCAAGGGCCTGCGCGCGCTGAACTCGCAACAGCTGGCCGCGCTGTCTTCCGACCAGGTCGACGCGCTGAGCTCGCGCCAGGTGCAGAGCCTGACCTCGACCCAGTTGATCGGCCTGGGCAGCGCTCAGCTGCCGGCCTTCAGCACCGATGAACTGCGGCTGCTGAGCAGCAGCGCGCTCGTGGGCTTGAAGCCCGAAGTGCTGGGCGCGATGAGCGCCGAGCAGCTCGGCGCGCTGAAGACGGTGCAGATCGCCATGCTGACGACGCGCCAGCTGGCCGCGTTCGACACCGACGACCTCGCCGCGCTGTCGACCGGACAGATCGCGGCGCTGAACTCCAAGCAGCTGCAGTCGCTGACGCCGGACCAGTTCCATTCGCTGACGACCGAGGACCTCGCCGCGCTCAGCAGCGCGACCTTGCGGGGGCTGACGCCGGCGCAGCTCGCGTCGCTGAGCTCGGAGCAGCTCGCCGCGCTGAGCGGCGCCCAGACCGCGTCGCTGTCGACGACGCAGCTGCGCGACCTGAGCGACGAACAGCTGTCCGCGCTCGGCACCGGCGCGATCCAGGCGCTGACGACGCGCGTGATCGCGACGCTGACCGACCACCAGCTCGACGTGCTGAACTCCGACCAGCTGCAGGCGCTGACCAGCGCGCAGATCCGCGCGCTCACCACGGCCCAGTTGTCCGCGATGACGGTGGAGGACCTGAACACGCTGACGTCGGCGCAGTTCGCCGCCTTCACGTCGGCGCAGTTCCGCGGCCTGACGACCGATCAGGTCTCGCAACTCGAGCCCGAGGACTTCGGCGCGCTGAACGCATCGGTGATCCGCTCGCTGAGCAGCGCGCAGGTGCAGGCGCTGGACATCAACCTGGTGGCCGCCTTCAGCACCTCGCAGACGGGCGCGCTCAACGCGGCCCAGATCGGCGCGCTGACTGCCGGCCAGTTGCAGGTCCTGTCTCCGCAGGCGCTGCAGGCGATCTCCACGCTGGCGATCCGCGGTCTCACCGCGGACCAGTTGGACGCCCTCGGGCCCACCGGCGTCGCCATGCTGCGCGACGGCCAACTGGCCGCGCTGAGCACGGCCCAGGTGCGCAGCCTCGACCACGACAGCTTCAACGCGCTGGGTTCGGCCCATTTCGCCGCGCTGACCTCGTTCCAGCTGGCGGCGATCTCCACCGACGAGATCGGCGCCCTGGCGCCCGAGTTGCTCGCCGGCGTCAAGCCGATCTACCTGACCGCGCTGACGACCGACCAGATCCACGTGCTGAGCCGCGAGCAGGTCGGTGCCCTCGGCAGCGCGCAGACGGCGCTGCTGGGCACCGGTCAGGTCGCCGCATTGACGCCGTCGCAGATCGACGCGCTCTCCACCGACGGCGTGCGCGGACTGAGCGTGCAGGCGCTGCAGAGCTTCACCACCGATCAGCTCAATGCCCTCGTGCCCGAACAGTTCGCGGCCATGCGCACCAACCAGGTCGCCTCGCTGACGACCACCCAGTTGTCGGCGATGGAGCAGGCCGACCTGAACGCGCTGGACTCGGCCCAGTTCTCGGTGTTCTCGTCGAAACAGCTGGCGGCCTTCACGACCGACCAGATCAGTCAGCTCGAGTTCCAGGACGTCGTCGGCCTGAATACGCGGGCGCTGCTGGGACTGACCTCCGCCCAGCTCGGCGCGATGAACGTCGACAGCATCGCCTCGCTGAGCAGCGCGCAGCTGGCGGCGCTCAGCTCGAAGCAGCTGCTGGGACTGACCGCGGACCAGATCGACCACCTGAGCACCGCGCAGCTCGCGAGCCTGGGTTCGCAGGCGCTGCTGGGCCTGAGCAGCGACCAGTTCGGCTCGCTGGACCTGGACCAGATCGCCGCGCTCTCGGCCAGGCAGGTCGCGGCGTTGACGTCGCTGCAGATCGCGGCCCTGGACCCCACGGCGCTGGCGGCGCTGACGACGCTGCAGTTCGCGGCCTTGCGGTCGTCGCAGCTCGCGGCGCTCAGCGGCACGCAGATCGCCGCGCTGGAGACGCAGGACCTCGCCGTCCTGCACACCACGGCGCTGAAGGCGATGGGCTCCGACCAGATCGCGCTGTTCAACACCGATCAGATCGCGGCGCTGCGGCCGGACCAGGTCGGTTCGCTGACCTTCCAGCAGGCGGCGGCGATGCACACGGAGCAGATCCAGGCGCTCGGCACGGCACAGGTCCTGGGCCTGACGAACGTGCAGGTCCTGGCATGGACCAGCGACCAGATCGCCGCGCTGGACGCGCAGGATGTGGCGCTGCTGCCGGGTCGGGCGATCCGGGTGATGGACGCCGGCGACTTCGCGGCGCTGTCCACCGATCAGGTCCATGCGATGACCAGC
Source organism: Roseateles sp. GW821-FHT09H11 (assembly GCF_059415845.1). Lineage (NCBI taxonomy): Bacteria > Pseudomonadati > Pseudomonadota > Betaproteobacteria > Burkholderiales > Sphaerotilaceae > Roseateles > Roseateles sp. GW821-FHT09H11. The sequence continues at coordinate 172,474 of NZ_JBWKOA010000001.1, read as the reverse complement.
ACGCAGCTGGTTGAAATGACCGGCTCGCAATTGAGCGGCTTCGGCACCGAGGATTACGCGGCGCTGACCTCGAAGGCCTTCCGGGCGCTGGGCACGGCGACGCTGAACGCCCTGTCCACGGACGTCTTCGCGGCCTTGGGCTCGGACCAGATCCACGGGCTGACGACGCAGACGCTGCGCGCCTTGCACACCGAGGCGATCGCGGCGATGAATTCCGACGCGATCGAGGCGCTCGACAGCCGGCAGGTCGCCGCGCTGACGACGCAGCAACTCGCAGCGATCACGTCCGAGGCCTTCGCCACGATGTCCAGCGACGACCTGACCGCGCTGAGCCGCGATCAGGCCAAGGCGCTGACGGCGGACCAGATCCATGCGATCGGCAGCGACGCGATCGTGGGCTTCGAGACCCGCGACCTGGCCGCGCTCAGCATGGACCAGGTGATGGCGTTCAGCACCGAGACCATCCATGCGATGTCCGGCGCGCAGCTGGACGCGCTGTTCCTGGCCACGCCGATCATGCTCAACCTCGACGGCCACGGCCTCGGGACGGTGTCCGCGGCGCAGGGCGTCAGCTTCGACATGAACAACACCGGCCACGCCCAGCAATGGGGATGGATGGCGCAGGGCAACGGCCTGCTGGCTCGCGACCTGAACGGCAACGGGCAGATCGACTCGGGCGGGGAACTCTTCGGCACCGGCACCGTGCTGGCCAACGGCAAGCACGCGGCCAACGGCTACGAAGCGATGCAGGCTCTGGACGCCAACGGCGACCATGCCCTCAATGCGCTCGACGCCGGCTTCAGCCAGTTGCGGATCTGGGCCGACGCCAACGGCAACGGCAAGACCGATGTGGGCGAACTCAAGTCCCTGACGGAGCTGGGCATCGTCGAGCTGGACCTGAACGCCCGGTCGACCTCGACCGTCGATCACGGCAACCTGATCGGGCTGATCTCCGGCTACAAGACCGCGGACGGCGTCACGCACCAGATGGGCGACGTCTGGTTCTCGAAGACGGCGGACGGCGGCGGGACCACGGCGGATGCGGCCACGCCCCTGCCGGCGGCGTCGGAACTGCTCGCGTCGCCGAAGACTTCGGAGACCGCGCTGCTCTCCGAGGGGGCGTCGGGATCGACGCCGGCCGCCGTCCCGACGGGGACGGACGCGCTCGCCCATGCGGCCGTGACGCACACCACGCTGGCCGCCCTGAAGCGCCAGGACGACGAGAACAACGGCAGCACGCCCTTGCTCTGACCGCGCTCGCGGGCGTCCCGCAATACGTCCGCCTCTCGCCCGGTTTCGCCGTTCGCGAACGAACCGCGAACGACAACCTCGGCACTGTCCCCCTCATCAGACCGCTACGCGTCGATGTAGGGCGATCCGACAGTGGTCCGGGACGTTCGGCGCGTGGTCTCGCCATGGAACACGACGATGCCGATCAGTTTCTTTGGATGGAGCCCCCGCAGCGCCACGCCTGTCGACACCGCGGCGGTGGTGGCGACGTCCGAGACTGCAGGATCGCGGCCGCCTGCGGCCGACGACCGGACCAAGCTCCTGCCCTCGTCCCGGGTTCGACCATCGGGGCTGCTTTCCCGACATCGAACCGCCGCCTCGATCCAGCGTCCTCCCGTCGACCCCGAGATCGAGCGCGCCGCCGCCCTCGCCGCCAGCGCCCATGCGCGGATGCTGGCACGCATCGACGCGTCATCCGCCGCCGCGCTTGCGGCGCAGCGACAGGCCACAGACGAACTCACCTGCCTGCAGACCGCCACCGATGCGCAGGCGTCGGACATGATGGCCGAAGCGCTCCAGCCGCCGCCGCTTCCGCCGGGTGGCGCCGACCCGGCGCCCAAGCCGCGGTTCATGGATCGACTGCGCCGTCCGCTCGACGCGCTGCGGCTGCGCACGGCGGTGCCGCGTGTCGAGCTCGTCATCGGGCCGCTCAACCTGTCCCGCAGCAACTCGACGTCCGAGCCTTCGTTGGAAGAACGTCCCCGGATCTTCCAGGCCACGACCACCGCCAGCGAGCGCGGATTGAAGGCCGTCGATCGCCTCGTCGATGCCGCCGCCCACGGCGTGGGACAGGAACTGACGAAAGGATCGCCGCTCGCCACCGGGCAGGACGGCGTCGACAACGGCCGTCGAGCTGCAGCGCCGGCCGCCGCCGGCAGCGCGGTCGACTTCAACGCCGAGATCGAGCGGATGTTCCCAGCAGCCTCGCCATCGACGCGGCTCGCCACGATCCGGCTCGCGGCCACGCTGCTCGACCACCCGAACCCGGACCCCGGCCGGCGACCCGACGGTCACCCGCTGCGCTACGAGCAATCCCTGCTGATCGCCACGGTACTCCGCTCCGTCACCGCGGATCCGGTGCAGGCCTCGCAGGTCTACCAGCGTCTGCGCCTGGAGACGCCGCCGGCGCTGGACGACCTGTGCACCCGCGGCTCCGATGGCCCCACGCCCCCCTTGGCCGACCTGGGCACAGCCTCGCCGGCCGTCGCGCGCATGACGCACGCGGCGCGGCGCGCGCTGGCGGTGACGGCCGGCGGCTTCCAGGCGCTGCTCGACCTGCAGGGTCTCGCGCTGCCGCAGCCCGGCGATCCGCGCCTCGGCCATGCCGAGGAGGCGATCGAGTACTACCAGCTCGGACTCCATGCCGAGGAGGCCTTGCTCGCCGCGGGTCTCGACGTGGGCGGCACCCAGTCGATGGCCGACATCCGCGCCGCGCTCGACACCCACCCGCAGCGGCGCGAACTGCTCGATCCGGGCCGTCTCGGCACCGGCAACGCGCGCCGTCGTCCCCGCGGGCCGCACGAGCCGGAACATCCCGCCACGCTCGCTGCCCAGGCCTTCCTCTACGCCACGGACAATCTCCGGCGCGCACCCGGCCAGGGCGAGCAGCATCGCGACCTCAAACCGGCCTACGTCGCCTTGCGCAACGGCTTCACGACCAGCGGTCAGGGCTCGGACTTCCATCTGATGGCCAAGCGCCTGCGCAAGTTCATCACCTACATCGACCTGGCCTGCAAGACGCCCCACGGCGACCTGCCGACGGCGATGCACAAGGCCCGGCTGCCGATACGCCTGCTGCAACGACATCTGGCCGGCAAAGGCAAGTCGCCGCTGGAAACCTTGCTGAAGGCCGGCCCCATCGAGACGGCCGCCACCATCAAGACCCCGCAAGGCGAAATGGACACGCGCCAGGATGCGAAGCGCCTCCAGCACATCTTCGAAGCCGCATCGCCGGCCGAGCGGCGCGACATCCTGCGTCAGGTGATGAACGCCGTCACCCGAGGTCGCCTCGGCACCTACAGCGACAGCCGCCGTCATGGCATCGGCGTGACGGCGGGGTCCGGCCTTGCGAAGATCGGCGGCCTGGGCGGGGTGGGCGTCGGCATCACGCCGGTGGTGGAGGTCGGCGCCGAGCATTCCCGCACCGCGGTGTTCAAGGCCGGCATCGCCGGGACCGGAACGCTCTACCTCGGCAGCGAACGCAAGCTGAGCGGTGCCGTCGGGGCGGGCGTGCGGGCCGGCGCGGAAGCCGGTCCGATCGCCGGTGTCTCCGCCCAGGCCATGGCCCGGATCGGCGGATCGCACCTGGTCTCGCGGGGGCTGATGATCCGCACCCGCAAGGCGGGGCGTGACCACGAGGCCCTGTCGGCCGGCCAGACCGCCGGACTCCAGTCCACCGACTGGCAGCGGATGAACGAACTCGTGATCAATTCGATCTTCCAGATCGCCGATCGGGACAAGGCCGACCGCCCCGCCCACGGCGGCGCCATGTGGGCACAGCTGGTGGACAAGCTGGGCGACTACCGCGACATCTCGTTCGGCTGGAACGAGGGCAAGGCGGTCACGGCGGACGTGTCCGTGACCCTCGATGCGACGGCCTCCGCGACGCTGGCGCCCGGCGTCGCCGTCTCGGCCTCGGCGGGCATCAGCCTGAAGCGCACCCTGTTCGACCGCAAGCGCACGCGGGACGCGGCCGGCACGGCCCGCAGCATGCAGGCGGAGCAAGGGTCGCGCAGTGCGCTGCGCGTGGGCGCGGGGCTGGGCATCAGCAGCCCCGCGTTCACCACGCCGTCCGGCCGCAGCATCGCCGTGTTCGGACGCCATCGGGTCGGCGTCGAGACGGAGGTGGTGATCCAGTCGCAGAACGGTCTCGTGCGCCTCGTCACCGAGCGGGGCCGGCTTCGACCGGAACTCTCGAGCCGCGACCGGGAGTTCGGCGTCCGTGAAGACTTCATCCAGGCGATGAATGTCCAGCGCGCGCGATGGGTCGCCGCGCTGGACGCCCGCGGCCCCGACGGCCGGCCCCGCGGCGGAGACGAGCAGTACGACGAGTTCATGGACAGGTTGGTCAACCTGCGCGCCGCCGGCTCGCGTGTCTACCGCGAACATCAGACGCTGACGACCGAGGCCGCGGAGGTGATCAACGCCTGCATGGACCGGCTCGCGGTGCTGCAGCGGCCCCTGCCACCGGGCGTGCCGCAGGATCCGGGCGCCCTCGATCAGGTGGAAGACCTCCAGCGCAGGATAGCCGCCCATGTGGCGAACCCCGCCCATTGGCTGCCGGCGGGCATGGATGTGGTCCAGCCGATGCAGGCCGCGGCCGCCTGGTCCGGCGGCGTGGACGCCAGCGTCACGATGCAGCCGGGCAGCGGCCACGGCCACGGCGACGGCGCGGACCGGCTGCTCGGCGGCGGCCGCCTGGCCCTGGGCGGCAGCATCCGGACGGCCGTGGGCGGGAAGATCCTGCTCGCGCTGGACGTCCCCCCTCGCCCGGGCGCGACACCAGGCAACCCCGCGTCCAGCCGGCCGCACGAAGCGCGTCTGTCCGCCATCCCGGCCTTCTCCGACTCGACGATGCACGACACGATGGCCATGGCGCACTGAATCGCGCCGCCTTCCCCCACCGTGCCCCGCCGCCGGCACGGGCCTCGGGAAGCGACGACGCGAGCCCCCTCTCACCGCGAAGAGTTGACCGCTCCCTGTCCCCCTTATCCTGGCATGGCCGCGCCCACGGCGCGACACAATGGCTCAAAGATCGATGGGAAGGACGGCGCCCGCGCGGGTGCCCGACCTGAGCATCCAAAGGGGATTCCGCGTTGAAAACACTGTGCATCGAGGGCTGGCGGGGAGTGAACCACTCCATCGCGATGGTCAACCAGAACCAGATCCTGGAGATGGTGAAGGACCCGCGGTTCGAGCTGTTCCACAAGGACGCGCCCTTCTTCATGCCGCACTGGGACAAGAGCAAGCTGGACTCCGGCTTCGCGCCCGAGGAGCGGGCCATCATCGACGGCCTGCCCGATCCCGGCGACCGCGTGATGGACGTGCGCCTGCGCATCGCGTCGCCGGTGCGCCTCGGCGATGCGGCGGCCGCGCGTCGCAACGCCACCTTCGTGGTCACCGAATTCGGCCTGTCGGGCAAGAGCTTCGATCCGCCCGAGATGGCGCCGTCCGCGCTGACACAGGGCGACGACATCGTCGTGACGCCGACCCGCTGGTCCAAGGCCCGGCTGGTCGACTACGGCTTCGACGCGGACAAGGTCCTGGTCGTCCCGCACGGCTACAAGACCGACACCTTCTTCCCGATGACGCCGGAGCAGCGCCAGACCGCGCGCGCGGCGCTGGGCATGTTGCCGCACGAGACCGTCTTCACCAACGTCGGCGTCGCGACCTGGAACAAGGGCATCGACCTGCTGCTGCTGGCCTTCGCCGAGCTGCGCCTGCAAGGCCTGCCGGTGCGGCTGATCCTCAAGGACCACCAGGGCCTGTACGGCATCGGCGTGGAGCGCGTCTTCGCCGAACTCGCGGCACGCGCGCCGCAGCTGAACACGCCGCAGGTGCGGGACGGCATCTCCATCCTGTCGACCAGCCTCAACCTGCCGCAGCTGCGCTCGTTGTACGCGCTGTCCGACGCCTACGTCTCGCCCTACCGCGCCGAGGGCTTCAACCTGCCGGTGCTGGAGGCGATGGGGTGCGGCACGCACGTGATCGTCAGCGGCGGCGGCGCCACCGATGACTTCACGCCGCCCGAGCTCTGCCATCGCCTGCACAGCCGTCCCGGCACCGACGCCGATGCGCCGCAGCCGGTGGGTGCCTTCGTCGTCCCCGACCTGGAGGACCTGCGCGAAGCGATGCTGCAGGTCGTCGAGCAACGCCTGACCCCCGCCCCGCGCCGCGAGGCGGCCCGCCAGCGGCTGGAGAAGCGCTTCTCGTGGGCCACGGTGACGAAGCAGCTGCTGGACCTGATGTGACATGAGCGCGCCCTCCGCCACCCTCGGCGCCACGAAGCCGAGCATCGCCGTCGCCATCGTCGACACCGACCTGCATGTGCTGGCACGGCAGGCGCTGCTGCACAGCATGCGGGCGATGGAGCAGCAGGGCCTGCCCTTCAGCCAGGTGCTGATCTACTCGGACAAGCCCGAACTCTGGCCCGGCCTGCCGGTGATCCCGGTGCCGACGCTGCGCTCGATCACCGAATACAACCTGCTGATCACCCAGGAGCTGGCCCGGCACCTCAGCGCGGACCATGTGCTGGTGATCCAGTACGACGGCTTCGTGCTCAACGCCGACCAGTTCTCGCCGCACTTCCTGCACTACGACTACATCGGCGCGCCCTGGCCCAACTACGAGGTCAACGAGGTCGGCAACGGCGGCTTCTCGTGGCGCTCCAAGCGGCTGGTCCACGCGGTCGCGCAGCTCGACTACCCGGATCCCACCGAGGCCGAAGACCTCTACATCTGCCGCACGATGCGCGACACGCTCGAGCGCGCCGGCTGCCGCTTCGCGCCCAAGGCGATCGCCTCGCACTTCTCGGTCGAGTTCCCGGCGGTGCCCTACCCGACCTTCGGCTTCCACGGCATCTTCCATCTGCCCAGCGTCTACCGCGAGATGCCCGACTTCCTGCTGGACCACCTCTCCGACCGCATCGTCAAGACCCGCAGCGGCTTCCTGCTGCCCGGGCTGCAGGCGGTCTCGCCGGCCGCGGCGCAGAAGCTGCAGGCGCGGCTGGCGGCTCTGGGCTGAACCGCGCGCGCCCGCCCCGACGACGATGACGGCGACGACAACAACGATCCGAGACCTCCTGAAAGCCTCCCCATGAACGCGAAGAAGCAGATCGTCATCCTGATCCCCCACGGCGTGCAGACCGGCGGCCCGGAGGCGTTGCACCAGCTGTCGGACTCGCTGATCCGCCAGGGGCACGACGCGCGCGTCTGGTACGTGCTGCCGACCGACCTGCCCGCGATCGACGACCTCTTCCGCCGCAACGGCCTGACGGCAGGCACGGCGCTGAAGCTGCAGCCGCGGCCGAACACCGTGGCCGACTACCAGAAGTACCAGGTGCGGCTGGCCGAGGAGATCGCGATGACGCCCGACACCTGCGTCGTCCTGGCCGAGACCTACGTGCACTGGCTGCGCTACTTCCAGCCCTGCACGCCGATGGTCTGGTGGCTGAGCATCGACAACGCCTTCGAATACCTGTCGGTCAACAAGATCAACATGAACCTGCTGCGCAGCGAGCGGGTGCTGCACACCTACCAGTCCGGTTATGCGCACGACGTGATCCGCGCGTTGGGCTGCCTGCGCACGCTGCCGCTGTCGGACTACACGCCGGCCAAGCCGACGCCCGCCGATGGCGAGCCGGTCTTCGACACCGCCGCCAAGACGGACATCGCGCTCAACGCCAACCACAAGGTCGTCTACGACGTCGGCGCGATCGCGGCGCGGCTGGAGGCGGAGAACGGCTGCAAGGTCCACCTGATCCGCGGCCTGACGCGGGCGCAGGTCTACGAGGCGCTGGGGCGCAGCCGGCTCTTCATCGACCTGGGCACCTTCCCGGGCAAGGACCGCCTGGCGCGCGAGGCGCTGATGCGCGACTGCTGCGTCTTCGCGCTGGATGTCGGCGCGGCCCGCGACTATGTGTTGCCCGACGAGTGCTACTTCAAGCCGGACCAGGTCGACCAGGTCTTCGCCGGCGCGCACGGGCTGATGCGCGACTTCCCGCTCTACCTCGAGCTCTCGCGTCCCGCCCGGCAGGCGGTACAGCGCGAGCGGATGATCTTCGAGCGCGAGGTCGCCGGCCTGGCGCACGCCTTCGGCGCCTGATCCCGCCGGCGCTGACAGGATCGGGTTTCCACCGATCCCGTCCCGCCTCCCTCCCCGGATGTAGGTGATCGCAGCACACGCGATTCGGCGGCACGCCAATTGAGAAACGGCGGCCCAGCGCCGAAGATGAGAGCGGGACTGCAAGCACGGGTTCCGGCATCCATCAGGGGGAACACAAATGAACTTCTCAGGCCTCAAGGTCAAGACCAAGTTGTGGGCGGGATTCGGCGTCATGGCGGTCATCGTCGCCGCCGTGTCCGGCGCGGCGCTGCACTGGCTGAACCAGTCGAGCTCGCGCGTCGATGACTACCTGCAGGGCGTCGCCGCCCGCGAACGGCTGGTGGTCGCGGTGCAGTCGGCGGCGAAGTCCCGCGCCATCGCAGCGCGCAACCTGGTGCTCGTGACGACGCCGCAGGACCGCGCCACCGAGCTCGACGCCGTCACCAGATCCCATGAAGCGGTGCAACGGTCGCTCGCGCAGCTGAAATCGCACCTGGCCGCCGCGCAGGACGCGACGCCCCAGGACCGGGCCCTCTTCGACAAGGTCGCCGGGATCGAGGCCCAGTACGGCAAGGTCGCCCTGACGATCGTCGGCCTGGCCAACGACGGCAAGCGCGACGACGCCGTCACCAAGATGAACGCGGAATGCCGCCCGCTGCTGGCAGCGCTGCTGACGGCCACCGACGACTTCATCCGTTATGAGGACGAACGTTCCGCCACGGAGACCCAGGCAGCGGCCGAACTCTTCGCGACCGACCGGATGATGCTGGTCACCACGGCCGTGCTGTCGGCGGCGGTGGCCGGCCTGCTGGGCTGGCTGATCAGCCGCGCGGTGACGACGCCGCTGAACCGTGCGATCAAGGTGGCGCAATCGGTGGCCGACGGCGACCTGCGCGACGAGATCCAGGTCGACGGCCGCGACGAACTGAGCCAGTTGCTGACGGCGCTGAAGGCCATGAGCGGCAACCTGTCGACGATGGTCACCAACGTGCGCCAGGCCGCGGACGGCATCGCCACGGCGTCGACGCAGATCGCCAGCGGCAACCAGGACCTGTCCAGCCGCACCGAGACCCAGGCCAGCGCGCTGCAGGAGACGGCGTCCTCGATGGCGCAGATGACCGAGACGGTGCAGGTCAACGCCGAGTCCTCGCGCAAGGCGACGGGCCTGGCCGACGCCGCGGCGCAGGTCGCGGGTCAAGGCGGCGCGGTAGTGCACCGTGTCATGACGACGATGGAAGCCATTACCGGCTCCAGCAAGCGGATCAGCGACATCACCAGCGTGATCGACGGCATCGCGTTCCAGACCAACATCCTCGCGCTGAACGCGGCCGTCGAGGCGGCACGGGCCGGCGAGCAGGGCCGCGGCTTCGCGGTCGTGGCCAGCGAGGTGCGGGCGCTGGCGCAGCGCAGCGCGCAGGCGGCCAAGGAGATCAAGACGCTGATCTCGGACTCGGCCGCGACGGTCGACGCCGGCGCCGTGCAGGTGCAGGAAGCGGGTCGCACGATGGACCAGGTGCTGACGCAAGTCCGCAAGGTCACCGACCTGATGGGCGAGATCAGCGCCTCCACCGACCAGCAGACGCACGGCATTGTGCAGGTCAACGAGGCGGTGGCGGCGATCGACCGTGGCACGCAGCAGAACGCGGCGCTGGTCGAGGAGAGCGCCGCCGCGGCGGAGAGTCTGCGCCAGCAGGCGATGGCGCTGACGCAAGCGATCGCGCGGTTCAAGGTGCGCGGGATGGCGGGCGCCTGAGGGTCAGTCCCGGCCTGTCGGCCGTCGACAAAACCGAAGCGGGAGCCGATCAGGCTCCCGTTTTTCGTTCCATCCCGGCTTCAATCAGGTGCACAAGGGCCGTCGGTGCGAACGCCGGACGCCAGCGCGGAAACCTGATGCGATCGACATTGAACCTGCTGCGATGCCTTATAGAGTCTGCGGGTGTTCAGCCAACTCGTGAGGTCCAGCATGAGTTCGATCGCCATGACGATGTTCCTCGACTCCGCGCCCGGGGAGCTCGTCGATCTGCCGCACGCCGGCTCCGCCCTGGAGCATCCGCTGGTCTTCGACAGCGCGGCGCGCGAGATCCATCAGCTTGCCGCCGACGGCCGGGCCGAGGTCGTCGCGCAACGCGTGAGCACCGTCGGCGACGACGCGCTCATCGAGGAGTTGCGCTTCCGGCGCATCACCTGACCCTTCGCCGGGCATCGTGAATGGCGCTGTGAATGGCGACGTAAATGGCGCCGAGGTCGACGGCGCGTGCGCGGGCGCCGACGCGTCAGGGCGCGGGCGCGCTCGCGGCCAGGTCCGCCTGCATCCGCGCGCGCATCTCCGCGATGCGACGCCGCTTCTCTTCGCCCTTGGCGAGCTGCTCCGGTGACACGCCCATCGCGCGGCCCTGCTCGATCTGCTGGTCGAGCAGCGGCAGCTCGCGGTCGGCGGCATCGACGAAGGCGCGCTGCACCGCTTGATGCCGATCATGCTCGCGGCGCGTGTAGGCCTGATGATCGTCAAGTTGCCACGCTGGCGTTGCCGCCTCCGTCGCCGACCTCTGGATCGGTGGCGCGCGATCGTCGCCGGCGATGCGCGTGTCCGCGAGGCTCCATGCCGCCGGGACTTCCGCGCCCGATGAGGACGCCGGCGCCGAGGCCGACGCCACGGTCACCGTTGCGGAGAGCGCGCCGGACGTCGGCGAGCCATCCGCAGCGCGCATGGCCAGTTCCTCGCCCTCACCCGTCCGGATGGCCGCCGAGGCAGAGGCCGGCGGTGGCGCCGCGAGCGCCTGAGGCGCGGTCTCGCTGATGCCGGAGGAGCGACCGGCGGCGATCCAGGCGACCAGGGCGCCCGCGAGCGCCAATGCGACCGCCGCCGCGACCTTCAGATCGATGCGACCGCGTCGCCGGACACCTCGGGCGTCGCGTTGCCGCTGCCAGGGTTCAGTGCGCATGTCCGTGCTCCCCGCCCGCAGGCATCAGCCGTTGCGGATCGAACGGCGCATCGGGCGCCGCGATGCCCGGCGCCCACTGCAAGCCGGCGGATGCCAGCAGCTCGACCTGCCGTTGCCGCCAGCGCGCTTCCAACTTCTGCAGCGCCACGGCCTGCCGCGCCTCGTGCCGGACGGTCTCGCTGTCGGCGGGATGATGACCGCGTTTCACCGACAGCGCCTGCACCCGTTCCCAACCCTCGCCATCGGGGTGCCGTATCGGCGGCGAAGCGGGGCCCGCGGGCCACGCCTGCAACAGGTCGAGCACCCATGCGTCGATACCGGCCGTGGGCCTGGGATCACCGAGGCGCCATTCGACCGGCGCCACTCCCGCCCGCCCCCGCAGGTCCTGCCCCTGAGCATCCTCCCCGCACCCGGCAGGCACGCAGCGCAGGCGCAGCCCCTCGACGGACTCCAGGCGTTCGAAACGATCCAGATGCGCGCGGTAGTACGCGGTGATCTCCTCCGCGGTCACCGCCGCCGCCAGCGCGTCGCGAGCCGGTGCGTCCCCATGCGGATCGCCCGTCAGTCCCTGCCAGCGTTGCCAGGCGAGCTTGCGTTGCCTGGCTTCGATGACCCGGCGGACGAAGTCGAGCTCGGCCTCGCTCCAGCCGCTGCTGCGATGCAACCAGTCCTCGACGAAGCGTTCCCGCAGCAACTGCCGCGCCTGGGCTCGCGCAAAGTCGAGATCGCCCGCGCGCAAGAGGCGACGGCCCTGCACGTTCTGCAACGGCCAGACATCGGCCAGCGTGATCGCGCCGGCCGGTCCGCCGCCGAACCCGCGATATCGCAGCAGCACGAGGCGCGTCGCGCCCTCGCGCTGCGCGTCGTCCAGGTCCTCGTCCATCCGCAGGCGGTCGCCCTGCCCGCCCGACCAGAGTGCCTGCCACGCGCGCGCGTCGACCGTCGACGGCAAGGCCGGCGCCGCTGACTGCCAGTCGCGCTCGATCCGCTCGGGCCAGACCTGCTGCAAGGTCGCGAGCCATTGGCGTCGCACGTCGACCTCGGGCGCGAAGGCCACCCGCCTGCTCGCGAACAGCGCCGCGTCGCCGACCTCGCGCGAGGCCGCGTCGCCCATCAGCAGATCGACCGCGAGCTGGCGCGCCAGTTCCTGCAGCGTCAGATCTGGCTGCTCGCGGCGGGCGAGCATGAGCAGCGCCTCGGTCGGACGACGCGGGATCGTGTCGCTGCCGACGCGGGCGATCCAGGACGACGCGGCATGCGCCTCGACCGTCGTCGCCGCGATGCCACCGCTCACCGGCAGCAACGGCCCGCCGAACGCGAGCGCCAGCGCGGCCACGGTCGCCGCCGTGGCGCGCGAGCCTCGCGCCTTCACAGCCGCTCGGCCGCGCGATTCAGCAGGTGGACGACCATCGCGATCGCATGGGGCACGACGACGCGCCCCACGTCGCGACGGACCGCGTGATCGGTCGTCGACAGCACCTGTCCGCCTCGGCTGTACGAGATCTGACCGCCCTGGCGCAGCAGCGGCCGGATGTCGGCGGCGGTCGGGGCCAGCGGCGTGTAGCTGCCCAGCGCCGTGGTGACGAGCGCGTCGGCGTTCAGCGTCTCGCTGTCGTAGTAGTCCTTGACCCAGGTCTCCCAGCCGGAGTGGTTGAGCGCCGACGTCGTCCAGGTGTGATGCGGCTGCAGCAGATCGGTCGTGTGCATCACGAAGCCCAGGCTCTGCACCGTGGGCCGCGCCAGGAACTGCGACCACCAGTACTGGCCGAGGTTGTCGATCGGCTGGAACGGAGCCTTCTCGAAGTCCGCGTACATCGACGCGCTCGACGTGCCGCCCTGGCGGTAGTTGGCTTCGGTCAGTCCGTACGAGTTGTACTTGCTGCCGTCGCTGAACCAGCCCTTCATGCCGCCCTTGCCGTCGTCGAGGTGGTCGCCGACCAGCCACGCCGCGGCGAGGTCGTCGATGTCGCCCTTGACCGTGAGCCTGGCGTAGTTGTAGCCGCCGAAGGGATTGCCGTGGACGTCCGGCCCCTGCGTGCGATTCTGGAAATGCCAGTAGGACGTGTAGTTGACGATCCCCGACCCGAGGCCCCAGACCGGCGCGAGCACGCAATCGCCGGTCACCGCGCCGCAGAGGTAGGTGTCGGCGAAGTCGTCGACGTCATACGCGCCCTGGCCCAGTTGCTCGGCGAACTGGTCGATCGTGTAGCCCGCGCGCGTCACGCCGGCCAGCAGCTTCGCGTAGTTGGTGGTGTCCGCATGCCGTTGCATGTAGCGGACCGCATCGATGGCGATGCGCTTGTGGGTGTCCTGGGCGAAGGCGTTGGCCTCGGTCTGATGGACGAGGCCCGCCGCCACGGCGGTCAGAAGCAGGATGGATCGCATCGAAGTCTCCCTGATGGTCCCGAAAACCGCGTGCTTTCCGCACGTCGACATATGGGGACGGATGTTCGGGGAAACGCATGACGATCCGGTGAAGAATTCGTGCGACGCCGGGGTTCTCCCTGTCCCCAGGCGCCGGGACGTGGACCCGGGTGCGACCGGCGTGCGGCCGGGGATCGCGGGGTCAGGACTTGCCCGGCTTTCCCATGAGCTTGCCGACCGCCTTGTCGACCGTCTTGTCGACGGCCTTCGTCGGCGGCTTGATCGCCGGCCGCGCATTGCGGACCCGGTTGGCCAGGAACACCTCGCCGATGTCCAGCGTGCTCTCGTGGCCGACGTGCTGCGCGCACGTGGTCAGCCAGCCGTCGGCGGCCGCGCGGCCGAGGCCGAACAGCGTCGTCAGCAGCCGCGGATCGGTGTTGAGTTTGCTGGATGCGCCGAACTGCGCCAGCCCGCCCTCGTCGGCCACGCGGTGCAGTCGCATCTGCTTGTAGCGCGTGGGATCGACGCGCTGGTCGCGCAGCAGCCTCTGCACGAAGTGGATCGCCCGAAGCTCGGCCACCAGGCTCGCGTTGAAGGTGATCTCATTGATGCGGTCGTCGATCTCGGCGGACGTGCGCGGGATCCCGTCGTGCTGGCGCGGGTTGATCTGGACCAGCAGCACGTCGTCCGACCCGGTGCCGTAGACCAGCGGCCACAGCGCCGGATTGCCCGAGTAGCCGCCGTCCCAGAACGGCTCGCCGTCGATGACGACCGTCTGCGCGCTGTGCGGCAGGCAGGCCGAGGCCATCAGCGCCTCGATGCTCAGGTCGTCGCCGCTGAACACGCGCGGCTGCCCGGTGCGCACCGAGGTCGCGGTGACGAACACCTTGACCGGTCCTGCGTGCACGGCGTCGATGTCGACGTGACGGCGGACGATGTCCCGCAGGGGATCGAGGTTGAAGGGGTTGAGCTGATACGGGCTCCACAGCCGCAACCACGCGTCCCAGGCGGCCATCCCCGGCCACGCGCTGCGATTGAAGACCCAGGCGGGCGTCTCGAGCCGCGCGGTGTCCGTCAGGCCCTTCATCTCCCCCACGATGCCGAAACACGCGGGCACACCGGAGACGTCCTGCCAGAACCGCGACAGCGCCTGCCGCGCGCCCAGCGCACCGCCCTGTGCGAAGCCGGTCGCCATGACTGCCGCGTTCATGGCGCCTGCGCTGGTGCCGGACACGCCGTCGATGCTCAGCGAGCCGTCCTCGAGCAGCCGGTCCAGCACGCCCCAGGTGAAGGCGCCATGGGAGCCGCCGCCCTGCAGGGCGAGATCCAGGCTGGGACGGCGGTGGGACTTGGAAACAAGCGAGGACGAAGCCATGCGAACCTTTCTCGGGGTCGCATGGAATATAAGCCGCCGCGCTTGGGTCTTAGCCCTTCGAGGCCTTGGGCGGTTTCGGCTTCGACGCCCCGGGCCCGAGTCGTCCCCACCAATTGCGCACGCCGGCGCTGTTGACGATCTTGTCGTTTCGCTGCGCGTCCGTCTCCCCCTTCTCGAGACCGCGGTTGACCAGTCCCTTCAGTGTTTTCAGTGCGGCGATGTGCTTCTTTTCCTTGTTCAACGCGGCCGTGAGCGATTGCGTCACTTGATCCTGACGTCGGCCACCCGAGGTCAGCTTGCCCGTGGTCAGGGATTCCGAGTGCTGCTGGCGCGTCTTCTTCAGATTGCCGACGGTGCGCTTCGACTGTTGCAAGGCAATGTCGAAGTCCTTGGTCAGCGCATCGACTTCGGAGTCGTTATGCCCCGTCTCCAGAGCGTAGGTCTTGCCGGGCAGCCCCGCGACGCTGGCCTGCCGATATCCTCGCTTGAACAGCTCAGCCTGCAGCGATTGCGCAAAACTAGATCCGTCGCCAAAGCCTGATCCGCCGCTGCAGCTCTCCAGGTACAGCGTGCCGGCAAAGCTCTTCTGCAGGCCGTCTTTGGCCAATCGATCCGCAATCTGGCGGACATTCATGTTGGCCAATTCACCGTTCGAGAAGGGCGTGCTTGGATCACGCCCCGATCGCTCCCTTCCATGGCCCACGAGCATGATGCGCGACTGGGAGGGCAACCCGTGCAGAGGTCGTACGGCAGCGGCGTGGTGTTTCAGATGTTCCGGCAGGCTGAGGCAGCCTCGTGTGTGCCCTCCCGCGTTGTAGCGGTCCGTCAGATTGCGCCGCGCCACTTCTATCGTGATGTCATTGGGCTCCAGAGAGAGGATGACCATCCCCGGGGGGGTCATGCTCAAATCCAGCGCGCGCGCCTGAGCCACCGGCTTGCCGCCGGACAAGGCCACGACCAGGACGTTCTCCGCCCGGGCATCCGCCTTCAATTCCCATTGCACGTCCCCCTTGCCCTGAACCTGCGAGGACTTGAGCAGCGCGGCCACGGCGTGCGAGTCGATGGCGACCGGTCGATCCCAGTCGTAACGTTCCTGCAGGCTCTGCCCCAACGCCGCCGCGACCTCGCCGATCAGCTGCCGCGCATCGCCGGATGCGGGCATCGGGTGCTGATGTCCAAGTTTTTCCCCCGGCTGAAAGGCGATCGGACTGTTTCGCGGTTTCAGACGACTGGACTGTGAGAAGTCCACGCCCAGGACATGCTGCCCTTCAACGACGCTCGGACCCCGGCTGGGGTCCGTGGCCGACGCCATGGCCATGTCGTTGTCCGAAGCCGATGCCGGGTCGCCCGCCGCGCCAAGAGAAGTGAGTTTCATTGGTCATGCCGAAGTGTTCGCATGACAGGAGAGTTCGAAAACGCGCCGTTTGAGATCCACGCTCGAACAGCGGCAGGACGCGATGCCGTGACAAGTTGCCGGGAAATGGGGCGAGAGCGCCCTGCGCTACTTCGGCGGCGCGTCGGTCGGCAGCCAGCGCTTGTAGATCGCCTGGAACGTGCCGTCGCGCTTGAGCTCGTTGAGCTGCGACTGCCACGCGTGGATCGTCCCCATCGGCGTGCTGCGGGAGAACGCGATGTAGCCCTCGCTCGCGGCGAAGCTGAAGACTTCCTCCAACGCGTCGCGCGCGACGCCCGCCTGCACCAGCGTTTGCGGCATCGACAGCTTCTCCGCCGCGAACAGCGGCGCCCGGCCGGCGGCCAGCATCCGCACACCCTGGATCGGATCGCTGATCTGCTGCAGGTTGTGGAAGCCGGCCGACTGGAGCTGCGTCAGCGTGTACCAGTCCCGCACGACCAGCACCCTGGCCGCCAGCTTCGCCTCGGCCAGCGAGCGCAGCCGGATGCCGCTGCCGGCCTTCGCATAGAAGGTGCTCTGGAAGGTGACGATCGGGCCGACCCACTGGAAGAGCTTCTCGCGCTCGGGGATGCGGGCCATCGCGAACAGCGCCGCCGGCGGGCCGTCCTGCGCCTCGCGGAACGCGCGGGCCCAGGGCATGAACTCGATCGGCAGCGACTGGCCGAGCCGCTTCTGGATCGCCTGCACGATGTCGACGGAGAGCCCGCGCGGCTGGCCGGCCTCGGTGAAGTTGATCGGCGGGAATTCCTCGCTCAGCAGGCGCAGCGACGCGGACGGCGTGCCGCCGGACGACGCCGTGGCCGGAGTCGCCGAGATCGGCGTGGGCGGTGTCGACGCCGGCCCCGGCCCGAGGGCCGGAGTCGGCAGGGTGGCGCGGCCGGCGGCCTGTGCGCCGCCCAACCAGGCCAGACCCGCCAGGGTCAGATGTCGTCGATGCATCCGCGAATCAGGAAGGAAATGTCCGGTCCATGATAGGCGGCGGTAACGAAACGTCTCTTTCGCATGGAGACGAAAGCCACGGCGGCGATGCGCATTCGTGCGCAGACGCAGCCGGGGAAAACACCGAGCCGCGCTGTCACCCGCGCGTCATGCGCCTCATGCGCATCGTGCGCGTCACGCGCTCACTTGCCGCCGCGCAGCTTCGCCAGTTGGGCCTGCGTTTCGTTCCACAGGTCCATGCCCACCTGCGTCGCGACGCCCGCGTTCACGCGGGTCAGCTTGTCGCGCATGCGCGCGGTCTCGGCGGGGCTCAGTTCGTTGACGGCCATGCCCTTGGTCTTGAGCTCGGCCAGCGCCTTGGCGGCCTCGTCGCGCGTGTCCTTGCGCTCGAAGTCGCGGCTCTTCACAGCGGCCTGCTGCAGCACCGCCTGCTCGTCCTTGGACAGGCCGTCCCAGAACTTCTTCGACACCGTCACGATCCACGGGCTGTAGACGTGGTTCGTCACCGTCAGGTACTTCTGCACCTCGTAGAACTTGGCCGACAGGATGGTGTTGTACGGGTTCTCCTGGCCGTCGACCGCATTGGTCTCCAGCGCCGTGAACAGCTCCGAATACGGCAGCGGCACCGCATTCGCGCCCAGCTGCTTGAAGCTGTCCAGGAACACGGCGTTCTGCATCACGCGCAGCTTGATGCCGTTCAGGTCTTCCAGCTTGTTGACCGCATGCTTGCTGTTGGTCAGGTTGCGGAAGCCGTTCTCCCAGTAGACGAGGCCCACCAGGCCCTTGTCGGTGAGCTTGGCCTTGACCTTGTCGCCGACCGGACCGTCCAGCAGCGCGTCGGCCTCGCGGACGTCGTTGACGAGGAAGGGCGTGTCCCACAGCGCCATCTCCTTGGCGATGCCGACCAGCGTCGCGGTCGAGCCGACCATCATCTCCTGCGCGCCGCCGATCAGCGCCTGCTGCATCTGCGTGTCCGGTCCGAGCGCGGCGCCGCCGATCGCGCGGATCTTCATCTTGCCGCCGGAGAGCTTGTTCACCTCGTCGGCGAAGACCTTCACCGCGCGGCCCTGGTTGCTGTTCTCCGCCAGGCCGTAGCCGAAGCGGATCAGGCGCGGCTTGATGTCGGCGGCCTGCGCGGGCAGCGCGGCGGTCCACATCGCGGCGCTCAGCGCCGTCGCGACGGCCAGGATGTTGCGGCGGGTGTTCAGGCTCTTCAGGCTCATGCTTGTCTCCTTGGGGGAACGGGTCTCGACGGGAAGCTCGACGGGCTCAGCGCATCCACTTGATGGGCGCGGTCACGAGTTCGGGGAACGCGGTGAACATCGCGAGGATCAGCGCATACGTGATCAGGAACGGGTTCACGCCCTTGATGACCTGGTGCATCGACAGCCGGCCGACGCCGGCCACGACGTTGAGCACCGTGCCCACCGGCGGCGTGATCAGGCCGATGGCGCCGTTGAGCACGAACATCAGGCCGAAGTAGACCGGGTCGATGCCGGCCTTGACGGCGATGGGCAGCATCACCGGGGCGAAGATCAGGATGGTCGGCGTCAGGTCCAGCGCGGTGCCGATGACGACGAGGATCAGCATCATCAGCGCCATCAGCAGCCGTGGCGAATCGATCAGGCCGCCGAGTCAGCCGGTCAGCACGCCCGGCAGGTCCGCCAGCGTGATCATGTAGCTCGCGACCTGCGCGCCGGCGCACAGGAACATCACGATCGCCGTCGTCTTGGCCGCGCGCACCAGCACGCCGTGCAGGTCGCGCAGGCTCATCTCGCGGTGCACCGCGAAGCTGACGACCAGGGCGTAGAAGGCGGCCACCACGGCGGCCTCGGTGGGCGTGAAGATGCCCGTCTTCATGCCGCCGATGATGATCAACGGCATCAGCAGCGCAAAGAACGCCTTGGCGGTGGCCTTGAGCCGGTCGGCCATCGGCATCGGCGTGCCCGGCGGCAGATCGATCTTGCGCAGCTGCAGCTTCCACGCGATCAGCAGGCCCAGGCCCATCACCAGGCCCGGCACGATGCCCGAGACGAAGAGCGCGGAGATCGAGGTGTTGGTCGTCACGCCGTAGATCACGAAGGGCATGGACGGCGGGATGATGGGCGCGATGATGCCGCCCGAGGCGATCAGGCCGGCGGAGGTCCCCATCGGATAACCGTGGCGTTGCATCATCGGCAGCAGGATGGTGGCGAGCGCGGCGGTGTCGGCGAGTGCGGAGCCGCTCATGCTGGCCATCAGGACGGCGGCGCCGATGGCGACGAAGCCGAGCCCGCCGCGGATGTGGCCGACCCAGGCCTGCGCCATCTCGATGATGCGCCGGCTGATGCCGCCGGCGTTCATCAGCTCGCCGGCGAGGATGAAGAACGGGACGGCCAGCAGCGGGAAGCTGTCGATGCCGGCGACGAGGTTCTGCGCCAGCAGCTGGGTGTCCCAGAAGTCGAGCGCCCAGGCCATGCCGGCGCCGGTCAGCACCAGCGCGAAGGCCATCGGGATGCCCAGACCCATCAGCAGCAGCATGCCGACGGAGAAGACGATGAAAGCGAGTGCTTCGTTGCTCATGATCGGTGCACCCTGCCCTTATTCGACGTCCGACTCGTGGTCGAGATCGATCGGTTTGTTCCGGATCAACTCCCACACGGCCATGAGCGCGATCGCGCCGCAGGACAGCAGTGCCGGCAGCGGCAACAGCGCGTTGGAATAGCCCAGCACGACCGACCGGCTGTCCAGGCCGACGACGACCTGCTGCCACGCGCCCCACCCCACCAGGGCCGCCGCGGCGATGACGGCGATGCGGATCACGACGGTGATGACGCGCAACGCAGCGGGCTTCTTGCGCAGCGGCAGCAGCAGGCTGGTGAAGGCCATGTGCTCGCCGAGCGGATAGGCGGCGGTGGCGCCGATGAAGACCATCCAGACGAAGAGCAGGCGCGAGAGTTCCTCGCTCGCGTTGATGCCGCTGCCGAAGCCGTAGCGCAGCACGACGTTGATGAACACCGCAAGCGCCATCACGGCCAGACACAGCGCCATCGCGGCTTCGCTGAGGGTCTGCAGGCGGGAGCGTCGCGCGGGGGCCGCCGTGGTGGCGGGAGCGTCCGATGCGGGGGGCGTCATGGTCCGGTCTCCTGATTGTTGTTCGGGGTCAGCAGCGCGAGCGCCTGATCGACCTGTTCCGCCAGCGTCAGTGCGGCGGGCACGGTGATGACACCGGGTTCGCCGATGGGCGATTCCAAGGTGGCGAACTGGCTGTCGACCAGCGTGGTCGAGAAGAAGTGTCGGTCGGCGCGATCGGCGACGCGCTGGAGCGCCAGTGCTCGATCGATGTCGATGAACACGAAGCGCAGCGCCGGGCATGCACGACGCAGACGGTCGCGATACGCGCGCTTGAGCGCGGAGCAGCTGAGGACGACCGGCGACTGCTCGGCGAGCATCTGCCCGAGCCGCTCGAGCCAGCCCCAGCGGTCCTCATCGGTGAGCGGCTGACCGGCTTGCATCTTGGCGATCGACGCCGGTGCGTGGTGCGCGTCGCCTTCGATGAACGTCCAGCCAAGCGATTGAGCGAGCGCCTGCCCGACGCTGGTCTTGCCGCAACCGGCAACGCCCATCACGACGATGGCGCGTGCGGCGGTCGGGGCGGCGGTGACGGTCGGCGAAGTCATTGGATAGCGCTATCCCGAAGTCTGAAAAGAGACGGCGATCGGATGAACCGGTTCGCCGTCGGGTCCTCGTCGCACAGGGAAGCAGACGGGATAGCGCTATCTTAGATGGTGCATGGGGGCACCAGATCAGGGATTACGCGGGGTATCGAGGTGCGCGGCTTCCCAGGAGGACAGCGCTATCCTCCCGACCAATGAGTTCCCTGCCCTCCTCCAAGCGCCGGCGCGCCACCGGCCGCGCCACGCTGCAAGACGTCGCGCTTGCCGCCGGCGTCAGCCCGATCACCGCGTCGCGCGCGCTGCGCGGCGAGCGCAGCGTGGCCGCCGAGCTGGTCGAGCGCGTCACCGCCGCCGTCGCGCAACTCGGCTATGTGCCCGATCCGGCCGCGCGCGCGCTGGCCTCGTCGCGCAGCAACCAGGTCGTGGTGCTGATCCCGTTGCTGTCGAACGCGCTGTTCGTGGACCTGCTCGACGCGGCCCAGCGCACGCTGCTGGCCGCCGGCTACCAGAGCCTGATCGGCGTCACGCACTACCACCCGGAGGAAGAGGAAGCGCTGCTGCGCACCTACCTCATGAACCGGCCCGCCGGGCTGCTGGTCACCGGCTTCGACCGCACCGACGCCTCCCGTGCCTTGCTCCAGGGCAGCGGCGTGCCCTTCGTCCATGTGATGGAGAACCGCGGGGAAACGGGCCTGCATTCGGTCGGCTTCTCCCAGCAGGCCGCCGGCCATGCGATGACGGCTGAACTGGTCCGGCGCGGCTACCGCCGGATCGCCTTCGCTGCGGCGCAGCTGGATCCGCGCACCTTGCAACGCGCCGAAGGGTATCGCGCGGCACTCGGCGCGGCGCACGATCCGGCGCTGGAGTTCATGGATGCCGCGCCCTCATCGCTGGCGCTGGGCGCCACGATGTTCGAACGCGTGCTGCGCGAAGCCCCCGACGTCGACGCGATCTTCTTCAACAACGACGACCTGGCTCAAGGCGCGCTCCTGCAGGCGCTGCGCCAGGGCGTGAAAGTGCCGGAACGCGTGGCCGTCGTCGGGTTCAACGACCTGACCGGCGGCGACCAGATGCTGCCGCCGCTGAGCACCGTGAGGACGCCAAGACGGGAGATCGGCCTGGAGGCGGCACGGATGCTCGTGGCACTGATGCGCAACGAGGCGGTGCCCGAGGTCTGCATGGACCTGGGCTTCCAACTGGTCCTGCGAGAGAGCTGCTGAGCGCCTTGTCAGGCGGGCGAAAGCGCCGGCCGCTCGCTCACCAGCAGATGCCTGCGAGGTGCCCAGAACGCGCTGACGCGGACGAGGCCGAACGGATGCCGGGTCTCGAACCGGATCAGCGGCAACGCCTGCCGGCCCTGACCGTCTGCCACCAGCGGCATCAGCACCTGCCGGCGCGCGCGCGATGACACATCGATCCAGCAGCTCGCCGACGGCGTCGCGGTCCTGACGAGCGATACGACGATGTCCCACCGCGAGCGGCCGGAGGGATTGATCACGTCGAGATCGACCATCACCTCGTCCCCCGCAAAACAAGGCAGCGGCGAGCCGCAGCGCAGTTCGAGGCCCCTGAGCGTCTGCACGCCGTGCCACAGGCATCCCAGCGCGGTACCCAGCAGCAGCGCGCCGACCGTCGCCGACTCGAGCGAGTGCGCCGTCAACCCCAGCATCAGCAGCGGCATGGCGCAGGCGAGCATCGCGAAGAACAGCGGCGTGGGCACGATGTGGAGGTCGCGCAGGCGCAGGACGGCGTGATCCTGTTCTCCGGCCTTGAAATCGGCGTCGTTGGCCGCCGGGGTGGCGGCGCGCGGCGCGGAAACGCACGGCGCGAACGCCACGCGCAACTCACGTGTCGACGAGGGGCGGCGCAGCAGCGCGATCGGCGGGTTGGGCGGCGACGTGGACACGGGAGGCGGCGGCAGAGCGCGTTGAACACGATGCCGCTAATCTGCCCGCCCGCCTTGAGAGACACCACAGCCTCAATGAGTCATCCGGCGATGTCGACCAACTCATTGGTGCAGTCTCAATCCGCGATTCCAGGCGCCGGCGTGACAGGCATCACGACCGCCTGATCCGGGCCGGACGTGTCGGGCGTCGCATCGGCATCCACCGCCGAGAACACCTTGCGGCCCCGCACCAGGTACGAATAGATCACCGGCACCACCACCAGCGTCAGGAGGGTCGACGTGATCACGCCGCCGATGATCGCGCGGCCCATCGGGGCCTGGATCTCGCCGCCCTCGTTGAGCGCGATCGCCATCGGCAGCATGCCGAACACCATCGCCGCCGTCGTCATGATGATCGGCCGCATCCGGATCAGGCCCGCCTGCAGCAGCGCCTCGGGCACCGACAGGCTCTGGTCCTTGCGCAGGTGGTTGGCGAAGTCGACCAGCAGGATCGCGTTCTTCGTCACCAGGCCCATCAGCATCACCAGGCCGATCATCGAGAAGATGTTGAGCGTCGTCTTCCAGAGCAGCAACGCCACCATGACGCCGATCAAGGCCAGCGGCAACGAGGCCATGATCGCGATCGGCTGCACGAAGCTGCCGAACTGGCTGGCCAGCACGATGTAGATGAAGATCAGCGCCAGGCCCATCGCGATCAGCAGGCCGTTGAAGGCTTCGGCCTGCTGCTTGCCGTCGCCGTCGACCATGAAGCTGATGCCCGGGGGCAGTTGCGTCTCCTTGATCAGCTTCTGCACGTCGGCGTTGACGTCGCCGCCCGGGCGTCCCTGCACGCCGGCGTAGACCGCCTCGCGGCGCTGCAGGTTCTGGCGGCGGATCACCTCGGGGTTGAACACCGGCTCGATCGTCGCGACCTGCTCCAGCGAGATCGGCGAACCGTCCTTGGCGAAGGCCACCGGCAGGTTGCGCATCTGCTCGATGCTCTGGCGCTGCGCCTTGGGCAGGCGCAGCAGCACCTCGACCTGGTTGCCGTCGGGCGTGGTCCAGTAGGTGGCGATGTCGCCGTTGACATAGGCGCGCAGCGACGAGGCCACCTGCACCGCGTTCAGCCCCAGCTCGCGCACCGCGTTGTCGCGCAGCTTGACCGCGAAGGCCGGCAGACCGGGCTTGACGGTGGTGTCCACGTCGACGGCGCCCTTGATCTTCTTGACCTTCTCGGCGAAGTCCTTGGCCACCTGCGTCAGCACCTCCGGATCAGAGCCCAGGATCGTGACCCACACCGGCCGGTTGAAGCCAACGCTGACCTCGACACCGGGAATGCGCGCGATCTCGGCGCGGATCGCGTCCTCGACCTGCGTCTGCGTGCGCTTGCGTTGCTTGCGGTCGACCAGCGCGATGTCCAGGTTGGCCTGGTTGCGGCCGGTCGCCAGGCCTTCGCCGCTGCTGCCGACGACGGTCGCGACGGTCTTGATCTCCGGGAAGGTCGCGAGGATCTCCTCGACCTGCCGGACCTTGGCCTCGCCGCGCTCCAGGCTGGTGGCCACGGGCATGCGCAGCGTCAGGTGGGTGAAGCCCTGGTCGATCTGCGGCTGGAACTCGCTGCCCACCGCGGGCACCAGCAGGATCGCCAGCACGAAGCTGCCGACACCCGACCACGCGACGATGCCGCGCGGCGTGATCGTCGCCATGCGCAGTCGGCGCGGCGCCTGCTTCAGGCGGACGCCGTCGGGGCCGAAGGGCCTGCCGAAGGCCGGCAGCGGGAACCGGAAGCGGCGCGGCGAGAACACCCAGCGCAGCGTCTTCTCGTAGACCGTGTGCAGCAGGTCCATGCCGGCGTCGGTGGCGCGGATCAGGTGGCCGATGACGGGCACTTTCTTGACGTAGGTGCTGGGCGGATCGGGCCACACCGACGACAGCATCGGATCCAGCGTGAAGCTCACGAACAGCGACACCAGCACCGCGACGGCGACGGTGATGCCGAACGGATAGAAGAACTTGCCGACGATGCCGCCCATGAACGCGACCGGCACGAACACCGCGCAGATCGCGAAGGTCGTGGCCATCACGGCCAGGCCGATCTCGTTGGTGCCGTCCTCGGCCGCGGCGTGGTGGTCCTTGCCCATGCCGACGTGGCGCACGATGTTCTCGCGCACGACGATCGCATCGTCGATCAGCAGCCCGATGCACAGGCTCAGGGCCATCATCGTCATGAAGTTCAGCGTGAAGCCGAAGGCGTAGATCGCGATGAAGCTGGAGATCACCGAGATCGGCAGCGTCAGCCCGGTGATGATGGTCGAGCGCCAGCTGTGCAGGAACAGGAACACGATGGCGATGGTCAGCAGCGCGCCCTCGATCAGGGTGTGGCGCAGGCCGTCGAGCGAGTGCTTCACGAAGTCGCTGTTGACGTAGACCAGGCGCAGCTCCATGTCCTTGGGCAGCGTCTTGCGCAGTTCCTCGACGGCGACCTTCACCGCCTCGCCGGTCTGGACGATGTTGGCGTCCTGCTGCTTGAAGATGTTGAAGGTCACGGCCGGCTGGCCGTTGATGCGGGCGATGGAATCGAGCTCGCGCTCGCGCTCGCTGAGCGTGCCCAAATCGCCGAGCGTCAGCGCCAGGTCGCCGCGGCGCGCGACGACGACGTTCACGAACTGCTTCGGATCCTTCACCTTGCCCTCGACGCGCAGCATCGCGTCGTCGTAGCGGTTGGAGATCAGGCCCACCGGCGCGTCGGTGTTGGCCGCGTTCAGCGCGGTGGAGATCTCCGCCGGGGTGATGTTGTAGGCGCGCAGGCGCGTCGGGTCGAGGTCGATGCGGACCTCGCGCACGGCCATCCCGCCGACGTCCACCTTGGCCACGCCCTCGACGCGGCCCAGGCGCTTGGAGACGGTCAGGTCGGCCAGCATCGAGAGCTCGCGCAGCGTGCGGTTCGAGCTCATCAGCGCGGCCACGATGATCGGCTGCGCGTTCTCGCCCTGGAAGCGCTGCACCATCGGCGGCTTCACGTCACGCGGGAACTGCGCCTGCGCGATCGCGACGCGGTCGCGGATCTCCTGCATGCCGCGGTTCATGTCGGCGTTCAGCGAGAACTCGACCGAGGTCTGCACGCGGCCCTCGAAGCTGCGCGACTGCACGCGCTCCACGCCGGCGATGGTGTTGAGCGCCTCCTCGAGCGGCTTGGCCACTTCGCGCTCGACGGCCTCGGGCGAGGCGCCGGGGTACTGGATGTCGATCTGCGCGCCGGGGAAGGTGATGTCGGGCGACTGCTCGACGCCCAGCTTGGAATAGGCGACCAGCCCCAGCACGCACAGCGCGACCATGACCATGGTGGCGAAGACGGGGTTGCGGATCGAGACGCGGGTCATCCACATGGGAAGCTCCTCGGCAGAGTTGTTCTTGTTGTTGTGCTTACTGAGCGGCGCTGCCGCTCGCGGCGGCGCTGGCCACGCTGGCGACACCCGATTTCGGCACGCGGATCTCGGCGCGCTCGCCTTCCTTGAGGTTGTCGAAGCGCGCGCCCAGCACCTGCGACTGCGGCGTCACGCCGGCGAGGATCTCGACGCGGCCCTCACGCGGATCGCGGCGGCCGGTCGTCACGATGCGGCGCACCAGCGTGCCCTTCTCGATCAGCCAGACATGCTCCTGGCCGGACACCGCGCCGATCGCCGTCACCGGCACCGTCAGGCGCGGCTTGTCGTCGGCCAGTTCCACGCGGGCGACCGCGTACTGGCCGGCGCGGAAACGCTCGCCGGGGTTGTCCAGCGACAGCGTCACGCCGATCGACCGCGTGCCGGGCTCGGCCGCCGGCGAGATGCGCGCGATGCGCGCCGTCACCGGGTCGTCGAATCCTTCGATCCTCAGCTGCACTGTCATGCCGGGCGACAGCTTGCTGACCTCGTGCATGCCGACCAGGCCGGCAAGTTCCAGCTTGGACAGGTCGACGATGGTCAGCACCGGCTGCTCGGCGGCCACCTTCTCGCCGGGCAGCGTGTGCCGCTTGGCGACGATGCCGTTGATCGGCGAGACCAGCGCGGCCTGGCGCAGCAGCACCTCGCTCGTGCCGAGCTGCGCCTTGGCGGACAGCATCTGGCCCTTCGCCGATTCGAGCTGGGCGCGGGAGTTGTCCAGCGCCGTCGGCGCGATGAAGTTCTGCGCCGCCAGGCCCTGGTTGGCCTTGTACTGGCGCTCGGACTGCTCGTACATGGCCTGCATCGCTTCGACGCTGGCGTTGCGCTCGGCGACCTTGTGGCGCAGCTCCTCCAGGTCCAGCTGGCCCAGCGACTGGCCGGCGCTCACGCGGCTGCCTTCAGCGACCGCGAGGCGGTCCAGGCTGCCCGAGGCCTTGGCGCGGACGATCACCGTGTTCGGCGCGACCAGCGGGCCGGAGAACTCGATGACACCGGGCATCGGCGCCATCGACGGCTTGACGATCTCGCCGGCCTGGAACTCCAGGGCGGGTTTGGCCTCGTCCTTCTTCGCGGCGGGAGCGCTGCCCCCGCTCGTGGCGTACACACCGGCGCCGCCCGCGAGGACCGCCACCGCCACACCACCCAACCACCATTGCTTGCGCATGATCTCCCCCATCCGTCGACACGGGATCACCCAATTGATGATCCTTGAATGCGGCGGAGTGTAGGAATCCCCAAATTGATGCGATGGCCGGACGCGACGAATTGCAGATTGCGCGTCATGGCCTGCTTTTCTCCGGGACTGAAATTGGCGCGGCCGAGGACGGATGGCGGGTCGGCCCGATGGAATGACATCGATGCGCGATGACGCGCTCTTGGAAACCGCTGAGTTTTCCTCTCTCAGCGTCGCCGTGGCGATAGCGTCAGACCGCGTGCAGCGGATCGCGCCGGGCGCAGCGCCAATGGCTCCAGGCGCCGACGAGCGCGAAGAGCGAGGCGGCCCAGAAGCAGGCGGCGTACCCATGACTTTCAGCCAGCCACGCACCGCCCAGGCTGCCGAGCACGCCCGAGACGCCGTAGCCGAGCACCGCGTAGAGCGCCTGCCCGCGGCCCTGCAGACGACCCGGGAAGTAGCGCCCGATCAGGCCGATGCAGGCGGTGTGCTGCGCCGCGAAGGTGACGGCATGGCAGCACTGCAGCACCACCATGGCGGCGAGGCTCGCGCCCAGCCACGCCGTGCCGGCCAGGCGCAGCGCCGCCAGTAGCGCGGCGGCCACCAGCCAGTGGTGCAGATGGTGATGCCGCACCCAGCGGCCCTGGAACGCGAACCAGCAGATCTCCGCCGCGACCGACACCGCCCACAGTGCCCCCACCTGCCCCTTGCCGTATCCGAGCCGGTCCAGGTAGAGGCTGTAGAACGCGTAGATCGCCGTGTGCGCGAGCACGGTGAAGAACATGCCGAGGAAGAACCAGCCGACCTCGGGCCGGCGCAGCGTGTCGGCGATGGAGACCGACTCGGTGGCGTCGTGCTGGATGGCCGCGCGCTTGGGCAGGCGCCAGGCGGCGATGACCAGGGCCGACAGTCCGACGACGATGGTCCACGGGAACACCGACATCCCCGCCCAGTCGAACCACCAGCCCCCACCGACGACGGTCGCCAGGAAACCGACCGAGCCCCAGAGGCGCACGCGGCCGTATCGCTTGGGATCCATGCCGCCGCTGGCGGCGAGTTCATGCGCGATCAAGGCCTCGTTGAGCGGCGTCACGCAGGCGTTGAAGAAGTACATCAGGAAGACGACCAGCGTCAGCCCGATGACCGGCGGCACGCCCGAGGACCAGGAGGTCAGCAACAAGCCGAGCGAACTGACCCAGCAGGCGAGCGCCGCGGCGCGGATCAGTTCGACGCGCCGCCCGCTGCGATCGGCCACCAGCCCCCAGAGATAAGGCGCGAACAGCCGCGTCCAGCTCTGCATGGACACCAGCAGCCCGATCGCGACGACCGGCAGGCCGAGGGACTTGTACCAGAGCGGCGCGAACGGATTGAACAACCCGATGCTGCCGTAGTAGGCGCAGCCGAGCAGCGCGCTCGCGCGCAGCACGCGGCGGCTGTCAGTCACCGGTCATTCGCCGAAGATTCACCGCCGCGTTCCACCAGCCATCCACTGCTCATCCGCCGCTCATCCAACGCTCATCCAACGCTCATTCAGCGGTCGGACGCTGGCCGGCGATGGCGGGGATCGGGAGCTCGACGTCCGCGCATTGCGCGCGGTCCATCAGCACGTGGTCGATGACGACCAGCGCCAGCATCGCCTCGGCGATCGGCGTCGCGCGGATGCCCACGCAGGGATCGTGGCGGCCGAAGGTCTCGACCGTGGTCGGCTCGCCCGCGCGATTGATCGAGGCCTTGGGGGTGCGGATCGAGCTGGTCGGCTTGATCGCGATCGACACGCGCAGGTCCTGGCCGCTCGAGATCCCGCCCAGCACGCCGCCGGCGTTGTTGCTGGCGAAGCCCGCGGGCGTCAGCTCGTCGCCATGCTGGCTGCCGCGCTGGCGCACGCTCTCGAAGCCTGCGCCGATCTCGACGCCCTTGACCGCGTTGATGCCCATCATCGCGTAGGCGATGTCGGCGTCGAGCTTGTCGAACAGCGGCTGGCCCAGACCGGCCGGCATGCCGGTCGCCTCGACCATCAGCCGCGCGCCGACGGAGTCGCCGTCCTTGCGCAGCGCGTCCATGTAGTCCTCGAGCGCCTGGATCTGCGAGACATTGGCGGCGAAGAACGGGTTCTGGCCGACGTGTTCCCAGCCCTCGAAGGCCAGGTCGATCTCGCCGAGCGCCGTCATGCAGCCGCGGAAGCCGATGCCGAGCTCCTGCTGCAGCCATTTGCGGGCGACCGCGCCGGCCGCCACCATCGGCGCCGTGAGCCGCGCCGACGACCGCCCGCCGCCGCGCGGATCGCGCAAGCCGTACTTGCGCCAGTAGGTGTAGTCGGCGTGGCCCGGGCGGAAGGTGTCGAGGATGTTGCCGTAGTCCTTGCTGCGCTGGTCCACGTTGCGGATCAGCAGGCAGATCGGCGTGCCGGTGGTCAGGCCCTCGTAGACGCCGGACAGGATCTCGACCTGGTCGGGTTCCTGGCGCTGCGTCACGTGGCGCGAGGTGCCCGGACGGCGACGGTCCAGCTCGGGCTGGATGTCCGCCACCGACAGCGCCAGTCCCGGCGGACAGCCATCGATCACGCAGCCGATGGCCGGACCGTGGCTCTCGCCGAAGTTGGTGACGCGAAACAAGCTGCCGAAAGTGCTGCCGGACATCTGGGAACCTGCCAAGGCGGGAGAAACCGAAGCCGTCGATTCTACGAGCGGCCCCTGCCCTCGCGGCTCGTCATGCGCCCCGTCTCCGACATTGCGACCTCATTAAGCAGTCAACTCAGCGCTCGAAGATGACGATGCGTCCGCGCCTGCGTCTGCGCCCGTCGCCGCATCGGCACCGGCCATGACATCCGCCATCACGACGGCCGCCACCTCGCCGCGCGCGATGCGCGCCTGCGCGTCGGGATCGCGCTCGAAGACCGCGATCGATTCGACGTGCGCCGTGTGCGGGAACATGTTGACCGCGCCCGCCTTCGTGCAGCGGTAGCCGGCCACGTGGACCAGCAGGCCCGCGTCGCGCGCGAGCGTCGACGGGGCGCACGACACGTAGACGATGCGCTCGGGCGGCGTCCAGCCCGGCGCCAGCGACGGGTCCTTGACCAGATCCGCCAGCGCCTTCACGAGCGCGAACGCGCCTTCGCGCGGCGGATCGATCAGCCAGCGGTCGGACACGCCGTCGGCGGCCAGCAGCTGCGGCGTCATCTCGAACAGGTTGCGGGCGACGAAACTCGCCTTGTGATCGAGGCCATTGCGCGCCGCGTTCTCGCGCGAGCGCTGCACCAGCGCCTCGCTGCCTTCGATGCCCAGCACCTCGCGCGCCTGCGTGGCCAGCGGCAGCGTGAAGTTGCCCAGGCCGCAGAACCAGTCGATGACGCGCTCGCCCGACTGCACGCCCAGCAGGCGCAACGCGCGGCCGACCAGCACCGTGTTGATGTGGTGGTTGACCTGCGTGAAGTCGGTCGGCTTGAAGGGCATCAGCACGCCGAACTCCGGCAGCGTGTAGGCCAGCTCGGGTCCGCCCGCGTCGAGCAGGTGCACCGTGTCCGGCCCCTTGGGCTGCAGCCACCATTGCACGCCATGCTCCGCCGCGAACGCGCGCAGCTTCGCGACATCTCCCGGGCTCAGCGGCTCCAGGTGGCGCAGCACCAGCGCGATGACCTGCGTGCCGTCGGTATCGCCGATGGCGAGCTCGATCTGCGGCAGCCGGTCGCGCGCGTCCATGGCGCCGACCAGCTCGCGCAGCGGCATCAGCATCGCGCTGATCTTCTCGGGCAAGACCTTGCAGACCTGCATGTCGGCGATGTAGCGGCTCTTGCGCTCATGGAAGCCGACCAGCACGTGGCCCTTCTTCGGCACGTAGCGCACCGACAGGCGCGCGCGATAGCGGTAGCCGGTGGCCGGGCCCTCGATCGGACGGAGCAGCGCCTCGGCCTTGAGCTTGCCGAGGTGCCAGAGGTTGTCCTCCAGCACGCGTTGCTTGACGGCGACCTGGGCGCCCGGATGCAGATGCTGCATCTTGCAGCCGCCGCAGGCGCCGGGATGCAGGCCGAAATGCGGGCAGACCGGGCGCACGCGCTGCGAGCTCTCGCGGCGCATCGCGACCATCGCGGCCTGCTCCCACTTGTTCTTCTTGCGGCCGACGGTGACCTGGACTTCCTCGCCAGGCAAGGCGCCCTCGATGAACACCACCTTGCCTTCGCTGTTGTGGGCGACGCCCTGCGCTTCAAGGTCCAGCGAGTCGACCTTCAGCCATTCCGATACATCAGTCATGGGGGCGCATTATCCCAGCGCCGTCGGGGGGAGCCTGTCCGCGCTCAGAAGATCGAATCGCGGCTGATGCCCTGCCGCATCATGTTGCGCTTGAGCTTGGCCAGCGCCTCGATCTGGATCTGCCGGATGCGCTCACGCGTCAGGCTGAGCCGCACGGCCAGGATGTCCAGCGTCTCGGGCTCGCGGTCCGCGAGGCCGTAACGACCGGCGAGCACTTCGCGCTCGCGGTCGCTGAGCGAGGCCAGACCGCTCTTGAGCAGGTCCTCGAGCTCATGGCTCAGCCGATGTCCCGCCGGATCGACGGCCTGCTCGTCCGCGACGAGGTCTAGCATCGATTCGCCGCCCTCGCCGTTGCGGTCGACCGGAGAATCGAGCGAGCTCGGCAGCTCCGCATAGGCCAGCAGCTCGGCGATCTCGTCGACCGGTCGTCCGAGCGCCTGGGCGACGTCCTCGGCGCGCACGCCGCCTTCGCCGCCGCGCTGCGCCGCGACCGCCTCCAGCGCGCGGCGCGCCTTCAGCACCTGGTTGAGCTCGCGCACGATGTGCACCGGCAGCCGCACCAGCCGCGCCTGATGCATCAGCGCGCGCTCCACCGCCTGGCGGATCCACCAGCTGGCGTAGGTCGAGAAACGGAAGCCGCGTTCGGGCTCGAACTTGCCGATCGCGTGCATCAGGCCGAGGTTGCCTTCCTCGATGAGATCGCTCATCGGCAGGCCGCGGCCCAGGTAGTTCTTGGCGATGCTGACGACCAGCCGCAGGTTGTGCTCGATCATCGCCTGCCGCGCCTCGAAGTCGCCGGCGCGCGCCTTCACGGCGGTGTCGTACTCCTCCTGCGGCGTCAGCAGCGGCGTGCGGCGGATGTCGCGCAGGTAGGCCTGCAGGGCGTTGGTGGCGTCGCCGTCGGCGGGTCCGAGATCGCCCTTGCCGGACTTGGACTTGCCCTTGCCGTCCTCGGATTCGACGCTGCGCAGGACGCGGACCTCGTCGTCGTCATCGGTCGCGACTTCCGCCGCACCGGGCGCGTCAGCGTCGTCGCGCGCGGCGTGTTCGCGTTCGTCGCCGTCGTGAGGGTCGAGGCCGTCGTCATGACCGGCATCATTGCCGGCAGCCTGCGCGACATCGTGACCGTCCACCGCCAGCTCGGGCGGCAGCTTGAAGCGGCCGGGATGAACGGGTCGATCCAGGCCGTCGGGCAGAAGTCCGTCAGTCGAAGAGGCGCGATGCAAGGTCATGTTGCGGCGCCTCCTTGAGCGCCTCAGCGCGCGGGCAACAACTTGGACGGATCGATCGGCTTGCCTTGCTTGCGCACTTCGAAGTGCAGCTTCACCGAATCCGCGTCGCTGGAACCCATCTCTGCGATCTTCTGGCCCTTGCGCACCACCTGGTCCTCCTTCACCAGCAGGGTCTGGTTATGCGCGTAAGCCGTCAGATAGTTCGTGCTGTGCTTGATGATGATCATGTTGCCGTATCCGCGCAACCCCGCGCCCGCATACATCACGCGGCCATCGGCGGCGGCGAAGACCGGATCCCCGGCCTTGCCGGAGAAGGCCATGCCCTTGTTGCGGACCTCGTCGAAGCCCGCGGCCACCGCGCCGGACGCGGGCCAGCCCCAGCTGATGTCGTCGTCGTCCTTGGTGACGGCCGGCGCGGCGGGCGTCGCGGCGCCGCTGGCGGGCGAGGAGGAAGACGCGGCCGCGGCGGTCGTCGTCGCCGGAGCCGGGGACTTGCCATCCAGCGGACGCGTCTCCACCTTGGAAGTCGTCAGCGGCCGGGTCGTCGCCGCGTTCGGGTCGAGGCCCGGCGGAATCACGCGCAAGACCTGACCCACCTCGACCAGGTTGGGGTTGTCCATGCCGTTCCATCTCGCCACGTCGCGCCAGCCCTGGCCGTTGTCCATCGCGATGCGGATCAGCGTGTCGCCGGGCTTGACGGTGTAGTAACCGGGCTTGCCGGCGTTCTCGGCGCCGGGCAGCGGTTTCGATTCCGGGGCGGGCGTGACCGCCGTGCCAGGAATGGCCGGCGCAGTCGCCTTGCCGACAGGACGGTCCTCCACCGGCGCGCGGTGCGGGGTGTTCTGGCAGCCCGTGAGCGCGAGCACCGCCACGGAGACCCAGAGCAGCGGGGAACGGAAGAGTTGTTGCATGCGCGAAGTTGTCATTTGGAAAGCCGAAGCGCGGAAGCCACAGTCGGGCTGGCGCGCTACAGGACGCCTGATTTTAGGGGTACGAACAGGACGGCCTCATGCAGGCTGCGCAGGAAACGCGAGCCCGCGGCGTCGCGGACATGATCGATCAGGACCAGGACTTGCCCCCGGCCGCTGGGCGCGGTCATCGGCGCCACCAGTCGGCCGCCGGGCGCGAGCTGGTCCAGCCAGGCTTGCGGGATGTCGTCGCCGCCGGCGGCGGAGATGATGCTGTCGTACGGGGCCGAGGGCCGATGGCCGAGCATGCCGTCGCCGTAGACGAGCCGGATCTGGTGATGCCCCACGAGGTTGGCGCGCGCCTTGTCGTGCAGCGGCCGCAGCCGCTCGACCGACACGACCTGTTTCGACAACTGCATCAGCAGCGCCGCCTGGTAGCCGCAGCCGGTGCCGATCTCGAGCACCTTGCCCAGATGGCCGCGTTGCCGCGCCCCGGGCGCGTCGAGCATCAGCGCCATCATCCGCCCGACGACGGACGGCTTGGAAATCGTCTGCCCGTGGCCGATCGGCAGGCTGGTGTCCTCGTAGGCCTGGGTGGCGAGCGCGGAGTCGACGAAGTGATGGCGATGCACCGTGGCCAGCGCCTGCAGCACGCGCTCGTCGGACAGGCCTTCGCGGCGCAGCCGCTCGACCATGCGCTGGCGCACCCCGGCCGAATCGAGGCCCAGCCCGATCGGCGTCGTCTGCCGGGCCTTGATGGCGGCGGCCTGCTGCCAATGGCCCTGCGGCTTGAGCGGCTCGCGCGCCTCGGCGGCCGCGGCCGCGCCGGGCGCGCCCGGGCGGGTCGCTCCGAGCTTGTCCAGCGACAGCGGAAAGCGCTTGGGCCGGGGCGGCAGCGAGGTCATGGACGGCCGTCGGTCTGCAGTTGCTGGCGCCAGTGGCCCAGCGTCGCGTGCTCGGTGAGGTCGACCTGCAGCGGCGTGACCGACACGGCGCCGTTGGCGGTCGCGTGGAAATCGGTGCCCTCGCCCGCTTCGCGCTCGGCACCGGCCGGGCCGATCCAGTAGATCATCTCGCCGCGCGGGCTGCGTTGCTGGATCGTGGCCTCGCTGGCGTGGCGGCGTCCCAGGCGCGTGATGCGGCGCGGCAGCGAAGCGGCGTCGGCACGGTTCGGGATGTTGACGCTGAGCAGGAAGGGCTGACCCAGTCCGCCGGCGATGACGTCCTGGACCAGCGCGCGCGCGACGGCGGCGGCGGCATCGAGGTCGCCCCAGCCCTTCTCGACCTGCGAGAAGGCGATCGACGGCACGCCGAAGAGGTAGCCCTCGGTCGCGGCGGCGACGGTGCCCGAATAGAGCGTGTCGTCGCCCATGTTCGCGCCGTTGTTGATGCCGGACAGCACCAGGTCGGGCTTGTAGTCCAGCAGCCCGGTCAGGGCCAGGTGGACGCAGTCGGACGGCGTGCCGTTGACATAGCGATAACCGTTGGAGGACGTGTACACCGACAGCGGCCGGTGCAGCGTGAGCGAGTTGGACGTGCCGCTGGCGTTCTGCTCCGGGGCGATGACTTCCACCGTGCCGAGCCCTTCGCAGGCACGGACCAGGGCGGCAAGACCGGGGGCCAGATAGCCGTCGTCGTTGGCGATGAGGATGCGCATGGACGGCATTGTAGGCAGGCCGTCACCCCGGTGACGCGAGGGTCCACCCGTGCTGCCTATCATGCGCCCGGCGACCCCTGGACCACCCCGCGACGATTGGCGGATCCATCAGAAAGAGGAGACGAGACATGAAGGCATGGCTGTGCGAGAACCCGGTCGGCGTCGAGGCGCTGCAGTGGAAGGAACTGCCCTCCCCGCAGCCCGGCCCCGGCCAGCTGAAGGTGGCGATCAAGGCGGCGAGCCTGAACTTCCCCGACCTGCTCATCGTCCAGAACAAGTACCAGATGAAGCCGCCGCTGCCCTTCGTGCCGGGCACCGAGTTCGCCGGCATCGTCGAGGCGGTCGGCGACGGCGTGACCGGCTTCAAGCCGGGCGACGCGGTGGCGGCCTTCACCGGCACCGGCGGCTTCGGCACCGAGGCGCTGGTGCCCGCCGCGCTGGCGCTGCCGCTGCCGCCCGGCTTCCCCTTCGAGGACGCCGCGGCCTTCATCTGCACCTATGCCACCAGCCACCATGCACTGATCGACCGCGCCGCGCTCCAGGCCGGCGAGACGGTGCTGATCCTGGGCGCGGCGGGCGGCGTCGGCACGGCGGCGATCCAGATCGCGAAGGCGGCCGGCGCGCGCGTGATCGCGGCGGCCTCGTCGGACGAGAAATGCGCGCGTTGCCGGGAGATCGGCGCCGATGCCACGATCAACTACGCGAGCGGCTCGCTGCGTGACGAGATCAAGGCGCTGACCGAGGGCAAGGGCCCGGACGTCATCTACGACCCCGTCGGCGGCGACCTGGCCGAGGCGGCGTTCCGCTCGATCGGCTGGCGCGGGCGTTACCTGGTGGTCGGATTCGCGCAGGGCAGCATCCCGGCGCTGCCGCTGAACCTGGCGCTGCTGAAGGGGGCCTCGCTGGTCGGCGTCTTCTGGGGAGAGTTCGCGAAGCGCGAACCCAAGCGCAACGCCGCGATGATGATGACGCTGGCGCAGTGGTACGCGGCCGGCAAGATCCGCCCGGTGATCGACCAGGTCCTGCCGATGGAGGAGTTGCCCAAGGCCTTCGAGCGCATGGCCTCGCGGCAGGTGGTGGGCAAGCTGGTGGTCGTCAACGGCTGACCGTCCGTCGACCGCCGGACGATCGTCCGGCGACACCCTGTTTCACGGGGCATGCAAGCCCGGGGGGCGCTGCTAGGATGCGGCCAGCTATCGCTCCCCACACCATGGCCGTCAAAGTTCTCATCGTCGAAGACAACCCCGTCGCCCGCAGCTTCCTGTGCCGCGTGGTGCGTGAAAGCTTCAGCGACGGCATGGAGATCACCGAGGCCGGCGACCTGGAAGGCGCGCGCCGCCAGCTGGCCAAGGTGGAGGCCGAGTCGCCCGCCACGGGCTACAAGCTGATCATGATCGACCTCGAACTGCCGGACGGCAACGGCATGGAGTTCCTGGGCGAGCTCGCCGGCAAGCCGGCGGTCAAGATCGTCACGACGCTCTATTCGGACGATGACCACCTCTTCCCCGCCCTGCAGCGCGGTGCGGACGGCTACCTGCTGAAGGAAGACCGCTTCGAGGTGCTGGTGGAAGAGCTGCAGCGCATCGTGCGCGGCCAGCCGCCGCTGTCGCCCGCGATCGCGCGCCGGCTGCTGTCGCACTTCCGTCCGGGATCGACCGGCGATTCCGGTCCGATGGGACTGAACTCCGGCTTCGGCAGCCTGACCTCCACGGCCACGCCCAGCACGCGCGGCGTCACGCTGGATCCGGTGCCCGAATGGGAACGCCTGACCCCGCGCGAGAACGAGGTGCTGACCTACCTCAGCAAGGGGTTCACGATCAAGGAGATCGCGAACCTGATGGGCATCAAGTGGTTCACCGTCAACGACCACATCAAGAGCATCTACAAGAAGCTCAATGTGTCGAGCCGCGCGGAAGCCGCGGTGCTGGCGTCGAAGCAGGGCCTGGTTTAACCGCTGGACCGCTGACCATTTCGCGCTGAAGGGCCGGCCGACGCCGGCCCTTTGCATTTCCGGCCTCCTCGCATCCCGGCCCTGCGGCTGGAACGCGTTCAACCATCACCAGCGATAACCCGCCTTCGCGTAGTACTGCCTCCCGTTCGCCCCGAACGGCGAGAACTGGTTGTAGGCCAGGATGCCGCCGACGGCGTTCGGCGTGATCACTCGATCAGGGTAGCGGTTGGTGACGTTGTCGACGCCAGCGCTGAGCGACCAGGCGCCCTGCTCCCACCCCACCGACAGATCGAGCAGCCACGCCGGACCGAAGGTTTGATCGTTGACCGCGTTGGACTGGCGGATCACGAAGCTGCCGTAACGGCTCGCCGCCGCGCGGCCGATCCACGGTCCCCAGCGGTGCTCGGCGCCGAGCACCAGCTTGTCCTTCGGCGACCCGATCGTGGCGCGCGCCAGCGAGACGCGGTCGATCAGCTCCAGGTTGTTGGCCGTGAGGATCGCCGGGTTGTCGTCGACATGCCGGATCGAGTTCTTGTTGTGGTTGTACGCGACCGTGTACTGCCCGCGGCCCGCGCCACCCCAATCCTGCTGCCAGGTGCTCACGACGTCCACGCCGCGCGTGCGCGTGTCCAGCGCATTGGTGAAGTAACGCCCCGCGCTGACCAGCACACCTTGAGCCGCCAACTGGTTGCGGAGCGTGGCGGGCAGCGTCAGGTTGGCCGACAGCAGGGTGCGATCGTCGATATCGATCTGGTAGACGTCGACCGTGGTCTGCCATTGCGCCAGCGGCTGCAACAGCAGGCCGAGGCTCAGGTTGCGCGACTTCTCCGCCTTCAGCGGCTTGGCGCCCAGCGCCGCCGCGGCCGCCGATTCCACCGGGAAGGTGCCGGCATCGACCAGCGCGCCGTTGATCAGGTTGGTCGAGGTGGTGGCGAAGTACTGCTGCGCCAGCGACGGCGCGCGGAAGCCGGTGGACAGCGTGCCGCGCAGCGCCATGGCCGGGGACCACACGTAGCGGCCGGACAGCTTCGCGGAGGTCGCATTGCCGAAGTCGTTGTAGTGCTCGGCTCGCAGCGCGGCGGAGGCGCTGAAGGCCTTCGTCACCTGGCCTTCGAGGCTCGCGTAGGCGGCGATGTCATGGCGTGAATGCGCGCCGGCGTTGCTCGGCTGGAAGCCGGGGAAACCGGAAGCGCCGCCGCTCTGGTACGACGCCGATTCACCGGCATCGATCTCGTAGCGCTCGCGACGGGCCTCGGCGCCGAGGGCCAAAGTCCACGGTGCGGCCAGACCGAGGTCGACCTCGCGCGACAGGTCCAGGTTCAGCACCGTCTG
The DNA here is from genome assembly GCF_059415845.1 of Roseateles sp. GW821-FHT09H11. Lineage (NCBI taxonomy): Bacteria > Pseudomonadati > Pseudomonadota > Betaproteobacteria > Burkholderiales > Sphaerotilaceae > Roseateles > Roseateles sp. GW821-FHT09H11. The sequence continues at coordinate 133,867 of NZ_JBWKOA010000001.1, read as the reverse complement.
CTGGTTGCTGAGTCGACCGGCATCGAAGCGCGTCGGGCTCGCGTTGCCGAGCGAGTAGTTGGCCGTGTTGGCCACGTCGATGTCGAAGCGGTTGCGGCCATGGTTGACGCTCGCGTCCCAGGACCATCCGGCCAACTCACCGCGCACGCCGGCGACGATGCCGGTGTCGACCGTGGTGCTGTCCTGCAACGGCAGGAAGCCCTCGGGGTACAGGCCGGCGACGTTGTTGGCGACAGCCGTCGCGCGAGTGCGCCAGAACGCGGCGGAGACCGTGTCGCGGTGGCTGAGCGTGGCGACGGCATAGGCCTGCAGGCTGCCGGTCAGCGCGACCTCGGCGTTGATCACCGCGGACTGCTGATGGCTGTCCGGATCGCCGAGTCGGTTGTTGACCTGGCCGAAGCGGGGCTCGGTCGCCGCGTCGCGCGTGTCGACGCCGGCGCGGTTGGTGCGTTGCTGATGGCGATTCTCGAGCGCGAAGCGCACCCATCCGTCCTGTCCGAGCGCGAAGCCGGCGCTGGCCGCCTCGGTGTGGCGGAAGCCGTCGCCCGAATCGGTCTGGCCGACCTCGGCGTTGACGCTGCCGCCCTTGGCGCCCTTCTTCAGCACGATGTTGATCACGCCCGCGATCGCATCGGAGCCGTATTGCGCGGCGGCGCCGTCGCGCAGGACCTCGACGCGCTCGATCGCGGCGAACGGGATCGTGTTCAGGTCCACCGGCGCGGAGCCGCGGCCCTGCGTGCCGTTGATGTTGACCACGGCGGTGGTGTGGCGGCGCTTGCCGTCGATCAGCACGAGGGTCTGGTCGGGCGAGAGCCCGCGCAACTGGGCGGGCCGCACGGCATCGGAGGCGTCGGTCAGCGACGGACGCGGGAAGTTCAGCGACGGCAGCAACTGGCCGAGCGCGGTCGCGAGTTCGGAGGTCCCGGTGCGCTGCAGGTCGGCGACGCTGAGGACGTCGACGGGCGATTCCGACTCCGCGACCGTGCGATTCACGCGACGGGTGCCGGTGACGACGACCTGCTGGAGTTGATCACCGGAGACGGCGGCCGACGCCGACGCCTGCTGAGTTTGAGTCTGGGCCTGGACGGCGGACGCGAGGCTGGCGATGGCGGCGAGCGCCACGGCGCTCAGCGGGATTCCGGAGATCAGCGGGCGGAAGGACGAACGAAGGGACATGGGGGCTTTCGGGGAATCATCAGTCACGACAACCCCATAGCCTGCGGGCGTTGGCGTGCCCGGCCAACGAAGCTCCGCGCACATGCTCATGCAAACACTGAGATCGCCTTGGCTCCCGATCGATGCTCAAGCGCCGATCTCAACATCAGGCGCGAAGCCGGTGATCGATCTTCTCGCGAATGGCGCAGGTGTCGTCGAGTCCAAACACCATGTCGTTCGCCACCTTCGCCAAGCGCTCGATATCAGGCTTGGTGATGTCGCCCAGATCATTGACGACCACCAGAGAGTCGAAACTCCCTGCATGTGCCTTCAGGTGCTGGAGGGTGATGGTCGTCAATCGCGCCTTGTCCGCGCCTTTGACACCGAACACGTACAACGGTGCATGAATCCCTTGAACGAAGAAGTCGATGGGATAGTTGTCGCTCTCGGGCACGTCCGGATCGACGTAGTCCCTGATCAATCGCTCACCTCCGACAACATCGCGCAAGACCGAATTCAGGTCATCGTAAAAGGTCGATTCGACCCGCCCCCGACTCCACAGTCCCAAGTCCTCCAGTCGCGACATGCCACGCCCGAGTCGGAACAGACCGCGGGCCAGGTCATCGGCGTCGACGATGACAAACAGTTCTCCGTCGTCTTCAGCGATGCCGGACTCACGCAGTACCTGTTCATACAGCTTGCCCCGTGCGCCGCTCAGCAGCTTCGAGAGATCGTTCTCGTAGCTCAGTCGCATCAACGTGTTCGCGCGGTCGCTGATTCGCCAGCGATCGCCCTCGTGCTTCAAGTGCGCGACGAGGTGATCGCCATCCCGGCCTTCGAACGGCAGGGAGACCACAAGTTGTCCACGTCGTTCGACGACCCGTACCTCCAGGCACATCAATTTGCATAGCCGTTCTTGAATGTCCGCGACAGTCATGGTCAGTACTCCAGGTCAAACACACCCTGAACCAGCTCGCCGCCAGCGTGAGCGGTCAACGGCAGATTGGCAATGGCGCAAAGACCGGCCAGGTGGCGAGTGGCCCCGCAAAGGTCGACGTACGCATCGCATCGAATGGCGAAATGCTCCGCCTTCCTCCCCTCCGCCATGTATCGCTCGGTCGCGAAATGGACGTGGCTCAGGAAGTCAAGGCGCTCCCCCTCCAGGGGATTGCCATGCGAGTGATAGGGGCCGTTGCAACGAACCAGTGTCACCTCCTCGCCGTCCAGGTCAAGGAGACTCAATCCGCAAGAGAAGGCATCAGGGTCCTCCAGGTTCTGCCGTTGATACACACGGAACTTGAACCGGCCGTCGACACTCTCCGCATCGAATGTCCTGCGCATCGACCTCTTCTGCTCAATCCATCGGGTCCGAGGGTTCCGAACCGTCTTGGGCATCTCGATCAAGGCCTTGATCGATTCGTCCGTCATCAACTTCGTCATGTGCGCCACCTTCAGCACTCTTGAGATTGATGACCAGTCTAGGCAGACTCGGAACAGGTCCATTTCAACGAGTCGGCAAGAACGCAACAGCGCGCGCCGTTGATCTGGCGGCAGCCGAAGTCGTGTTATCGCAGCTGCGTCAGAACCACCGCCAGCGTCCCCAGCGACAGCACCGTTGAAATCAGCGTGGTGGTCGACGACACCCCGACGTCCCGTCGATAGACAGCCGCCTCGCGCCGTAACCGACAGCGATCAGACCGAAGAGCGGGAGGAGGATCGGGAGCGTCGCGAGCATGGCCGGCGTTTCACGTCGCCGGCCGCCGGGTCTCGCCCCACTGAGGATTGATCAACGCGAAGGTCTCGTGGTCGCGCCATTCGCCGTCGATGAACAGGTAGCGCGGGCTGAGGCCTTCGCGCTGGAACCCGAGCCGCTCCAGCACGCGCCGGCTGCGCGCGTTCTCCGGACGGACCGACGCCTGCACGCGGTGCAGCGACACCGCCGGCGAGAAGGCCTCGTCGATCAGCTGCTTCAGCGCCTCCTGCATCAAACCGGCGCCGACGCAGTCCTCGTCCAGGCTGTAGCCCAGCATCGCGCTCTGGAACACGCCGCGCACCACATCCGACAGCGCGCAGACGCCGATCACGCGACCGGGCGCCTCCGCCAGCGACAGCCAGTAGCGCCAGATCGTGCCCGCATCGAAGGCGGCTTCCTCGCGGGCCAGTCGCGCTCGCGTGACCTCCAGTTCCCAATGATTGGCCGGACGCGTCGGATCCCAGCGGGCGAAGTGCGCGAGGTTGCGCGACTGGTAGTCGACCGCGGCCTCGGCCAGCGCGGGCACGGAGGCCCGCATCAGCAGGCGATCGGTCCGCAGCAGCTTGAGCGGTGATCCAGGACGGTAATCGGCCGGAGAGTCGTCAGGGGGAACAGGCATGGCGCAACTGTAGTCGCCCGATCCGGCCGCCTGGTGTGTCGACGTCAACGCGATCGCTCGACCGCCTGCTTCGCCGGGATCCACATCCCCAGCAAGGTCGCCGCCAGCATCGCCAGCCCGCCGGTGACCGCGATGCCGCCGGCCAGCGACGCCGTCGCCACCAGCGCCGACAGCAGCGCGGGCCCGCAGGAGCCGCCCACGTCGGACAGGAAGCGCCACACCGCGAGGAAGTAGGCGCGGCCATGGCGCGGCGCGTGGTCGGCGCCCAGCGTCATGATCAGCCCCGAACCGATGCCGTTGCCGAAACCGATCGCCGTCGCGGCGATCAGCAGCGTGGTGAAGCCGGCGGTGAGCGGCATCAGCAGCAGCGCGATGCCGATGATCGCCATCGACGGCACCGCCACCCAGCGCCGGCCCTTCAGGTCCATCACGCGGCCGGCGGGGTAGAACAGCAGCATCTCGATGCCGCCGGAGATCCCGTAGATCAGCGAGGTCACCGCCGGCGCCAGCAGCAGGTGGTCCGCCCACAGCGGGATCACCGCCTGGCGCGATGCCCGCACCGCGCTGACCAGCATCACGCCCAGGCCCAGGGTCAGGAACACCCGGCGGTGATCGGCCACGATGGACTTCAGCGACACCGGCGCCGGCGCCGCGCCCGCGGGATGCGGCGGCGCTTCCAGGTCCGGCAGCCGCGCGCCGATCGCCGCCGCGGCCAGCACGCCCGCGATGCCGACGCCGAACGCCGCCTCCAGCCCGAACGCATGCACCGCCGCCGCCGACAGGAACGGCCCGATGAACATGCCGATCCGCATCACGCCGCCCAGCGTGGACAGCGCCCGCGCCCGGTAGGCGGCGGGCACCGCCTCGGTCAGATAGCTCTGGCGCGCCAGGTTGTAGACGGCCTGCGACATGCCCACCATGAAGCAGCCGATGCCCAGCGCCAGCACGCCCGGCAGCAGCACGCACAGCGCCATGCCCAACGCGCTCCAGACGCCGGCCGCGACGATGGCCCAGCGTTCGCCCCACCGCATCGTGATCACCGACGCCGGGATGTTGTTCAGCAGCGAGCCCAGCCCGATCAGCGTCACCACGAAGGCCGCCATCGACACCGACGCCCCCAGGTCCCGCGCCATCAGCGGCACGATCGGCAGGATCGCGCCCTCGCCCAGGCCGAACAGCATCGACGGCCCGAACGCGGGAACCGCGATCCGGCGGAACGAGAACTCGGCATCAGACGTTGCGGAAGGTGTCGACATCGGCGGTCAGGCGTGGAGCAAAGGCTGGCAGGACGATAAGCGAGGTCCGTGCCAGGCGTCGACGCTCTTCGCCCGCAAGACCGTGCCCCGCGCATTCCTCGCCCGTCGCTCCCCGCCCATCGCCCGGACATCGCACCGCCCCTCACGCCCCGATGGCGCGAGACGCGTTGCCACCGTCGCTTTCATGCCGTTGCAATCGAATACCTCCAAATTGTGAAAGCGCTTTCAGAATGCGCGGCTTTTGCCTAGGATGGTGGGCGCAGGAGAGAAGTCGCAGTCCCGGACAGGCGTCGAAGAGCGCTGGCCGGACCGCGTCGATCGGTGCCTCCAGCACACCATCGAAACCTCTTGGAGACTTCATGAATCGCCTCCTCTGCTGGCTGGGCGCATGCCTGGCCTTCCTCGTGCTGAGCTTCAGCGCGCCCACCACGCAGGCGCAGTCCAATGCGAGCTTCTCGCACGGCGTCGCGTTCAACGGCAGCCAGGCCACGCTCTGGTTCAAGTCCAACGTCGCGACGACCTGGGTCGACGCGCACTACCAGTTGAACGGCGGCGCGCAGCAGAACCTGCGCATGCCCTTCAACGGCGGCGCGGCCCGCTACGAGCTGGCGCTGCCCGGCGCGGTCGCCGGCACGCGCGTGGACTACTGGTTCACGTACAACAACGGCAACCCGGCCTACGACAGCGCGCGCTTCACCGCGACCGTCACGACCGGCGGCGGCACGACCGATCCGGGCACGCCGCAGAACCCGGGCAACCCCGGCAATCCGGCCGACTGGAACGCCCGCACGACCTTCAAGATCGAGAACGCGACCAACGGCCGCTGGAGCGACGCGCAGGTCTACTGGGCCATCATCGGCAAGAGCTGGCAGACGGGCGAGTTCGTGCACGTCGACGCCGGCGGCAACCTCGTCCCGATGCGCCTGTCCGACAACACCGTGACGAAGAACGGCCGCAAGTACGCCAACTACTTCTTCCCGCTGTCGCAGACCAAGCAGATCACGATCCCGCCGGTGAACTCGGCGCGCGTGCTGATGTCGGTGGGCAGCCCGATGTTCATCGAGGTGAACACCGATGGCGCGGGCAACATCGCCTACGCCGGCGCCAACATCGAGAACTCGAGCGATCCCAACCTGGACGTGGTCTTCGACTTCGGCGAGTTCGCGCTGATCCCCAAGGGCCAGCCGGACCAGGGCATCTTCATCAACACCACGCGCGTGGACCACTTCGGCTTCCCGCTGAAGCTACGCCTTCAGGGCCTGGGCGGCTACGACAAGACGGTCGGCGAGCCGCTGACAGAATCGCGCGACACGCTGTTCACCAAGTTCCAGCAGGAAGTGCCGGTCGAATTCCGCAGCTTGGCGGAGCCCAACTTCCCGAACGTGCCCTACCGCACCCGCATCCTCGCGCCGGCGCACTTCACCTTCCGCCCGGGCGACGTGAACGGCGCCTACCTGGATGGCTACATCGGCGAGATGTGGAACCGCTTCAAGACGCAGGACCTGGTCTTCACGCTGGACAACCTGGGCACCTTCCGCGGCCGCGTCGACAGCAGCACCAACCGATTCGTGTTCACCGGCGGGCGCTCGAACGGCACGTACTACATCAACGGCCAGCCCAACACGGCCGAGGTCTTCTTGGGCGCGGGCAAGCTGGACGATCCGCGCAAGCCGGACGGCAGCTTCCAGGTCGACACGCCGGCCGATGCGGCCAAGTCGATCCAGTTGCAGATCCAGGCGCAGGTGTGCGCGGCGCTGAACCGCCACGTGCTGGCGACGCCGGCCGACTGGTACCGTCCGGCGGCCTTCTACCCGGCCGGCACACGCGGCAACTGGTTCGCCAAGTTCTGGCATGACCATTCGATCAAGGGCACGGAAGGCAACGCCACCGGCTACGGTCTGGCCTACGGCTTCGCGTACGACGACGTCGGCGGCTTCAGCCCGTCGCTGCACACGAATGCGCCGACGACGGTGACATACACGATCGGCTGGTAAGCCGATCCCCAAGCGCAAGACCTGTCCCCCAATCGCATTCCCAAGGCCCGCAAACAGCGGGCGCTGGTGGGGCCGGAATGGTGCTGGGGGTTCCCGGAGGGACGCCCCCTGCGCCGTGGAGTGCCCGCGCCTGGCCTCCCGAAGTGGAAGATCACTGAGCGCCAGTCGTCCCCACCGCGAGGTGCTTCGCCAGGAACCTCTCCATCCGCCCGTAGAAGTCGACGTCGGTGGACAGCTTGCGCCACCCGTGGCCTTCGCCGTCGTAGGTGACGTATTCGATCTCCTTGTGCCCGGCCTTCTCGAGCGCACGGCGGAAGTCCGTCGCGTGATCGATCGGCACGCGCCGATCGTCGATGCCATGCGCGATCAGCACCGGCGCCTTGATGTCGACCGCGCGGCGCAGCGGCGAGGTGCGGCGCAGACGCTCGGCGTCCTTCACGCGGTCGCCGATCATGGCCGTCATGCCGAAGCGTCGCGACGCGTCGCTGGCGTCGCTCCAATCCAGGCTGAACAGGTAGTCGAGGTCGGTGACCCCGGCCCAGCTCACGCCGCAGCGGTACTGCCCGGGATCCTTGATCAGGCCCATCATCGACGCGTACCCGCCGTAGCTCGCCCCCGCGATGCAGACCCGGCGCGCATCCACCCCGCCCTGCTTGACCGCCCACGCGAGCGCATCGCTGACGTCGTCGATCATCCCCTCGCCCCATTGCTTCCAACCGGCCTTGAACAGCTGCTCGCCGTAGCCCTCGCTGCCGCGGAACTCCGGCTCGATCACGACGTAGCCGCGCGAGGCGAGGAACTGCGGCAGCGCGTTCCAGCCCCACGACGTGCCGCGCACGAAAGGCCCGCCATGCACGAGCACCACGGCCGGCCTCGGGCCGTCGGCCTTGCCGCGCGGCGTCGTGACCGTCACCGGGAACTCGAGTCCGTCGCGCGCGCGGATGCGGGTCTGCTCCACCTGCGCCATGTCGGCGGCGCGGATCCACGGCCGCGAGGAGCCGAACTCCCGCAGCTTCTTCGCGCGGTGGTCGTAGAGGAAGTACTCCGCCGGCTGCGTGTCCGACATCGAGGTCACCATCACGCGGCCGGTCTTGAGGCAGCGGCGGCATTCCAACGTGTTGGCGCGGCCGGGCAGCGCCTGGTCGACCGTCGTCTGCATCTCCTTGAGCGTGGCGTCGAACCAGTGCGTGGACGGCGCGTCGCTCTCGAAGTGCAGGCCGAGCAGACGCCGGCTGTCGGCGTCGAAGATCGCGGCGCCGTCGAAGTCGAACCCCTGCAGCGAGACCAGCGGCTCGGCCTCCTTCTTGAGCGTCTTGGGGTCGATGCGGTACAGCGCCTGCGTGCCCGCGGGCGACCTGGCGAGGACCAGCCGCAGATCACGGCCGTCGGACGCGAACGGCCGCACGGTCGGCGAAGCCACCCAGTCGCCTTCCTGCGCCAGCGTCCAGGCGCCGTCCGCCGTCTTGAAGTACAGCGCCTGGCGGTTCTCGTTGAGCGTCTGCAGCGCCCAGGTCTCGCCGGCGGGGTCCAGTTCCCAGTTGACGGCGAAGTCCGGCGATTTGGCCTCCAGCGTGCGGCGCTGTTGCGTCTGCACGTTCAGGCGGGCCAACTGGACCGACTTCAGGTCCCAGCGAGCGTCGTAACGACCATAGCCGACGACCACCTCGCCGCTGTCGTCGTCAGGCACGTCGTAGAGGAACCATTCGAACGGCAGCGCCCGCGTGATGATGCGCGAATCGATGCGGCTCTCCTGCGCGTAGCGCGTCAGGATCAGCTGCCGGCCCTCGGAGCCGTCGCGCTTCACGGTCCACAGGCCGGCGGTGTTGTAGTCGCGGCGCTTGCCGGCCTCGTCCTTGCCGGAGGTGTAGACCAGGCGATCGCTCCCGACCCAGTCGAAGTGGGCGATGTCGGAATCGGTGAAGCTCGCGACCTGCGTGATGCGGTTGCCCTGGTCCAGCTCGATCACCGCGAGCGCGCTGCGCTCGTGCTGCGCGCTGCTCACGACCAGCGCGATGGCGCGGCCGTCCGGCGAGATCTTCGGGCGCCGCATCATCGGGTCGCGGAAGAAGTCGGCGACCGAAGGCGGTTTGCCTGTCGACGTCGCCGCGGCCGCGGGCGCCGACACACTCTGCGCGCGCAGACCGGTGTGCATCACACCCAGCGCGCCGAGCACGCACAGGCTCGCCCAAGTGGCACGGGGCCACCCACGAGATTGATTCATCCCTCTCTCCCTGAAATAAAGATGCGCTTTTTGAGTGGGCGCATTTTTCTCTGAGTGCCCCCGTGCGGATACCGGGTCGATCCATGAGAAAAGGGGCTCACGGACGTGATAGCCCGTGAGCCCCTCGAAGACCGCGCGAGCGGTCTGACTCAACGTGCCGAGACGGCGAACTGGTCGCGATGCTCGCCCGTGTAGACGGGCAACGACGCGTTCATGGCCATGCCCGACGAGCCCGAGAACGCCGCCATCGCCTCGATCAACGCATCGGCCTGACGCGTCACCGTCTGGTCGAATCCGGCGTCATCCGCGCCGCTGGCGATGAGGCGTTCCTGATAGGTGTCGACCAGCTCGCGATCGGCGCTGGTCTTCACCATCGCTGTCTTCGCGCTGGCCGCCTGCCCTGCCGCCGTGTTGACCTGCGCGTTGGTCATCACCGTGCCGTCCGCGTAGACGACCCGCTCGACCTGGTTGGCCGCGCCCAGGTACCAGTCCTTGACCACCACCTTGTCCGTCGTGGTGCCCGAGAAGGTGATCTCCAGGTTGTTGTTCACCTTCTTGAAGGTCGATCCCGTGCGGGTAATGGTGGCGCCGAAGGTCAGTTGGTCCAGCACGCCCGACGTCGAGTCGTTGTCCTGGATCGTGTCGGTGCCGTCTCCCTTGTCGAACAGGTACAGGTCGGCACCGGCGCCGCCGTTGAGCGTGTCGTTGCCGAGACCGCCGCGCAACGTGTCGTTGCCGGCCGCGCCCGTCAGCGTGTTGGCGCCGGCGTTGCCGATCATCACGTTGTTGGCGGCGTTGCCGGTGGCGCTCAGGGCCGACGTGCCCGTCGCCAGGGTCACGTTCTCGACGTTCGTGACCAGCGTCAGCGTGACCGAGGTCAGCACGGTGTCGGTGCCCTCGGAAGCGTTCTCGGTGATCACGTCGGTCGTGGCGTCGACGACATAGCTGTCGTCGCCGGCGCCGCCCAGCATCGTGTCGTTGCCGGCACCGCCGTCGAGCGTGTCGTTGCCCGTTCCGCCGGTCAGCGAATCGGCACCCGCGGCTCCGACCAGCGAGTCGTTGCCCGCGCCGCCGTCCAGCTTGTTGGCGCTGCCGTTGCCGGTCAGCACGTTGTCGAGCCCGTTGCCGGTCCCGTTGGTCGCGCCGGAACCTGTGAGCGTCAGGCTCTCGACGTTCGCTCCGAGCGTCCAGTTCACGGCGCTCTGGACCAGGTCGATGCCCTCGTTGGCGTTCTCGTTCACGACATCGCCAGTCACGTCGACGACGTAGGTGTCGTTGCCGAGCCCACCGCTCATCGTGTCGTTGCCGGTGCCGCCTGTCAGGACGTTGGCGCCGGCGTTGCCGGTGAGGACGTTGGCCAGGGTGTTGCCCGTGCCGTTGATGTCCGAGGTGCCTGTCAGCGTCAGCTGTTCCACGTTGCTGCCCAAGGTGTAGGTCACGCCCGCCAGGACCTTGTCAGTTCCCTGGTTGGAGGACTCAGTGACCACGTCGCCGGTGTTGTCCACGACATAGAGGTCGTCGCCGACGCCGCCCTTCATCGTGTCGACGCCCTGACCGCCGTCGAGCGTGTCATTGCCTTCGTAACCGAGCAGCGAATCGTTGCCGGCCAGACCGTTCATCCGGTTGTCGTAGCCGTCCCCTTCCAGCGTGTCGTTTCCGGCGGTGCCATAACGTTCGGAAGCCTTCGCGAGAAGTTCGGCCTCGCCCCAGACGACACCGTTCCCGAACTGCACGGAGACGCCGCCGATCATCGTCAACCGGGCGCCGGACACCCTCGACTGCAGCAGGTAGCCATAGTTCGACTGGTTATAGCCTGCGTAGTAGCCGGCCTCGACGATCAGGTCGTCCGGATTGACGTTGGCACCGACGATCAGGGTGTTCACGCCGTAGCGGTCATCGATGATCACGTCGGAGTCCGATGGCAGGTCCGCGAGCGACGGATGCCGATTGAAGTCGAAGCGATACGTATCGTCGCCTTCCGCCCCCAGCAAAAGGCCGGGTCCGCTCAAGGTGTCGTTGCCCAACCCGCCCAGGAGCCGGTCCAACGGCTTGTCGCCGAACAGCGCATCGTCCCCGTCCGTCCCCAGGAACGCATCTGCTTCCGGAGTGTGGACCGGGACCAGGCGGCCGGCGACCTCGCTGGCAAGCACCGTGCTGCCGTTGGCGAATTCGAAGCGCGTCGTCGCGTAGCCCCCCGACGGGGTGTCTCCGACATCTTCGTATTCGAAGAAGTCCGCGATCCTGATCACGTCGCTGCTGTTCCTGATCGAGATGACCAAGCCACGCTGAATGCCGCGCGAGAACTGCACGTCGGCCGGGTCGATGCTGCTGTCGAACCGGAGGGTGCTGGTGAAGCCACGGGATTGGCTCGCCGAGACGAAGTCGTGACCGAAGCCCTTTCCGAACTGGAACACCACGTCACGATCTCCGGCCATGAGCATATCGTTGCCGGCTCCACCGATCAGCGTGTCGCGATCCGTCGCGTGCTGCGAGTCGGGAAGGCGCGAGTTCCACGGCAGACCAGCGCCGAACCGGTTCGTGCCTGCGGAAAGGAAATCGTCCCCGTCGCCCCCGTTCAGCAGGTCGGAACCCAGGCCGCCCACGATCGTGTCGTTGCCGATCCCGCCCGCAAGCAGCGCGTCGTCGTCGTCACCGCCCAGGATCAGGTCGTCGCCTTCTCCGCCTTGCAGTTGGTTGGCTCCGCCGAATCCGTAGAGGGTGTCGTTTCCGGCGCCTGCGGACAGTGTGTTGGTCTCCAGCGCGTCCAGCAGCAGATCATCCCCTGGGGTCACGGTGTTGGCTTCCGCGACGAGGCTGTCGAGCGAGCGGGAGCTGCCATTCGCGAACTGCACGCCGTCGATACCGAAGCGCCCCTGCGAGAAGACGGCCTCCTGGGGCGTCCACAAATGGTTCGCGGCGTCGATGGTCAACGAACTTCCGCTCGTGCCATACGCGAGGTTCAGCGCGGTGGCCCACCGCAGCGCGGACACCTGGCCGCCCTGCGACTCGTAGGCGTTCAGGTAGATCGGCATCCCGGCGCTCCACCGTGCGTGCACCGAGGCAGGATCGACGTCGGCCGTGAACTTCAGCATGTTGGCCGCGTCGCTCTCGACCCGGACGCTGTCCTGACCGGAGTCGTTGGACAGCTCGATGATGTTGCGACCGGCGCCACCGTTGAACACGTCGTTGCCGATACCTCCAATGAGAAGGTCATCGCCGTTTCCGCCGACGAGGAGGTCGTCGCCGCCGCCGCCATCCAGCGTGTCCGGCCCGCCCCGTCCGTACAGGGTGTCGTTGCCGTCCAGGCCTCGCAGCAGTTCGCCGGCGCCCGTGCCGCGGAGCAGATCCTCCGCCGCGGTCGGTGAGGTCAACTGCGCGGCAGTCAGCGCGGCGAAGTCGAGCTCGCTGCCGTCGCCGAAGCGCACGCGTTCGATCACGGTGGACAGCGAGGTCGCAGTCGCATCCAGGTTGAATCGTACGGACGCCGACCCGTCGCGCCAGCGGATGACGATGACGTCTTCGTCGGATCCTTGCGAGACGGGCTCGAGCGACACCGTCAACGCGGCCGGTCCGGCATCGATGAGCAGCGTATCGAAGCCGCTGTCGTTCGCGTCGTTGGAGATGTCGACCGCGCCGTCGCCGCCGCGGACGATGAAGGTGTCGTTGCCGGCCCCTCCGTTCAGGCTGCCTCCGCCGACGCCGGATTCCAGCGTGTCGTCGCCGATGCCGCCCCGCAGCAGGTCGAAGTCGGCGCCGCCGCGCAGCACGTCGTTCCCCGCCGCGCCGTCCAGTGTGTCCCGGCCCGCGCCGCCATCCAGCACGTCGTTGCCGGCGAAGCCCATGATCGAGTCGTTGCCGCCGGTGGACGTCAGCGCAGCGGCCACCATCTGGTTGAAGGTGTAGACGGTGCCGTCGCCCAGCGTGAGCTTCTCGATCGCACCCTCGGCCTTGTTGCCGAAGGCGTCGAAGGCGTCGAAGGCATTGTTGATGACGATCTTCAGGTTCATCCCGGTGAGCGTCAGGCTGGTCCCGGCCACGCGGATCGCCGTCGATGCGGCGTTGATGAAGTAGCCGCCGAAGTCCAGTTGGTCGTTCGAACCGCCGGCGTCGTTGATGGTCCAGGTCTGGTTGACGAAGCTGCTCACCGGCCCGGCCATCGAGGCCACGTAGCGATCGTTGGAGGTGGTCGACTCGTCGATCGACACCACCTCGCTGGCGGCGCTGTAGCTGTACGACACCGTGTAGTTGTCTTCGCCCTGCCCCCCGTACATCGTGTCCCTGGCGAACGGCACGGTGGACGACAGGAAGTCGTTGCCATCGCCGCCGTGGAGCACGTTGCTGCCGCCGCCGCCGTCGAGTCGGTCGCTGCCGCCGTCGCCATGTAGGGTGTCGTTGCCGTCGCCCCCGTCCAGGTAGTCGTCACCGTCGCCGCCCAGGAGCAGATCCTGGCCCGTCCCACCGGCCAGATCGTCGAAGCCCGCTCCGCCCTTGAGCGTGTCGTTGCCGCTCTCACCCTTGAGGACGTCGTTGCCGTCGAGACCGTCGACGATGTCGTCGCCGGCGCCAGCGGAGAAGGTGTTGCCGAAGGGGCCGAGCACGACGTTGTCATTGCCCGCGGTGCCCTGCATCGGAACGTTCATGTATCCCCAGAGCATGCCGCCGTCCAGGATCGTGCCGTCCTCGAAGACGAAGCGCTCCACGCCGGCGTTGCCCCAGGCGAACTGGCCCGCGACGGTAAGACCGCCCTCTGTGCCCTTTACCCAGATCTGAAGATCGTTGCCCGACATGCTCAGCACGACATCGCTGGGCAGGATGCCGCCCGAGAACTTCAGCGTGTCGATGTCGTCGCCGTTGTCGGCGACGTCCCGGATCACGGACAGGGTGGACACGGAGCCCCAGATGTACGTGTCGGAACCGGTCCCGCCGCTCATGGTTTCGCCGTCGGCCAGCAGGTCGTCGCCTGCGCCGCCCTCCAGCACATCCACGCCGCCGTCGCCGTACAGCGAATCGTTGCCGTCGCCGCCGCGCAGCGTGTCGTTGCCCGCGCCGCCGCGGAGGGTGTCCGCGCCGCCGAGTCCCATCAGCACGTCGTCGCCGCCGAAGCCGTCGATCAGGTCGTCGCCATCGGTGCCGGGATAGAAGTCGCTACCCTCACCGGTACCGGTCGCGACATGCGAGAGGATGGCAGCGGCGTCCCAGGTGGTGCCGTCATCGAAGACGACGCGCTCGATCGCGTTGCCCGTAAAGTGGTTGGTGATAAGGACAAGGTCTTCCCTGCCGCGGACCAGGACGGCCAGATCATCGCCGATGCGCGCGAGCGCGATATCGGCGGCGCCGAGGCCGGCCGCCACGCGCAGTGTGTCGAGATCCGACGACGATGTGCCGCCGTCCGCGATCACGTCGGTGTCGCTGCCGACGCCCCAGACATAAGCATCGGCGCCCTCGCCGCCCACGAGCGTGTCAGTGCCGGCGCCGCCGCGCAGCACGTCGTTGCCGGTGCCGCCTTGCAGCAGGTTGGCTCCGTCGCTGCCGGTCAAGGTGTCGTCGCCGGAGCCGCCGATCGCGTCCTCGATGACGGTGTTGAAGCCGATGAACGCCTGGTTGTCGGCCAGGATGCTGGCGGCTTTCGAGCCCTTGAAGATCCAGGATCCCGGGGTCAGGTCGACGGACACGCCTTGCGTTTCGGCGCTGGCGTCGAACACATCGTGGCCGCCGCTGTCCTGCACCCAGCGTGTGCCGAAACCGTGGACATCGTTTCCGCCATGCAGGCTGGTGGTCACGCCGAACAGCAGCTGCAACGCCGCGACGTCGAACGCCGCCAGCTGCGTCGCCGGACCGTCAGGACGCGTATATGACATGACGGTGTTGACGTTCGTGTTCTCGGCGTTGGGCAGCACAGGCGCCTCGAACGGATGCTTCAGGCCGAGCGCATGGCCGATCTCGTGCAGCAGTGTCTCGAAGCCGTCCGTGCCGACATCCAGCGTGCGTTGCGGCTTGGCGTTGCCGAATTCGTCCTGGACGTACTTCGCGTAGAAGGTGCTGTTCAGATGGATCTCGCCCGTCGAGGGTGCCGCGTAGCCGGCGAACGCACCGAGCCCGTTGTTCGTGAGGTCGTCGAAGTGGAAACTGAGGTCGGCAGCCGCGTCGTCTCCGAGTTCGACGAAGCTCAGGTCCAGCACGTCGCTGAAGCGCGCCAGTGCATCCCGCACCGCCTGCTTCTGTTCGGCGGTGAACGCGTAGGCGCCCGTGAATTCCGCTGGCGCCATGCTCGCGAACGAGAAGCTCAGGACATGTTTGCCGGCGGCCTTGATCTCTTCTCGCGAGACCAGCGCGTTGACGAAATAGACGGAAGACAGCGCAGCGAACGGATCCAGGGGCACTTCGCCCACGGGGGGCGGTGGCGCCATGGCGAAGATGTCGTCGCGGTCCCAGACCGTCCCATCCTCGAAGGCGATCTCGGCGATCGATCCCGGCACGCCGGAGTCCGACACGCCCACGCTCGCCGAGGAGTCGCCCAATCCGAAGGCCTTGTCGTTGTAGAAGCCGGTCACACGTACCTGGTCATTCACGCCGTACCGGATGAGCAGGTCCGCGCCCTCGCGCTTCAGCGAGTGGATCTCCTTGCTGTCGAACTTGAACACCAGGAGGTTGCGCGTGCCGTTCGAGGCGTCGTCGCGGACGATGTCCTGACCATCACCCTTGGAGAAGACGTAGATGTCGTTGCCGCCACCGCCGTCCAGCACATCGTTGCCTGCGCCGCCCTCGATGATGTCGTCGCCGTCGGCCGACTCGCCGCCGTCGCCGTAAAGAACGTCCTTCCCCTCGCCGCCGCGCAGGATGTCGTTTCCACCGCCGCCAAAGGCGACGTCGTCGCCGATGCCTGCATCGAGGATGTCGTCATCGTCCTCGCCTTCCAGATCGTCATCGCCCGAGCCGCCGACCAGCAGGTCGTTGCCTTCGCCGCCGTACAGCGCGTCCTTCTCCGTGCCGCCGTCCAGGTAGTCGTCGCCCTTGCCGCCCCACAGGGCGTCGGCATCCGCCTCGCCGAAGACGTGGTCGTTGTCTTCGCCGCCGGACAACGAGTCGTCGCCGACACCGCCGAACAGGTAGTCGTCGCCGTAGTTGCCAAAGACGATGTCATTGCCCTTGCCGCCGTCGAGGTAGTCACCGCCCATCTGCGCCGGATCCATGCCGGGCGGAAGCGCGTTCGACGGGTAGAGATTCATGGCATCGCCAAACAACTTGTCGTTGTCGTCGCCGCCATTGATCACGTCGGCGCCATAGCCACCGACGAGGGTGTCCTTGCCCTCTCCGCCCTTCAGGTAGTCGCGGCCCGCGCCGCCGGACAGTTCGTCTTCTCCCTTGCCGCCGTCGAGTTCATCGTCGCCGTCATAGCCGACGAGCACGTCGTTGTTGTCGTCTCCGAACAGCCTGTCGTTGTTGTTTCCGCCGTAGACGAGGTCGTCGCCGTCGCCGCCATGAAGCTCGGCCCCTTGCATGTTCGAGCCGGGCGTCAGGAGACGGCCACCTTGGGCGTAGGGGAGCTCCAGGGTGATCGGCTTGCCGAAGTTGGGACCGATGGTCCCGTCGTTGTACAGCCCGTACTGGGCGTGCTTGTCGCCGCCCAGGGAGATGTCGCCGACCGTCAAGGTGACCTTCAGCGACGGCTCCAGACTGGCGTCGTAGGAGTCCGCGTTAAACCACCACAGCAGCCCGTCGTAGGTCGGGTTGGCGTTGCGCTCGCGCTCGAAGTGGACGTCGAAGATCGACACCTCCGGCTGGGCGCCTTCATAGATCTGCCCCGTTTCGTCGATGAAGTGGTACGGCGCCGAGGTGACGAGGCTGTCCGAGTAGGAGTAGAGCCAGAAAGAGTGCTCCGCGTCGTCGGTCCAGTACAGCTCGTCGTCGTTGCGAATCACCAGCAAGTCCATGCCGGCACGGATCACGTCGTCGCCCTTGCCGCCGTAGGCGACATCCCGTCCGTCGCCGGTGAAGATGAGGTCGTTGCCTTCGCCGCCTTCCAGCCAGTCGTCACCGCCCCAGCCGTCGATCAGGTCGTTGCCGTTGCCGCCGACGATCACGCTCTCTTCGTCTGTGCCGTACAGGATGTCATTGCCTTCGCCACCATCGAATGCGTCCATCCAGACTGGCTCGTCCGATATGTCGACGAAGTTGTTGATAGCGAGCGCGTCGAAGGTCTTGAGAGGGACGTCGGGGCGTTCGCGCTCAGCGGCTTCGCCGGTCAAGGTGATGCCATATCGACCGGGGCTCCAGTCGCGCAGGTAGATCGTATTGAGCTTGTCGCCGGGGTAGCTCAGCGCGAGGGTGGTCGATCCGCCGACGTCGTACTTGCGGATCTCCATGCCGTTGGCACCGATCCAGGCGAGTTTGTCAGCGTCGTAACTTGCGGCCCCTTGGCTGGCGCCGTCGGCGAGGATCTTGTCGTTGCCCGATGCGTCCTCGATCAGGTCGACCCCGAAATCGCGCCCGGCGACGTTGTAGGTGTCGTTGCCGGCGCCGCCCTTCAGGTAGTCGGCGCCCTTTCCGCCGGTGATCTTGTCGTCGCCGCCGCCGGCGTCGATGACGTCTGCACCGTCGCCGCCATCGATGGTGTCGACCTCGCCACCGCCTCGGATGCTGTCGTTGCCGGTGCCGCCATTGAGCGTGTTCTTGCCTTCGGCGCCGATCAGGATGTCATTGCCGTCGCCGCCTTCGAGCGTGGCCTCGCCCTGCCCGGCTTTGATCTCGAGGAAGTCATTGCCCTCGTCGCCCCACATCTTGGTGGTGTCGCTGCCGCCTTGGTCGTAGAGGTAGTCGACGCCCTTACCGCCCCGCAGTTCGTCCTTGCCAGCGCCGCCGTTCAGGAAGTCACCGTTGTCTCCGCCGTCCAGACTGTCGTTGCCCGCGCCGCCGAAGAGCGCGTCGCTTCCGCTGCCAGCCAAAAGTTCGTCGTTCCCCTCGCCACCGATGAGGACGTCGCTGTCATCTCCACCGTCCAGCTTGTCGTCGCCATCGCCGCCGTCCAACCGGTCTCGCGCAGCGCCGCCCAACAACTCGTCCTTACCTTCCCCGCCGAAGTAGAAGTCGCTGCCCTCCGTGGCGGCGATCACCTCGCTCGTGGTCCGGTTCTTGTCAGAGCCAAACACGATGTGGCGAGTCCGTGCAGTGATTTTCCTGTCGCCCTTCTCATCCTTCAGGCGCCAGATCTTGATCTCACGATCCTTGTCTTCCCAGATCACGTCCTCGGAGTCGTAGAGCCCGACGACGGTCTCCTTCTCCTGCTTTCCGTTCCCGTCGGCCTCGCCCTTCACGTAGTCGAGGTTCTTGCCGTTCAGGTCGTTCAATGTTCGCAGGTACTCGGCGCGATCCTTCAACCACTTGTCGGTCACATGCAACGGGGCCAATTCACCCTCTGCGCCTTCGCCCTTGACGCGCTTGCGGTCCTCGTTCCAGTCCTCATAGACATTGCCCCAGGCGGCGATCATGGCGGCGTCCTTGAGCTCACCCTCTCCGAGCTGGATTGCAAACGGACTGCCCGAATACAGCGCCGCGTAGACACCGAAGTCGTTGCGGGCCAGTTCATTCAAGTTGGACGCGTCAGCGGGGATCAGCTTGGCAATTGCTTTCCCCGCGACGATGTCCTCGTAGATCGTCGAGTCCTGGATCTGTTTGAGCAGGTTGTGTAGGGCGATACGGCCGGTGGTTTCATCACCCATCAGCGCCCAGGTATTGCCGGCGTTCGAGGCTTTGATTCGACCCTTGCCATCTGCAGAGCCGCCGAGGAAGAGATCGGCAAGCGCATTGACTACGCTCTCCAGAACGTCGCCTTCCGACTTTCCCTGTTCGCCCCTGATGGTTTCCTTGCGGCGATTCGAGGCGTCGAGAAGCGCTTGGCTGATCAACTTGGCAGCTCCATCCCGCTGATTCTCAGGCACCAAGTTGAGCAGGGTGTTTTGAACACTCAGCGAATCGACCAAAAGCACTAGGCTGTGTGTATCGCCAAAGTCGTTGAGGTCGTAACCGTTCACCAGAAGCTTGATGGCGTTCCATTTCCAGGATTGACTCAAGACCTCACCGATGACTGTTCCGCGTAATAGCGGTTGGTCCTCGATGAATACCCGGACTTCAGCACCAACGTGAAGCTGGGAATTCGCAACCGCCGAAGGAGAGGTGTCGCCTTGGACATCGAATTGATTGCCAAGCGATTGATGAACAACGCGACCGCGGAATGTCTGAATCAGGTTCTCCAACAGCCCTGTCGGATCCGAGCTCTTAGCGGCCTCAATTACCGCCAGCTGATAATCCAAGTCGTATTGCGCGATGGATGCAAGCTTTATGTCTGCCGGCGTCGTCGGACTGTGGATGTCCTTCTGAAGCCGATCGACCTCCTTGAAGATCTCGTAGGCCTGCTTGAGGGCCTGTTCAAGGCGCCTGCCGTCAAGCACCGCCTGTGACTCGCCCATCTGATTGTTTTGGCCGTTCTGGATGATGAACTCCAGTTCTTGCCAATCCGCATCAGAAATCTTGCCGCCGGCCTTCATGGCCGCGCTTGCGCGCTGATAGATACCGTTCAGCGTCGGGTCATCGAAATGGAAGCCGTTCTTTCGGTTATCCGCGAAGCTCTTCACCAATGAGAGCAGTGTCTTGTCAGGGTCATAACCGCCAATGCCCGCGCCGTTGAACGTCACGACCTGCTTCACCTCGGCGTTGTGCATGACGTTGAACGCAGTGGCGAGGTGTCCGCCAAGGCTGTAGCCAGTGACGGAAAAATTTCCGGGGCTCAAGACATTCGACGAGCGGAGTTCCTGATACCACGCCTCCATATCCTGCAGCTGCCCCCAAGCGAATCCAGTACCCTTGATCTCCAGCGTATTGGTAGCGACGTTGTCTCGAGCAGCATCATCGATAAATTCGGTGCTGCGGAAGCACATGACGACTTCACCGCCCTTCACTCCCGTGAGTGGATTGTCGCGCCTTGCACGGAAGACTGTGCCACTGAAGCCCGTCCCGAAACTCGATTTCTGGGCCACGACCTCCCAATCCTTAATAAATTCAGTTGCCTGAATATCTGTGAATTTGCTGGAGTGCCCATTTCCTTCCGTCAGCGCCAAATGGATATTGGAACGAAGAACATCATCCGGTGGATCAACCAAAAACGCCTCTGCTGCCATTTGCAAGTCAGCATACTTCTTAAGCTCAGCAGTTTTCAGGCCGCTAACAATTATTGGTTCGCTCATTATCATTCCTCCCGATATTTTGTTCTCAGAACAAGTTCAACAAAATCCAATGTTTGACCCGACTGCGATACAAAACCAGGCGAACGCCTTGGAAGACCGTGAAAGAAATTCGGACATGCGTTGTCTGCCGCAAAAAGCCAAGGCGACCGGTTCCCCGCCTTGCTTCCCTGCGCCCAATCAACCATGTATCCAATGCGCTCACCAATCACTTCGCGGCTATCCAAGTCGATAACCTTTAGGGAACTGCCCGCGATCCAGTATTCACGTTCGGCACGCGTGGAAATATCTGAAAATTCCACGCCAAATCGAGCACTGCGCCTCTCGATGGGTTGTCGGTCCAACACAAGTTGAGTAAGTCCCTTGAGATAACTCTTATCTGTTTGCCACGGTTCTTCGACGCGACTCGTAAATCGATATAGCTTGCCGTCCTTGGGATCTACCGCCTCCACAAAGTCATATCCGATGCGAGGTGCATCTCTATATGGGGAAGGCTTCCCTTTTGGATGATGATGAAACCCTCGCAAAAAATTATGTATGTAATATTCACCGGTAGAGTCATGACCATATGGATCGTCGAGCAAAAACTGATCCGACTGCGATTCGCCGAGGTTGGACCGCACCCTAACATTGATCAGATAAATCCCCTCGACGTTCTCAATCGTCTTCTTTATAAAGACACCTGATTTTTCGCAGCGCGCCTTCCACATTTGCATTGCACGCTCGCGCTTCGCGAGTATCTCGCTCTCTTGAGGTCCGGGTTCTTTTTGCCTTGACGAACTCCCGCATGCGACGAGCAGCGCCAAGCTGAGCAGCGACGCCGCAAGAATCCCCCATCGCTTTGAGCTTTGACGCTCAAAGAACGCTGAATCGAGAATTTTCGTGTCGTGCATTTCCATCTTTTGACCTTCGACATAATATTTTTCTGTCACGTTCATTTCTCCCCACCCGTATTTTTCAGGACAAGCTCCACAAAATCAAGAGTCTGTCCCGGCTGCGATACGGAGGCCGGAGACTGCCTAGGAAGCCCATGAAGGAAATCGGGGCAGGCGTTGTCTGCAGCGAAGAGCCACGGCAATCGGTTTCCGGCTCTACTTCCCTGAGCCCAGTCAATCATGTACCCAACACGCTCTGCAAGCATCTCACCGGCATCCATATCAATAACCTTCAATGAGCTCCCAGCTATCCAATACTCACGTTCATTTCGGGTGGAAATGTCTTCAAAGTGCACCCCATATCGCGCGCTGCGTACTTGGATGGGCGTCTGCACCAACTCCAATCGAGGAACAGCGCCGGACGGTTTTTCCGCAATGCCGTGGTATCGATATAGCTTTCCGTCCTTCGGATCGATAGCCTCGACAAACGAAAAACCAATTCGATGGGCATCTGGAAACGGAGGACCACCGCCGGGTGCGCGCGGATGGGCGCCGCGGAGAAAGCTTCTCATGTAGTTGTCACCTTTTGAATCATGCCCATAAGGATCATCAAGAGCGAATTGATCCTCAGCCGTCTCTCCATAATTTGATCGAACTCGAACCCTCATGAGATATATTCCATCGACGTTCTCGATCGTCTTCTTAATGAAGACTCCGGACTTTTCGCAACGCGCCTTCCACATCTGCATGGCGCGTTCACGCTTCGCGAGCATTTCCCGTTGTTGCGGCCCCTGATCTTGCCGCTGCGAGGAACTCCCGCATGCAACAAGTAGTGCCAAGCCGAGTAGCAAAGCTGCCCGGGCACCCCACTGATTCAAGTATCGAAGCTCGGTATTCATCAATCTAGGCCCTCTCGCGAACTCGCTCCGGGAAATTACACCCACATCAAGCCCTCCGCATCATTTGCAGCTCTTCGCCGACGCAAAGAGCCTCCACCGCACAGATGCCAGCCCAAGTGCCAAAACTCATTGCGCGCTGTCTTGCCTCAGCGCTCATCCGCTGACGTTCCGCCGCCGACAGAGTCAGCGCGTCCAGCGTCCGCTCCGACAGACGAGCCTGATCAAACATGCCGACCAACATGCCGTTGACGCCGTCATCGATCACCTCTCGCACCGGCGCCGTATCCGACCCGACGACCACACACCCCGTCGCCATCGCCTCCAGCATCGACCAGCTCAGCACGAACGGATACGTCAAGTACACATGCGCCGCTGACAGCTGCAGTACGCGCTTGTAGTCCGCATAGGGCACCTTGCCGAGGAAGTGCGTGCGCGCCGGATCGAGCCGCTCACCGACCTCCTCCAGCATCACCTGGCGCCAGGTCTTGCCTGCCGCGGGCGCCCTGCCGTAGCTCACCTCGTCGCCGCCCACGATCACCGCGTGGCAGGTCTTGTGCTCCCGCTGGATGGCCGGCAGCGCCCGCATGAACTGATGGAAGCCGCGATACGGCTCCAGGTTCCGCGCGACGTACGTGATCACCGGATCACCCGCCTTCAGCACCGCGCCGTTGGGCATCGTCATCCGCGCCTCGGGATCCGGCTTCAGCCCGTCGAGATCGATCCCCTCGTGCGCCACCGTGATCTTGTCGAGGTAGGCCTTCGGATGCTGCGCCTTCTGCCATTGCGTCGGACTGATCGCCACGTCGCAGTTCTCCAGGTTCAGCAGGTGCAGCGCATTCCACGCACGGATGCGCGCCCGGTCGTCGAAGCTCACCGGGAATTCGGGATCGAAGCCGATGTCCGCGCCTTGCCAGCCCGGGTCAAGCCCGTTCCCGCTGGCCGGCGCGTTGTAGAACCACTCGCAGAAGTGCACGAGCCGCGCGTCGGGGAACACGTCCTTGGCGTTGAGCGTTTCGCCCCAGCCGGGATGCGCGAGGATCACGTCGGGGACGAAACCCTTCGCCTTCAGCTTCAGCAGCACCCGCGCGACCGCCTGGCCGTGCAGCACGGCCTCCTCCATCCGGCGCAGGTAGTGATGCTGGTCCTTGCCCACGTCGCGATGCGGCTTGTAGCGGATCAGCGTGAGGCGGCCGCTGCGTTCGAGCTCGGGCATGCCGGGCGCCGTGTCCCGGCCGATGCCGACCACCTGCCAACCCGGCCGCTCCGACCACGCCTTGGCCACATGCCGGAACTGCCCTGGAAAGTTCTGATGAATGATCAGCACGCGCATCAACGTTCCTTCAGGCTCTCGTCGACGTGCTGCTTGACGGGGTCGAACAGATAGCGGATCACGCGTCGCTGAGAGGTCTTGATCTCCGCCGTCACGTTCATCCCCGGCGTCAGTCGCACCGGGCGTCCATCGACGTCGATGGCGCCCTGCCCCAGCACCAGCGTCACCGGGAAGATCGCCCCGCGTTTCTCATCGTTGACCGCGTCCGCGCTGACGCTCTTCACCTTCGCCGGCACGGTGCCGTAGCGCGTGAACGGGAAGGTCTCGAGCTTGATCTCCGCCTCCTGGCCGGCGCGCACGAAGCCGATGTCCTTGTTCTCGAGCACGACCTCCGCCGTCACCTCGGCCTCCTCGGGCACGAGCACCAGCAGCACCTGCGCCTCGGTCACAACGCCGCCCGCCGTGTGCACCGCGAGCTGCTGCACCGTGCCGTCGACCGGCGCGGTCAGCTTCGTCAGCTGGTTGCGCTTGTTGGCCTTCGCGCCTTCCTCGGCGAGCTGCTTGAGCTTCAGGTCCGCTTGCGCCTCGCGATCCCGCAGCGTCCTCAGCGTCTCCGCCTTGAACGACGCCGTCGATCCGCGCGACTCCGCCAGCGCCGCCTGCGTCTCACGCTGACGCGCGATGGCCGTGCCGAGGTCTTTCTCCTGCTCGATCCGCTCCCGCGTCCGGTCCTGCCCCGCATGGCCCGCAACGAAGCCCTGGTCGCTCAGCGCTTTGTAGTCGCGCTCGCGCTGCTGCGCCATCGGCACCGTGCTCTGCAGCTTCTCGACGACCTGCTTGGCCGTCGCGATCTCCGCATCGCGGCGCTCCAGCTCCGCCTGCAGCTTCGCGAGCTTGGCGGAGATGTCCGCCCACTCGCTCTGCAGCTGGAAGCGTGCGCTGTTGGCATCCTCGCGCGGCATCGAGGTCATCGACGCCTCCGCGAGCTGCGGTGAGCCCCCGCCCGTCAACGCCTGCAGCAGCGCGCGCGATCGCAGCACCTCGGACAAGGCCGCCACGCGTTCCTTGTCGACGCGGTGGCTGTCCGCTTCCGTCATCGTCGAGTCCAGCGCGATCAGCAGTTGCCCCGCCTTCACCTTGTCCCCGTCCTTGACGAAGACCTCGCGCACGACGCTGGTCTCCAGCGGCTGGATCGTCTTGCTGCGGTCGCTGACGATGATCCGTCCCTGCGCCACCGCGACGATGTCGATCTGTCCGACGATGGCCCACACCAGCGCGATCACGAACAGCGCGCAGATCGCGATCGCCATGCGGCGCGGCGCCGGATGCGGCGGCGTTTCCTGCAGCTCCAGCGCGGCGGGCAGGAAGGCCCGCTCGTCGGCCATGCGGCGCGGTCCGGCGAGTTCCTCGCGCCGCTCCCAGGCGGCCTTGAACACCGCGGCGTAGCGCCCCAGCAGCTCGCGCAGCGGGTGTCGCGGCGCCTGCGGCGCATCCGCACCGTCGCGCGTCGCCCGCATGTCAGGCGTCCCCGCCCCCTCGATCACTTCGGCGCTCATTCCGAGCCTCCTTCGCCCTGCATGCGCCACAGATGCGCGTAGAGCCCTTGCGGCTTGGCGATCAGCTCGTCATGGCTGCCCATCTCCGCGATGCGGCCCTTCTC
The DNA here is from genome assembly GCF_059415845.1 of Roseateles sp. GW821-FHT09H11. NCBI lineage: Bacteria > Pseudomonadati > Pseudomonadota > Betaproteobacteria > Burkholderiales > Sphaerotilaceae > Roseateles > Roseateles sp. GW821-FHT09H11. Next base: position 108,931 of record NZ_JBWKOA010000001.1, on the reverse strand, counting down.
CATGGCGATGATCCGGTGGGCATGGCGCACCGCGCTCAGGCGGTGGGCGATGATGAACACCGTCCGCCCCTGGCAGATCGCCCGCATGTTCTTCTGGATGATGGCCTCGCTCTCGTAGTCGAGCGCGCTCGTGGCCTCGTCGAAGATCAGCACCCGCGGCTGCCCGAACAGCGCCCGCGCGATCGCGATGCGCTGCCGCTGGCCGCCCGACAGGCCCGTCCCCTGCTCGCCCACCACCGTGTCGTAGCCCTCCGGCAGTTCGGCGATGAAGTCGTGCGCGCCGGCCAGCTTGGCCGCCTGCATCACGGCCTCGATCGGCGCGGCCGGGTCGGCGATCGCGATGTTCTCCCGCACCGAGCGGTTGAACAGCATGTTCTCCTGCAACACCACGCCGACCTGGCGACGCAGCTGCGTCGCGTCCGCCATCGCGATGTCCTGGCCGTCGACCAGCACGCGGCCGGACTCGGGCACGTACAGCCGCTGCAGCAGCTTGGTCAGCGTGCTCTTGCCCGAGCCGCTGCGGCCCACGATGCCGATGACCTCGCCCGCCTGCACCGACAGGTCCACGCCGTGCAGCACCGGCTGCGCATCGGGCCGGTAGCGGAAGGTGACGTTCTCCAGCGTCACGTCGCCCCGCACGCGCGGCATCGCGCCGGCGCTCTGCGAGCGCAGTTCGGTGCGCGTGTTCAGCACGTCGCCCAGCCGCGCCATCGAGATGCCCGTCTGCTGGAAGTCCGTCCACATCTGCGCGATGCGCATGATCGGCTGCGCAACCCGACCGGCGAACATGTTGAAGGCGATGAACTGACCCACGCTCAGATCGCCCTGCATCACCAGGTGGGCGCCCCACCACAGCGTGGCGGCGTTCACCAGCTTGCCAATCAGGTTGATGCCTTCATTGCCGTACTGCGCCAGCGTCTGCGTCCGGAACGACGCCGACACGTAGGCCGCCAGCTGCTCGTCCCACTTGCGCGCCATCTGCGGCTCCAGCGCGCTGGCCTTGACCGTCTGGATGCCGGTCACCGTCTCGACGAGCAGGCTCTGGTTCTCCGCGCCGCGCGCGAACTTCTCGTTCAGGCGCCCGCGCAGCACTGGCACGATCGACAGGCTCAGGATCAGGTACAGCGGCAGCGAGATCAGCACGATCAGCGTCAGCGTCGCGCTGTAGCTGAACATCACCGCAATGAAGATCACCGAGAACAGCACGTCCAGCACCAGCGTCAGCGCGTTGCCGGTCAGGAACTGGCGAATGTTCTCGAGCTCGCGCACGCGCGCCACCGAGTCGCCCACGCGCCGCGCCTGGAAGTAGGCCAGCGGCAGGCTCAGCAGATGCCGGAACAGCCGCGACCCGAGCTCCACGTCGATGCGGCTGGTCGTGTGGCTGAAGACGTAGGAGCGCAGGATGTTGAGCGCGCTCTCGAACACCATGATCACGACCAGGCCGATCACCAGCACGTCCAGCGTGGTGAGGCCGCGGTGCACCAGCACCTTGTCCATCACGACCTGGAAGAACAGCGGGCTGACCAGCGCGAATAGCTGCAGGAACAGCGAGATCGACAGCACCTCGCCCAGCAGGCGGCGGTGCTTGACGATGCTCGGGATGAACCAGGAGAAGTCGAACTTCGCGAGATCGCCGGCCAGACTCGCGCGGCTGGTGACGAGGATCAGTTCCCCGGTCCATTCGGCGGCGAAGGTCTCGACCGGCTCGATCGTGGGCCGTGCCGACGCCTCGTCGCCGGTCGGATCCATGAACAGCACGCGCTTGCCGTCGCATTGCGCCAGAACCACCGTGCGACCGTCCCGCAACGTCGCGAGCGCGGGCAGCGCCGCGAGGCTCAGACGGTCGATCGTCGTCTGCGAGCGCTTGGCCTTGAGCCCTAGCCGCTTGGCGGCGAGGAGCAGGTCTTGCGTCGTCGGCCCATCGCTGGCGCCCAGGCCGAGTGCGTGCCGCAGCGACGGCGCATCCGCCGCCACGTGATGCATGCGCGCCACGATGCACAACGCGCGCAGCGCACCGTCCCGGTCCACTTCCGACGATGTCTCGTCGGTCCCACGCCCGACCGCCAATGCGGCAGCCGAACCGGACGCACCCTCGTGCGCGTCCGCCATTCCCTGATTTGAAATCATCCCGATTGCCGTCTTTAGCGGCTCTTATTCATTGCGGTCGGGATGCTACGGGGATGAACCGAGGTGGACAAACCCCTCCTCGGAGGGTGTCGGGGAAACACCGACGGATGCCATCAGCAGCGTGGCCGCCCGCCCTGTCGATGCAGCGGGCGGCGTTCAAGACGCGTTGATGGGCTGCCTGCCGCTCAGCAGCTCCCGCCGCTCTTCAGGCTCTTCAGACACCACCTCTCCGCCCCGCTGGTCGTGTCATTGCCCCAATACGTCGGCGTGTAGTTCCAGATCGGACCGCCCCACGGCAGGCTGGGGTTGTAGGTCATGCTGGTCACGTAGACGTAGTTGGCCGTCGTGCCCTTGAGCGTCGCCTGCATCTGCGCCTGCGTCGCGGAGTGGATGAGGAGCCAGGTCTTGACGTTGAGTGAGGTCGCCAGGTTCTGCACGTCGCCGTTGAGCCAGCTCGCGCCGCTGAGGTAGTCCGCGTACGCGGCCTCGTACATCACGATGTGCTCGCCGGACTGCGCCGCGCTGACGAAGCAGCCGCTCGCGCCCGGCCAGCCCGCGTTCCAGACCTTGATGCCGCCTGCCCCCGAGCCCGACACCATCGAGCGCACGTTGGCCCACTTCGTCGGCGTGCCGCTGCACTTCTGCGCGTCGGTCAGCGCGGCGTCGTCGTGCGCGGCCTCGTCGAAGAAGAAGCCGTCCACGCCGCCCAGCGTGTTCTTGTAGGCGGAGAGCTCCGTCGGGATCGCGTTGTAGCGGGTCAGCTCGTCGGCGGTGTTGCGGTCGTAGCCGGTCGGCACATAGCCCAGCACCTTGCCGCCCTGCGCGCGGATGTTGGCGATGACCGCCTTCCAGTTGGTGATCTGGCTCGCGCTCAGGCCCTGCGCGCCGCTGTTGGGATTGATGACGACATAGCTGCCCGAGGGCACCTGGCCGCCGTAGGTGCTGGCGGTCTCGCCCCAGTAGGCGATCAGCCCGAAACCGGTCGGCGCCGCCGTGGCCGTGGTCGCGACACCGGCCGCCGCGCCCGCGAGCGCGACGACGGCAGAAAGTCGGGAGAACGTGTTGAAAAGCGTGGTCGGACGCGCGGTCAGCCGTGTGGCTTGCTTCATGAGATCCCCTGGTCGTGGTGAATGACCAACGGAGTCTAGGAATCCATCGAATTCTTTCGAATATGGTTTACGCCACGTTTTTTTCTTTCCTTACAACATAAATCGAAAGTTTTATTTTCGATTTATACGAAAGCGAAAGTCATCTCGGGACCGGGCGCACCGTCCAATCACTGCGTCCAGCGTCCGCCGAGCGCCCTGAGCAGCGTCACGCGATTGGCCTGCTCGGTCTGTCGCAGCGTCACCAGCGCGCGCTTCGCCGTCGTCGCCTGGCGTTGAGCATCGAGCAGCTCCAGTTGGCTGCTGCCGCCCAGGCGGTAGCTGCGCTCGGCGAGGCGTTGCGACTGCTCGGCCGCATCGACCTGCGCCTGCTGCGCGTCGAGCCGCTCGGCGAGCTGATCGCGCACCGCCAGCGCATCCGCGACTTCGCTGAACGCGGTCTGCAAGGCGGACTCGTAGTTCGCCAGCGCTTCCTGCCGGCTGGCCTCGCTGACCTCGACCTGCGCGCGGCGTTGTCCGCCGTCGAAGATCGGCAGGTCGATCTGCGGCACGATGCTCCACACGCCGCTGCCGCTCTTGAAGAGGCCGTCCAGGTCCGGACTGCGCGTGCCGGCGCTCGCCGTCAGCGTCAGGCGCGGGAATCGCGCCGCGCGCGCCGCGCCGACGTCGAAGGCCGCCGCGCGCAAACGCTGCTCGGCCGCGCGCAGATCGGGCCGCTGCAGCAGCACGTCGGCGGGCAGACCGCCCGGCACCGCCGGCAGCACCGTGACGTCGACGCCGCCCGGCGTGGACGACGTGCCTGGCGCGGTCGGCAGGAGCCGATCCGGCAGCGGCTGGCCGACGAGCAGCTCCAGCTGCAATCGCGCCTGCGTCACCGCGCTGACGCTTTCGGCCGCGTCGCCGCGTGCGGACTCGAAGGCCGCGCGCGCCCGCGCCCGATCCAGCCCCGACGCCGCGCCGAGCGCGTACTGCCGCTCGGCCAGATCCAGCGAGCGCTGCTGGCTGTCGCGCAGCTCCTGGTCGAGGGTCAGGCGTTGCTGCGCTGCCGCCAGGGCGAGCCACGCGGTCGCGACTTCCGCGGCCAGGCTCAGCCGCGTGCTGCGCTGCGTCTCCTGCTCCGCGAGGAAGCGCGACAGCGCCGCGCCCTCGAGGCTGCCGAGGCGGTTGAACAGATCGATCTCGTAGCTCGCCAGGCCGAGGTTGACGCCGTAGGCCGTCGTCGCGCCTTCGCCGTTGATCGTGCGCTGGCGCGTGACGGAGCCACCGACGCCGATCTCGGGCAGACGATCCGCGGCGGTCACGCGGTACTGCGCCCGCACGCGTTCGACGGCGGCCGCGCTCGCGCGCAGGCTGCGGTTCTGGTCGAGCGCCGTGGCGACGACCTCGTCCAGCCGCGCATCGGCGAAGAAGCCGCGCCATTCATGCGAGGCCGCGGGTGTCGTTGCCGTGGAGGCCGCCGTCGATGACGCAGCGGCTGCGTTCGGACGGAAGTCCTCGCGCATCGGCGGACGCGGTGCGTCGGTGTTCGGCACCAGGCTGCCGCAGGCGCTCAGGCCCAGCAGCAGAGGAAGCAGGACGACCGGCTTCATGGCTTCACCTCCGACGGCTCAGCCGCATCGTCGGGTGCCGGCTTCGGCTTGTCGCGGCTGAAGCGCTGCTTCACCCACAGATAGAACAGCGGCACGAAGAAGATCCCCAGCAGCGTCGCGCTGCCCATGCCGCCGAGCACGCCGACGCCGATGGCGCGCTGCGAGCCCGAGCCCGCGCCGCTCGCGAAGGCCAGCGGCAGCACGCCCATCATGAAGGCGAGCGAGGTCATCAGGATCGGCCGCAAGCGCTGCCGGCACGCCTTCAAGGTGGCGTCGAGCACGCTCATCCCCTGCCCTCGCAAGGTCTCGGCGAACTCCACGATCAGGATCGCGTTCTTCGCGGAGAGCCCCACGGTCGTCAGCAAGCCGACCTGGAAGAACACGTCGTTCTGCTGCCCGCCGAGGTGGCTGGCCGCGAGCGCGCCGATGATGCCCAGCGGCACGACCAGCATCACGCTGAAGGGCACGGACCAGCTCTCGTACAGCGCCGCCAGGCACAGGAAGATGAACAGCACCGACACGGCATAGAGCATCGGCGCCTGGTCGCCCGAGAGCCGCTCCTGGTAGCTGCGGCCCGACCATTCGAAGCCGATGCCGGGCGGCATCTCGCGCAGGATCGATTCCATCGCCTTCATCGCCGCGCCGGAGCTGACGCCCGGTGGCACGTCGGCCTGGATTTCATAGGCCGCGCTGCCGTTGTAGCGGACCAGCTGGCGCGGACCGTTCTGCCACGTCGCCGTGGCGAAGGCGTTGAACGACACCATCGTGCCGGCGGCGTTGCGCACGTACCAGTGGCGCAGCGCGTCGGGATCGGCCCGGTACGCGCCCTCGCCCTGCACCAGCACGCGCTTGACGCGGCCGCGGTCGATGAAGTCGTTGACGTAGCTGCTGCCCAGCGCGATCGACAGCGTGTCGTTGATCGTCGTCGTCGCCACGCCCAGCGTGCCGGCCTTCTGGTCGTCGATGTTGATCTGCAGCTGCGGCGTCTCGGTCAGGCTGTTGATGCGCGCGCGCGCCAGCTCGGGATGCTTGTTGGCCTCGTCGATCAGGCGCTCGCGCGCCTCGGCCAGCGCGGCGTTGCCGACGCCGCCCAGGTCCTGCAGGAACAGCTGGATGCCGGCGCTGCCGCCCAGGCCGCGCACCGTCGGCGGCTGCACGATGAAGATGTTGGCGTCGCGCACCTTCTTGCCGAGCTCGCGGCTGAAGCGCTCGGCCAGCGCCGCGGCGCCCTGCTGCTTCTCGGGGCGGTCCTTCCAGTCGGTCAGCCGGATGAAGCCCTGACCCGAGCCCTGGTCGCCGTTGGCGCCGCGCACGAGGTTGTAGAACTGCACTTCCTTCTGCTCGGCCAGGTAGGTCTCCATCGCCTGCGCCACCGCTTCCATGCGCTCGGCCGTGGCGCCGGGCGCCATGCGGACCTGCATCTGCAGGCTGCCCTGGTCCTCGTCGGGCAGGAACGAGGTCGGCAGCGTCTTGTAGAGCGCCGCCAGTCCGCCGATCAGCAGCAGGTAGACGAGGAAGCTGCGCACGCCGCGCGCCGTCAGCCAGCGCACGCGCACGACGTAGCGCTCGGTGAACTTGTCGAACTGGCGGTTGAAGCCGCCGAAGAACCAGTCCAGCTGCTTGCCGAACGGGCCGCCGTGGGCCGCGTGCTCGCCCTTGTGCACGGGCTTGAGCAGCGTCGCGCACAGCGCCGGCGACAGGCTCATCGCCACCAGCACCGACAGGATCATCGCGCTCACCACGGTGATCGAGAACTGGCGGTAGATGATGCCGGTCGAGCCGCCGAAGAAGGCCATCGGAATGAACACCGCCGACAGCACGACCGCGATGCCGACCAGCGCGCCGCTGATCTCCTTCATGCTCTCGCGGGTCGCGTCGCGGGGGCTCAGGCCCTCCTCGCGCATCAGGCGCTCGACGTTCTCGACGACGACGATCGCGTCGTCCACCAGCAGCCCGATGGCCAGCACCAGGCCGAACATCGTCAGCGAGTTGATCGAGTAACCCGCCAGCGCCAGCACGCCGAAGGTCCCCAGCAGCACCACCGGCACGGCGATCGCCGGCACCAGCGTCGCGCGCAGGTTCTGCATGAACAGGTACATGATCGCCACCACCAGCACCATCGCCTCGATCAGCGTGTGGACCACGCTCTCGATGGACACGCTGATGAACGGCGTCGTGTCGTAGGTGATGGTCGACTTCATCCCGTGCGGGAAGAAGGGTTCGAGCTCGGCCAGCTTGGCCTTCACCAGCTCCGCGGTCTTGAGCGCGTTGGCGCCGCTGGCCGGCAGGATGGCCATGCCCGCGGCCGTCTGGCCGGTGCTCTTGACGTTGGTGGTGTAGCTGTCGCGGCCCAGCTCGACGCGGGCGACGTCGCCCAGCTTCAGTGCGGAGCCGTCCGGCTGCACCCGCAGCACGATGTTGCGGAACTGCTCCGCCGTGGTGAGCTTGGCGCGCGCGGTGATGATGGCCGTCAGGCGTTGGCCTTCAGGCGCCGGCTGGGCGCCGAGCTGGCCGGCCGAGACCTCGGTGTTCTGCGCCAGCAGCGCGTTGCGGACGTCGCCCGGCACCAGCGCGTAACGCTGCAGCTGCGCGGGGTCCAGCCAGATGCGCATCGCGTAGCCGGAGCCGAAGACGTTGATGTCGCCCACGCCCTCGATGCGGCTGATGATGTCGACCAGCGTGCTGGACAGGTAGTCGCCCAGGTCGGCCGAGGTCACGGCCGGGTTGTCGCTGGTCAGCATGATGACCATCAGGTTCTCGGTGCCGGCCTTGGTCACGCGCACGCCCTGTGCCTGCACCGCCTGCGGCAGCCGCGACAGCGACTGCGAGACCTTGTTCTGGACCTGCATCTGCGCCAGGTCCGGATCCGTGCCGGCGACGAAGCTCAGCACGGTGCTCGCGCCGCCGGAGGCGTTGCTGTTGGACTCGATCGAGAACAGCCCGTCGATGCCCTTGAGGTTCTGCTCGATGACCTGCGTCACCGAGTCCTCGATCGCCTTGGCGGCGGCGCCCGGATAGCTGGTGTTGATCGAGATGCGGGTGGGCGCGATGTCCGGGTAGCGCTCCAGCGGCAGGATGCGCACCGCGGCGGCGCCCGCCAGCATGATCACGATGGCGATGACCCACGCGAAGATGGGCCGGTCGATGAAGAACGAGGCCATGGTGTCAGCGCCCCGCGCCGGAGGCGGTGGTGGCCGCCGAAGCGGCCGGGCCGCCGATCTCCGCCGCGACCGCGGCCGTGGCGGACGCCGCCGCCGAAGCGGCGGTGCCGGTGGCGCCCGTCGGGCCCTGGGCCCCCGGCGCGCCCTTCTTCACCCCGGCCGGCACCGGCGTGACCGGTTGACCGGCGCGCACGCGCTGCAGGCCTTCGATGGCGAGCTTGTCGCCCGCCTTGAGGCCGCTGGCGACCAGCCACTGGTTGCCGACCGCGCGGGTCAGCACGAGCTGGCGCAGCTGCAGCTTGTTCTCCGGCCCGACGACCAACGCGGTCGCCTCGCCGGTGGGCGAGCGCGTCACGCCCTGCTGCGGCACGAGGATCACGCCGCTGTCGATGCCGGCCATCAGCTTCGCGCGGACGACCATGCCGGGCAGCAAGGTGCCGTCGGGGTTGGGGACGATCGCGCGCAGCGTCACCGCGCCGGTGCCGCGGTCCACGGTCACGCCGCTGAACTGCAGCGTGCCGCGACGGGCGTACTCGGTGCCGTCCTCGAGCATCAGCCTGACCTGGCTGCTGCCGCTGCGAGCGTCGAGCTGGCGGCGCAGCTGCAGGATCTCGGCGCTGCTCTGGACGATGTCCACGTGCATCGGATCGAGCTGCTGCACCGTCGTCAGCGCCTGCGTCTGGGCGGCGGTGACCAGCGCGCCGGCGGTCACCGTGGAGACCTCGATGCGGCCGGAGATCGGCGCCGTGATGCGGGTGCGGTCCAGCTGCACGCGCGCGGCGTCCAGCGCGGCACGGGCCACGGCCACGTCGGCCTGCGCCTGGCGCAGCGCGCTGGCGCTGTCGTCGGCGCTCTGGCGGCTGAGGGCGTCGGCCTTGAGCAGCTCGGCGTCGCGCTCGGCGCGGCTGCGGGCGACGGCCACCTGGGCCTCGGCCTTCTGCAGCGCGGCGGCGGTGCGGGCGCGCTCGGCCTCGTACGTGGCGGCGTCCAGCTGGTACAGCGGCTGGCCGGCGCGGACCAGCTTGCCTTCCTCGAAGAGCCGCTTCTGCACGATGCCGGTCACCTGCGGACGGATCTCGGCGACCTGACTGGCCGACAGCCGGCCCGGCAGCTCCAACGACAGCGGAGCGTCCTGCGTCGTGACCACGATCACGCCGACCTCGGGCGGCGCGCGCTTGGCGGCGTCGTCCTTCTTCTCGCCGCAGCCGGCGAGCACGAGCACGGCCAGGGCGGCCAGCGCCGCGGCGATCGGGCCCAGGGTCGGGGCGCGCGGCGTGCGCGACGGCAGCAGCGAGGCGGTCGACGACGCCAGGGGCGCGGATGTCAGAATCTTCTTCGGCATGGCGGGGGATGCTCGGCCATGAATGTGGAGAGACCTTGAAGATCGCGTCGGGCGCGCGGCCTCCGCCCAGAGGGCTTGCCGGCCGCACGGCGGCGGCGCCATGATCCGCTGCGTCGAGGGATTGCCATCACTTTCGGCACCCCGTCGCTCCACGCCACCCTCTCTTCGCGGCCTGTTGTCCGTCCTTGCCCCGCTCCTCCGGATGAAGCTCTCGTTCACCCTCACCGCCCGGCTCTTCGCCGCCGTCTTCAGCACCGCCATGGCGGTGGCGCTGGCGATGGGCGTGTTCTCGCACATCAACCTGAACCGGGACTTCATCGGCTACCTCAACGAACAGGGCGTGAACCGGCTGGAACTGGCCCGGACCAGCGTCACCGCCGGCTATCGCGAGAACGGCAGGAGCTGGGATTTCCTGCGCCAGAAGCCGGAACTCTGGGGGCGGCTGCTGCGCCCGCTGGTGCCGGAGGCGGACATGCCCGCGGTCAAGCACGGCCCCGCCGAGCTGACGGGCGCGACGCGGCGCTTCACGCTGTTCGACGAGAACCGCGAGCGCGTGGCCGGTTATGCGGGTCCGGTGGAGCCGACCGTGGAGCGGCCGATCATCGTCGACGGCCTGACCGTCGGCTGGCTGACGCTGACCCCGATCGAATCGGTGAGCCCCGGCGCGGAGAAGCATTTCTACGACGCGCAACTGCGCTCGGCCTGGGTGGTCGGCGGCGCGGCGGTGCTGCTCGCGGGGGCGGTGGCGTACTGGATCTCGCGCCGGCTGCTGAGCCCGGTGCGACGCGTCGCCGTGGCGACACACCGGCTGGCGGCGGGCGACTTCGAGGTCCGCGTGCCCGAGACGCGCCGCAACGACGACATCGCCGGCCTGGGCCGCGACTTCAACCAGCTCGCGCTGACCCTGCAGCGCAACGAGGCGATGCGGCGCGAGTTCCTCGCCGACGTGTCGCATGAGCTGCGCACGCCGCTGGGCGTGCTGCATGGCGAGCTGGAAGCGCTGGAGGACGGCGTGCGCAAGCTCGACGCGCAGGCGCTGCGCTCGCTGCAGGGCGAGGTCGCGATCCTGCACAAGCTCGTCGACGATCTTCATGAGCTCTCGATGGCGGACGTCGGCGCCCTCGCCTACCGCAAGTCGGAGGTCGACCTGCGCGAGCTGATCGACGTGACGGCCGGCGCCTTCGGGGAGCGGCTGCACGGCAGCGGCCTGAAGCTGCAGCTAGACCTGCCGGAACAGCCGCTGCGCGTCTTCGGCGACGAGCGCCGCCTGCGGCAACTGCTGGGCAACCTCGTCGAGAACAGCTGCCGCTACACCGACGCGGGCGGCGCGCTGAGCATCAGCGCGCGCCGCAGCGGGGAACACGCGGTGATCGACGTGCAGGACACCTCGCCGGGCGTCGGGCCGGAGCATCTGCCGCGCCTGTTCGAACGCTTCTTCCGCGTCGACGCCTCGCGCAGCCGGCGCGGCGGCGGATCGGGCCTGGGGCTGTCGATCTGCCAGCGCATCGCGGAGGCGCACGAGGGTCGCATCGAGGCGCGCCCCTCGCCGCTGGGCGGTCTCTGGATGCGTGTGGAGCTGCCGGTCCATGTCTGAGAACGGCACGGGATCGCCCCCCGGATCGGGCGCGGTATCAAGCGCGGTATCAAGCGCGGGATCGGGCGCGGGATCGGGCGCGGGATCGAATGCGGGATCGAGCGGAGGATCGGGCGCTGGCGCGGCATCGGGTCTGGCGCCGATGCCGATGGAGCCGGGTCCGTCGCGGGTGCTGGTGGTCGAGGACGAGCCCAAGCTCGCGGCGCTGCTGGCGGACTACCTGCGCGCGGCCGGGCACGAGCCGGAGTGCGTGGCCGATGGCCGCGACGTGATCCCGGCGTGGACGGCGCGCCGGCACGACCTGATCCTGCTGGACCTGATGCTGCCGGGCATCGACGGACTGACGCTGTGCCGCAGCTTGCGCGCGATGAGCAGCGTGCCGATCCTGATGCTGACGGCGCGGGCGGACGAGTCGGACCGGCTGGCGGGCCTGGAGACCGGCGCGGACGACTACATCGCGAAGAACCCGTTCAGTCCGCGCGAGGTGATGGCGCGGGTCAAGGCGGCGCTGCGCCGCGGCCGCGCGCACGAGATGGCGACGGCCGCCGCGGTAGCTGCCTTCGCGGCGGGCAGCGAGGCGCTGTCCATCGACGAGGCCGGCTGGACCGCCAGCTGGCGCGGCGAGCCGCTGGACCTCACGCCGATCGAGTTCCGCCTGCTCCACATCCTGGCCGCGCAGCCGGGGCGCGTGTACGCGCGCACGCAGTTGCTGGACCTGCTGCACGTCGACGGCCGCGAGGTCACCGAGCGCGCGGTCGACAGCCACATCAAGAACCTGCGGCGCAAGCTGGAGCGTGCGGGCGCCGGCACGGACCGGATCCGGTCGATCTACGGCGTGGGCTACCGTTTCGAGCGGTGACAGGTCTTGCCTGGACCAATGGTCCAGTCCGCACTGCGCGGTTCGAGGGCCAGCGGACTCGGCAGTCAACGAGCGACGAACCGCCGCGTTATTCGAACGAGCAATTGCTGACGACTCCGAAGCGTTTCGCAACATGACCGCAATGAGACGGTCACGGCGCTTTCGGACAGTCGATTCCCGGGAGGAACCCTGAATGAAGAAATGGATCGCCATCGGCGCGCTGGCGCTTCTGAATGCCTGCGCTTTCACGTCCTACACCCGCATGTTCGGCGGCTACGGCTACAGCGACGCGCCGCTCTCGCCGGACCGGTACCGCGTGACCTTCGCCGGTTACCAGGGCGACGTGCCGTCCAAGGCGGCCGATCAGGCCCTGCTGCGCAGCGCCGAGGTGACGCTGACGAAGGGCTACCGCTACTTCGTCGTCGTCGAGGAGCGCAACGACGTGCTGACCAGCAGCTACACCGTGCCGGCGACGCAGACGACCGAGACCACGAGCAAGGTCGAAGGTAATGAGACGAAGTCGGTCTCGACGACCACCTACAACGAGGCCAAGACGGTCACGCAGAAGCAGCCGGCGACGACGCTGACGATCCAGTGCTTCGCGGACAAGCCCGCCGGTGTCGCGCCGGAGAAGGTCTACGACGCGCAGTTCCTGTGGACGGAGATGGGACCGCGCTACGGGGTGAAACGGCCGCCCAAGGCCTGAACGCGGACGGCGGGGCGGATGGACCAAAGTCAATCTCCACCGAGAGCCATGCACAACGGCGCACGCACCTCAATACGGCCTACAAGGCATTCGAATGACGCCCCCGGCCATGGCCGGGGGCGTCACGGCGGCCTGGCGGCACTGCTGACCCTCGCGGCCTGCGCGTCGGCGCACGCAGGTACCGCGGCTAGCGCGACTAACGCGGCTAACGCGGCTAACGCGGCTAACGCGACGCTGTGCCAGCCCGACGAAGTGGTGGCCTTCTCGTGCCCGACGGCGACCAAGGTCGTGTCGCTGTGCGCGAAGCCGGAGGCCGGTCCGGGCGCCAGGACGCTGACCTACCGCTACGGCACGGCGAAGAAGGTGGAGCTCGAGTACGTCGCCTCGGCGGACAACGGCAGGAGCTTCGGCGCGACGGCCTCCCCGGCGGCGCCGGGCGCATCGGTGCACCAGCTCTGGTTCAACCGCGGCGACATCCGCTATCTGCTCACCGAATGCGTCGGCGGCAATTGCCCGTACGAGGCCGGCGTGGCGGTACTCAATCCCGACAAGGTGCTGATGAGCGCGCGCTGCGTGGCCGGCGAGACGCCGAGCCAGGCCTTCTTCGCGCGTTCGCTGATCCAGTTCGGCAACGGGATCGACGACACGCGGTCGCAGACGACGCTGATCAAGCCCGAGGACTCGGACAACAGCCTGGATCAGATCTACAAGACGGGACGCCCGCCGCAGTGAGCGCCGCTCGCGCGGGCGCCTGCGCGCCGTGTGCCGCGATACGTCGTCGGCAGCGACGTTCGCTCAGTGCCGTGCAGCAAGCCACGCCGCCACGGCCGGCAGTCCGGCCGCCGCGGTCGTCTGCCAACGGAAATCCACCCGCGCGGCCACGTCGCCCGGCTGCGGATTGATCTCGACGATCACCGCATCCTCCGGTGCGAGCCGCACCATGCCCGCCGCCGGATAAACGACGCCGGAGGTGCCGACGATCAGCAGCAGGTCGCAGTCGGCGATGCGTTGCGCCGCCGCGTTCACGACCTCGTCGTCGAGCTGCTCGCCGAACCACACGACGCCCGGACGGATCGAGCCCTTGCCGCACACCGCGCAGGTCGGCGGCGCCAGTCGGCGTTGCGCTTCAGGCGGCGGAGCGTTCAAGGTCGCGCGTGCGCCGCAGCGGTCGCATCGTGCGGCGAAGAGACTGCCGTGCAGGTGCAAGGCGCCTTCGACGCGCGCGCGCTCATGCAGGTCGTCGACGTTCTGCGTCACGACCTGCGCGCCGAATTCGCGCTGCAAGCGAGCGACGGCGACATGGCCCGGATTCGGTGTCGCGGCCATCACATGACCGCGGCGCCATTCATACCAGCCCCAGACGGTCTCCTTGTCGCGCTGCCAAGCGTCAGGTGTTGCCAGTTGCTGGGGATCGAACTCGCCCCACAGCCCGTTGCTGCCTGAACGGAATGTCGGAATGCCGCTGTCGGCCGACATGCCGGCGCCGCTGAACACGACGATGTGCTCGAAACGGCGATTCAGCAATTGACTCAGTGCTGTGGGTAGGTCGTCCCACTCGTTCTTGTCACTCATGTTCAGAAGTCCGTCGATTTGCACTGCACGATTCCCCCGCGAGAGGGCGTGCGTCTCCCCCGAGGATTCGAATGGGCCGCAGGGATGCGCTCGGATAATCGCATGTCATGAGCGATCGGAGCAAAGCTGTTGACTCTGCTGGAGAAGAGGGCCGACAAGGTGATTGCCAGGCGCCGAGCGCGGCGGCCGCTGAGCAGCCTGCGGTTTGACATGCAATGTCACCGCTTCATACAGATTGTCTGGGTATGCTCGCGCCCGCGATGCGCGAGTGCGCATCCCATCCAGGGAGAAAACACATGAAGCAGATCTGGTTTGCCGTCGGGTTGTCGGCGGTCGTGGCAGGCGCCCAAGCGGGACAGGATCAATCGACCCGGCTGGTGTCGGAAGGTCTGGATCGGACGACCTCGTCCAGCGCGTTCGGCACGCTGGCCGATCACGGCACCCAGTCCGGCACCGGCGCCGGCGGTGTGCCCTTCAAGACCGAGTCCTGGGCTGCCACGTCGGTCAGTCCCGGTGCGGTGACCGCATCGACCTTTGCCTCGTTCGACGGCCCGGGAACGGTGTCGGCCACCGCATCGGCGAGCCTCTACGATTTCGTGAGCATCGACAGCGGTACGCCGTCGGAGCTCCTGAAGGTGCGCTACAGCGTGGCCATCTTCGGCGGGACCGGGAGCACGATCGATGCGCAACCCGGCAACTCGAACTTCGGTGGCGAGACCTTCTGGCAGGCGTCCCAGACCTTCGGTCAGAGCACCTCGCGCGCCAGCGCATACACGTGGGTCTTCTACGACGGCACCACGCCCACCCAGCTGCCGCCCGGCCAGCCCTCGTCGACCATCGGCCAGGTCTTCACCTTCGAGACCATGATCCGCTCGGGCGCGCGCAGCATGATCGAACTGTCCCTCCAGAGCAGAGTGGCGCTGAACATGCTGAATTACGCCGTGTCGGGCAACGGCGGATCGCTGTTCACGCAAGGGATCTACTGGGGTGGCATCTCGTCGGTCACCCGCGCCGACGGCAGTCTGGTGGACTACACGCTGACGTCCGATTCGGGCACGGACTGGACCCGGTCCTTCGCGCCGGCCGCCGCGGTGCCTGAGCCCTCTGCCGCCTGGATGGCCGTCGCCGGTATCGGCGCCTTGCTGGTGCGTCGCCGGCGCGCCAGTGCGACGCAACCGGCCGGGGTCACGCCAGCCTGTTCGCCGGCCTGATCGCCCGGCGGCGCCGAGGGATCAGCCCTTCAGCGCCGCCTCGATCTTCGCCACGTCGATCTTCTTCATCTCCATCATGGCGTTGAAGGCCCGCTTGGCAGCGGCGCGGTCAGGGCTGTTCAGCGCCTCGGACAGCACGCGGGGCGTGATCTGCCACGAGACGCCCCACTTGTCCTTGCACCAGCCGCAATCGCTTTCCTGCCCGCCGTTGCCAACGATCGCGCTCCACAGCCGGTCCGTCTCCGCCTGGTCATCGGTCGCGACCTGGAACGAGAAGGCCTCGCTGTGCTTGAAGGCCGGGCCGCCGTTGAGGCCGATGCAGGGAATGCCCATCACCGTGAACTCGACGACCAGCACGTCGCCTTCCACACCGGAGGGGTAGTCGCCCGGCGCGCGGGCGATGCGGCCCACCTTGCTGTCCGGGAACGTCTTCTCGTAGAAGCGCGCGGCTTCCTCGGCATCGCGGTCGTACCAGACGCAGATCGTGTTCTTCGCTTGCATGAGGGTCTCCTTGGGGTTGGTGGGACATCCTATGCACGACGAGCGGTGCGCCGCATTTTCGACACGGTCCTCCGCATGAGGGACACGGTCGCTGTGCGGCGATAGAACACACCCCACCTGGCGGCCTCGCGCCCTCAGATGCCTCCCGCAGAGACGATGGGACCCGTCGGCTTGCCGGTGCGGGAGCCGCCGCTGGGTTCCAGGCTGACGGCGAAGGCCTGGGTGTCGTCGAGCAAGTTGGCGCGCGTCACGGTGGTCGGCACGTCGCCCGCCGCGATCAGGCCGAGCGAGCGCGGCGCGCCGGCCTTCGGG
Source organism: Roseateles sp. GW821-FHT09H11 (assembly GCF_059415845.1). Classification (NCBI taxonomy): domain Bacteria; kingdom Pseudomonadati; phylum Pseudomonadota; class Betaproteobacteria; order Burkholderiales; family Sphaerotilaceae; genus Roseateles; species Roseateles sp. GW821-FHT09H11. Next base: position 92,851 of record NZ_JBWKOA010000001.1, on the reverse strand, counting down.
ACGGCCCAGAGCTCCAGTGCGTGAGCGGCGTCGATGACCACCGGCGCCAAGGGCTTGAGCACCAGCGCCCGGCCATCCGCGGACACGCTGGCGACGAAGCCCGTCTTGACGAGCTCGACGCCCTCCGGCGTGCTGCGCAGCACCACCACGATGGGTGCCGCCTCGGGCACGGGCCGGGCCACCATCACGCCCAGCACAACCGAGGCCGCGAGGGCCACGGCACTGAGGCCTCGCCAGAAGCGCAGCGGGCCGGAGCGACCCTGTGCGGTCGAACGCACTTCCGAACGCACTTCCGAAGGCGAAGGCGAAGGCGAGGTCGAAGGCGAGGTCGATGGTGAGGTCGACGGCGATGCGGCCGTCGAGGCCACGACGGCCCCGCCCTCCGCCGCGCCGAAGAGGCGCGTCTGTATCGTCGTCCACACGCGTGGCGGCGGCTCGACCGGAGCCACCTGCCCCGCCAGCAGCTGCAGCCGCGCCGTCCACGCCGCCGTGGCCGCGGCGAGCGCGGGATGCGCCGGCAGCAGGCGTTCGAAACGGCGGCGCGCGCCGCCCCGCAGCGTGCCCACGGCGTAGTCGGCGGCCAGCCGCTCGGCGCGTTCCGGATGTCCGTAGTCCATCAGATCACCCGGCCCATCTCGCCCAGGCGTCCGGTGGCCCGATCCAGGCAACCGCGCAGGCTCAGCAGCCCGCGCCGCACCCAGCTCTTCACCGTGCCCAGCGGCTGGCTCATGTGTTCGGCCACCTCGGAGTGGGAGAGCCCCTGGTAGTACGCCAGCGCCAGGCTGCTGCGCTGCTCGCCGCTGAGCTGCGACATGCAGCGCTCGAGCGCATGGGCACGGTTCGCGTCGTCCAGCAGGTCCAGCGGGCTGGGCTGCTCGCTCGGCATGTGGTCCAGGAGGTCGCGCTCGCCGTCGCCGCCCTCGCCGCCGTCCAGCGCGCCGAAACGGCTGATGGTCGCCGGTTGCGCGGCCCGGCGCCGCAGGCTGTCGATCGCCCGGTGGCGCGCGATCGTCGTGAGCCAGGTCAGCACCCTGCCGTGCGCGACATCGAAGCTCGGCGCCTGCCGCCAGACGGTGATGTAGATCTCCTGCAGCACCTCCTCCGCATGACCGCGGTCGCGGTTGATGCGCAGCACCATGCCGAACAGCGTCGCGCTGGTGGCCCGATAGAGTTCATCGAACGCGCCGCGGTCGGATGACGCCACGCGCGTCATCAGCGCCGCGAGCCGCTCGTCGCGCTCCGCATGGGCGGACGGCGCCGCATCGGCCCGCGGATCGGGACCGGAGTCGTCGGAGGAGGTGGTCATGGCCCCTTCTACGCAGGCGATGCGCATCTGGATCAAAAAGGGGATCAGAGCGGCGTTGGAATGGCTTCGGAAAGGATTCGGAACCGCGTCAGAAGCTGCGGCGCAAGGTCACGCGCAGCGTGCGGGGTTCCGCCGGATGCACGTGGCGATCGGCCACGGCGGCCACCTCGCCCGGGAGTCGGGATTCATAGAAGTACTCGATGTCATTGACCCGGCGATCGAGCAGGTTGAACACGTCCAGCGTCACCTCCGTCTTCGTCCCGAAGCGCCGGCTCACGCGCAGGTTGGTCGTCAGCGAGGCGCGGGACCGCACGCTGTCGTCCTCGATCAGCGGCGCGCTGCCGAGGTAACGCCATTGCAGGCTGGCCGACCACGGTCCCAGATCGCGCACCGTCACGCCGAACGAGGCGACCTTGTCGACGGCATTGGGGATCCGCGCGCCGGCGGGGTCGGCATCCGAAAACCGCGCCCGCGTCCAGGCCAGGTCGGCATCGATCAACAGCCACGGCATCGGCACGAAACGGTTGTTCCATTCGACGCCGTGCCGCTTGCTGGGCCGGTTGGCTTCGGTCGCGCCGGCATCGCCGACGTAGACCAGCTCGGAATCGAAATCGAGCTTCCACAACGCCAGCGAGCTTTGCAGCCCCGGCACGATCTCGCTGCGCACGCCCAGCTCGTAGCCCTTGGCCTTGACCAGTCCCGGCACCGCGTCCACAGGATCGCCGCTGCGCGGATCGACGCGCGCCGTCACGCCGCGCGCGTCGTTGCTGTGGAAGCCGCGACCGGCGTTGAGGAAGAGCTCCGTGCGCGCCCACGGCCCGAGCACCAGCGACCACTTCGGCGACGTCAGGGTCTGCCGCGCGGAGCCCGAGTTCATCGCGTTGCCGAGGCTGTCGACGCGGAATCGCGCCTGGTCCGCCCGCACGCCGACGACGGTGCGCGCCCAGGGCGTGAGCTCGACGCCGAGGTCGCCGTAGACGCTCGCGAGCGTCTCCCGCACCCGATCGTCGCGCGTCGTGCCGATCGTCGTCCGCGCCTGCGTGTCGAAGAGCCCGACCCGCGCGCGGTCCTGGCGCAACTGCACGCCGACTTCACCGCGCGCCGGCAGCCCGCCCAGCGTCGTCTCCACCGCGTGGCTGGCGCTGAAGCCGTAGATCTTGCGGTCGTCCTTCTGCGCGAACTGGTCGCCCGTCTCGGGGCGCTCCATCGCGTAGGTGAAATTGGAGTAGAGCGACAGCCGGTACGCCATCGCGTACGCGGCCACCCGCGTGCTGCGGCCGCCCTCGTCGCGGGACCACTCGCCCGACAGGCTGCTGCGACGGGTGCTGCCGCCGTCGCTCGGATCGATCGCATCGAAGCGGCCGAACGGCCGGCCGTCGAAGCTGCCCGCATCGATGAGACGCTGGGGCACCTGGTCGGTCGACGTCCAGTCGGCGCGGTAGTCCATCAGGCCGATGCGCCAGCGATCGCCGCCCGACGCGCCGGACAGGCTCAGCACGAGGTTGCGTCGGCTCAAGTCCTCGGGCAGCGGCCACGGACCGTCGTTGCCCATCGCCTCGACGGCGCCGAGCAGTTGCACGCCCTCCGCGACACGCGTCGATCCCGCCGCCAGCGCGCGACGGTAGCGTCCTTCGCCCAGCGTCAGGCTGACGAAGGGGGCGTCGAGCTCGCGCAGGTAGTCGATGTCCGCCGACCCCGCGGCGGCGAAGTCGCCGTTGCGGGCGAAGTACGGTCCCTTGCGGTAGTCGATGCGCTCGACCAGTTCCGGGATCAGGAAGTTGAGGTCGGCATAGCCCTGCCCGTGGGCGTGGCTCGGCATGTTGACCGGCAGCCCCATCACCGTCGTCGCGAAGTCGGTGCCGTGGTCGAGGTTGAACCCGCGCAGGAAGTACTGGTTCGCCTTCCCGTCGCCGCTGTGCTGCGTGACGATCAGGCCGGGCACGAACTCCAGCACCTCGCCGGGCCGCAGCACCGGCCGACTCTTGAGAAGGCCCGCGCGGATCGTCCCCTGCGAGGCCGCATCGCTGCTGCCGACGCCGTTGTCGTAGTGGCGTCCCTCCACCTCCACGCGTTGCAGCGCGAGGATCTGCGCGGTCGTGGCGTCCGGTTCAGACGCGAGTGCAGAGGCCCACGACGTCATCTGTGCGATGGCCAGCGCGGTCGTCGCCATGTGAGATGTCTTCATGCGCCCACCCCCAGGAGCTGCAGGTCGAAGAGACGCTCGACCAGCCAGACGATCGCGATCAGCGCCACGATCACGGATCCCGCGCCCAGCACCCATCGCGGATAACCGCGCCAGCGCCGCGCGGCCCACGCCAGCGGCACGAGCACGGCGACGATCGCGAGTTGCCCCGCTTCCACACCGAGGTTGAACAGCACCAGCGGTGCCGCCAGTTCGGACCGCGCGAGTCCCAGGTCCTTCAGCGCGCTCGCAAAGCCGAAGCCGTGCACCAGCCCGAAAGCGAAGGTGAGCCGCCAGCGCGTCTCCATGAGCACCGGCCGCAGGTTGTTCAGCGCCGCGAGCAGCACGCTCAGCGCGATCAGGCTTTCGACCCAGCGCGACGGCGGGTTGAGCACGTCGAAGACCGCCAGCGCCAGCGTGATCGAATGCGCCACCGTGAAGGCCGTGACCACGCCGAGCACGCGCCACAGCGCCGGCCGCCACGCGGTGTCGGGACGCCACTGCCCCGCCTCGCGCCGCAGCACCGCCGGCAGCAGCAGGACGACGAGGAACAGCACATGGTCCACGCCGATCCAGATGTGATGCACGCCGTCGCGGAAGATGCCCGCCAGGCCCTGCGTCTGGCCGCTGTCCGCTCCGACAGCGCCGGGCTGGCTCGCCGCGGCGTCACTCCCGGCAAGGCCGGCGGCGGTCGCGCGGTCCGGTCCGAGCGGCACGGTCATGCCCGCCGTTCCCGGCGCGACCACGGCGGTCTTCGCCGCCCCGCCCTGGCGCCAGACCAGCACGCCGCGATGCGTCGGGTCGGTCGCCGCGAACAGCCCATAGGACAAGGTGCCGACCGCCGGCGCCCGCCCACAGGTCCACGTCTGCACGAGCACCGCATAGCGGCCGTCGCTGTGCTGCTCCAGCTGCAGCGGCGGGAGCGGTCCGGGTCGGCAGGTGAAGCCCTGGGTGTCGCGGACCTCCAGGCGCACGCTGCGATCCACCAGCGCCTCGATGTCCGCCGCCCGCGATCGCACCTCGCCCCAACGCAGCAGGCCGTCGTCGTCGGCATCGAGGACCAGATCGCGATCCAGGTCGCGCAGGGCGATGTCGATGCGCAGCGTCGCCGTCGTGTCCGCCACGCGCAGCTGCAGGTAGGCATCGCTGGCCTTGTGGGCCTGCACGATCGAAGCGCCCATGACGCCCCCGAGCACGACGCAGGCAGCGACGACCCATCGAAGCCACGCGCTCATCCGGGAGCCTGCCGTCCCTGCCTCGTTCATCCGAGCGCCGTTCATTCGAGCGCCGTTCATTCGAGCTCCTTCAGACGCCGGTCCTGCATCGACCGCTCGCGGATGAAGGCTCGAACCGGCTCCGCCGCGTCCGGCCGCTTCGCCGCCCGCGCGGCGCGCAGGAGCAGCACGGCATCCGCCGGCTCGCGCTGTTGAGCCCAGTTCGTCGTGGCCTCCTTCAACGCCAGCGCCGCATCGCCCTGCACGTCCAGCGCGAAGCGCGCCCGCTCCCGCGCGTGGCTGGTGTCGCCGCGCAACGCCGCCGCGTCGAAACGCTGCTGCATCTCGACCGCCGCGCGCGCGGCGCCGGCATCGCCCGACCGCTTCCAGGCGATGGCCAGGCGCAGCAGCAGCGCGTCGGGAAGTTGGTCCAATGCCTCCGGCTGACCGGTGCGCACGACGCCGGCGGCATCCTTCGGACGGCCCGCATCGAGCAGCCAATCGGCATACGCCGCGCGGACATAGAGCTCGTCGTCCAGTTGCAATGCCCGCGCATACAGCGGCCCGGCCGTCGCGAGCCCTTGGCGCTCGGCGAGCTCGGCCCGCAGCAGCGCGATCCAGGCATGCGGCGCACCCGGCGCGCGATCGAGCGCCGACAAGCGCTGCGTGGCGGCCGCGTCCCTGCCCTGCAGGCTGTCGAGCTCGGCCAGACAGGCGTGTCCGTGCGACAGCGCCAGCGGCGGCGCCGCCAGTCGCTCGCAGCCTTGCCTGGCTTCGTCCCAACGGCCGCGCACCTGCAGGATGCCGGCGCGCGTGAGTTCCGCCTGGGCCTGGAGCGCGGCCGGCAGTCCGCGCGCGCCGAGCAGACGATCGAGTTCCTCCAGCGCCGCATCGAAGTCATGCCGCGCCTGCAGCACCGTCGCCTTGAGCAGGCGCGCCGCGGGCGGCGCGTCGCGATCGTTCCACCACGGTTGCAACCACGCCTGCGCGGTGCCGAGGTCACGGGGATCACCGTAGCGCCGGCTGCGCTCGATGGCCTCGCGCGCGGCGCGCAGCGCCAGCCCGAGGTCGCGCGGTTGCTGCGCCAGCACCCGCTGCTCGGCGCGCTGGCGCGCGCGCTCTCCCGCCGATCCGGCGCGCAGCGGCAGCCGCTCCACGACCTCGTCGTCCTGACGAGGTGTGAAGGGCTCCGCCCACACCGCCGCGGCGAAGGGGGCCACGCACGCGAGCACGAGGGCTCGCGCGGCCTTCAACTGACGGACACCGGTTCGTCGGTCTCGCTGGCGGGCGGCGTCGTCACGTTGTCGGCCGTCAGCGGCTCCGCGGTCTCGCTGCTCGACTGGGAGGTCGTCAGCGTGAACTGCGTGTAGGCCGCGGAAGACCCGAGCGCGCTGTCGGGCACCGACGTCGGGGTCGCGTCGACCGGCCCGCCGCCGTCACCATCGTCGCCGCCGCCGAAGCAGCCGGCCACCATCGCGGCGGCGGCGATCGCCGTCAGCGCGAGCGCCGGTCGACGCAGGCGCGCCACGCGGGTCCGATCGTGGCGATCGGCAGTCGGGGACGATCTCGAAGAGGATTCGCTCATGATGGTCTCCTCAGTCACTGCGTGCCGCCCAGGGGCGTGTACAGGTAGGGGAAGCCGGGCAGCAGCGGCACCACCGCCTGGTCGACCGCGTCATGCAGCTTGAACGCCGTGGCGCCCAGCGGCACCGCGGCCGGCTTGCACGCCGCGCCGAAGCCCAGCGCGTCGGTGTCGCCGTTGGCCACGCACAGGCCGCCCATCACCGCCACGAGCGAGATGTCGACGATGTCGTCCTTGGGTCGGCGGCCGTTGGGGTAACCCGCGTTGTCGTTGCCCTGCGCGAGCAGGTTGCCGACGATGCCCAGCCGGTTCTGCTGCGCGAAGGGCACGGCCGCGATGGACGTGTTCAACCGGAGCTCCTCCGACGCGACCACGTTCGCGGGCTGGTTCACGCCCTTGATGCCGGTGAGGAAGGTCGTGACCAGGTCGTTGCGCGGCAGGTTGGTCGGCGCGGTGCCCGGCAGGTTGAGCACGGTGGACAGCAGCGCCGGCAGCGTCGGGTGGGTCACGTAGTTGGCGAACTGCGCGTCGTCCTTCGGCCTGGAGGCGTTGAAGCGGTCCTTGTCGGGCAGGCCGATGACGACCTCGTTGACCAGCGGCATGCCCAGGCGCGAGACCTGGACCCAGGCGCCGCCGGCCTTGTCGCTGTTCTGGTGGCCGGGCTTGGGCGCGGGATCAAGAATGCGGGCCTGGCGCATGCTGGCCGAGGTCCAGCCGCCGATCACCGGTTCGGTGCCGGCGACGAGGCAGCTCTTGTGCACCTCCAGCGCGAGCGTGGTGACGTTCTTCCCGTCCAGCGTGTTGGGCGCCGCGTTGATCTGGGCCGGGTCGGTGATGACGCCGACCGGCGCGTTGACGAGGTCGAAGATCGTGCCCAGGTTGACCGCGAACGGGTCCTTGCGCTGACCCACGAAGACCTTGGCCGGCTGGCCGCAACCGGGAATCGTGACCGAGTAGATGTGCTTGGCCGCGTAGGCCGCGTAATCGGCGATCGTCTTCTTGCCGATGTTGTCGACCGGCTTGTCGAAGGACGTCCCGCCGCCGCTGGCGTTGACGATGGCCGCGCGCGTGCCGGAGCGGCGGTCGCCGCGCACGACGTCCACGGTGTAGCTCTCGTTGAGGTTGAGCGTGGCGGCCTTCACGTCGGACACGGGGCCGGACTGGATCAGCGGGATCGGCACGCTCTTGTCGCCGATGGTCAGCGCGGTGCCCTTCAGGGAGTTCTTGAACCGGAACTGGAAGGTGATGTCTTCCTTGGCGTCGCCGTTGTTGTCGACGTGGATCTCGTAGAGCGCGTTCGGGTCCAGCGAGAAGTAGTTAGGGCCGCCGTACGGGTCCTGCAGCGGCAGGTAGTTGGCGATGAGCGTGACGTAGTCGGTGCGGCCGGCCTCGTAGCTCATGAACAGGTAGAAGTCGGTCGCATCCGCCTTGGGGACGGTGGTGATGAACGGCGCCTCGCGGTGGCTGGACGCGAAGGCCAGGCCGGCGCACAGCGCGCTCGCGGCGAACAGCCCGACGCGCAGGGGCGTCGATGGGAACTGGGTCATGGAAAGCTCCTCGTTGTTGAGGGAACGATGTGGTGGAGGCGGGCGCGGATCAGCGCCACCCGGGTCCCTTTACGCGGCGGGGTGCGCGTTGGATGCGCCGTCCCCGTCCGTGTCGCGGGTTTGATGTCCACCGCTCCTCCCGGAGGGCAAGGACGCGCCCTGTCAGTCCGTCATCGCGTCAGCGATGGGCGGGACAGGCCCTGCAGGTTTCCGATGAATCCAGAAGTCGACGGGCTGCGTACGCGTCGCGCGCAAGGCGCGCCACGCGTGCCCGGTCGTTGCCTGGGCCTGCATTCATCACCGGGGCCGAGGCCTCGGACTTTTTCGGCGGGGAGCTACCGCTTCCGCCCCGTCGCCTTCGACATCCCCTTGATCCCGCCCAGGATCAGATCGATGCCCGCGAGGAAGTCGCCGCGGTCGTCATGGTCCCGCAACTGCGCCGCCACCGATCGCGTGAACGGGTAGTCGCGCTCGTCGAGCGCGGACCACGCGTCCGCCACCTCGCCGAGGAAGTCTTCCCGATCCAGCTCGCGCGTCTGCGCCGAGAGCCGGTTCGCCGCGTTCTGTCCGCCGACGCCGAGGATGTAGTGCAGCAGCGCCGATGTCGCCGACCACTGCCCCGCAAGCGGCGCACCGAGCGCCCTCACCTGCTGTCCGATGCACTCGAGCAGACGCACCGTCGGCAGCGCGCCAGCCGAGTGGAACAGCGCCGACCCGATCCACGGGTGCTCGTCCATCGCGTCGAACATGCCGAGCGCCAGCGCGCGGATCGTGTCCTCCGGCGTCTCCGCTTCCGCATGGACGGCCATCACACCGGCGATCACGGCGTCGCAGGCGGCGACGATCAGATCGCCCTTGTTCGCGATGTGCCAGTAGATCGCGCCGGGTCCGGTCGCGAGCCGCTCCGACAGCGCGCGGAACGTCAGCCCGCCCTCCCCGGCGCTGTCGAGCAGCTCGATCGACGCGTCGATGATGCGATCGCGCGAGAGGGAATCCTCGCGCCGTTGAGGCGCACGTGTCTTCTTGACCATGCCGCATCTTGACACAACTGGAACGTCGCTCCATCATCATGGAACGTCATTCCACACATCGGCCTGTTCCCTCCTTGTCGGGCGATGTCACTCCAGCCTGAAGGATTCCAGATGACACGCACGATCGCGATCGTCGGCGCCGGCCTCGGCGGCCTGATGCTCGCCCGGGTACTCCACGTCCACGGCATCGCCTCGACCGTCTACGAGGCCGAAGCCTCCGCCACCGCGCGCACGCAAGGCGGCATGCTCGACATCCACGATGACAGCGGCCAGATCGCCTTGAAGGCCGCGCGGCTGCGTGACGGGTTCGTCCGCCTCATCCATCCCGGCGGGCAGGCCTCGCGCGTGCTCGACAAGACCGGCGCGGTGCTGCTCGACCAACCCGACGACGGCAACGGCGGGCGGCCCGAAGTGCGCCGCGGTGAACTCCGTCGTCTGTTGCTGGACTCGCTGCCGGCAGGCACGGTGCAATGGGGTCGCAAGCTGGCATCGGTCACTGCGCTCGGCGGCGGCCGGCATGCAGTGAGCTTCGCCGACGGATCTACGACGATGACGGATCTGCTCGTCGGCGCCGATGGGGCCTGGTCGAAAGTCCGCCCCCTGCTCTCCGACGCGAAGCCCGCGTACATCGGCACGACCTTCGTCGAGACCCATCTGTCCGATGCGGATGTCCGCCATCCCGCGAGCGCGCAGGCGGTCGGCGGCGGTGCCCTCTTCGCGATGGTGCCAGGCAAGGGCCTCTTCGCCCACCGCGAGCCGGACGGCGTGCTGCACACGTATGTGGCGCTGCGCAAGCCGATGGCCTGGGTGTCCGAGATCGAAGCCGCCGGGCCCACCGCCGCACGGCATTGCGTGGCCGCGGAATTCGCGGGCTGGGATCCGGCGCTCACCGCGCTCATCACCGATGGCGAGACCGATCCGGTGCTGCGGCCGATCCATGCGCTGCCCTCAGATCATCGATGGGCGCGCCTTCCCGGCGTGACGCTGCTCGGCGACGCGGCGCATCTGATGGCCCCGGCGGGCGATGGCGCGAATCTCGCGATGCTCGACGGCGCCGAGCTCGGTGCATCGATCGCCGGGCATTCCGATGATCTCGAAGCGGCGCTCGCGGCCTATGAGGAGAAGCTCTTCCCCCGCAGCGCCGCGGCGGCGGCGGGGGCGGCCGAGGTGCTCGACGCCTGCCTCGGCGACGAGGCGCCGCACAGCCTGGTGCGCTTCTTCGACCAGGCTCAGCCGGCCGCCCGGCCGTGAAGCGTCAACGGGTGGTGTCGGTGTCCACCGGGACTGCCCGCTCAAGCATGGCGTGCAGCAGCACATTGCAGCCCGCCGTGATGTGCTCGGGCTTGGCATCCTCGATCTCGTTGTGGCTGATGCCGTCCTTGCAGGGGATGAAGATCATGCCCGTCGGCGCGAGTCTCGACATGTAGACGGCGTCATGCCCCGCGCCGGAGACCGTGGGCATGCTGGAATAACCGAGCTGTTCAGCGGCACGCGCCACGGCATCGATGCAGTCCTGGTGGAAGCCGATGGCCGAGTAGCTCGACACCATCTCGATCTTCACCTCCACGCCGTGCTCCGACGCCACCTGCGCGGCGAAGGACTTCACCTCCTCGACCATCTGGTCGACCAGCGCGTCCGTCGCATTGCGCAGGTCGATGCTGAACTTCACCTGGCCCGGGATCACATTGCGACTGTTCGGAAAGACCTGCACCATGCCGACGGTGCCGCGGCCGTGCGGCGGATGGCGGTGCGCGGCATTCACCACGTCCTGCATGATGCGCGTGGCGGCCAGGAGCGCATCCTTGCGCAGCGCCATCGGCGTGGGGCCGGCGTGCGCCTCCATGCCGGTGACGGTGCAGTCGAACCAGCGGATGCCCAGCACGCCCTGCACCACGCCGATGGTCTTGTCGTTGTCCTCCAGCACCGGCCCCTGCTCGATGTGGGTCTCGAAGTAGGCGCCCATCGGATGGTCGCCGGGTTCCTGCTCGCCGATGTAGCCGATGCGCTCGAGCTCGCCGCGCACGGTCTTGCCTTCGATGTCGGTGGCGGCGTACGCATGGTCGAGCGTGAACGCCTTGGCGAACACGCCCGAGCCCATCATGACGGGCACGAAGCGGGAGCCTTCCTCGTTCGTCCAGAAGGCGACCTCGATCGGCGCCTCGGTCTCGATGCCGTGGTCATTGAGCGTCCGCACCACTTCCAGCCCGGCCAGCACCCCGTAATTGCCGTCGAACTTCCCGCCCGTGGGCTGCGTGTCGATGTGACTGCCGGTCATGATGGGCGCCAGCGCGTTGTTGCGGCCCGGGCGGCGCATGAAGGCGTTGCCGATCTTGTCGATGGTGACCGTCATGCCCGCCTCTCGCGCCCAGCGGAGGACCAGGTCGCGGCCGTCCCGGTCGAGGTCGGTCAGCGTCAGGCGGCACACGCCGCCCTTGGGCGTGGCGCCGATCTTGGCGAGCGCCATCAGCGACTCCCAGAGGCGCTCGCCGTTGACGCGCAGCGCGTCCAGTCGGGTGGGTGTCTTCATGTCCATCGCAAACCCCCTTCTCATCGCACCACGGCAGTCGGCGCGAGATCCTGCGCGCGCGCCTGCACAGCCTTGAAGTTGGGACCGAAGGGAGGGCGCTTGAGGTAGCGGCCCTTCCCCTGCTCGGCCCGCAGATCGCCGTTCGCGTAGACGAGCCGGCCCTGGGAGATCGTGTGACTCGGCACGCCGCGCACCGTGCGGCCCTCGAAGATGTTGAAGTCGTTGCGGCTGTGGTGGGTCTTGGCGGAGAGTGTCTTCGTGCCCTGCGGGTCCCAGAGCACCAGGTCGGCATCGGCGCCTTCCGCGATCACGCCCTTTTGCGGATAGAGGTTGAACAGCCTGGCGCAGTTGGTCGACGTGATCGCGACGAATTCGCTCGGCGTGAGCCGGCCGGTGTTGACGCCCGCATCCCAGATCACGGCCATGCGTTCCTCGATGCCGCCGCAACCGTTGGGGATCCTGGCGAAGTTGTCCTTGCCCGCGGCCTTCTGCCCGGCGCAGAAAGTGCAGTGGTCCGTCGCCGTGGTGTGGAGCTGGCCGCTCTGCAGGCCGCGCCAGAGGAACTCCTGATGGATCTTGGGTCGGAACGGCGGACTCATCACATAGGCCGCGGCGGTGGCGAAGTCGGGGTGCCGGTAGACGCTGTCGTCGATCAGCAGATGGCCCGCCAGCACCTCGCCGTAAACGCGCTGCCCGCGCGCACGAGCGCGGGCGATGGCCTCGGCGGCCTCGATGCAGGAGACATGGACGATGTAGATCGGCACCCCGAGCACATCGGCGATCGCGATGGCGCGGTTGGCGGCTTCGCCCTCGACCATCGGCGGGCGCGAGAGCGGGTGCCCCTCGGGCCCGGTGATGCCCATCTTGGCCACCTCCTGCTGGAGCAGGTAGACGAGTTCGCCGTTCTCGGCGTGCACGGTGGGCATGGCGCCGAGCTCCAGCGCGCGGCGAAAGCTGTTCACCAGCGTCTCGTCGTCGCACATGATGGCGTTCTTGTAGGCCATGAAGTGCTTGAAGCTGTTGATGCCCTCCTCGGCCACGAGCCGGCCCATGTCGGCATGCACGCTCTCGCTCCACCAGGTGACGGCCACGTGGAATCCATAGTCGGCGGCGGACTTCCCGGCCCATTCGCGCCATTGCCGGTAGGCCTCCACCAGGGGCTGCTGCGGATTGGGGATGACGAAGTCGATGATGCTGGTGGTGCCGCCGGCCAGGCCCGCGGCGGTGCCACTGAAGAAGTCGTCCTGCGTCACCGTGCCCATGAAGGGCAGCTGCATGTGGGTGTGAGGATCGATGCCGCCGGGCAGCAGGTACTGGCCGGCACCGTCGATCCGCTCGCAGCCGGACGGCGCCTCGCGTGCGGCGGCGGCGCCCACGGCCGCGATGCGGCCCTCCACGCAGAGCACGTCGGCCCGGGTTTCGCAGTCGGCGTTGACCACGGTCGCGCCGTGGATGAGCAAGGCGTTGTTCATCTCGACATCTCCTCAGGCATTGGCCGGTACCGGCGTTGCGCGCGCGCCCATGGCCACGCGATAGACCACCGCCGCGATCGCCATGCCGACGAACCAGGCGTAGGTGTAGATCAGCTTGAAGGGCTCCGCCACATCGCCGAACCGCGCCGGCAGCGCCGCGTTCAGGAAGCCCGGGAGATTGGGCAGGACGCCGAGCACGAAGGCCAGGAGCGCGGCCCGGTTCCAGCCCGAGCCGTAGCTGTAGCGCCCGCCCTCGCGGTACAGGTCGTCGACCTGCAGCTCGGTGCGCCGGATCAGGTAGTAGTCGACGATCAGGATGCCGGCCACGGGACCGAGCAGCGCCGAGTAGCCGATCAGCCAGGTGAAGATGTAGCCCTGCGTCGACTCGAGGATCTTCCAGGGCATCATGGCCAGCGCCAGGCCGGCGGTGATGAAGCCGCCGGTGCGGTACGAGATTCGCCGAGGCGCCAGCGCCGAGAAGTCGAAGGCCGGGCCGACGAGGTTGGCCGCGAGGTTCACGCTCACGGTGTCGATCAGCAGCACGATCAGCGCGATCAGCACGGCAGCGCCCGTCATCCGGCTGGCCAGGTCCACCGGGTCCCAGATCGCCTTGCCGAAGATGACCACCGTGGCCGAGGTCACGATCACCGCCAGCGCGGCGAGCAGGCCCATCGGCGCCGGCAGGCCGATGGCCTGGCCGACGAACTGGTCGCGCTGCGATCTGGCGAAGCGCGTGAAGTCGGGGATGTTCAGCGCCAGCGTGGCCCAGAAACCGACCATGGCCGTGAGCGAGGGCCAGAACACGGCCCAGAACTGCCCGGCCTTCCTGCCGCCGTCGACGAACTGCGAGGGCTGGTCGAGGATCGGTCCGAAGCCGCCCGCACGCTGCCACGCCCAGCCCAGCAGCACGAAGCAGATCGCGATCTTGATCGGCGCCGTGTAGGTCTCCAGCTTGCGGATCGATTCGATGCCGTGGACGATGAAGTAGAACTGCAGCCCCCAGAACGCCAGGAAGCACACAAGCTGTCCGGCCGTGATGCCCAGGCCCGGCAACGGATCGGCGTCGAGCGGGCGGCCCAGGATCGTGCCGATGAGCGTGTAGATCATCATGCCGCCGAACCAGGTCTGGATCCCGTACCAGCCGCAGGCCACCAGGGCCCGCAGCAGCGCCGGCAGCCGCGCGCCGCGCGTGCCGAAGGACGCCCGGGCCAGCACCGCGTACGGGATGCCGTGCTTGGCACCCGCGTGGCCGATCAGGAGCATCGGGATCAGCACGATGAAGTTGCCGAGAAACACGGTCAGCACGGCCTGCCGCCAGGACATGCCGGCCTCGATCAGTCCTGCCGCCAGCGTGTAGGCGGGAATGCACATCACCATGCCCACCCACAGCGCGGCGAAGTGGTACCAGCGCCAGGTGCGCTGCTCCGGCCGGGTGGGCGCCAGGTCGGCGTTGGACAGCTGATCGTTGCCCGGCGTGTTCATGCGGCCCCCTGCACGGTCTCGGGCGCGCTCGCGCACTGGCTGCGCGGGTTGTTCGGGTGCGTCGTCCAGTTGGCGTAGGTACCGGTGACCGGCTGGCCGGTACGACGATCGATCTCGCCGGGCTTGAGCGCGCGCATCGTGATCGTGTCGGGCACCGGGCAGATGGAGACGCACAGGTTGCAGCCCACGCACTCCTCGTCCTTGACCTCGAAGTGGCGCCTGCCGTCCTTCGTCGCGCTGATCGCCTGGTGCGAGGTGTCTTCGCAGACCACGTGGCAGCGACCGCACTGGATGCAGCTGTCCTGGTTGATGACGGCCTTCTCCACGTGGTTGAGGTTCAGGGCGTTCCAGTCCTTCACCGTCGGCGTGGCGCGGCCCCGCAGTTCCTCCACGGATCGCATGCCGCGCGAATCGAGGTAGTTGGACAGCCCGTCGCACAGGTCCTGCACGATCTTGAAGCCGTACACCATGGCCGCGGTGCAGACCTGCACATTGCCGGCGCCGAGGGCGATGAACTCCGCCGCGTCCCGCCAGGTGGTGATGCCGCCGATGCCGGAGATGGGCAGGCCGGCGGTCAGCGGATCGCGGGCGATCTCGGCCACCATGTTCAGCGCGATGGGCTTGACCGCCGGGCCGCAGTAGCCGCCGTGCGAGCCCCAGCCGTCGGTGCTGGGCAACATGGCGAGCCGGTCCAGGTCCACGCCCATGATGGAGTTGATCGTGTTGATCAGGCTGACGGCATCCGCGCCGCCCGCCTTGGCCGCACGCGCCGGGTGGCGCACGTCGGTGATGTTGGGCGTGAGCTTCACGATGGTGGGCAGCCGGGAGTAGTGCTTGCACCACTCGGCAATGCGCTGGATGTACTCGGGCACCTGGCCGACGGCCGCGCCCATGCCGCGCTCGCTCATGCCGTGCGGGCAGCCGAAGTTGAGCTCGATCCCGTCGGCGCCCACGTCTTCCACCATGGGCAGGATGCGCTTCCAGGCCATCTCGTCCACGGGCACCATCAGCGAGACGACCATGGCACGGTCCGGCCAGGCGCGCTTGACGCGGGCGATCTCCTCGAGGTTGGTGCGCAACGGCCGGTCGGTGATCAGCTCGATGTTGTTCAGACCGATGACACGGCGGTCCTGCGACATCAGCGTGGCGTAGCGCGGGCCGCTCACATTGACCACAGGCGGATCCTCGCCCAGCGTCTTCCACACCACGCCGCCCCAGCCGGCTTCGAACGCGCGGGTGACGTTGATCTCCTTGTCGGTCGGCGGCGCGGACGCCAGCCAGAACGGGTTGGGGCTCTTGATGCCCGCGAAAGTGGTGGTGAGATCAGCCACGGTGGACCTCCTGGGGGCGTGCCTGGGAACTGCCGGCCTCGTCGCGCAGCGCGGCGTCGATGGACACGGCCGCGCGCTTGCCGTGCTCGACGGCTTCCACCGTCAGATCGCGGCCGCCGTGGCGGCAATCGCCGCCGGCCCAGACCCGCGGGTGGCTGGTGCGCCCGTCGTCGTCCGTGCCGATGCGTCCGCCGACGAGCGTGATCGCGGCGCCGACGGGCTCCGCGACGAAGGTCTGGCCGATGGCCTTGAGCACCATGTCGGCGGCGAGCGTGAAGGCCTCGCCGGTCTCCACGAGCTGGCCGCCCTGCTCCGCCGTGGCGGCAAAGCGCACGCCGATGACCCGCCCGCCGTCGCCCAGCACCGCCGTGGGCTTCGCCCAATGACGCACCGTGACACCGTTGGTCTGGGCCCAACGCACCTCGACGTCGGAGGCCGAGAGCGACGCCGGCCCGCGCCGGTAGACCATGGTCACTTCTTCGGCGCCCAGCAGACGGGCCTGCACCGCCGCGTCCACCGCCGTCATGCCGCCCCCGATGACGACGACGCGCCGGCCGACCGGCACCTGCGCGGGATTGCTCTGGCGCAGCTCGGCGATGAAGTCCACCGCGGCGCGCAGGCCGTCCAGCTGCGGCTCCTCGATGCCCAGCGCGTTCACCCCCGCCAGGCCCATGCCGAGGAAGACCGCGTCGAAGCCCGCGAGCAGCTCGTCGAGCGTGAAGTCACGGCCGAGCTGCTGTCCGCAGCGCGGCTCGATGCCACCGATGGACAGCAGCCAGTCGATCTCCTGTTGCGCGAAATCGCCCGCCGTCTTGTACGTGGCCAGGCCGTACTCGTTGAGCCCGCCCAGCTTGGGCTGGGCGTCGAAGAGCACCACCTCGTGGCCGCGTCGCGCCAGGCCGTGCGCGCAGGCCAGGCCCGCCGGGCCCGCGCCGACGACGGCCACGCGCCGGCCGGTCACGGCGGCACGTGTGAACAGCGGCGCGCCGGGCGTCGAGAAGTGAGCATCCGTCGCGTAGCGCTGCAGGCTGCCGATCTCCACCGGCTTGTCCTCGTTCCTGTCTCGCACGCAGGCCTGCTCGCACAGGACCTCGGTCGGACAGACCCGCGCGCACAGGCCGCCCAGCGGGTTGGCCTCCAGGATGGCGCGCGCCGCGCCGCGGAGGTTGTCCTGCGCGATGCGCTGGATGAAGGTCGGGATGTCGATGCCGGTGGGACAGGCCGCGATGCAGGGCGCATCGAAGCAGTAGTAGCAGCGCTCGGCCTCGATCAGCGCCTGCACGCGCGTCAGCGCCGGGTGGGCGTCGCCGAAGTTGCGGGCGTAGGCGGCGGCATCGAGCCGTCCGGCGCGGATCCCGCCCGGAGGGCTGTCGTCCGATGTGTGTGGCGATGGCACGTTCGTCATCTCGACCTCATCCGTTGGCGATCAGTACGGCGGCGATATTTACTGAGAAGTAAAAAATTGACCATCGCGTAAAAACCCGATGAAGACGTCCTGGGGCGTTGCCGCCCACAATCGGTGCATGGAGAAACAGTTGCAGACACCGCCGCGCAAGGTCAGTGCGGCCCGCATCCGGAAGCAGTCGCAGATCCTGGCCGAGGCGGAGCAGCAGTTCGCGCGCTTCGGCTTCGAGGGCGTCTCGCTCGACAGCATTGCCGCGGCGCTGTCGATCAGCCGGCAGAACATGCTGTACTACTACGCGAGCAAGGAGGAGCTGTACGGTGCCGTGCTCGACAGCGTGCTGGCGTCCTGGCTCGAGAGCATGGACACCTTGGCCAGGGAGCACGAGCCCGAGTCGGCGATCAGTGCCTACATTCGCGCCAAGCTGCGTTTCTCACGCGAGCGCCCGGGCGGCTCGGCGGTCTTCACGCGCGAAGTCATGGCCGGTGCGCCGCGCTACGCCGACAAGCTCGCCAAGAGCGTCGTGCCGCATCTGCGCGCCAATGTGCGCACCTTCGAGCGCTGGGCCAAGCAGGGCCTGGTGGCGCGCGTGGACTTCACGCACCTGATGTTCCTGATCTGGTCCTCGACCCAGGCCTATGCCGACCTGGGCCCCCAGTTCGCCGTGGTGATGGGCAAGCGGCAGTTGTCGGAGGGCGACTTCGATGCCGCCCACGCCTTGATCACGAGTGTGGTGATGAAGAGCCTGCGCGGCTGATTCAGCGCGTGCTGTCCGCCACGGCGTTCCGCCACGTCGTCGGCGACTTCCCCGTGACACGTTTGAATGCGTTGCTGAAGGCGCTCTCGGACGCATAACCGAGCGAGCGCGCCAGCACCGCCACCGGCGTGTCCTCCTCCCTCAACGCGCGCTCCGCGAGTCGCATGCGCCAGTCGGCGAGGTAGCTCAGCGGAGCGACGCCCGCGACGTCCTTGAAGCGCACGGCGAAGGTCGTCCGCGACATCGCGCAGGCGCTCGCCAGTTCTTCGAGATGCCAGCTTCTCGCGGGGTCGCCATGCATCAGGCGCAAGGCCGGCGCGAGGCGCGGATCCGCCAGCGCGCGCAGCCACCCGGCGGGCATCGGGCCCGACGCCTCCAGATGCGCGCGCAGGATCTGGATGAACAGCAGCTGCGAGAGTTGCTCCGTCACCAGCTGCGCGCCGGGCAGCGGATGGGCCCGCTCCTCGACGAGCTGCGCCAGCACCCATCGGAACACCGTGGCCCGAGGCGAGGCCGCCCGGATGTGGATCCACGGCGGCAGGACGCCCTCGAGCAGGCGTCCGCTTGCCGGGTCGAGCAAGACATGACCCCCGAGGTGCGCGAAGTCCTCGCCGTCGCCCAAGGTGGCCGTCGAGCGGCCGGCGCCGGAGAAGAGTCCCATCGCATCGACGGGCTCGATGTCCAGGGCGCTCGCCAGCACCGACGCCCGCTTCGCCGCCAGCAGCCCCACGTCCCCGGTCTCGAAGAGGACCGCGTCGGGCTCGCCCTCGATGCGCACCCAGCAGCGGCCCTTCACGACGGCGAAGAACTTGATCTTGTCGGGCGCGGGGAAGCGGATCGCCCACTGCCCGCCGGCCCGGAAGCCGCCGGTGACCAGCGACTCGGCGCGCGTGAACTTGAGGATGTCGGAAAACGGATCAGCCTGCATTTCCGAACTATCACGCAAGTGATGCGTACGCTCAAGCATTCACAGTTCGGACGCCGCCTCCTATCGTGCCGGTCTTCGGCCTCGGGGCAGCGGACTGCACCGCTCGACGAGGCCACCCCCGTGGAAGACTTGAAGAGCATGAACGACATGAGCAATTCGAACGACCTCGACGACCCGGGACATCGGAACGATCCGAAGGACCCGCGCGGCGACCTCGTCCTGGTCACCGGCGGCACCGGCTTCATCGCCCAGCACTGCATCCTCGCGCTGCTCGCCGGCGGCTACCGCGTGCGCACCACCCTGCGCACCGCGAAGCGAGAAGCCGAGGTCCGCGCCCATCTGCGCGTCGGTGGCGCCGATCCCGGCGATCGCCTGTCCTTCGTCGTCGCCGACCTGTCGGCCGACGCCGGCTGGAGCGAGGCCGTGGCGGGATGCCGCTACGTGCTGCACGGCGCCTCGCCGACGCCCTCGGGCACGCAGGCGAGCGAGGAAGACTGGATCCGCCCCGCGGTGGACGGCAACCTGCGCGTGCTGCGCGCGGCGCGGGAGGCCGGCGTCCAGCGCGTCGTGCTGACCTCCGCCTTCGGCGCGATCTGCGCCGGCCACGGGCCGATGTCCCGTCCCTTCGACGAGACGGACTGGAGCGACCTCTCCGGCCAGGTCTGGCCGTATCAGAAGTCCAAGACGCTGGCTGAACGCGCCGCCTGGGACTTCATCGCGAAGGAAGGTCGCGGGCTCGAGCTCTCGGCGATCAACCCGGTCGCGGTGCTGGGCCCGGCGCTGGGTCCCGACACCTCCCATTCCATCGGCCTCATCCAGCGGATGATGAACGGCCAGCCCGGCTGTCCGAAGATCAACACCGGCGTCGTCGACGTCCGCGACGTCGCCGACCTGCATCTGCGCGCGATGGTCGACCCGGCCGCGAACGGCGAGCGCTTCCTCGCCACCGCCGGCGACAGCCTGTGGATGGTCGACATCGCGAAGCTGCTCAAGCGGCGGCTCGGCGCCGACGCGCACCGCGTGAAGACGCGGGTGCTGCCGAGCTGGCTGGTGAAGCTGATCGGGCGCGGCACGCCCGCGGGGCGCAGCGTCGCCTGGCTGCTCGACCGGAACATGAACGCCTCGGGCAACAAGGCGCGACGCGTGCTCGGCTGGCGGCCGCGGTCCAACGAGGAGGCGATCGTGGCGACCGCCGAGAGCCTCATCCGATTGGGCATGTTGCGCGACGCGAAGTAGCGCGCGCAACACCCCGCGGAACGCTCACTCGACGGTGATGCTCCGCTCCTTGATGAGCGTGGCCATGCGCTTGAGTTCGGCGTTGACGAACTTCTCCGACTCGGCCACGCCGCCGTGGAAGGCGTCGCCGCCGAGCTCGGCGATCCGCGCCTTCACCTCCGGCGAGGCCAGCGCCTGCTGCACGGCCTTGGACAGCCGGTCGACGACCGGCGCGGGCGTGCCGACCGGGGCGAACAGCCCGTTCCATTCGTACATCTCGAAGCCGGGCAGTCCTGCCTCGGCGCCGGTCGGCACGTCCGGCAATGCCGCGGAGCGCTTCTTCCCGCTGACCGCCAGCGGGCGCAGCTTGCCCTGCTTCACGTACTGCAGCGTCGAGGCCACGTTGCCGAAGAACACGGGGACCTGGCCGCCGATCACGTCGGTCAGCGCGGGGCCGCCGCCCTTGTACGGCACATGCATCATCTCGACCTTCGCCGACTGCTCGAACAGCACGCCGGCGATGTGCTGCGCCGAGCCGTTGCCCGATGAGGCGAAGGCCACCGCATCCGTCTTCGCCTTGGCCGCCGCCACCAGTTCGGCGGCGTTCTTCGCCGGGAACTGTGCGTTCACCAGCACGACGTTGGGGAACAGCGCCGTCACCGCGACCGTCTTGAAGGCCTTGCCCTGCTTGTAGGGCGAGTTGGGGAACAGCGTCGGCGTGACGGCATACGAGGACGCGTCGAACAGCAGCGTGTAGCCGTCGGCCGGCGCCCGCGCCACGGCGCCGGCGGCGATCTGGCCGCTGCCGCCCGGGCGGTTCTCGATGATGATGGTCTGCCCGAGCGCCTCGCCGACCTTGGGCGCGATCAGGCGCGCGATCAGGTCCGCGCCGCCGCCGGGCGGGTAGCTCACCATGAAGGTCACCGGCTTGGTCGGCCAGGCTTGCGCCGAGGCGCCGCCGGAGAAACTGGTCAGGGCGGCCAGGGCCAGCGCCGTCAGCACGGCATGGCGTCGTTGGATCATCGTGGGTCTCCAGGGGAAAAAGGAACCCGCGCTTCTCGGCGCAGGGGATCAGCGCGTCTCGGCGCTGTAGTGGAAGGCGGTGGCGTCACCCCAGGTGGTGCGCAGCTCGATGCACTGGCCGCCGAGGTCGAAGGCCTTGCGGTCGACGCGGATCCCGGGCGCGCCCTCGGGCAGGTCCAGCAGGGCCGCGGTCGCGGCGTCCAGATGGCCGAAGGTCAGTTCGTCGGCGGCCCGCGCGACCGTCACGCCGCACAGGCGGGCCAGCATCGGATAGAGCAGGTCCTCCCACTCGCGGAGCGGGAGCTCGCGCAACGCGGCGAAGCGGGCGAGCGGCAGCAGGAGGTCCTCGGCGAGCACCGGCTTCGCGTCGAGCAGCCGCACCCGCTTCACGCGCAGCGCGGCGTCGCCGGTCTCCTGTCCGAGCGCCTGGGCCTCGGCCACGCGCAGGCGCACGGTCTGGCAGCGCCGGACCTGCGCCGTGGGCGGACCGTCCGCCGGACCGCGGAACCGGAAGAAGCGCAGCAGCGACGGCCCGTTCAAGCCCTGCGTGACGAAGGTGCCCTTGCCGTGCACGCGCTGGATGATGCCCTCGGCCGCCAGCATGGCGACGGCCTGCCGGACCGTGCCGAGCGCCACGCCGAAGCGCTGCGCGAGCTCGGTCTCCGAAGGGATGGCCGCGCCCGCGGACCACTCGCCGCCGATGATGCGCTGGCGGAGGTCCTGCGCGAGCTGCGCATAGCGGCTGACGCCGGCGGTGGAGGCGAGCCCCCTGTCGGAGGCGCCCGATGGACCTGATGTGCTCGGTGTTCGCAAAGCTGCTTTCATGTAGTCCTCTATAGGACTAGAATTCGCTCATGATGCCGACGCCCCACCCCGCCGTCAACCCCATCGGCCCGAGCGAGGCCGCCGCCACGCCCGGCTCGGGCGCGGTCACCGGCCAGCCCCTCTCGGGCGTGGTCGACACGCACTTCCACGCGTTTGCGCTGACGACCGCGGGCGCGCCGGGATCGCGCTATGTGCCGGACTACGCGGCGCCGATCGAGGCCTGGGACGCGGCGGTCGCACCGAACGGCATCACGCACGGCGTGCTGGTGCAGCCGAGCTTCCTCGTCACGGACAACAGCCACCTGCTCCAGCTGCTGGCCGAGCGGCCCGCGCAGCTCCGCGGCGTGGCCGTCGTCTCGCCGGGTTTCGCGGTCCACGAGCTCCGCCGCATGGACGCGCTGGGCGTCTGCGGCGTCCGGCTCAACCTGGTCGGCACCGATCACCGGATCGGCGAGGACCTGCATCCGCTGTTCGATCAGCTGGAGGCGCTGTCCTGGCACCTGCAGATCCACACGGACCACGGGCGTCTCGCGGAAGTGCTGCGCCAGCTTCCCGAGTCCTTGACGGTCGTCGTCGACCACTTCGGCAAGCCGGCGTCGCCGACCGAGTTCAGCGGCCTGGTCGCCGGACAACACGACCGGCTCTACGTGAAGCTGAGCGCGCCCTACCGCCTCGCGGCCGGGTGCGAGGCCCAGGACCTGGCGGCCCGCTGGCTGGACCGCGTGGGTCCGATGCGGCTGGTGTGGGGCAGCGACTGGCCGTGCACGGCCCATGAGCAGGCGCAGGCGACGTCCGCATCGCCACGGTGGCTCGCCGACTGGCTGGCCTCGGACACGATGAGCGAGGTCGTGCTCACCGACAACGCGCTGAGCCTGTACGGGTTCTGAGCGCCGCTTCGCGGCGGCTTCTCCGGGGGCTGACTGGCCACGATCGCGCCTCGAGCAGAGCGCTCTGAAAGCAGCGTCGAGGACCGGTCAGCCTGGTGCGTGGCAGACCGCCTCGATGTTGTGCCCCTCCGGATCGATCACGAAGGCCGCGTAGTAGTTCGCGTGGTACTTCGGACGCAGTCCGGGCGGGCCGTTGTCCTTGCCGCCGGCCGCCAACGCGGCGCGATGGAACGCGTCGACCTGCTCGCGGGTCTGGGCCACGAAGGCGATGTGGAGCGGCGCCGTCCGTTCCTCGGTCTGGAACAGACACAGCGATGCGTTGTTGCTGCCGCAGATCTCGATGCCGTAGGTCGGAACGCCCTCCCCGCCGATCGTCACGCCGAGCGGCGCGAGCGCCTGCAGATAGAACGCCTTGCTCGCGGCATAGTCGCGGACGCCGAATTTGACGTGGTCGAACATGAGCTCTCCTGAAAAGGGGGTGTCCATCATCGCGCCATCTGTCGGCGGCCTATCGAAGACTCATCGGCGGCTCATCGGCGGCTCACCGGCGCCTTTTCCGCGGCGCTTTCGCCAAGCCCGTCGGCCGGCCTTCGATAGCGCCGAATGAGCCATCCGGGCCATTCCCTGGGCCATCGAGTCGCGGTTACCCTCACTGCGAGATGTCATCAATTCGCAATATTTCTTCTGTAGGACTTGCCGGCGCCGATCCCGGCGTGCTGTCCTGGTGGCGCGCCCTTCGCGCGATCGCCGTGCTCAACGTCTGCCTGTGGCTGGCGGTGCTGCAATTCGCGCCGATCGACGGCTTCCAGGCTCACTTGCACCTGGCCTTGTCCGGCGTCTACGTGCTGGTCTGCGCCTACCGCTCGCTGTTTCCGCGGGTGGACCTCGAGCGACTGGTCGTCGTGGACACCCACCTCTCCAGCATCTTCCTGGGCCGCACCGCGGCCACGATCGCGGAGATCTGCTTCGCGTTCCAACTGGGTCTGCTGGTCCACCAACTGGCCGGGCACGCCGGCATGCCGGCGGTCCAGAAGGCGGCGTGGGCGATCCCGCTGTTCATGGTGATCGCGCAAGGCTTCTGCTGGCACAGCGTGCTGACGCTGAACCACATCACGCAAGCGGTCGAGTCCTCGCTCTGGGCGGCGGGCTTCAGCTGGATGGCGATCCTGCTCGGCGTCATCGCGCTGAACAGCAGCGGCTGGGTCCACGCGGTGGCGCTCTTCGGCATCGTGGGCGCGATGGGCTTCGTCGCGTATGTGCTCAGCGTGGACGTGCCGATGTACTGCCGCCGCTACCGCGAGGGCCGCGCGCGCGGCCTCGTCTACATGCGCCTGGACGAAGGCGCGCGCGACGCCTGGCACCGCCGCGTCCCGAGCGGCAGCTGGGTCGCGTGGAAGGCCGATGCGCTGTGGCTCACGCCGTACTTCAGCTTCGGGGTGTGGGCGAGCATTGCGATGGTGTGCGTGCCGGGGGTTTGAGGTCCATCGGCACGAACAAGGTTCATCGCGAGGGGCTCTTGACCTCCCGCGCTTCTCTCGGACCTTCACCATCATTTCGGACATCTCACGCCGATCGAAGGCGCCCGGCGAGCCACGAATGAGTCTGCCCAGCACTTCCCGCGCGTCGTGCGTCGTGCGTCGTGCGTCGAATAGACTCCGCCGCATTGCACCGATCGCTACACGCACCAATGCCTTGGATTCACGGAGACTGGGTTGAAGACTACCCACGGGAGGCCGACTCCGAAGCCGGAGGCTGGGCCTTCGATCCGTACGTGCGGCAGTTGTTCAAGCGCGCAGGTTGGAAGCCGCAGCCACGAACCGCGCTCGTCGTCGCCGGCAATGCCATGGCCTATGCAACGGCCCTGCTGGAAGAATTCGGAGGCCTGAACGTGGGCGAGTCTGGCGAGGGCATTGAATGCGGAGCCGGCAACATCGACTTCCTGCGCGCACCTGAGCCCGTTCACCCCAACTGGGTTTCCTACTGGCCGCGGCTCAGTGCCGCGATAGTGATCGGTGAGGCTCATGACGCCTACGCCGACGTCATCGTGGACGTGCATGGCGATTTCCTGGTCTACACCGGAGTCGACGAGCGGCTGTACAACTTCGGCAGCGATTTCGCGCGGTTCGCGGAGATCGTGCTGCGCGGCCTAGCGTGGCCACGGGATATCGAGGGTGGGCGATGAGTCTGCTGGGTTTCATCCGCGAGCAGTCTGGCAAGCCCTTCGTTCAGAAGGTGCTCGGGATCGCATTGGTCGTGACTGGCGTCGGGGTCGGCATGATCTTTGGGGAGTTCGCAGCGACGCGCTTCCTTGGTGGCACGACGGTGGTTTTTGCGATCGTGTTCGCCTTCGCGCGTGGGATTCCAATCAGCTTGGGCGAATCGGTGGTCGGCGTGGTCAGGGGATGGAAGAAGGCCTTCGTCTGTGTTCCCCTGATCGCCGTGGGTCTCTACATCGCGGTGAATGCCGAAAAGGTGACGTGCTGGTCACCCAAGAGCAAGCATCTCTGCGCCGCCAAGAAATGAATGTGCCCACTCCTTCCCACCCCCGCACCGAATCCGACGTCCGCATCGACCTCGCCGCCGCCTATCGCCTGGCCGCGCTGGCGGGTTGGGACGACACGATCTACACGCACCTGTCCGCCGCCGTTCCCGGCGAGCCCGGCGTCTACCTGCTGAATGAATTCGGCCTCGGCTTCGACGAGGTCTGCGCCTCCAGCCTGGTGAAGGTCGACGTGCGCGGCCGCGTCGTCGACGGCACCGGCCGGCGCGTCAATCCGAGCGGCTTCGCGATCCATGGCGCCGTGCACGCCGCCCGCCCCGACGTCGAATGCGTGATCCACCTGCACGCACCGTGGGGCGTCGCGCTGGCCATGCTCCCGGGCGGACTGCAGCCGACCTCGCAATGGGCGATGCGTCTGCACGGCCGGCTCGGCCGCCACGCTTACGAAGGACTGGCGCTGGGCGCCGATGAACAAGCCCGCCTCGTCGCCAATCTCGGCGCGCTCGACGGTCTGATCCTCGAGAACCACGGCACGCTGACCGTCGGCCGCTCGGTGGCCGAGGCCTACCTGTTGATGCACATCCTCGAGCGCGCCGCGCAGGCGCAGCTGCGCGCGATGGCCGCAGCGGCCGCGACCGGCGGCCGCGTGCTGCAGGTCAGCGACGAACTTGCAAAGCTCACCCACCACCAATGGATCGGCGACGGCACCGAACGCGACGGCGACGCCGAATGGCCCGCGCTGCTGCGCCGCGTGGACCGGCTGTCGCCCGGCTTCCGGAACTGAATCCCCCACACTCCCAGGAGAACACCCATGCCCACCCTCCGCGTCGAACTCTTCGAAGGCCGGACCCCGCAGCAGAAGGCCGATCTGGCCAGGGAACTCACCGAGGCCTGCGTCCGCGTGCTTGGCGGTAGCGCTGACGGCGTCGACGTCCTGTTCTTCGACGTGAAGCGTCAGGACTGGGCGACCGGCGGCGTGCTGTGGTCCGAGAAAGGCAAGTAGGCCGGGCGCGTCGTCCCTTCATGCGCAGGAGCGCCGGGCGGACTCCGGGAGGCGTCACTCCGGCTCGATCCCCGCCGCCTTGATGATCAGCCCCCACTTGCGGGTCTCCGCCTCCTGGAACACGCGCAGCTCGTCCGGCGTGCTGGCCCAGGCGTCCACGCCGGCACCATCGAAGAAGGTCTTCGCCGGCACGCTGCGCAGCGCGGCGATCAGCAGTTCGCGCAGACGCTGCACCACCGGCGCCGGCGTCGCCGCCGGCACGTAGGCCGCGAACCAGTAGCTCATGTCGTAGCCCTTGACGCCGGCCTCCTCGATCGTCGGCACCTCCGGCAGCAGCGGCGAGCGCTTGGTCATCGAGAAGCCCAGCGCCCTCACCTTCCCGCCCTTGATCTGCGGCAGTCCGGTCGCCGTGTCGGTGATCATGAAGTCGACCTGCCCGCCGATCAGGTCGGTCAGCGCCGGGGGATTGCTCTTGTACGGCACGTGCAGCAGCTGCGTGTGCGAGAGCTGCTGGAACTGCTCGCCCGCGACGCGGCTCGACGCGCTCCCGCTGCCGAAACTCACCTTGCCCGGCTCGCGCTTCGCGTGCGCGATCACGTCCGCCACGGACTTGTACGGGCCGTCGGCCTTGACCACCATCACCTGGCCGCCCTTGCCCAGACCGGTCACCGGCGCGAAGTCCTTCACCGGGTCGTAGGGCAGCTTCCGGTACAGATGCGGATTGGCGGCCTGCGTCGTGTTGGTCGTGATCAGCACCGTGTAGCCGTCCGGCGCGGCGCGCGCGCCCTGCTGCGCCGCGAGCATGCCGCTGGCGCCGGCCTTGTTGTCGACGACGACCGCCAGCTTCGTCTGCTCCGTGACCGACTGCCCCAGCGCCCGCGCCAGTTGGTCCGTCGCGCTTGCCGGCGCAAAGGGGACCAGGAAGGTGATCGGCCGGCTCGGGTAGCCGCCCGCGCCTGATGCCTGATTCTGGGCCTGCGTCTGGGCCTGCGCGTGACCCGGCACGCCCACCGAGAATGCCGCGGCGCACGCAGCGATCATCAGGGTCTGTCTTCGGCTGATCGGCGTCGGAAAAGTCATGGCGTCATCTCCATCATGTCGTTGTGATTCAGGACCGGTCGCCGGAGCAGCGGCAGCAAAGACTCCGGCACCTCCAGGGGCATCGCCAGCACGACGAAGGCCAGCGCCTTGCCGTGACTGTCGAGATTCAGTGCATCGTTGACGCCGCCATCCAGGATGTCGTCCAGCACGAAGTTCATCGCGTGCAGGTGCGGCAGCAGGTACCGCGTCACGCGGCTCGGCCGGCGGGACGCGAACCTGAGGGCGACGGCCTCCTCGGTGAGTTGCTCCACCAGCAGCGGGTAGAGCGCCGGGTGCCAGGCGATCACGCTGATGTTGGAGCGGTTGCCCTTGTCGCCGGTGCGGCCGTGGGCGACGAGACGGAGTTCAACGGTGCGGGGGGTCGATGCGCAGGCGCCGCGGAACATCGCCGTCGTGCGTGTCGCCAAGCGCGGGCTCTCCACGGTGCATGGGGGATCCCTCCTGGACCCCCAGGCACCATTCCGGCCCCAGCCCCCCTCGCTGCCTTCCGACGAGAGCGTCACCGTCGGGTAGGCCAGTTGTCGCGGGAACAGGCAGGAACTCAGACCCAGGCGCTGACGCAGATTCGTCCTCACGCCGCCACCGCCCGCGGGACCGCAGGTGTACAGCGCCGTGACCTCGCGCGTCAGGCGCTCGGCGGTGGCGCGCTCCGCGTGATTCGCCGCGATGCGCAGCCGCACGTCGCGCGCGTCGCCGATGTCCAGGCCAGCCAATGCCTCGCCGCGGTCGTCGCCCAGCACGCTCGTCACGCCGATCAGATCGACCCGCAGCGGACCTTGCCGTTCCCACGCCTTGAGCCGGGCGCGGAGCACGGTCGCGGCGAGCTGTGCCCGCGCCTCCGCCCCCGGGCCGGCGTAGGAGATCTCGCCCTCCGCCAGCCAGCCGTTGGCGAAGAACACATTCGCCTTCAGCGCCTCGGGCCGCGCGTGACCCCGCACGCCCGACAGCCGCACCGCATCCAGACCGACACCCTGCACCTGCGCTTCGCCGATGTCCGCGACGACGTCCGGCGTCAGGTAGGCCGCGGGGTCGTGCAGCTCGTACAGCAGCTGCTCCTTGACGGTGTGCTCGTCGACGCAGCCGCCCGTGCCGTCGGCCTTGAACACCGTGCAACTGCCGTCGGCGTGGATCCGGGCGATGGGAAAGCCCACGTTCGGCAGATCCGGCACTTCCTTGAACCCGGGGTCCGCGTAGTAGCCGCCGCAGACCTGCGCGCCGCACTCCAGCAGATGACCGGCCATCGTCGCGCCGGCCAGCCGGTCCCAGTCGTAGGGCGCCCAGCCGAAGTACGCGAGCGCCGGACCGACCGTCAACGACGGGTCCGCCACGCGGCCCGTGACGACGACATCCGCGCCCAGGCGCAGCGCCTCCGCGATCCCTTCCGCGCCGAGGTAGACATTGGCGCAGGCGATGGTGTCCTCGGCGATCGCGTGGCCCTCGCGCGCCAAGGTCTGCGTCAGCAGCGCACGTTGCTCGGGCGATTCCAGCGCGTCGCCGCCAACGACGGCGACGACCGGCGCCCGCACGCCGAGTTCGGCCGCCAGCGCCTGCACGCGGCGCGCGGCGGCGGGCGGATTGGCCGCGCCGAAGTTGCCCACGATGGGGATGCGATGGGCGAGGCAGTCCGCGAGGATCGGCAGCAGCATCTCGTCGAGCAGCGGCTCGAAGCCGCCCTCGGGATCCCGCTGCCGCGCGAGCTGCGCCAGCGCGAGCGTGCGCTCGGCCAGCGTCTCGAAGATCAGCACCGCCGGGCCGCCGAGGCGGATCAGCGTGTTGACGACCGGGCGTGCCGCGTCGGTGCGATCGCCGGAGAAGCCGGCGGCGCAGCCGACAAGCAGAGAGGTGGACGGGGATGTTGAAGCGGGCGCAGCGACGGATTCCATGCCGTCGACTGTAGAGTTGACCCGCCTATAGGAGAATTTGATTGTTTGGATCAACTGATCGGAGAAGCGAATGAGTCCGTCATCGACCGTTTCGACCTATCGATCCGCGGTGGCCAACCTGTCGGCCAGGCAGCTCGCCGCCTTCGTCGCCTTGGCGGAGCTGCGCAGCTTCACGCGTGCCGCCGCGCAGTGTCACCTGTCGCAACCGGCCTTCAGCGCGTTGATCCGATCGCTGGAGGACAGCCTGGGCGCCCGCCTCTTCGACCGGACGACCCGCGCGGTCGAGCCCACCGTCGAAGGGGCGCTGTTCCTGGACCCGGCGCGGCGCCTGCTGCAGGACATGCGGCTCGCCACCGACGACGTGCGCGACCACGTGGCGCGCCGCCGCGGCCGCGTGGCGCTGGCCGCGTTGCCCGCGCTCGTGGCGGGCTGGCTGCCGCCGTACCTCGCGGCCTTCCGCAAGGAATACCCGGGCATCGAGCTCAATCTCGCGGACGTGCTGTCGGAAAGCTGCGTGGAGCGCGTGCGCACGGGCCGCGCCGACCTGGCGCTGGCCGCCGTGCGCGCCACCGCGCCGGAGCTGTCGGTCGAGCCCTTCCTGTCCGACGATTTCTACCTGGTCTGCCGGCGGGACCATCCGATGGCGCGCCGCCGCCGGCCCCGGCTGGAGGAGTGCGCGAACCATGCGGTGATCGGTCTGGCGCGCCACAGCAGCGTGCGACAGGCGCTGGACGCCGCGCGACCCAGCAGCGTCCGTCAGGCCCTGGACGCCGCGATGCCCTTCCAGCCCCTGCGGCCGGTGCTGGAGTTCGAGCAGCTCAGCTCGGTGGCCGGCATGGTGCTCGCGGGCCACGGCGTGACGCTGGTGCCGGCGTTGACGCTGTTCCACTTCAACCACCCGGACCTGATCGCGCGCCCGATCGCCGACGAGGGCCTGCAGCGCCACATCTACCTGATCTGCCGGCGCGACCGCGCGCTGTCGGCCTCGGCGCAGGCGATGGCGGAGTCGCTGTGGCGCTGGGCCACCGAAGGACCGAAGCGGCCCGGCGTGGCGGTGCGATGCTCGCCCATCAAGGGATCGTGAACGTCTTCACGCGGACCCGCCGAGTAGGGCAACGCCTGACACTCGCAGAGGCATCCACGGTGCAGACATCGTGGCGGAGCGGTGCCAATATGCGCGAAGGACACCGCCATGAAAATTCTGCTCGCCGATCCTTCCGCCGCCTTCCGCAAGACGCTCTACGAGCGCCTGCGGGAAGTGCCCACCGCGACCGTGGTGGGCCAGGCCTCCGATGAGGACCAGGCGGTCTTCCTGGCGGCGTTGTGCGCGCCCGACCTGGTGCTGACGGAACTGGACCTCGGACGAGGCTGCGGTTTCGCGATGATGGAGCGGCTCCGCGCCGCGGGGTACGAGGGCATCGCCTACATGGTCACCTCGGCCGACGAGGCGGAATACGGCCCCCGATGCGTGGACGCCGGCATCACCGGCTTCTACGACAAGACCTACGACATGGAGCGACTGCTCCAGGCGGTGAGCGTGCTGGCGCAGGCGCCCGTGACCTTCGGCCAATCGCGGATCAGGGCCAGCGCCGTCTGAGGCCACCGCGCAAGCCCTCCCAACAGGGGGCGGCGGCCACGAACCCACATCTTTGAGTCACTACTGTATGAAAATACAGTATCATCGAGCCATCCAACTCCCGGAGTACCGGCATGCTGCTCGACCTCAACAACGCGGCTTCGATCGTGGAATGGTGGTGCATCTTCCCTGAACGTCACGGCCCCTTGCTGGCCGACTGGGAGCGCCGCCGGCCCGAGCATGCGGCGGAGATCGGCCGCGCCAGACGCCTGATCAAGGCGGATCCCGCGCGTCGCGCCCTGCTCGCCCGGTCGCAGGCCGAGGAACGCCAGGCAAGACCTGCCCCCGAGTACCGCCCGTCGTTTGACGAGATGGCCGCCGGGGAACTGCGCGACGAGGACAGCGTCAGCGTCGCCGCCAACTGAGTCGGGGGGCGCGGTCCTTTCGCGCGGCCATCGTTCCGCGCTTCAGCCCTTCGCCACCACCATCCGCAGCCCCGGGTCCTCGGGCTGCGCGGACAGCGTCCACCCATGCGCCTCCGCGATCTCCTGGCAGATCGCCAGGCCCAGCCCGGCGCCGTGGTCGCGACGATGCGCACCGCGCCAGAATCACACGTGTTCACTTAGTGCCCGTCGTGCCGTGGTGCCCCGTTTAGGTCCGTATGCAGCTGTGCGAACTGCTGATCGGCTCCCCACGCCTGCGCTGCAGTAAGCGCCACCATCCGCTTTTGAAGACTCGTTAGTTCAACGTCGGGCTTGTACGCGAGATCGTGCCCTGCTTCGCTCCAAGCATGCTGGAAGAGAGTCTTCACTTGAAGCTCGAAAAAAACTGGCAATCGCGCGCGGTCAGCTTCATCCTCGAAGAGTTCCTCAGGCAAGGCGAGGATGAAATGCTTGCCGAAGTAGCCGAACTCGCTTTCTCGCTCAGGAATCAACACTCGCTGTTCGATCGGTTTGTAGTAGCGCAGGATGGCGCTGCTTACCACCTCTACGTCCTGCTTGTAGAACACGATGATCCGGCCACCAACCAGATCCTGAATCTGCTCAAAGGGATGGTCGTACTTCGCGCCGCCATCCGTGTTTGCCTTCATCGCTTTCTCAAAGAAACGACGAGGACTCTTGGCGCGCGCAGTAATCCGATCGATGCGCTCAATGTCCTGCAGGCTCGCCTGAAGGTGCAAGGTCAGCGCCTCCGCGAGCGGCGTCAATAGCCGGATGTGCCGATCTATGTACTCGTTGAGCACTTCGTCAGTTGTCATTTCGTCTTCCTTAGCCGCTGATCGACCACTGCTCCCGTCGTCGAATACGTTTCCTGCTGGCGGCGCTGCGTTCGCTCGAAGACTGCGTCGAACCGATCTGCTGGGGCGGTCAGAATGGCTCCGTTATCCAGCTCGACCTGTTTGTAGGCGAGGTGCCTCGCGAACTCTGCCGCATCGAACCGAAAGCGATCGTTGAGAAGTCGAGCAGGGCGAACGCATGCGACCACCGCTGCTTTGGTCTGGTCTGAGAAACTGAAACTTTCGCAGAAGCCTGTGATCGTCATCGCGCGGTGCGGGATGTTTCCAGCTAGTTGCGCGGCTGCAGCGATCTCCTGCTTTATCGAAACACTGACTGTCGAGCTAATTGCCTCACGCAGTGCGGCGGCTAAGCGCTTCGTTCCCGCGGCGGCTGTGGTCTTGAACTCAGCCAAGAGGAAATCCACGATCCAGTAGTCAGCGACGGCCTTGCTCCCATGGTTGATCTGTCGATCGACGATGCTTCCAGTCCAAAGTTGGTCAACGCGTCCATTGGCGATGAAGGTCGCGGCCTTGTAAGAGAAGGCACTCTTCAGGAACACCTGCTCAACGAATTGCACGGTGAGCGCCACATCGGAGCGCTCGGCGACCACGCCTTCGTCGGCGGGGAAGCGAGAGATGAGCACGCGGATCTCGCCATCGGCTGCCCCTGGGTCAGTGCCCAAACTGATGAACATCAATCCCATCCCGGATGTTCCCGCCGTCGATTGCTGAAGACGTAACGCTAGCGGGGCGGCCGTTTCGATCGACGGGCCGGACAGTAGATAAAGCAACTCCTCCCTGACGGGGTTCACCTGATCGTCGGCCCTGAACATGATGGGAACGACGCAGTCTTTAGGCGCCCGAAGAAAGAGCCCCTCCAACATCCGGACAAGCTTGTTGCCACCATCCACCGGAATCTGCACGCCCGGCGCCAGTGGATCGTCAGGGTTGTTTCGCTTCGGGTACGTCAAGAAGCTATAGATTGCCTGTACCGGCATTTGAGTTCCTCCCTTTTGTGGAAGGAATGCTACGGCGGCTGAGCGTTTCGAAACAACGGGATTACCGCAATCTGTTGTTCGGAAGACTTCGCGCTCAGGAAGGGATCCACAAACGATATGACGCAAGCAGTTGTCGAGAAAGTCGACCAGGCCTATTGTTCGTACTTGCAGTTCGGGAGGACGTATGCGTCTTTTCTGGCGCCGAGTTGGGATCGTTCTGCTCCTCCTCGGCACGAGCATTGCAATCGCGTACCTCATCACTCAACCGTGGTGGGAAGCCCTACCGAAACAGGCCACTTGCTCTGATGCAGCGCACGTACGCCACGATCGCGACTCGCCTGGTTTCGCCGCCTGCTTGCCACAGGCAGTGAATCGATTCTTCGAGAGGAGCTATGCAGAATCTAAAGACCTCGCAAAAGCATTCCTCACACTCCTCACTGCAGTGCTTGTGGCGTCGATCACCTTCTCAGAAAAAATCGTAGATGTTGGGAACGCAAAGCGTTTTCCTGTCAATCTCATGATCACGTGCTGGGTGCTGCTCATCGCGGCGATGCTTTTTACCGGTGCTGGTCTTGGAACGATGGCTCTGGCGGCCGGGGCAACTACGTTCACCTCCGACGTCAACTTTCCTATCTACACAGCGCACGCTGCCCGGCTTTTCATCCTTGCATGTTTTGCCTTCGGAATCGCCATGGTTTCGTTGATGGCTGCAGGAGCGATGTCGCTTTCGGACAAGCGACGGAAAGCGCAGGCGGCAGCCATCCATGAGCTTGATGGCACGTTGAAGTAGCTTGTGTTTGAGAAAGCTCAGCGCAATCCGTCTGAAGCTAACTAAAGTCCGGTGGCTCTTGTCACAAGCATCCGCAGCCCCGGCTCCTCGGGCTGCGCGGACAGCGTCCACCCATGCGCCTCCGCGATCTCCTGGCAGATCGCCAGGCCCAGGCCGGCGCCGTGGTCGCGACGATGCGCACCGCGCCAGAAGCGCGCGAACATCCTCGACAGCTGGAGCGGGGTCACGCCCGGCCCGCGATCGCGGACCGACAACCGGTCGGCCTCGATCTCCACGCTCACCAGACTGCCGGCCGGCGCATGCTGGATGGCGTTCTCCAGCAGGTTCTTGAGCAGCGTGAACAGCGCAGCCCGATCCGCGTCCCACATCACCGGCGCTTGCGACTTGTCCAACTTGTCCGGCTCATGCAGCCTGCCCGGCTCGCCTGAATCTTCCGGCGGGTCCGCGGCGCCGACCACGACATCGAGCACCACGCCGCGCGCGGTCGACATCCGGGTGAGGTAGTCCACGGCCTCGCGCGCCGCGCCGCCCACGTCGGTGGGCGCGAAGACGTAGTTCTGCGTCTCGCTCGCCTCGGCCAGCAACAGCAGTTGCTGCACCTGCCGCGTCATGTGTTCGACGTCCTGCAGCAGCATGTCCGGCCCCTGGCCCGCGGCCATGAGCTCCACCTGCGCGCGGATCAGCGCCAGCGGGGTCTTGAGCTCATGCGCCGCCGTGCCGAGGAACTCCTGCTGCACGCGATAACCGCGCTCCAGGCGCTCGAGCGCGCGGTTGAAGCTCTCAACCAGCGGGACGATCTCCGTCGGCACGCGGTCGACCTGCAGGCGCCCGTGCACCGAGCGCGGCGAGATCGCCGCCGCCGAGGCCGAGACCTCATGCAGCGGCTGGAGCACGCGCCGCAGCATCACGTAGGCGCAGACGCCGAAGACCAGCAGCAGCGTCGAGCCGAACAGCAGCATCCCGATGCCCATGAAGGGCAGCGCGAAATCCAGGTGGAAGAGTTCGAAGAGCCGCGCGCTGCCGGCCAGTTGCAGGTACCAGGAGCGGCCATGGCGCACGACGACCTCGGTGGCGCCGCGCATCGGCTGGCCGGCGTACTCGAAGGCGAAGCTGCCCTGCTTGAGCTGCCGCGCGCCGGGACCGCTCGCGATCCAGAAGGCCTCCGGCGTCGACGACGCCAGCACCACGCGACCCGACGCATCCAGCAGCCGGTACGCCAGGTCGTCCTTCAGCACGCCGAACATCCAGTCGCGCTGCCGCTCCTGCTGATTGAAGCCGACCGGGACGCCGGACGCGTCGAACTCCAGCTTCTCGGCGAGTTCCTCGGCGAACTCGGCGATGTTCTCGTCGAAGTAGAGCGGGCCGCGCAGGCTCGTCAGCCCTTTGAAGACGAGTGCGAGCGTCGCGACGGTGAGCACGACCCCGGCGACGTACGCCACCATCACCTTGAAGGCGAGGCTCTTCATCCATCCGGGTTTCACGTCGAGCAGTCTCCGGCCGCCGCGCGGCGTCCCTCGGGCATCAGAAGCGGTACTGGTAACCCACGAAGAGGCGATTCTCCGTCGAACGGTCGACCAGCGGGCTGTCCTTGATGCCGCTGCCCAGCGCCGTGACGCTGAGGTCGAGGAACATCGCGTGGTGCGGGTTGAACAGGTACATCGTGCGCAGGCCCACCTCGGCATTGGTCGTCGACTTGCCCTGGTAGAACGCGCGGCCGGCGCGGACCTCGGCGGCGCGAACGCCGTAGTAGTAGTCGACGTATTTCTTGTCGACCCAGTTCGCGCCCAGGCGCGGCGTCAGCATCACCTGCTGGCCGACGCGCCAGGATTTCTCCAGCGTCAGCGCGAATTTCTGGCCCTTGCTGTGGCCGGAGGCGTCGGCCGTCCATTCACCGCCGAGCTCGAACAGGTCGGTCTTCCATTCCGCCTTCGCGCCGGCCCACAGGCCGCCCTTGCGCTCGGCCATGCCGTTGAGGATGGGGGCGTCGTCCTGCTCGTAGCCGCTCAGGTCCAGCCTGGCCACCAGGCCGAAGTCGACGCGCTGCGACGGGTTGATGGTCCAGCTCGGCAGCTTGACCGTGAGACCCGGTCCGGCGACCTTCACCCATCGGTTCTCGTAGCTGATCATCGGCAGCGCCCGGGTCTTGCGGTCATAACCCGTGTAGGCCTTCTGCGAGATCACCGCGCCGACGCCCAGGCCCCAGGACGAATCGCCGTCCTTGTCGCCAGGACCGCCGGGACCGCCCGCTCCCGCGGCCAGCGCGGACAGCGGTGCCGACACGCAGAGAACCGCGGCGGAAGAGAAGACGGCGCGGATGAGCGCCCGGGGCGCATGCGAGAGGAATCGTGTCTGCGGTGCCATGAGAAGTTCCCGAGAGGGGCGGTGATTGGAGCCCGCATCCTCGACGCCGGTGTCTTACTGACTCCTTACCGTACACCGCTTGTTTCCCTCTGAACTCCTTCTGAGCTCCCTCTGAGCTCCCTCTGAAGCAGGTCGGCAAGGACTGACCCCTCCTCCATCGGCGGTAAGGAGCCGGAAAGACGGGCGACGGGACAGTCGCTTCCTCTCTTCAGCCTGGTGGATGGCTTCATCGTGCGCATCAAGCACTTCGGGCACACCAAGCGCACCGATCCCACCGACCCTACCCAGGGCGCCACCGGCGCCCAACGCGTCACACCTGTTCCATGAGCATGAGCTTCAGCACCCTCGGCCTGATGGCCGTGGCGGCGTACGTCGCCGCCTGCATCGCCTACGTCTACCGGTGGCGCGGCCGTCGCCGCTACGAGAGCTTCACGCAGTACCTGCGCAAGAGCTGGCCCCTCTTCGCGCCGCTCAACTGCCTGATGTACATGACGACGCGGGCCTCGGCGCGCCAGCCGGTGCTGCAGGCCGACTACCTCGACGGCATCCGGCTGTTGCGCGCCAACTGGCGCGTGATCCGCGACGAGGCGCTGGCGCTCGAGGCGGCGGGCGCGTTCGAGGCCGCGAAGGCGGCGGGTTCGGCAGGCTACTACGACGTCGGTTTCCGCACCTTCTACAAGCGCGGCTGGAGCAAGTTCTACCTGAAGTGGTACGGCACGACGCACCGCTCCGCGCAGCGGCTGTGCCCGCGCACGGTGGCCCTGCTGGCGCAGGTCCCGCAGATCCGCGGGGCGATGTTCTCGATCCTGCCGGCGGGCGCGGAGCTGTCGCTGCACGCGGATCCGATGGCCTGCTCGTTCCGGTATCACCTGGGGTTGCAGACGCCGAACGATCCGGCGTGTCGCATCCAGGTGGATGACGTGGACTGCGTGTGGAAGGACGGACAGGACTTCATCTTCGACGAGACCTATCCCCACAGCGCGCACAACGCGACGGACCGGCCGCGGCTGATACTGATGTGCGATGTGGACCGCCCGATGAATGCGTTGGGGCGGGTGATCCACGCGGGCTACCGCGTGATCGCGCGCGGCACGCTGGTGGCCAACACGGCGGAGGACGAGCGCGGCGTGTTCAGCGCGCTCTTCGCGAAGCTCGCGCCGCTGCGCGAGCGTTCGCTGCGATTGAAGACGGAGCGGCAGCGCGTCTACAGGACCTTGAAGTTCCTGCTGAACTCAACGCTGCTGAGCGGGCTGATGGCGATGATCTTCGCGGTGCTGCATGTGTTGGAGGCGATCACGGCTTGATCGCGGGATCGCCTCCGACGCATGCGAAGGACTCAGGTAAGCAGTCCGCCGTCGACCGTGATGATGGGGCCGGTGACATGTCTTGCCCCCGGGCTCGCGAGGAAGGTGACCGCCGCGGCGATGTCCGCCGGCGCGGCGAAGCGGCCCAGCGGCGTGAGGCCGCGCTGGAAGTCCGCGCTTTCGCCGTTGGCGGGATTCATGTCGGTGTCGGTCGAGCCCGGCTGCACGAGGTTGGCCGTGATGTCCTTCGGACCCAGCTCCTGCGCCAGCCCGCGGGTGAAGGACTGCAGCGCCGACTTGGTCATGTAGTAGACCGTGCCCGGCGAGCCGACGATGCGGTCCGCTCCGGCCGAGCCGATGGTGATCACGCGGCCGCCCGCGCCGAGGTGCGGGATCGCCGCCTGGGTGGTCAGGACAGGGCCACGGACATTGACCGCGAGCAGCGCATCGATGTCCTCCACGCTGAAGTCGGCGATCGCGCTGTAGCGCGCGATCCCGGCGTTGTTGACGAGGATGTCCAGTCCGCCCAAGGTGCTGACCGCCTCGTCGACCGAGCGCCTGATGGCGGCGGGATCCGCGCTGTCGGCCTGGATGGCCATGGCGCGACGGCCCAGCCGCTCGATAGCTGCCACGACCTCCTGGGCGCGCTCCGGCGAGTTCTGATAGGTCAGCGCGACATCCGCGCCGTCTTCAGCGAGCGCAACGGCAATGGCCGCTCCGATGCCCCGCGATCCCCCAGTGACGAGGGCGCGTTTTCCAGTAAGGGTGCTCATGATCCGTCCTTTATGCAGTGATCGATGCATTAATCGTAGAATGTCGACAACGATGGGGTCAAGCCATTTATGAAGCGATCGCTGCAAAAAGAACTTCCGGAGTCGGCGGAGCCCGTGGGCACCCCGTCGCGCAGCCGTGGGCGACCACGGGCCTTCGATCGGGAGGACGCCTTGATGAGGGCCATGAAGCTCTTCTGGGTCAAGGGCTATGAAGCGACGTCGATCGCCGACCTGACGGCGGTGCTGGGCATCGGCTCGACCAGTCTCTATGCCGCCTTCGGCTCGAAGGACGACCTGTATGCGGAGACGCTCCGGCTGTACACCGCCACCTTCGAGCACCTCGTCCTGGGCCGCTTCCGCGAGGCGGCCACGGCGCGCGACGCGGCGTTCGCCTATCTATGGGACTCGGCCGCCGCGATGACGGGATCGGACATCGATCTCCCCCACGGCTGCCTGGCCACGCTGAGCGTGGTCGGCAGCGACGGCCATGATGAGCTCGCCGATCTGATGAAGAGCACCCGGGGCGGCGCGTTCGAGGTGCTGTCGGCGCGCCTGGCGCAGGCAGTCGCCGACGGCGAGTTGCCTCCCTCCCTCGACATCGCCCACCTCGCGAGGTACTTGCAGACCGTACAGAGCGGCATGGCCATCCGCGCGCGCGACGGCGCCGAACGGACGGAACTCCAGGCCGTGGCGGAGATCGCCATGGCGGGATGGGATGGCATCGTCGGCGGGTCGCCCAAGAAGTCGAAAGACAGGGCACCGGAGAAGCGACGGTGATCCCTGCTGCGCTGCTCCATCGCCGGGGAGACTGTTCTCAAGCGGTCAGAGGTTCGTCATCAACAAGCATCCGTCCCCGCACCTGCGTGAACTCATCCTCGAGCAGCCAGATCCGTGCCTCTTCGTAGTCGGTGGACCGGAACGGATTCTGCGACCGCGCGACCGTATCAGGGTTTCGGCATCTCACGCTCTGTCGCGTCCGGCTTCGAGACTTCGCTCTCGACGCGCGGCGCGCCCGATCGATCCACCTCCCGCTGTGTGCGACGCTGCAGGTAGGCATCGCGTACGAAGAGGTACTTGTCGAGCGCCACATCGTCGACCATCTTCGTCACGTCGAGCAGATTGGCGCGCTTGTCGACCATGCTGACGATGGTGAGCGCGTTGCGCGCGCCGGCGTCTTCCAACTGCCCGGTCAGGCTGCCGACGCTGTTGATGGGAATGGACGCGGTGCCGCGCAGGTCGAACGGTCCGAACAGGGGCAGCACCAGGTAGGCGCCGCCGCCGACGCCCCACACGCCGAGCGTGTCGCTGAAGCCGTCGCCGTGGCGAGGCATGCCCCAGCCGGTGGCGACGTCCATGAAGCCCAGCAGGCCGGCCGTCGTGTTCGTGCCGAAGCGGGCGAAGTCGGACATGCCGTCCTTGAAGCGCCCCTGCAGCAGCAGGTTGGCGCCGGACCACGGATCGCCCAGGTTGGAGAAGAAGTTGGTCACGCCACCGCGCACTGGCGTGGGCACGACCGTCTTGTAGACGGTGGCCACCGGCTTGAGCACGACCTTGTCGATGCCCTCGTTGAGGGCGAAGGTCTTGCGGTTCACGGACTCGATGGGATCGGAATTCTGCGGCGTGGCGCAGCCCGACAGCAGCACGCCGGAAACGATGAGGAGAGCCGGCAGGCGGCGCGACACGCCGATGGGGACGGGGAAAGACGACATGGAAATGCTCCCGCTCCGGAAATGGAGCCGGGAGCATGGTCGGCGCGGTGGTCTTTCTGGAGACTTACCCGAAGAAGGACAAGACCGCCCAGCCCAGGCGGGGAATGACGATGTAGCCCTTCTCGTGCCCCAGCGCGTAGAAGGCGCCGGGGGTGCCAAGCGCGTCGTGGACCTGGGCGCGCATGTCGTCCGGCAGGTCACCGCAGCCCTCGCTCATGCCTGTCAGCCAACTGTCCGCCCCGGATCCACCAGGGGGATAAGGCGTCTCCTTCCATGTGTCGCCGAGGTAAGTCCCCCCCTGCGACTCGATCCGTTTCAAGGCCGCGTCGTCCAGCTTGAAAATCGCCACGCCACAGCCTTCTCGGATGGCGCCCAGGTCACGGATCAGCACAGGCTCGCCCACCTCCAGGGACTTGGGCATTAGGCTTCGGAACCACGACGCCTCGACGAAGTTCCAGCCGCGATGGAGCAGCAGAAGAAGGAGCGCCCAACCGGCGACGGAAAGCAGAATCCGCGTCATTGAATTCACAGGAGCCACGGAAGACGCGGAGTCTGCGTGGCGTCGGTGAGGTCAACGTGAAGCAGCGCGGAGCGAATTGAGGGCCACGCGGCTCACAACATCCCCGGCCGGAACAGCGACCGGCGGCTGATCACCTCACCCGCGACGACGAAGGTGCCGTCGCCCGCGTAATGCAGCGTCTCGGGATGCTTCGGCCTTGGCGCCACATGCGACTTCACGACTTCGAAGACGAACAGGTCGTAGCGCTTGATCATCCGCGTGTCGTGCAGGCGGCATTCAAAGCTCGCGTGGCACTCGCCAATCAGCGGCGCCTGGACCTGGGCAGCGGGCTGCTTCGTCAAGCCGAAGGCCTCGAACTTGTCGACCTCAGTGCCGCTGCAGTTGCCGATGCGCACCACGGTATCGGTCAGCGCGGTGGTCGGCAGGTTGATCACGCATTCGCGGCTTCGCCGGATCATGTCGTGGCTGTGATTCGCCGATGAGATCACGCAGCCGATCAGCGAAGGCG
Source organism: Roseateles sp. GW821-FHT09H11 (assembly GCF_059415845.1). Lineage (NCBI taxonomy): Bacteria > Pseudomonadati > Pseudomonadota > Betaproteobacteria > Burkholderiales > Sphaerotilaceae > Roseateles > Roseateles sp. GW821-FHT09H11. The sequence goes on along the minus strand of NZ_JBWKOA010000001.1, from coordinate 51,838 downwards.
AGAACTCCATGACCAGGTGCCAGCCCATCGTCATCACGTTGTCCCGGCCGCGCCAGTGCGAGCTGACCAGCACGATCGGACCGGGCTCCAGATAACGACGGATGTGCTCGACGGGGAAGTCGCGCTTCTTGATGGGGCGAGGACTGCGTGCGGTCATGAAAGATCTCCGGGGATCAATCACGGCAGGTGGGGCGCCTGGACTTCCAGCGGATGGCCGAGGCTCTCGCAGGCACGTCGGAACGTTGAACAGAACAGCTCGATATCGAAGCCTCTGATGCTCTTCTTCTGCCCCAGAACCGGCAGTGAATCGTGGATCAGGGACAGGGCATACGAGACGACCTGGTCTCCGCTCAACCTGGCGATCAACCCGAAGTCCGGCCGCACGCTCATGTGACCGACGTTGAACGTGTCCGCCTGCGCAGGCAGGCCGAAGTGCGAGCGTCCGGACACCCGCTTCTGGAAGCGGAAAGGATGACGTGCGGAACCGTCGGACCGAGCAAACATCTCCAGCAGCTCAAGCTGAATCAGCAGGTGCTCCATCGGGCCGCCATAGTCGCCGCGCAGCAGCGGCCGCATGGCCTCGAACACGGGATAGAGGGCGTCGGCCGCGGCGGCCGTCGATGAGTCGACGATGTTGGCGTGGAGCCTTACTTCCATGGATTTCCTGGTCGCCTTTGCGCGCTCAGCCGCTCGATGGCCCGGATTCCCGCTTCCATCTTCTCGCGCGCCGAAGAGTTGGCGGAATGCACCCGCATCCGCGGTGGGACGAAGCCGTGCAGCGCCACGGCCTCCTCGACCCACAGCACCACGTCGTACCCGGTCCCGCGCTCGTCGTCGCCCAGGTCGTGATCGAGGCTGACTTCCTCGACCCCGCCGGCCTTCAGCAGCGCGATGACTTCGTCCGGCCAGTACGCGCGCGTCCAGCCTTCGGGGGTGGTTCGTTCATCATCCAGATAGATTCGCATGAGATGGTCTGTCATCGTCCATTGGCGCTGTTTCTCGTTTCGACTCTCCGCTTCTCTCCAAGCTTCTTCGCACGCGCCCCGTGCGGTAGGCAGCTGTCAGCAGTTCCTCGGCTGTCCAATGCCGCGTCAGCCAGATGCTGAGCGCTGTGCATTGGAGATGCCACGACCCCATGCCCCGGAGCGGAGGTCGATGTTCGGCAAGATGGGAGCTGGCCACCCAATACGCCAGATGCTCAGCGGGCGAAGACGGCGGGGAATCGCTCCACAAGTCGAGAACGACACCATAAGGGTTCAATGTCTGGACCACTGGCGTGCCCTCCCCGCGCGCCAGCTTCCAGACGCGTGCCTGCTCTTCGGCGCTCGCCATCACAGTGGGCCGCTCTGGGCGGCCTTCCACACCGGACAGCCCCAACGCATAGAGCAACAGGGGAGACGCGGCGATCAGAAGGACCAGCGCCAGGACGAGGGCCAGAAGAAGTCGAAAGGCTTTCCTCATGATGCTCCGCTGCCAGTCGAATCGCTGTGGGGTCAGTCGTTGTCACGCCGCATCCGGCTGCCACTGGTTGTTCCCTACGCGCTCAGAATAACGCCGCCGCCATGGGTTGCGGGGCAGGTCGTCCCAGGGTGCATGACCTGGCGCCGGACGACTGCGAACTTCCCCCAGGGGAAGGATTGCGGCGTCGGTGATACCGTGGTCGAACCGCAATGCCCAGGCGCTCGACGCGCTGTCGACCTTCATGACCCGTCCGGACTGGACACCACAAGAGCGCAAGCAGGTCATGGCGACAGGGTTGGCGCCGCTGATCGCTTCGGCGGCGATGGCGGGCGCCACTTGGCCGCTGGTCGGAGGCGACGCGCTCACGCTGTTCGCATTGCTCCTTCCCGTCAGCTACGCGACGCTGGTCTTCTGCCTGCTGCCGGCGATCTGGTTGCTGCGACGGTTGAAGCTGCAATCGACCCTGGCAGTCGCCCTCACTTGCGGACTCGCGGTGCTCCTGCCTGGATCGGCGATCTATGGACTCTTCCCCGCCGACTCAGGGAAATACGCCGGCGCCGTCGGCTGCATCCTGCTGTTGCTGGCCCTCCCCGCGTTGATCGCGGCTGCTGCCGGCGCATGGATCCATCGGATCAATCCGGGACATCCGGCGACCGCTCTGGCACGTCATCAACCCTGAGGCGACACCGTCCCCACCGCCTTCAACGCCGCGATCGCGCCCGCATGCGCGCTCACCAGCTCCGGCGACTGGTCGAAGCGCTCCGCGTATCGCTTCATGAACGGATCCGCGCTGTCGCGGTCCAGGCTCAGCAGCCCGCGCAGGCGCTGCGCCACCGGCAGTGGCGTCTGTGTCGCATCCGCCGCGCCGTCGATCGCTTCGTCCAGCATCGTGATCAGCCGACTCAGCGGCTCCAGCCACTTCATCTCCTCGCCGAAGGCCATGACCTGGAGGAACTCGCCCGCGCTCTGCGGACCGTGGGTCTTCTGGTAGTCGCCGCGCTCCAGCTCGACCAGCGCGCGGTGGAGGTCGAGCAGGCTTCGGCGGAGTTGGTGGCAAGCGTCGGTGGTCATGGCGTGGCAGGCAGTCGTGGGGACCACAGGGTAGCCGTTCACGCCGCGCGACGCATGCCCCATCCGGGACAGACACCTCGCGCTTGCGGCAAGGCACGGCCGGTCTCGCCGTCAGCGCGGCTCGGACTTTCCCTGCTCGCCGAAACGGATCGAGATGATCCGCCCCTCGCGGATCCGGATCACCGCCGGCAGGTAGCCGTCGCCACGCTCGTAGAGCCATTCGTCGATCATCACGCAGGCGACCTGCGGCACTTGCTGCACCGGCGGCTGGCCCGGGTAGTACGGCACAGGCGGCGGCGCGTTCGTCAGCACCCGGGCGCAGTACGAATCGGCAATGGCCGGCTGCCCGCAGGCGCGCAGCAGGAAGACCTTGGAATCACCCTCGCGCACACCGCCATCGCTGCAGCGCAGCGACTGGGCATGAACGGCCGCCCCGGCCGCCAGCAAGCTGCCCAGCGCCAGGACCCGGAGGGTCCGGCGGCATCGATTCGCTCTCGTCATGTCACGCTCCCGCGGCGGTCCCGATCGGGGGACAGGTCCACCTGGGAGGGCCAACGGACGCGCCCTCCCCCTCGTTGACCGCCCGCGGGCAATCCCGCTCCGCAGAGCGCGCACCGGCCTCACCGCTGACAGCGCCCAGACCCGCCGACCAGGCCCACTGGTCGGGCTGGTCCGGCCTGGTGATCAGGGCTGCTGGGCCGGCTGGACCTGCTGCGCCGCCTGCGCCGCGCGCGCCTTGTTGACGTAGCCCTTGTACGCCGGCAGCGCGATCGCCGCGATGATGCCGACGAAGAAGAACAGCGGCAGCAGGATCCCCAGGATGCGCACGCCCCAGGTGTTGGCCGGCGGCGGCGGGCCGAAGCGGTTGGCGCCCTTGCTGCCCGGCACGAAGATCCAGATCAGCGCGATCAGCGGGATGAAGACCGTCACCGTCCACCAGCCGCTCATGTCCATGTCATGGCACCGCTTGATGCCGGTGATGATCGTGAACCACAGCGCCACCGCGAATGCCGCCAGACCGAAGACGACGAACCCGGTCGAGTTCCCCAGCGCGAAGGTCAGGCCCATGGACACCGCGCCATGGATCAGCGAGGCGCCTGTCGCGTACGCCAGGTAGCGCAGCCGCCCGATGCGTCCCTTGGACGAGAAGAGATTGAGCTCTCCCGGTCCTTCGGACGCGGCCACGTCGGCCACATGCGCGCGCGGCGCGGCGTATTGATTCAAGGTCTGCTCAGTCATGGGTTCCCTCCGTCGTTGAATTGGATGCGTTGAACGCGTCGAGCGCTACTCAGAGCAACCCGGCCCGCTTGACCTCGTGGTACCGGTTGACCAGCGTGGACGCGAGCTGGCGCGGCTCGACATCGATGGACAGGCGGTCGTGGTCGACCACGCGGGCAAAGGCGTCGTGGCGGGCCTGGGACAGCAGGTGCGCGCTCGCGACCGCGACGGCGTCCTCCGGCCCCGCGATCGGCTGCCCGGCGATGCGGCCCAGCGCCGTCTCGCGCAGGCTGGCCAGCAGCACCAGGTGGCGGCGGCGCAGCAGGCGCAGCGCGGGCTGCAGTTCGGGCGAGTCCTCATCGCGGAAGTTGGTCAGCACGATGACCAGCGAGCGCCGGCGCAGCCGGTGCGACAGCGCCTCCGCCGCGGCCAGGTAGTCCGAATGGTGGCCGCCCGGCTGCAGGTCGTGCATCTTGTTCATCAGCACGTTGAGCGTGCCCATGCCCTTGCGCGGCGCGCAGTCGCGGCTCTGGCCTTCCTCGTTGCCGAAGGTCATCGCGCCGACCTCGTCCCCTTCCGACAGCGCGACGTAGGCCAGCAGCATCAGCGCGTCCAGCGCGTCGTCGAAGTGGCTGGTCTCGCCCACGCCGGCCGACTGCTCGTCCGCGCGCATGCGCCGCCCGCAATCGAGCAGGAACATCACGCACTGGTCGCGCTCGTCCTGGAACTCGCGCACCACCGGCTTGCGATGCCGCAGCGAGGCCTTCACGTCCAGGTGCCGCAGCGGATCGCCGCGCTTGTATTCGGCGAGCTGGCGGAAGTCCGTGCCCTGCCCGCGCTGGATGAAGGTCTTGATGCCGATCTGCGCCAGCCGACGATCGCCGGACAGCCAGGCGTAACGCGCCAGCGCCGCGAAATTCGGATAGACGCGCAGCTCGCTCGCTTCGCCGACGCGGTCGCGCACCTCGAAGCAACCCGCGCGGGTGCGCCACAGCAGTTGCGTGCGACCGAGCTGCGCGACGCCGCGCTGGCGCGCCGTGACGCGGAAGCTCACGCGGCTGCGGCTCTGCGCGCCGAGCACGAGCGAGCGCGGCAGACCTTCGAAATCGAAAAGCGGGTCGAGCTCGTCGAAGACCTGCATCCGCCAGGCCAACTCGCTGGCGTTGACGAGGTCCAGCTTGAGCTCGGTCGACGCGCCGATGGCGAACGCCGCCGGCAGACGGCGCTCGACGCGCACGCCGCTGCGGCGCCACAGGCGCAGGCTGCGCCACAGGTCGACGCCAGCCGCGATCAGCAGCACCCCGAACAGTGCCCCGCCCGCCGGCGCCACCAGTGCCAGCGGCGCGCCGGCCGCCAACGCGAGGGCGGCGGTCAGGGCCAGGCCGGCCAGCAGCACGATGCTGGCCCGGGTGGGCAGGACGACGCGACGAGCGGTGTTCATCAGAGTCGCGGCGCCTCCACGCTCTCCAGCGCGGCGGCCAGGATCTCGTCGAGATCGCGCCCTTCGATCTGGGCGTCCGGCGCCATCGTCACGCGATGACGCAGCACCGCCAGCGCCTGCTTGGCGACGTCGTCGGGCGTGACGAAGTCGCGGCCCTCGATCAACGCGACGGCCCGCGCCGCGCGGATCAGCGCCACGCTCGCGCGCGGCCCCGCGCCGAACTCCAGCCCCGGCCAATTCCGCGTCACGCGGACCACGCGCACCGCGTAGTCGATGACCTTGGCGTCCACGTGCACCAGGCTCGCCAGGCGCTGCAGCTCCAGCACCTGCACGTCGTCCAGCACCGGCTGCACCGCCTCCAGCGGCAGCTCGTGACCGGCGCGGTGTGCCGTCACCAGCTGCACGATGGCCGTCTCTTCATCATGCGTCGGATAACCGATGCGGATCTGCAGCAGGAAGCGGTCGAGCTGCGCCTCGGGCAGCGGGTAGGTGCCCTCGGTGTCGACCGGGTTCTGCGTGGCCATCACGATGAAGGGCCGCGGCAGGGCCAGGCTCTCGCCTTCCAGCGTGGCCTGGTATTCCTGCATCACTTCCAGCAGCGCGCTCTGCGTCTTGGCCGGCGCGCGGTTGATTTCATCGGCCAGCAGCAGGTTGGTGAACACCGGACCCTTGCGCACGCGCAGCTGTCCCAGGCCCGCGCCGGTGTCGTCCAGCACGCTGTGGCCGATGACGTCCGCCGGCATCAGGTCCGGCGTGAACTGCACCCGCGCGTACTTCAGCTGCAGCGCCTGCGCCAGCGTGCGCGCCAGCAGCGTCTTGCCCAGCCCCGGCACGCCCTCGACCAGCACGTGGCCGGACGCCACCACGGCGACGAGCATCTGCTCGACCGCGTCCGGCTGGCCGACCACGGCCTTGCCGACTTCGTTGCGCAGCACCTGCAGCCAGTGCGCGGCGAGCTGGAGTTCCTCGGGCTTGATCATTGCGAAGGTCTTTCGTCGTGAATGCAGTGCTGATTCGGATCGGGGTCGGGTCGAGCTGCGGGGTGAGCGAAGGGTTGAGCGCAGGGTCGCCGGCGGATCACTGGCGGCTGAGCAGGAGCCGCCGCGCGGTCTCGAGCAGATGCAGCCGCGCGGGCAGCTCGGCACGGGTGCAGAACTTGGAGGACATCGCCGCGTACAGCTCGTCCCGCGCCACGCCGGTCGCGGTCGCGACGGCATGCACGCGGTCGGCCAGCGGCAGGCGGGCGTAGCCGCGCAGGGTGCGCGTCGCCGCTTCGGCGAGCGCGCGCTGCTGCGCGGCGAGCAAGGCGTCGCGGCCATGGCGATGCAGGTAGGCGCCCATGCCGCGCACCTGCTCCGAGATCGACCGCCGCAGCCGCGGCGGCGCGGCCAGGCGCGGACCGAAGCGCACCGCGGCGCGCCACAGCGCGGCGACCAGCGCCAGCCCGCCCAGCACGATCGCGATCCAACCGCTGTGCCACAGCCAGGGCGTCAGCGCCTCGCGCTTCTCGTTCAGGTAGATCCACACCGTGGCGCCGGGGTCGGCCTGGACGGTGGCGGCCAGCAGCAGCGACGTGTCGCAACCGAAAGGCGCCTGGCCCTGGAAGAGGAACGCGCTCGTGTTGAGCACCGTCACGCTGCCGCGGCCCTGGGCCGCGCGGATCAGCTGCTGACCGTGCTCCTGCGTGAGCGTCCAGTCCGCCTGCCGGCCCGGCTTGACCTTCAGGCGCTTGCTCCAGTTGAAGCGGTGGCAGAGGTCGAGCGATTCGATCTCGCCGAAGACCGGGGGCTCGGAGACGGCCTCGTCGCGGTTCTCCTCCTCGTCGTCGTCCTTGCCGGCCTTCGCGCCGGCCGACGCCGCGTGCATCGGCGACTTCGGCCGCTGCGCCCTGGCGGCAGCCTCCGGCGCACGCTGGCGCTTGACCTTCTCGCTGATGTCGGCCGCGAAGACGGGCACCCAGCTCTCCAGCCGCGTGTCGTCCCAGTCCGCGCCTTGCAGCAGCACCAGGTGACCGCCGCGCTCGACCCACGCGCGGATCTGCGCGCCGCGTTCCGGCACCAGGTCCCAGTCGGCCGACAGCAGCACCAGCCGCGCGCCCTCCGGCGGCATGCGGTCGAGCTGCTCGTGATGCTCCGCGTGCATGCCGAGCTTGCGCATGATCTGCTCGAACGCGTAGACCGGGTTGCTGCGGGCCTCGCCAGTGGCCGGACGCGGGACGTCCTCCTCCACCCATTCGGTGTTGACCGAGAGCCACCAGCCGCTGGCGATCAGCACCAGCGCGGCCAGCAGCAGGAACAGGCGCTCGCGCGTCATGCCGCGCTCCCGTTCGACGAAACGGCGATTCCGCCCGCGGTCGTGCCGGTCCCGCCGTTGACCGGGCCGACCGCCATGCGTGCGTCGAAGTCGGCGCACAGCGCCTCGAAGCGATCCGCCGCCAGCTCACGCTGCGCATACGCCACCGTCTGCCAGCCCGAGACCAGGCGCGACAGGAAGTCCAGCGCGGCCGGCGACACCCGCGCCGCCGCCAGGACCAGGCATTCGCGCTCGGTGCTGGCCGAGCGGATCGGCACGCCGTGCCCGTGCACCAGCCGCGACAACGCGCCGCGGTACAGCAGCGAGAGCGCGGCGCGCTGCTCGCCGCGCTGCCAGAGCGCGCGCGCGGCGGCGCCGATGTCGTCCGGCAGGCTCTCCGGGCGGATGTCCAGCGAGCCCACGTGCGTCGGTGGCGCGCCCTTCAGCGCGCTGCCGCCCTCCTGCCCCTTGAGCCAGTCCCGCAGCCGCAGCAGCACCCAGACCAGCGCCGCGGCGCCGATCAGCCACAGCGCCACGCGCAGGCCCGCCGACAGGTTCTTGAACATCTCGACCCACCAGCGGAAGTCCTCGGGCTTCTCGAGCTTCTTTTCCGGCGCTTCGTCCTTGGACTTCTTGAAGCGCAGGACCTTTTTCTTTTCCTCGCCCGCCCACAGCGGATCGGCGCGGACTTCGCCTTCGGCGATCCACACGGCCTCGGCATCGATCGCCGACGCGGCGACCTTGACCGGCACGGGCGTCACGCCGGGTCCGGCTGCCGATGCAGAGGGCGCATAGGCCGCAGGCGCTGAAGCCGCCGGCTGCGCGTGGACAGCCCCGCACGCCAGCATCACGGCGGCCAGCAGCAGGTCACGTGAACGCACGGCGGAACTCCTGCTCGATGTCCCAGGCCTCGAGGACCACGCGCCGGTTCAGGTACATGGCGAATCCCGCCGCGACGTAGAACGGCTCCAGGAACAGCACGACCAGCGCGTAGGCCGACGCGACCGCGATGTCCAGCCCCATCTGACCGGCCGCGTGCGCCTCCGGATGGAAGAACCAGTCCCACACGCCGGCGTTGCGGTTCTCCGGCGCGAACCACCAGACCAGCGCGATCAGCGCGTAGCCGAGCACCGCCTCGGCGTGGGCGAAGGCGACCTGCAGCGCGGTGGCCGCGCCGCGGTTGTCGTTGAGCATCAGCTTGGCGCGCTTGCGTCGCGCGGCGCCGCGCTGGCCTTCGAGCTGCTCGATCGGCTGCGTGTAGGCGCGCCACGGCGAGAAGCGCCGCCACAGCAGCGTGCGCAGGAACTGTCCGCCGAAGACCTGCCGGCGCGCGCGCCACAGGTCGCTCCAGCGTGTCGCCTCGCCGAAGACGGCGCGCGACATCACAAACAGCAGGCTGCGGTCCAGCCACGGCTTGAGCCAGAACAGGATCAGGATCGGCAGCGTGCCGCCGAGATCCACCGTGCACATCGCGAGCACCGCGACCGCCAGCAGCAGCGGCGTGAAGCAGCGCCAGATCGACGCCGCGTGCGCACGCACCAGCGCCAGTCCCAGGTCGCAGGCTTCGGCCTGGGTGCGCGGGCGCAGGACGATGGCCAGGCCGTCAACGCGCATGGGGGCGCTCCCGGTCCGTCTCCCGGCCCGTCACCCGGTCCGTCTCCCGGCCCACCTCTCGACCGGCCTCTCGACCCATCAGGCCGAGCCACGCCACCACCAGCCCCCAGCACACGGCCGCCACGCCGTACTTGACGCCCGGCGCGATCCAGGCGGCGGACGACCAGAAGGCCTCGAAGGCGGCGGCGACCAGCAGCAGGAAGAAGGCCGCGTAGACGATGGGCACGGAGGCGCGCGCCGACGCGGCCAGCGCCTCGATGCGGCCGAGCCGTCCGGGCGCCAGCCAGCCCAGCCCCATGCGCAATCCCGCCGCGCCGCACAGCACGATGCCGGTCAGCTCGAAGGCCGAATGCGTGGCCACGAAAGGCCAGAAGTTGTGGCCGAGCCCGACCCGCGTCAGGTGCCCGGCGACCGCACCGATCATCAGCCCGTTGTAGAGCAGCACGAGGGCGCTGCCCACGCCCGCCAGGATGCCCGCGCCGAAGCAGCGGAAGCCGATGCCGACGTTGTGGAAGATGTAGACGCCGAACATGTACCAGTCGTCGCCGGCCTCGCGCAGGCGGCCGAAGGCGCGCTTGCCGTCGCCGTACATCGACTCGTACTCGCGCAGCTGGCTCGCGTCCAGCAGGCGGAGCGCGAAATCGGGACCCGACCACGCGAGCAGGAAGGCCACGACCAACGGCAACACGAACAGCACGGTCGCCGCCAGCACGAAGCGTCCCTGCGCGCGCACGGCGCGGGGCAGATCGACGCGCAGCAGGCGCGACAGCTGCCGCAGGCCGTAGTCCTGCCGGCGGTAGATCAGCTGGTGCGCGTCCTGCGTCAGCGCTTCGAGCCGCGCCACCAGGTGGATCGGGTACGCGCGCGACTGCGCCAGCGCCAGGTGTTCGCAGACGCGGCGGTACTGCGACGCGAGCAACGCGCCGTCCGCACTCTTGCCCAGCTTGGCGAGCGCCAGTTCCGCGGCGAAGGCCTCCCACAGCGGGCCGTAGGTCGCCTCGAAATGCATCGGACTCATGCGCGCTTCCCCATCAACCATTGCGCGACGCCGAGCAGCCGTTCGGACGCGCTGCGTCTCTTCTCGCCGGGCTGTTCCGCCGGCAACACGGGGACGGCCAGGGACGCGAGTTCCTCGAAACGTTCCGGCGTCAGCCGCTTCGCGCGGCCAGCCCAGGCGCGGACGGCGGCCTGCTCGCGCTGGTTCAGCGGCCGTGCCGGCGCCAGGCTGGGCGCGGCGGGCGGCGCGTCATGCAGGATCACCGGCTGGGCGTACACGACGAGCGTGCCGGCGGCCAGGTCGCCCAGGCGCTTGCAATCGCGGTGGAGCAGCATCGTCACGATGCCGAAGGCGTAGGCCAGCGGCAGGAAGTCCGCGACGCGCAGCAGGTTGCGGGTGACGGACGCAGCCGGCGTGACCGGCAGACCGGTGTCCATGACCACGCGCAGGCCTGCCGCCTGCTTGCCGGGCGTGGCGCCGGAACGGCCGAGTTCGAAGGCGATCGGGTACAGCCACTCCACGAGGAACATCCCGATCAGCATCAGGCCGAAGCCCAGCCCCCCCAGGCCGCCGAAGGCGCCCAGCGACATCACCAGGACCAGGTCGAGGACCAGCCGGATGAACAGGTCCAGCAGGAAGGCCATGGTCCGCGCCACCAGCCCGGCGGGCCGCAGGGACAGGACGATGCCTTCAGGGGTCTCGGCCAGCGCCAGCGTGTCGATGCGCGGCGCGGGCACGGCGGGATGCGGGTTCAGAGCTTGATCACCTTCGTGTCGGCGATCGTGTCATGCAGGCACTTGCGCGATTCGCGGAAGATCAGCACGCAGTCGAGCAGCGCGTAGATCATCGAGGTGACGCCGTTGGCGTTCAGCACGAAGCCGATGCCGTAGCGCAGGCCGAGCAGCCGCCAGGCGTCCGGCCTGGAGCCGTCGGAGCGCACGATGCGCATCTTGAAGAGCATCTTGCCGATGGTCTGTCCGCGCTTGAGCAGGGGCCAGGCCTGAACCAGCAGGAAGGCCGCCAGCCCGAGGAACAGCGACGACAGGTTCAAGGCGGTGAGGGAGAAGTTCCGTCCACGGGTGTCGAGCACGTCCTTGACGGCCGGCACCAGGAACGCGGCCAGCATCAGGACCGCCCAGAGGATGCCGGCATCGATGAGCGCCGCGATGAGGCGGGTGCCGCGTCCGGCCAGGACCTCGCCGGATTCCTGCGCAGCCACGTCGGCCACCACGGCCTGAGGCGGCGCGAAGCGGTCTTCCGTTGAAACTGACATCTTTCCCTCCCTCTCAGAATTTTGGGGGGCATTGTGTCAGTGCTGACTGGGGTGGTCGATGGGGGCATCACCGACCTGGACGCGATCCGCCACACCCTCTGGGGGGATTGCTGTCATCGGGTGATCACGCAGGGGCCGGGTCTTGCGCGGGCCTCACACGAGGACGAGTCCCAGATGGTGATTCTGGGCGTCGTCGGGCTGAAATCCCTCCTGCAACCGCGTCAGTTCCGGTCCGGCCGCACCGGCAGCCCACCGGAGGATCCATCCGCTTCCGTCACACGGCCACTCGCCCGGCGACTGGCACGACTGCCGGCGGCGGGCTTGGCGGAGACGCCTGGCGTGGCGGTCGCTGGCGATGCGGTGTCTGCAGGTTCGACCTCCGGCGCCTGGGCCGGCGTCGGCGTGGCGCCCGGTGCTGGCGCCGCGGGCGTCACTGTCGGCGCCGGCGTCGGCACTGCGGGCCGCGACGCCGAGGCGGCGGGCGGGCTCATCGAGGCGGCCTCCAGCGGCGGGCCCACGGTCCCGGACTGGCGCCGGCTGGCGTTGGACGTGACCGGCGGTTCCGTCGTCTGCGCGATGGCAGCCGCCGCGACCAGGGTGACGCAGAACGCGGTCAGGAAGGTGCTGAAGTGCTTCATCGCCTGTCCTCCAGGGGAACGGAGTTCCGGGGTGGCGCGAGACGTCGGCGCCGAACAGACCACGCGGCAATCGGCGCTCCCGGGCAAGGGCGACGAAAAAGGCGACGGCAATGGCGACGGCAAAGGCGATGGCGCCTTGAAGCGGGTCAGCCCTCCGGAACCCGGTTCAACAACGGCTCCCCGCGCTCGAACGCGCTGAGGCTTTCCAGCGTCGTGGCCATGATCTGCCCGATGGCCTCGACGGTGAAGAAGGCCTGATGCCCGGTGACGATCACGTTCGGGAAGGACACCAGCCGCTGGATCACATCGTCGTGGATCACCGTCGAGGACAGGTCCTGGAAGAACAGGCTGGCCTCCTGCTCGTAGACGTCGATCGCCAGGCCGCCGAGCTGGCCCGTCTTCAGCGCCTGCGTCGCCGCCTCGGTGTCGACCAGGCCGCCGCGGCTCGTGTTCACCAGGATCGCGCCGCGCTTGAGCTGCGCCAGCGAGTTCGCATCGACGATGTGACGCGTCTGTTCCGTCAGCGGGCAGTGCAGCGAGATCACGTCCGACCGCGCCATCAGCTCGGGCAACGGCACGTAGCGGCCGCCGAGTGCCTCGAACGCCGGCTTCGGGAACGCGTCGTGGCCCAGCATCGTGCAGCCGAAGCCCGCCATGATCCGCGCGAAGATCGTGCCGATCTTGCCCGTGCCGATCACCCCCACCGTCTTGCCGTGCAGGTCGAAACCCATCAGGCCGTCGAGCTCGAAGTTGCCGTCCCGCGTGCGCACGCTGGCGCGGACGATCTTGCGGTTGACCGCCAGCAGCAGGCCGACGGCGAACTCGGCCACCGAGTACGGCGAGTAGTCGGTGACCCGCACGACCTCGATGCCCAGCCGGCGCGCGGCCGCCGCATCGATGTGATTGAAGCCGGTCGACCGCGTCGCCACCAGCAGCGTGCCCTGCGCCGCGAGCCGGGTCAGCACCTCGGCATCCACGGCGTCGTTGACGAACACGCACACCGCCTGGCATCCGGCGGCCAGCGCCGCCGTGTCGACGGTCAGCCGGTCCTGCACGAACACGAGCTCGTGGCCGATCTCCCGGTTCACCTGCTGCAGAAGGGTCTGGTCGTATCGACGGGTACTGAAGACGGCGGTTTTCATCGGGCCTGCTCCTTCCGTTCCATTGAAACATGAAGAAACGGTCGCGGAGCCGATCAGGTGAATGATGCGGGGGCGTGACGGTCTCCGTCGCGCCGGCTCGGCCAGGCCATGCCCGTCCCGTCCGGCAACGGCGTGATCGTCGGACCAAGGGGTTGGCGTGCCATCGCAAGCGCTCCTACACTCAGCAGGCGTCCTTCGCCGGGTCACATCAGGGAGATCAACAGATGACCGAAGAGACCGCGCAGCCCGTCGTCCTTTTCGTGGATGACGAGCCGTCGATCCTGAGCGCGCTGCGTCGGCTGGTCCGACCGCAGGGCTATCGCGTGCTGCTGGCACCGGGCGGTGCCGCCGGCCTGGAGATCCTGGCCACGGAGACCGTCGACGTGGTGGTCTCCGACATGCGCATGCCGGAGATGGATGGCGCCGAGTTCCTCGAACAGGTGCGCGAGCGCTGGCCGTCGGTCGGCCGCATCCTGCTCACCGGTTATGCCGACATCCAGGCCACGGTGGCCGCCGTGAACCGCGGGCAGATCCAGCGCCACATCGCCAAGCCCTGGGACGACCGCGAGCTGCTGCTGGCGATCGACGACGCGCTGGCGCGCCGCCGGCTCGAGGTGGAGAACCGCGCACTGCTCCAGCTCACCAAGACCCAGAACGCGGAACTGCAGTCGCTCAATGCCGACCTCTCGCACCGCGTGCGCGCACGCACGCAGGAGCTGGAGCAGGTCAACGCCATGCTGGAGAAGTCCTTCGACCAGGTGAAGGAAACCTTCCTCCTGTCCATCCAGGTGTTCTCGGGCCTGCTGGAGTTGCGCGAAGGCGGGCTGGCCGGCTACTCCCGGCAGGTCGCGGACCTGGCGCGGCGCACGGCGCGTCGCATGGGCCTGGGCCCGCGGGTCGAGGAGGACGTGCACAGCGCGGGCCTGCTGCACGAGATCGGCAAGATGGGCTTTCCGGACGCGCTGCTGCGCAAGCCGGTGTCGACGATGAACGCGGAAGAGATGGCGCGCTACCGGCGTCACACGCTCAACGGCGAGGCCGCCCTGCTGCCGCTGGGACACCTGCAACATGTCGCGCGGCTGGTGCGCTCGCAGCACGAGCGCGTGGACGGCAAGGGCTTCCCGGACGGTCTGTCGGGCGACGCGGTACCGCTGGCGGCGCAGGTTCTCAGCGTGGCCAGCGACTACTGCGCGGCACACTCGGGCCGGATGGCCGAGCAGCACTTCTCCCCCGCCCAGGCCTTGCAACTCGTGCGCGGCGGCGCCGGCACGCGCTACGAGCCGGAAGTGGTCGAGGCCTTCGAACTGGCGCTGACCGACGAGCCGGAGGACAAGCCCCGCGATCGCCAGATCAGCCCGTCGGACGTCGAGCCGGGCATGGTGCTCGCGCGCGACCTGCTCACGCCCAAGGGCACGCTGCTGCTGGCGGCGGGGCATGTCTTCGACGGGCGGATGGTGCGGCAGATCCGCGAGTTCGCCGGTCGCGAGGGCGCCCGGCTGGCGCTCTACGTCCGCTTGCCGGATGACGACGGCGCACCACGCCTGGCGGCGACCGCCGCCCAAGGAGCCTCCCATGGATGAACGCATCCTGATCGTGGATGACGAGCCCGGCATCCTGCATGCCCTGCATCGCCTGCTCCGGCATGGCCTGGCTGCCGCGGACGGCAGCCGCTACATCGTCGACGAGTGCGCCAACGGCGCGCTGGCGCTGGAACAGGCGCGGCGCCATCGCTATGCGCTGGCCATCTCCGACTACCGCATGCCGGAGATGAATGGCGTGGACTTCCTGACGGCGCTGCGCACGCTGCAACCGGAGTGCGAGCGCATCATCCTGTCGGGCTACACCGACCTGAACGCGCTGGTCCGCGCCGTCAACGAGGCGGCCATCGCGCGTTTCATCGCCAAGCCCTGGGCCGACTTCGAGCTGCTCAGCGCGGTGCGGCAGGTGCTGCAGGTGCGCGAGCTGACGATCGAGAACCGCCGGCTGGCCGACCTCGTCCGCACGCAGCAGGGCCAGATCAGCGTGCAGGAGGCGGAGCTGCGCCGACTCGAGCGCCTGGAGCCCGGCATCACCCACGTCAACTGGGCCGAGGACGGCTCCTTCATCCTGGAAGATCCCGGAGAAGTGAAGCTATGAGCGCGCACATCGCAGCGCCCGAGGACACGGCGACCGGGCTGCCGGCCGGCTGGGCGATCGCCCTGGAAGCGGTGACGACGCCGATCCTCGTCCATGACGAGCAGTCCATCGTGCATGCCAATGCGGCCATGCTCCGCCTGCTGGGCTACGACGCGCGGGCGCTGGCGGAGATGCCGTTCGACGCCTGGGCCGCGCCCGAGCAGCAGGCAGCGCTGCGGACCTACGGGCTGCAGGCCATCGGCGCGGAGGGTCCGCCGCCGGCGATCGAGATCGATGCCCTCACCGCGAGCGGCTCGACGCGGTCGCTCGAACTGAACGCGCGACCGATCGTGGTGCAGGGTCGCCGCCTGAATGTGCTCACGGTGCAGGATCTGAGCGACATCCGCCATGTGCAGACCAGCCTGCTGGATGTGGGACGCGTCCTGCACCAGATCATCGAGAACAACCCCGTGGCCAGCTTCGTGCTCGATGCCGAGCACCGGGTCACGCACTGGAATGCCGCCTGCAGCAAGCTCACCGGCCGGGACCGCTTCGACATGCTGGGGCGACAGGACGCCTGGTCGGCCTTCTACGTGGAACAGCGCCCGCTGCTGGCCGACCTGATCATCGACGGCGCGATCGACGCGCACAACGGGCCGCTTTATGAGGGACGCTGCCGCCGTTCGGAGACGATCGACGACGCCTACGAGGTCGAGTCCTTCTTCCCACAGATGGACCAGGGCGGGCGCTGGCTGTTCTTCACCGCCGCGCCGCTGATGGACGCGAACGGGACCGTCATCGGCGCCATCGAGACGCTGCAGGACGTGACACAGCGTCGTCGCGCGGAAGAGGAATTGCGCCGCCATCGCGCCGAGCTGGAGGAACTGGTCAGCGAGCGCACCGCCGAATTGCTGCTGACGCACCATGAACTGGAGGCCTTCCTGGAGAACGCTTCGGTGGGCATCGTCACCACGCTGAACCAGCGGATCGTGCGAGGCAATCGCAAGTTCAGCGAGACCTTCGAACTGGACGGCGCGTCGCCCAGCGGGATCCCGACGCGTTCCTTCTTCGTCAGCGACGAGGATTTCCAGTCGCTGGGCGCGGTCGCCTACCCGGTGCTCACGCGCGGCGAGTCCCTGCAGCACGAGATGGAGATGGTGTCCGCGCGCGGCCGGCGACTGTGGATCGAAATGATCGCGTATGTGGCCAACCCCCATGACCGCCTGGCGCAAACCTGGTGGCTGCTGCAGGACCGGAGCAAGGAGCGCCAGGTGCAGCGCGAACTGGAAGAGAACTACCGGCGCATCAAGTTGACCAACAGCCGGCTCGAAGAAGCCCAGAACCAGCTGCTGCAGTCCGAGAAGATGGCCTCGATCGGCCAGCTGGCCGCGGGCGTCGCGCACGAGATCAACAATCCGATCGGCTTCGTCAGTTCCAACATGAGCACCCTTCGGAGCTACGTGGAACCGATGTTCGAGCTGCTCGAGACGATGCAGGCGCTGACGCCCGGCGCCCTGCCCGAGTCCGTCGACCGCGCGCTGCGGGAACTGGACAAGCGCATCGATCTGGCCTTCGTGAAGGAGGACCTGCCGCAACTGCTCGACGAGAGCGACGACGGCCTGGTGCGCGTCAAGAAGATCGTGCAGGACCTGAAGGACTTCTCGCGGGTCGACCACGCGGAGTGGCAGGACGCCGACCTCAACGCCGGGCTCGACTCGACGCTCAATGTGGTCATGAACGAGGTCAAGTACAAGGCCGAGGTGAAGAAGGACTACGGCGTGCTGCCACCGGTGCGTTGCATCGCGGCGCAGTTGAACCAGGTCTTCATGAACCTGATCGTCAACGCCGCCCATGCGATCCCGCAGCGCGGCGAGATCCGCCTGAGCACGCGCGCGCAGGACGGGTGGGTGTGCGTGGAAGTGGAGGACACCGGGTGCGGCATGAGCGAAGAGGTCCGGCGCCGGATCTTCGAGCCCTTCTTCACCACCAAGCCGGTGGGCAAAGGCACCGGCCTGGGCCTGTCGCTGTCCTACTCCATCGTGCAGAAGCACGCGGGCCGGATCGAAGTGATCAGCGCTCCGGGCGAAGGGACGACCTTCCAGGTCTGGATACCGGAAACGCCCAGGGAAGACGCCACCGTGTCGTGACGATGTCCTGGCGGGACTGCCCCGCCTTCAGGTCCGCCTTCAGATCCGCCTTCAGGCCGGCTCCGGTTCCCGCTCCTGCGTCAAGCGCTCGCGGATCACCGCATTGACCTCGGCGCCGTAGATCAGCGTCGTCGCGCTAATGTAGAGGAACACCAGCGTGGCCACCACGCCGGCGAAGCTGCCGTAGAGCAGCGCCAGCTTGCCCGCGCTGCGCAGCGTGTACGAGAGCGTCGCCGCCGACGCCACCCAGAGCGCCGCGCCGACGATGGCGCCGGGCAGCACGGTGCGCAGCCGCTGGCGGATGTCGGGGAGCCAGCCGTAGAGCAGCGCGTACAGCACCGTCAGCACCGGCAAGGCGACGCCGTAGCGCACGCTGTTGCGCAGCCAGAGCGTCTCGCGGCCCTTGCCGACGCTGTTCTCCAGCGCGTCCCACACATACGGCATGACGATGACGGAGCTGAAGATGGCGAGGATGCCGCCCCCGACGATCAACGTGAACAGCGTGACCTTCAGGCGCGCCCGCCAGAACGGCAGGCCGCGCTCGATGGCGTAGGCGCGGTTCAGGGCGGTGCGCACCGCCTGCATGCCCGACGACGCCGTCCACAGCGTGACGAAGAGACCGATCGCCAGCAGCGCCTGGCTGCGCTGGGCCAGCACCTGGTTGACCACCGGCTGCAGCGCGCTGCGCACGAGCGGTGGCGCGTATTCCACGACGCGGCTTGCCAGCGCGGCCGCATCGCCGGGCGACCCGATGTAGGCCGCGCCCGCCGAGAGCAGCAGCAGCAACGGGAACATCGACAGCACCATCGAGAACGCCATGCTCCCCGCCTGGTTGGCGCTCTGGTGCAGCACGTAGTTGCGGATGGCGAGCAGCAGGACGCCGAGGACGGGCGTGCGCACGGCAGCCCGCCGCGCCCACCGCCAGAACGCGGTCAGGCGCAGCATGCTTTGGACCGCTCAGATCGCGATGTCGGGTGGGCGGCGATACTCACGGTTTGAGGAGTTGATCGAAATTCACCGAACCATGCCGCAGAAGCTGCAGGTCTACCGGCTGCTGAAGTCTGGCGCCGTCGTGCCATTTGTCCAACTGGAGTTCCTCAGTGGCGCGACGCTGGAGCGCGATTCAGATGACGAAGGTCGCGTCACGCTCTATGACGGACTGCCCCCGTACATGAATTTCGCGGCGCCCTCGGGCTTCCTTGGCAAGCAGCTTGCCCATGAGCTTGCGCCGATGCACGGCTTTCCCCAAAGCCTGTCCGAGTGGCGGGACGAGCATCGCATCACCTACTTGTTCACCCACGGTCTCAACCTCCCCGGCAACCTCGTGTTCGGCAACGCTTCCCTGCAGATGGACCTCGAGCTCCGGAAGGCAAGGCCGACACCGGTTCGAGAGAAGTCGCTCGCCTACCTGGACATGGCCTCAGCGCTGAAAGGCTCCGTCTATGGCCTTGGCGCTGGCGGCGAGCAGCCCAAGTTCCTCTGGCTCACCGAGGACGCCGGCCACGTGATCGTGAAGTTCGCCAAGCTGGGCAGCCGCATGGCGGAGCTGCTGCCGCTCGAGCACCTGGCCCTCCGATCGCTGGGCGAGGTGGGCGTGCCCGCCGCCCGCACGCAACTGCTGACCGCCGGCGACTACGTGTTCCTCGAGGTCCAGCGCTTCGATCGCGTGGGGCTCAACGGCCGCGTCGGCATGCTCTCGGCGGGCGCCGTCGATGACGAATTCTTCGGCAAGCGCGACAGCTGGTCGGAGTTCGCCGCGCGCTGCGTGGCGGCGAAGTCCCTTTCTGCCGAGGACGCCCGCCACGTGCACACCATGGCCGCCTTCAGCGAGCTGATCGGCAACGGCGATCGGCACTTCGAGAACCTCTCGCTGCTCATCGACGAGCGCGGCGAATACCAGGGCATCGCGCCCGCCTACGACATCCTGCCCATGCGATACGCTTCCATCGGCGGCGGCGTGGATCCGGATCTTCGCCCGATCGAGCCGAAGGTCGGCCCGATCGGCGCCCGGCCCGAGGTCTGGGAGCGGGCCGCCCGCGCGGCGCAGCGCTTCTGGACCGCGGCCCAGACCGAGACCCTGGCCGCGCCGCTGTCGGACGAGATGAAGGCACTCGCCGCCGAGAACCTGACGGCGGTCTGGGAGTTCGTCGCCCCTCTGGTTCCCGCTCATTCGGCCGCCGCCATCGGCGGGCGATGAGCCCACGCTCAAGGCATTCATGAAAGCACCCCCGCGACTCCAATCCCTGATCGAGGAAGGCCTGATCGACACCGTCGTGCGTCAGCTGATGAGCGGCAAGGAGGCGCTG
This sequence comes from Roseateles sp. GW821-FHT09H11, assembly GCF_059415845.1. Taxonomy (NCBI): domain Bacteria; kingdom Pseudomonadati; phylum Pseudomonadota; class Betaproteobacteria; order Burkholderiales; family Sphaerotilaceae; genus Roseateles; species Roseateles sp. GW821-FHT09H11. The sequence continues at coordinate 32,123 of NZ_JBWKOA010000001.1, read as the reverse complement.
GTCTACGTGGTGCGCTGCGGCGACGAGACCCGCTGCGCCAAGATCTACAAGGAGGCCACGCAGCGCAGCTTCCGGCAGGCCGTGGACTACACCGAGAACCGCAAGACCAAGAACAGCCGGCAGGCGCGGGCGATGGCCAAGGGCACGAAGTTCGGACGCCAGGCCCAGGAGGCCGCCTGGCAGAACGCCGAGGTCGACGCGCTGTATCGCCTGGCCGGCGCCGGCGTGCGCGTGCCGCAGCCCTACAACTTCATGGACGGCGTGCTGCTGATGGAACTCGTCGTGGACGAGCACGGCGATGCGGCGCCGCGGCTCAACGACGTGATGTTCACCGCCGAGGAAGCCCGCACCCATCACCAGAGCCTGCTGGTCGAAGTGGTGCGCATGCTCGGCGCGGGCGTGGTCCACGGCGACCTGTCCGAGTTCAACATCCTGCTGGCCGGCGACGGCCCCGTGATCATCGACCTGCCGCAGGCCGTGGACGCCGCCGGCAACAACCACGCCAAGCGCATGCTGCTGCGCGACGTCAACAACCTGCGCGACTTCTTCGGCGGCTTCGCCCCGGACCTGCTGAGCACCGACTACGGGCACGAGATCTGGGCCTTGTACGAGAGCGGCAGCCTCACGCCCGACACGCCGCTGACGGGTCGCTTCAAGCATGCGGCCGGTCCCGTCGACCTCGGCGAGGTGATCCGCGAGATCGATGACGCGGCGGACGAGGAAGCCGCGCGACGCTTGCGGATGCTCAGTTCCTGACGGCCCGGAGCGCTGCCGTGATCGCATCCCGGATCGGAAACAGGTGGTCGTTGCCGTTGAACTCCGCATCCGGGCTGTTGCCGGTATGCACGATCACGACCTTCGCCGTCGGATCCACGAAGATGTTCTGCCCGTTCGTCCCCCAGGCGAAGGAGCGCCCGCCCGCCGCCTGCGGGATCCAGACGTGCAGGCCGTAGAAGGGCACGTTCGCGGGCTGGGGCTTGTCCTTGCGCAACGCGGTCATCTGCGCGATCCAGGCCTGGGGCACGACCTGACGCTCGCCCACGCGGCCGAGGTTCATGATCAGCTGCCCCAGTCGGGCGTAATCCCGCAAGGTGGCGACGAACTGCCCTTGCACGCCCTCCTGCCCCGCCCGGTTCTTGATCCAGTAGGCGGGTGACTCGGCGCCCATCGGCCCCCACAGGCGCGTGGACAGGTAGTCGGTATTGCTCACGCCGGTGCGCGCGCTCAGCATCAGGCCGAGCACGGCCGTCACCGCGCCGTTGTAGTTGAAGACCTTGCCGGCCGGATCCTTGTCTTTCTTGCCCGCCAGATAGACGCGCATGTCGGTGAAGAGCTCGATCATCGGATTCGTGGTCTGGTTGTCCGAGACCTCGCCGGGCCGGAAGGAGTTCTTCAGCGCCACGCCCGAGCTCATGCGCAACAGGTCTTCGACGCTGTCGTCGGCGAAGGCACTGTCGCGGAAGTCGGGCAGCACCGTCGCGACGCGCTCGTCCAGGGACAGCCGGCCCTCGTCGATCGCGATGCCGATCAGCAGCGCGAGGACGGTCTTGGACATCGACGCGGACAGCAGCGCCGTCGACGGCTTCGCCTGCTGGAGGTAACGTTCGAACACGACCTGACCCTCGTGCATCACGAGGAATCCGGTGGTGCAGAACCTGCCGAAGTAGTCCTCGAGCGGGACGGCTGTCGCCGCGCCCCGCGGCTTGTAGGCCACCGCGCCCAATGGCGTCCCCGCGGGCAAGGCCTGCGGGACGGCGGCGGCCGGCGCCTCGTTGTGGAGAAAGCGCTTCTGGGGATCGACGTAGACGCCCAGGCAGCCGGAGGCCGCCTGCGCGTGCGCGACGCCGCCCAGCGCGACGATCAGGATCGCGATCACGTGATGCAGCGCGGGGCCTCGCTGCGGTCGCCAAGGTTGAAGCTGCATCATTTGTCGCGATCGTAGCTGCCGGTGCCGATGTAGACGGACCGGCTGTCGCCGTCGACGGGGAAGCTGAGCAGCCGCTCCTTGTGGCCGTCGTCGTACTCGAGCGTGATCGCGAAGCCGTCCAGTTGATATCTGCCGCGGCGACTCGCGCCATCGTCCTTCGTGCGCGTGCCGCTGCTGACCCCGACCGTCCCCAGCCCCGTGCCGACGGTGCTGCTGCCCGTGCTGCTGCTGCCCTTGCCGTCGCCATGCGACGACCCCGCGACCACGGTGCCCGTGATCGCCTGCAGGCTGCCCGTGCCGGAGGTCGCGCTGAAGCTGCGCTCGAAGCGCCCGTCCTTCGTGAAGCGGATGCCGTGCGTGGCCGACGTGCCGCCGGTGATCATGCTGCCGGTGAAGCTGCGCCGGCTGAAGCTGCCGTCCAGTCGCGCATCCTTCGGCCAGGGCCGCACCGCCTCGTGGCCCTCGGGCTTCCAGTCGCCGACGGGTCGACCGTCGTCGTCCTGCGCCTGCATGGCGTAACCCTTGCCGGCGCTGCGCCAACGCCCCCAGCGCTGCGGCTCGAGCTGGCGCGACGCGGCGACGTCGAGCTGATCGGGCGGCATCTCGGTGCGGCGGTAGACGCTGCCGTCCCGCAGCAGGAAGCGCACGTCCTCCTCCCAGCGGGTGCCGTTGATGTTGTTGGCTTCGCCGTGGATCACGACGGCCGCCAGGTCCTTGTCGCCCAGGCCCTTGCCGGGCGCGGTCGACACGCGCTGCAGCGACACCGTCTTGCGCGCCAGCGGCGTCTGCGCCAACGGCGACGGTGTCAGGCCCGACGCATCGTTGACGAGCGCGGCATCGGCGAGGTCCATCGACAAGCGGTTCAGCGAGGTGACCACACCGCGCAGCACCACCTCCTTGCCAAGCCACGATTCGGCGTTGAACTTCAGGTGGATGACCTGCTCGCCGATCCGGTCGCCCTGCTCCTGCACAAGATGGAAGTTTTCGGGACGGCTCATGTCGCGCGCCACCCGGCCCTTGACGTAGACCAGCCCGAGCTTGCGCCGGGCGGCTTCCTCGGAGATCACGAGCCAGTTGCCGCGCTGCTCCGTCAGGGCGATCACCTGGCTGGGCAGCAAGACCTGGCCCCGGGCGGGTTCGGCGGCCACGGGGAGCGGGGTGATCGGCATCACGAGATTGGCCTGCACGATCGCGCGCGCCACGGCGCCCGCCTGCGGATAGCGCGCGTCGACGTCCTTGCCGCCGCCCTGCCACTCGCGCGCAAGCGTGGCGCAGGCTTGCGGGTCGCTCAGCACGCGCTGGCGCATGGGCTCGACGAGCTTGTCCCAGGGCGCATCGCCACTGCGCCGCTGCATCATGCGGGTGAGCACCACCCGCATCGGGGCGATCTGGTAGCGCCCGCGCCAGACGACCCACGCGTCCCGCATCGGCGTGACGGAGGGGGCGCCGATCTCCTGGCACGTGTTGATCGCGGCTTCGGACATCACGTCGAAGCTCACGGCCTCGACGAGCTGACCCATGGCGGCGGCATCGGTGACCAGGCTCTTCGCGTCGGGCGCGGCCTGGGCAGGACTGGCGATCAGCGCGGCCGCACAGGCGACGGCAAAGGCGGCAGTGGCACAGGCGACGGCCAGCGCGGATCGGAGAGTCTGGAAACACATGCGATCGGATCCGGAAATTCGGAGGACCGCATCCTGCCCGCGTCCGGCGTCCCGGGCCACGGCCCGGACGGGGAAGCGTCGGTGAGGGACTTGACGCGCTGCCCGGGAACGCCTTGCCGGGCGTCCTCCGCTCACGCCGTCTGGATCGACGGCTCGCAGAGCACCGGGAAGTTCAGCGAGTTGGCGATGAAGCACTGCTCGTGCGCGTCGTGGTGCAGGCGCTGGGCGAGCTCGACATCGTCACCCGCCCGCACGGTGACGCGCGGACGCAGGACGATCTGCGTGAAGCGCCCCTTCTCGCCTTCCACCATCGTGCCCTCGGCCTCGTCCACGTAGGCGAGCACGGCGATGCCGGCTTCGGCGCAGAGGTGGAGGTACCAGAGCTTGTGACAGGCGCTGGTGGAAGCCACCAGCAGGTCCTCGGGATTCCAGCGGGTCCTGTCCCCGAGGAAGGCCGGATCGGACGATCCCAGGATCGGCGCCTTGCCCGGCGCCTCGATCGCATGGTCGCGGCGGTAGGCCTTGTAGCCCGACGTGCCGCTGCCCTGGTTGCCGGTCCACGTCACGCTGACGTGGTAGTGGTGTTCCCGATGTCCCATGGTGGGGGGCTCCTGTTGGTCATCCCGAGTCGACAACTGTGGCGACAGGACAGAAGGATCAGCCACGTCGCGCACGGCGGGCCGATTCTCTCCGACGGCAGGAAGCCCCCTCAAGGGCGGCGAGGAACGACTCGCCGATCAGCCGCGCGCGGCCTGCCGACGCCGCCGGCCGATCAGCCCCAGCAACGCGAGACCGCCCAGGCTCATCGCCGCGGTCGCGGGCTCGGGGATGGGCGGCGGGACCGCGAACGGTGTCGCGGCCAGCATCACGTTGCCGGCCACCGCGATCCCTTGGTAGATGGCGACGCTGGTGTACGGCAGGTTGAGCACCGAGGCATTCAAGTCGCCCGTGCCCAGGAAGTTCTGGCCGTCGCCCATGATGACGAGCTGGAAGTTGTGCTCCAACTCGATCGAGCTGTGCCGGAAATCGATCCGGTCGGCCTCATGCTGCAACGGGGCATTGCAGCTGGAGACGCCGGGGGCGAAGCAGTAGTCGTAGTCGTTGTAGACGACCACCTGCCCGTCGGTCCAGGTGACGGTGCCGAGTTCCGCACTGCTGAAGGTGATGGTGATGCCGCTGTACAGCAGCCGTTGCCCCTCGTCGAACTGGCCGCGGATGTCCACAGCCGAACTGGCCGTGGCGAAGTCGTAGGTGATCTGCCCCGCGACCCACCGGGTCGCTTCTGGCGGCTGGCCGCCGAAGTAGAAGGTGGAGGTCTGCGCGAACGCCTGACCGGTCGCAGCCAGGCACAGCGCGCCAACCGCCAATGCAGCCTTCGAGAGACGACAGCTCATGAGTTTCTCCGGGTGGGTGGATCTTCCCGGACCCTCGCCGATCCACGCTGTCGCCGCAATCCCTAGGTGGCCCTCGTCAGAGTGATGCAGGTGCACGTCGAAACGATGCGTCTGAGGTCACTCGTCATTCGCCGACAACCACATCTCCCTCCTGCGTTCCTGAAAGCGCCGTGAGATAGGCCAACTCCAGGCTGCGCGTGAAGGCCGGCGTGTCGAACAGTGCCGCCGAGTCGCGATTCGCTCGCAGGCGATTGCGCAGCTCGTTGAGCCTGTTGGCCTCGGTCGCGAGCGCCACCGCGGTGTCGATGTATTCGTCCCGCGTGCTCATCACCAGTTCAGGCATGCCCACGGCATGCAGCAGGCTGGACGCCATCCGGCCGGCGAAGGACTGCCCTGCCTGCGTCAGCACCGGCAGGCCCATCCACAGCGCGTCGCTGGCCGTCGTGCCGGCGTTGTACGGGAGCGTGTCGAGGAAGAGGTCCGCCGACGCCAGTCGAGCGAGATAGACCTCGCGATCGCATCGACTCGCGAAGACCAGTCGATCCGGTGCAAGGCCGAGCTCCGCGGCATGGCTGCGGAGGTTGCGGATGGCCTCGTCCCCCTCGGCCAGCAGCCAGAGCACCGAGCCAGGCACGCGCTCGAGGATCCGCGCCCACGCCGCAAACATCGATGGCGTCAGCTTCGCCGGGTTGTTGAAGCAGCAGAACACGAACGCATCCTCGGGCAGCCCCGCAGCGGCGCGCTGCCCACCGGCCGGGGGCCTCGGGCGTTGTCGATCATTGGCCTGGTACGACGGCAGGATCAGCAGCTTCTCATCGAAGAAGCTGCGGGTCCGATCGTCGACGAGCTGCGGGTCCGCGACGACGTAGTCGTACAGCCCGGATCCCGAGGTCCCGAGATAGCCCAGATAGAGCACCTGCACCGGTGCGATCCGGCTCGCGAAGATCGCGTTGCGGGAGTTGTCGGTGTAGCCCGTCAGGTCGACGGCGACGTCGATGGACAGTTCTCGGCAGATCTGGACGATCTGCTCATCGGTCTGGTGCTGGACATCGATGAACGCATCGACGCCGGCGCGCAGCCGGCGCTGCATGGGATCGTCGCTGGCGCGGCCGTAGTGGAGGATCGCGACGTCGAAGACCTGCCGGTCATGAAGCTCCAGCACCTCCGCGATCAGGTAGGCGACGGGGTGACTGTGGAAGTCGCGAGAGACGTAGGCGATGCGGATCTTGCGCCCCGTCGGGAAGCCCAGCACCCGCGGACCCGGCTGCGGTCGCGGCAGCGTCTGTGCCGCCCAGGTGCTTGCCGCCCGCTGCTGCAGCGCCGGATCGTCCGTCAGGTGTTGGACGATCAGCGGCTGCGCGACCGGTTCGCCCGCTTCGACGCGCTTCAGGAGTTCTTGTCGGTCTTGCGCATGGCGGCGCCAATCGAAGAGATGCATCGCGGCGTACAGCCTCAGGCCCGCCAGCCACGTCGTGTGCGGCGCCCGCTCGATCGCCGCATCGAAGTCCGCCACGGCCAGCGAGAACCTCCTGGCCCGGAGATGCAGGTTCGCGCGATTCTGAAGCGGCGCGGCGAGCTGCGGGTCCGCTTCGATCGCGTTGCCGAAGGCTTCCAGCGCGCCGTCGAGTGATCCGGCCTTGCGAAGCGCCATCCCCTTCAGGTTCTGGGCGACGGCATGACCAGCAGCGCCGCGTTCGAATCGATCGGCTTGCTGGAGGGCGGCGTCCAACTCGCCCGCAGTGATCAACTGGTCGATCAACGCCAGACGAAAGGTGTCGCGCTGGGGATCGTGCTCGATGGCGAGCTCGATGGCCATCCGCGCCGAGTCCGCGGCGCCGAGGTCCCGGTAGGCCAGACTCAGGCCGTGGAACGCCTTCGCATAGGTCGGCTGCAGGCCGATGGCCCGTTCGAACGCGTCCAGGGCCGCCTGGGGCTGACCGAGCTCCCGCAAGGTCACGCCCCAGTTGTGGAAGAGCACGGCATCCTGGCTGCCCGCCTCGGCCAGGGCGCGGTAACGCGTCGCCGCGTCCTGCCACAGGCCCCGGTCGACCAGGGCGTCGGCCGCCTCTCTCTCCCGGAGAGCCTTGGTGCCCTGATCGTCCTTGTGACCCTTGCCGCCCGCGAGCGCCTGTTGCTTCTGCTTGCTCAACGCGAGCCCCTCCCCGAAAGCTGGTGAGGGAATCTTAGAGGGGAACTCATAAGCACCTGCGCATCCCTTCGTAGGCAGCCGGGTCCGCCTCGGCGATCCTGACGTCGACCTTTGCCGTGTGCTCTACCGAGCATCTTCAAGCCCGGGAGTCCCGCCTCCCGGGCTCTTTCTCGTTCCTCACCGACATGACCACCCGACGTCACGCCCTCTTCGTGTTCACCGGCATTGCCGCCCTGCTCTTCTCCGGCGCGAGCCGCGCCGAGGAGATCATCAGGATCGCCGTCACCAACGGCCCGCATGCGCAGATCGCCGAGGTCGCGAAGAAGGTCGCCGCCCGTGACGGCCTCACGCTCCAGATCGTCGAGTTCTCCGACTACGTGCAGCCCAACGCCGCGCTCGACGCCGGCGACGTGCAGGCCAACAGCTACCAGCACCTGCCCTTCCTGCAGTCGCAGATCCAGGCGCGCGGCTACCAGCTCAGCGCGGTCGGCGTCACGGTCACGGCGCCGCTGGGCTTCTACTCGAAACGCGTCAAGCGGCTCGATCAGCTGCCGACCGGTGCCCGCGTCGCCATCCCCAACGATCCGACCAACAGCGGCCGCGCGCTGCAACTGCTGCACAAGGCCGGCGTCATCACGCTGAAGGCGGGCGCTGGCATCTCGGCCACGACGCTCGACATCGCCGCGAACCCGCACAAGCTGCAGATCGTCCAGGTCGACGCCGCGCAGTTGCCGCGCACGCTGGACGACGTCGACGCCAGCGCGATCAACACCAACTACGCGGTGCAGACCGGGCTCGTCCCGAGACGCGATGCGATCGCGATCGAGGACGCGAAGAGCCCCTACGCCAACCTCATCGCCGTGCGGACGCAGGACAAGGACCGCCCCTGGGTGCCGAAGCTGGTCCGGGCGTTCCAGTCGCCCGAGGTCCGGCAGTTCGTCGCGGAGCGTTTCGCGGACTCGCTCGTCGTCGCGTTCTGAGCCGGCTTCATGCGGACCGCCGCAGCCGGCCATAACCCCACAGCAGCAGCGCGCCCGCGGCCAGCACCGCGACGCCGACGATCGCGCCGGCGCTGACGTACACGACGCTGGCCCACAGCACGTACGCGCTGCAGCCGACGAACACCAGCGGCAGCGCCGGGTACAACGGCACGCGGAACGGCCGCGAATGCGCCGGCGCCTTGCGACGCAGCACCAGCACCGCCAGGCCGCTGAGCGTCATGAAGAACCAGTACACCGGCGACAGGTAGTCGACCATCGTCGAGAAGCCGCCCCGCGTCGCCGCGCCGAACGCGACCAGCGCCAGGGCCATGCCGCTGGTCGCGATCACCGCCACGGTGGGCGTGCCGCGATCCGCGTCCCAGCGCGCCAGCTGCAGCTCCGCCGCCAGATCGCGAGCCGCCGCGTAGGTCGTGCGCGGACCGGCGATCAGGATCGCGTTCATCACCGACAGCGCCGTCAGCGTCACGACGCCGACCATCGCGACTTCCGCGCCGCGGCCGAACACCACCCGCATCGACTCCGCCGCCGGGGCCGCGCTCGCGGCCAGGCCGCCCAGACCGAGCACGCGCACATAGGCCCAGTTGGCGAGCAGGTAGAGCGCCGTGACCGTTCCCAACCCCAGCAGCAGCGCGCGCACGATGCCGCGGCGCGGGTCCTTCATCTCGGACGACAAGGTCGCCGCATCGCTCCAGCCGCCGTAGGCGAGGAACACGAACACCATCGCCGTGCCCCACGAGACGGTCGCGGCACTCGCGGCGCCGACCGCCCCCGCGGCACCCTGCCCGGCGGACGTGGCCGGTGCCAGGCCTTGCCATTGCTGCACGCCCGCGCTCACGCCGAGCAGCAACAGCCCGCCGATGACCAGCGTCGTCAGCCCGAGCTGCGTGCCCAGCCCCACGCGCACGCCAAGCAGGTTCAGCCCCGTCAGCGCCACGATGAGCCCGCCCGCGAGCCATGCGCTCACGTGCTCGCCGAGCCAGGGCGAGAGGTCGACCACCTGCGCCAGGTAGTCCCCGAACACGAAACCGAGCAAGGCCATCGAGCCCGTGTGGATCACCGCGAAGCGCGACCACGCGAACAGGAAGCCGAGCCGCGCGCCGAAGGCGCGGCGCAGGAAGTGGTAATCGCCGCCGGCGTCCGGGAAGGCCGCGGCGAGTTCCGCGAAGCACAGCCCGCCGATGAAGGACAGCACGCCGCCCAACGCCCAGGCCAGGTAGAGCTGCTCCGGCGTGGCCAGGAACTGCGCCACCATCGGCGAGGTCTTGAAGATGCCCGCGCCGACCACCATGCCGATGCACAGCGCCATCGCGTGGCGGACGTCGAGGATGCGCTGCGGCTGCGCGCCGGGCGGATCGCCGGCAGGAACGGACGGGGACATGGAGGGGAGGCTCGGACGGGGGACGCGCGATGCTACTGGCGCTCCGGCCCGCGCGGCGGACTTCGTCGTGGCGACGCGACGGCATGAGCTTATGAGGGAGTCGTCTGAAGCGGAATGCGGGTTTGCGGCGTGCGCGTCGATAGGCTGGCGGCCCGTCTGCCTGCACTTGCGCCGCCCCCATGCTGAAGCTCTCTGCCACCGCCCTCGCCTCGCTGACCCTGCTGACGAGCGGCGTCCCCGCGTTCGCCCAATCCGACACCGCCCTCAGTCCCGTCCTCGTCACCGGCACGCGTGCCCGCGACCGGACGCTCGCGGACAGCCAGGTCCCCGTGGACGTGCTCTCGCGCGACGAGCTCCTGCGCGCCGCCGGTCCCGACGGCACGCTCGCCGCCGCGCTGCAGGCGCTGCTGCCGTCGTTCAACTTCCCGCGGCAGTCCAACTCCGGCGGCGCGGACCACGTGCGCGCGGCGCAGCTGCGCGGCCTGTCGCCGGACCAGGTGCTGGTGCTCGTCAACGGCAAGCGCCGTCACAGTTCGGCGCTCGTCAACCTCGAATCCAAGACCGGCAAGGGCGCGAACCCCGTCGACTTCAACACCATCCCGCTCGCCGCCGTGCAGCGCATCGAGGTCGTGCGCGACGGCGCCGGCGCGCAGTACGGCTCCGACGCCATCGCGGGCGTGGTCAACGTGATCCTCGACGAGCGCCGCAGCGGCGGCGAACTCGGCGCCGAGGCCGGTCTCTTCCACACGAAGTTCGAGCCCACCGGCCGCACGATCAACGACGGCCAGGCCCAGTCGGCCAGCCTGTCGCAAGGCTGGGCCATCGGCGAACGCGGCTTCCTGCGCGCCGGCCTCGAAGGCCTGCACCGCAACGCGACCAACCGCAGCGGCTTCGATCAACTGCCGCCGTGGGAGGACGCGACGCCCGACAACCTCGCCACCGTCGGCCAACGCAACTACGCCGCCGGCGAACCCGCCACGCGCCAGTGGCAGGCCTTCTTCAACGGCGCCGTGGACCTCACGCCGCAGCAGCAGGCCTACGCCTTCGGCACCTGGCAGCAGCGGCGCTCCACGGGCGCGGCGTACTACCGCTACCCGGACAGCTTCGCCAACCTCAAGAGCGTCTACCCGGACGGCTACCGGCCGCAGACCACCGGCGACAACCGCGACCTGCAGCTCGTCGCCGGTCTGCGCGGCGACTGGGCGGGGTGGGACTACGACCTGTCGCTCGACCACGGTCGCAACGACTTCGACTACGGCGTGCGGCATTCGCTGAACACCTCGCTCGGCGCGGCCAGTCCGACCGAGTTCCACCTCGGCGATTTCGGCACGCGGCTCACGACCGTCAACCTTGATCTGACGCGCTCCGTCACGATCCCCGGACTGAGCCGCCCGGCCACCTTGGCGGCCGGCCTCGACGGGCGTCATGAGCGCTTCGTCACCGGCGCGGGCGACGCGGCCTCTTACGCGGTCGGCGCTTTCGACGGCCCCGCCGGCGCACAGGCCGGGCCGGGTCTTCAGCAGGGCGATGCGGCGAGCCTGTCGCGCCGCGTGATCGGCGCCTACGTCGACCTGAGCGCGTCCTTCACCCGCGACTGGCAGGCCGAAGCCGCGCTGCGCCACGATCACTACAGCGACTTCGGCAACGCCACGACGGCCAAGCTGTCCTCGCGCCTGGCGCTCGCCGGGGGCTTCGCGCTGCGCGGCGCGATCTCGACCAACTTCCGCGCGCCCTCGCTGGCGCAACGCGGCTTCAGCTTCACCGTGACCGACCGCGGGGACGGCGGCGAGCTCAGCCAGATCCGCACGCTTCCGGTGGACAGTCCGATCGCTCGTTACCTCGGCGCGCAGGACCTGAAGGCGGAGCGCTCGCGCAACGCGAGCCTCGGCCTGACCTGGCAGCCCGACCGCCACTGGTCGGCGACGCTCGATGCCTACGCGATCCGCGTCAAGGACCGCGTCACGCTGTCGCAGCGGATCAGCGGCGACGGGCTGTCGCAAACGCTGGCGTCCCTCTTCGGCGTCCCGGGCATCGACGGGGTCAACTTCTTCACCAACGCGCTGGACACGCGCACGCGCGGCGCGGACCTGGTGACCGAGTGGAACGGCGCGGCACTCGACGGGGAGTTGCGGCTGTCGTGGGCCGCCGCGTTCAGCAAAACGACGGCGAGACCGCATGCCGACGCGAACGTGGGCCTGGAGGAGCTGAACACGCTGACCAACGCCGCCCCGCGCCAGCGCCACATCCTGACCGCGCAATGGCGCGGCGGCGCGTGGTCCTTGCTGAGCCGCCTGACGCGTCACGGCAGCACGACGCGCGTCTTCGACTTCGGCGACGGCTTCGTGCCCACGCAGACCTACGCGCCGGTCTGGCAGCTGGACCTGGAGGCGCAGTGGCAGGCGACCCGCGCGCTGAGCGTCAGCGTCGGCGCGGTCAACGCGACGGACCGCTACCCCAGCCGCTCGACGTCCGACATCGCGTACTTCGGCAACTTCCCCTACGACGTGCTGTCGCCGGTGGGGTTCAACGGGGCGTACTACTACGCGAGGGCGAAGTGGGTGTTCTGAGCGGCAACTACAACGGCCACAGGGCATCGATAGGCCGCTCCAGCACCCGCGCCGCCGCCGGATGGAACACCGCCGGATCCAATCGTCCCTCGGCGGCGGCGGCAGCGAGCCAACGCTCGATCGATCCGCCCTTCTCCGCCCATCGATCCTGGCGCAGCAAGCCGTACAGGCCGGCGGCGATCACGTGGATGCCGTCGTCCGATTTGCGCCAGCGATCCGCCGGATTGCGGGCCGCGCCGAGCGCCTCGCTGATCAACTGGTCCAGCGCCTGGCACAGGTCCTCGTTCAGAAGACCCGGCAGCGTCGTGTAGCCCCAGCGGGGATCGTGGTCGCGGACGATCTTCGTGATCAGCGGATCGCGACCGAGGGCCGCGAGCGCCGCCGTCGCGGCCGGGCCGTCCATCGGCACGGGCGGATGGAGCATCTCGTGCGCGGCGATGCGCACCGTGGTCGCGGTGTCGTAGTCGGCGGCCTGCAGGAAGGTCTGGCCTTGCACCTTGATGCCATGCGGCTTCGAGAACTGCAGCAGCACGATCTGGATCTCGGGATCGAAGCTCCGCCCGGTCAGCTTCTCCTGCCAGGAGATCACGTCGAAGCCGGCGAGCGCGCGCTGCACCTCGGCGATGCGCTGGTCCAGATCGTTGCCGATCCGCTCCTTGCGGAAGGCCGCGAACCCGGCGCGCTGCATCGCGCTGAAGATCGCATCGATCCGCGGCGCGGCGCGATCGAACCAGGTCCAGTCCTCCTCGCTCCAGTAGCTGCTGGCCTTGTAGCTCGGCAGGATGGCCGTCTGCCGCGACCGCAGCGCGGTCAGCAGCGTGGCGATCGTCGCGTCGTTGCCGTTGGCCGAGAACAGCACCTGCAGGTTGGGACCGAGCAAGCCGAAGCCGTCCTTTGTCGCCTCGTTCCAAAGGCGGGGCACGTCGCTGCGCACCACCTCGGGAAGACGCGGCGCGAAGGCGGCGGCGTCCTCGCCGTAGAAGTCCAGGTAGAGCTGCGTGCCCGACAGGGGGCCGAGGAAGGCGATCGCATCGAAGCCTTCCGAAGCGCGCACCTTCCATCGGGTGCGGCTGGCAGCTCGGGCATCGGGCCGGGCGTCGGCAGGCAGAGTGCAAAGCACGGACGCCACCGAAGCGATCAGCGGCACGGTCAGGAAGGTTCGTCGTTGCATGCCCCGATGCTAGGCAAGCGAGGCGCTCCGTTCTTGAACGGACTTAACCCACCCAGCGGGTCGGCGTCCGCCCGGTCAGCGCGACGATGGCGCGCGTCAGGTGGGCCTGGTCGGCGAAGCCGGTCTCGGCGGCGAGCGCCGCCATCGAGCCCTGCCAGCCCGGCAGCCGGCGCAGCGCCTGCAACGTGCGCAGCTCCAACCGGTAGCGCTTCGGACTGGTGCCGAAGGCCCGGCCGAAACCCCGGCTGAGCGACTGCGGCGCGATGCCCATGGCATCGGCCCAATCGGCGAGGCTGAGGGCCGGATCGGCTGCGAGCGCCGCGGCCAGCAAGTCCGGCCAATCGTTGAGCCGCATGGCCAAAGGGCGGAAGGTCCGGCGCAACAGCGCGGCGGCCTCGTGGGGATCGCGCTCGGCCAGCCGGGCGATCGCGTCCGCATCGTCCACATGTCCGAACGGATCGTGGAAATCGCTGCCGAGCGCCGGCAGATTCAGCACACGCGCGCCGGCGCGGAAGAACTCGTTCTGATGCGATTCGTGCTCGCCATGGAACACGGCTTGGCCGGCCTCGACACGCACCCGGCCACGATCGCCCGCCTCCACGTAGCCGCCGGCGAGCACGAGCGCGACATAGCCTTGCGCGTGGCGGTGGCGCGCCATCCGCTCGAAGGCGCGATGAACGGAGAGGGGAGCTGTCATTCGTTCAGCCTCTCACCCGCTGTCGACTCGTACAAGCCGGGGAAGTAGCGCTCCATCAGCGTCGTCGGCATCAACGGCGACGTGAATCCGAATGGCGCGTAGAGCGCATGCGCATCGCCGGTCGCCAGCGTGAACCGCCGAAGCCCTTGGAGATCGGCGTGCGACATCACGGCCTCCATCAGTCGCTTGCTGTAGCCCTTGCCGCGATGCGCGGGCAGCACGAAGACATCGACGAGGTTCGCGAAAGTCGCGCGATCCGTGATGACGCGGGCAAAGGCCACCTGCCGTCCGTCGACGAAACCGCCGAAGCACAGCGAATGCTCGATGGATCGCTCGACGACCTGGCGCGAGATTCCCTTTGCCCACGACGACTCGTTCGCGAGGAACGCGTGGATCAGGTCGATGTCCAGGTCCGACTTGTCGGTGGTGATGTGCAAGGTGATCACGTGGCGATTCGAGATGGGAGGTGGACGGGCACCGCGATTTCAACATCATTCCTGCCTCGTGATCGCAGGCGTCGCCCCTCAGGCGGCGACTCTGGCGAGCACGGATGGCGCGCACGCCGATCCTGGGCATCATCGCGGGTCCAGCACAGAGGAGCACCCGCCCCATGGCCAAGTACCTGATCTCCTTCCCCAGCGCCGCGATGGTCGTCCCCGACGGCGAATGGGACGCCGTGGTCCGCGACTCGCATGCCGTCATCGAGGAGGCGAAGTCGGCCCGTGTCTATGTCTTCGGCGGCGGCATCGACGAGAGCGTTCCGCCCGTGCTCGTCTCGGCGGACGGCACGGTCGCCGAAGGCGGCTATCCGTGGGCGCCGACGCTCAACGGCGGATTCTGTGTCCTGGAACTGCCTTCTCGCGAAGCGGCCGTCGATTGGGCCGCGCGCATCGCCAAGGCCTGCCGCTGCCAACAGGAGCTTCGCGTGTTCTTCTTCGATCCGGCGTCCTGACCCGCAGCCGCGTTTGAGCGCGGCCCCTCACGCCACCGCCAGATGCACCGCCTCCGCCAGCGCATCGACGCGGAACGGCTTCTTCAGGATGGACCTGGCGCCCAGCACCTGGCCGACCTTCTCCATGTCGGCATAGCCGGTCGCCAGGATGATGGGGATCGTGGGCCAGGCGTCCTGCACCCGGCGGATCAGTTCCCCGCCGTTCATGCCCGGCATCACGTAGTCCACGATCAGCAGGCTGGGTCGGCGCTCGCCCAGCGTGCGCAGCGCATCCGCGCCGTTGGAGACCGCCGACACCTGGTGGCCCAGCAGCTCCAGGCTCTGGACGATGGAATGGCGCACCTCGTCGTCGTCCTCGACGACCAGGATGTCCTGGCGCGGCGTGACCAGGCTGGACCGGTCCGCCTCGGACTCCTCCGCCAGCGACTCCGTCGCCAGCGGGAACAGCAGGTGGACCTGCGTCCCCTGCCCCGGCGCGCTCTCGATGCTCACCTGCCCGCCGGACTGCTTCGCGAAGCCGTACACCTGCGCCAGGCCCAGGCCGGTGCCGCTGCCCATCGCCTTCGTGGTGAAGAAGGGCTCGAACACGCGCTCGATGATCGACGGCGGAATGCCAGCACCGCTGTCGGCCACCGTCACCCGCACGCAGGGCACGACCTGACCCTCGCGCTCGCATTCCGCCTCTTGCGTGGTGATGGCGATGGTGCCGCCCTCCTTCATCGCGTCGCGCGCATTGAGCGCGAGGTTGAGCACGGCCATCTCCAGCTGGTTGGGATCCAGCAGCACGATCGGCTTCGGATGCGCCAGCTCCAGGGCGATGCGCACGCGCGAACCGACCGAGGTCAGCAGCAGTTCCTGCATGCCGTTGATCGACGCGTGGATGTCGATGGCCTGCGGCACCAGCGACTGGTTGCGGGCGAAGGACAGCAGCTGCTCGGTCAAACGCGCGCCGCGCTTCACCGTCCGCCGCGCGCCTTCGACGATCCGGCCGGCCGGCGGCGGGCAGTCCAGCCGCGCCAGCAGGTCGAGGTTGGTACCGATGACGTGCAGCAGGTTGTTGAAGTCGTGCGCGATGCCGCCGGTCAGGTGCCCCATGGCCTCCATCTTCTGGACCTGCAGCAGCGCCGCCTGCGCCCGCTCGCGCTCGGCGATCTCGTTCATGAGCCGGTTGTTGGCCATCGAGAGCTCGCGCGTGCGGCTCTCGATGCGGTCCTCGAGCTCGCGATTGAGCCGCTCCACCGCATCGTGCGCGACCGCCAGCTCCGCCAGCATCGCCCGGTTCGCATACTGCCGCGCCCGGGCGCGCACGGCCGCCTCCACGGCGGTGTGCAGCGTGTCGGGGCTCAGCGGACGCTCCAGCAGGATGACGTTGCCCATCAGGTGCAGCGAGGTCGCCGCGTTGGGCGGGCGCCGTCCGGTGCGCTTGCTGGTCAGGACGACGAACGGGAAGTCCGACCACGACGGCTGCCGGCTCAGCCACAGGTGCACCGGGCTGCCCGGCGCGATGGACAGCGCTTCCTCGGTCACGACGGCGGCCGCCGCCCCCTCGTTCAGCGCCGCCAGCAGCTGCTCCGGCGCCTGGACGGGCTGGGCCGGCGCCATGCCCGTCACCACCTCGGCGATCACCTGGGCATCCCGGCCGAACGGGGCCAGGATGATCACGCGGGATTCGAAGGCACTCGTCATTCAGCGCCGCTGCCGCTCGTCGTCGCGATCGCCGAGCAACGCGATGTCCCCGGCATAACGCGAGACGCCGGACACCACGCCCTCGAAGTCCGTCAGCGCCTCGCCGATTTCCACGCCCTGGTCGCCGAGGCGGAACTCGTGGATGGTGTTGGCGTGGCGGCTGGTGCGGCTCTTGGCCACCGAGATCGCCTTCAGCAGGTTGCCGCGCGCCTCGAAGTAGCGGAACAGCACCACGGCGTCGCTCAGGTAGCTGAGGTCGATGTCGATCCGTCCCTGGCCCAGGATGCCGTGCTGGCCCAGCACCAGGATCGTCATCACGCCGCGCTGGTTGAGGTAGGTCAGGAGCTCATGCATCTGCAGCATCAGGAACTTGCCGCCGGGCATGGCCTGGAGGTAGGCATTGAGGCTGTCGATCACCACCGTGCGGGCGCCGTCCTGCTCGACCGACTGCCGGACGCGCGCGGCGAATTCCCCCGCGGTGACCTCCG
Organism: Roseateles sp. GW821-FHT09H11; assembly: GCF_059415845.1. NCBI lineage: Bacteria > Pseudomonadati > Pseudomonadota > Betaproteobacteria > Burkholderiales > Sphaerotilaceae > Roseateles > Roseateles sp. GW821-FHT09H11. The sequence continues at coordinate 15,052 of NZ_JBWKOA010000001.1, read as the reverse complement.
CGGGATCCAGGGCGCTGAGGAGGAAACGCCCGTCGTCGATGTCGGCCTGGAGGTCGTAACCCAGGGTCCTGGCGCGCGGCAGCAGCGTGCCCAGCCCCTCGTCGAACAGGTAGTAGGCGGCCCGCTCGCCGCGCCGCAGCGCGGCGTGGACGCAGGCGATGGCGGTGGTGGTCTTGCCGACGCCGGACGGTCCGACGAACAGCGTGTTGCTGCCGCGCGCCAGCCCGCCGCCCAGCGCGGCGTCGAAGGCCGCGTTGCCGGTGCTGACGTTCTCCGGAATGAAGGTCTTGTGGTGCTCGGCCGCGACCAGGCGCGGGAACACCTCCAGGCCGCCGGTCTTGAGGGTGAAGTCGTGCTCGCCGCTGCGAAAGCCGATGCCGCGCATCTTCGCCACGCGCAGGAAGCGTTTGTCGGCGCCGTACTCGCCGACGATCTGCTGCAACCACACGACCCCGTGGGCGATGCTGCGCAGCTGCATGTCGCCGGTGGAGGCGCTGAGGTCGTCCAGCATCAGCACCGTGCAGTCGTGGTGGGCGAAGAAGTGCTTGAGCGCGAGCACCTGGCGCCGGTACCGCAACGGGTCCTGCGCCAGCAGACGCATCTCCGACAGGCTGTCGAAGACCACGCGCTTCGGACGGGTCGCCTCGATCCGGGCCATCACGCCCTGGACGGTCTGGTTCAGCTCCAGCTCGGCGGGGTGGATGATGGACTGCTCCGCCTCCGGGCCCAGTTGCTCCGCGCTGACCAGCTCGAACACCTCCAGGCCGGCCTGATCGAGGTCCCAGCCGTGGGACTTGGCGACCTCCTTCAGCTCGGTGCCGGTCTCGGACAGCGTGACGTACAGACCCGATTCCCCGACGGCCAGCCCGGCGAGCAGGAAATGCATGCCGAGCGTGGTCTTACCGGTACCGGGTTCCCCCTCGAAGAGGTAGAGGTGGCCGGGGGGCAGCCCCCCCTGGAGGATGTCATCGAGGCCGGAAATACCGGTGGAACAGCGTGGTGGGGGCATGAGTCGGAAGGAGCGGACGGGAGGCGGTCAGGCCTGCCCCGAGCCGCGCGAACGCCGCCTGGACAGGGTGGATCACGCGCCGCGGCAATTTCCGCTCCCGCCCGGCGCCAGCGCCGGGCACCTCACCCCTCAGGCCACGCGAAACGGCCGCTCGACCAGCGCGGCAGGCACGGTCGAGCGGGGCGTCAAGGTGCTCGCGTCGGCCGACGAGAAGGTCGATCCGATCTGGATGCGCCCCTTGCCCGCCCGCTTGGCCGCGTACATGGCCTCGTCGGCCCCGCGCAGGATCGCCGCCGTCTCGCAGGCCCCGCGGGCCAGGACGATGCCGATGCTCGCGCTCACGGTCACGCGGTGGCCGCCCGCGACCTCGATCGGCCGCTCGATCTCCGCCAGGCAGCGCTGCAGGACGGCGCGGGCCCCGCCCACCTCGCTGTTGGCGGTCAGCACGATCGCGAACTCGTCGCCGCCCAGGCGGGCCACGATGTCGTTGGCGCGCAAGGTCTGCTGCAGCCGCGCGCCGACCTCCTTGAGCACCTCGTCGCCGGCCTCGTGCCCATGGCGGTCGTTGACGGGCTTGAAGCCGTCCAGGTCCAGGTAACAGACCGCGAGGCCCGTGTCCGCCCGCAGCGCGGTCGCCTGGGCGTCGGCGAGCTTTTCCTCGAACAGGCGACGGTTGGGCAGGCCGGTCAAGGCGTCCCGGAAGGCCATGCCGTAGGCCTTCTCCTCGCTCTGCTTGAGCGCGTCGATGTCCACCAGCATCCACAGGCTTTCGTCCTCGGAGACGAGCATGCCGCTGAGATCGATCCACAGCGCGGAGCCGTCCTTCCTGCGCATCTGCACCTGGGTGCGGAAGCGTTCGCCGGCATGCAGGGCGCCGTAGCCGGCCCGGCCGATGTGGTCGAAGGTGGCCTGGTCCAGGTAGAGGTCGCGCATCGACATGCCGCGCAGTTCGCCGGCGTCGTAGCCGAGGATGCGCGCCAGGGCGCGGTTGTCCCAGAGGATCACGCGCGACCGCAGGCGCACCATGCCCACCAGGTCGTTCTCCAGCATCAGCGACTGCTCGCGCGCGGTGCGGTCCGCGTCCATGCGGCCTTCGCTCTCGCGCTTGTGCCCGCGATAGAGCAGCACGGAGACGCCGCCGACCAAGGCGATCATCAGCGCCACCAGCCCCGACAGTTCGGCGGCCTGGCGGTACCAGGCCCCGAGATACTCCTCGGTGCTCAGGCCGGCGTAGATCGTGAACGGGTAGCCCGGCACGCGGTGGTAGGCGGTGATGCGCTCGACCTTGTCCAGGGCCGTCGGGGTCACGTACCAGCCGTGGCTCGCGTCGCGCTGCATGTTCTCGCGCAGGGCCTTGGAGACGTTCGCTTCGCCCAGGCCCTTGAGGGACCGGGGTTCGGACGCGGAATGCCGGGCCACCAGCAGGAAGTTGTCGTTCATGCGCATCGCCATGGCGCCGGACCGTCCGAGTTCCATGCCGGCAAAGCGTTGCGCGAAGTGGTCCGAGGTCACCTCCGTCAGCACGACGCCGTCGAAGCCGCCGTCGCCGTTGATCAGGCGCCGTGCGAGCACGATGCACCACACGCCCGCCGTGCGGCTCTTCAGCGGCTCGGACACCACGGTGGCGTCGCGCGCCCGCGCGCGCTCGAAGTACGGCCGGTCGCCCAGGTGGATGGCCGCCGTGCCTATGCCCGCGCCCTCGTCGGCGACCACCGCACCGGTCGCATCGACCACGCGAATCGCGCTCACGTGCTGGAGCAGCTGCCGTTGCTCGGCCACCATTGCCGCCAGGACGTCCGCCCGGTCCGCCGCGCGGGGCGTCTTGGCATACCGCTCGGCCACCGTGGCCAGGGCGTTGTCGATGAGGCGCAGCTCCGCGGCCACTTCACTGCCCATGCTCGTGGCCAGATTCTCGGCGGTCAGCTGCGCCGCGCCTTCATCGCCTTCGCGGGCGTTGTGCAGGCTCAGACCGGCCGCCACGCAGAGCATCAGTCCCAGCGCCACATTGCCCGCGGCCAGCCAGCGGCGCAGGCGGGTCAGTGACGTCGTCGCTTTCGTTCGTTGTTGCTGCACGGCAAGGCCTCCTTCGAGCGGAGCCATCGGCGGGGAATTCACGCCCTTGGTCCATGGTGGACGTTGTACGCGGGCCCCCTGGGACGCACCATCCGGGACTGGATGAAGCTCGTGTAGGGCGACGACTGACGAGGCCCGCCTGCCCCGGCAGATCGTCAGGAATGCCTCGGCTCGAGCGCGGACGGCCGGTTCGGGTTAGGGTGGAGGGATATCCGGGTAATCGCCTAGGCGCCTAAGCGCCTAAGCGCCTAAGCGCCAGAACGCCAGAACGCCAACGCCAACGCCAGAACGCCGTAACAGCCATGACAGCAACGACCGCCATCACCGCCACCGACGCGCCCTCCTCCGCCATCGTCTCCATCCAGCCGCTCGGGATGCCCTGGGAGACGATCGATCCGTTCCTGTTCTGCGTCCACCATGACGACGCCTATCCGCGCGGCAACGGCCGCCACGGACCGGACGCGTCGCTGCTGGCGGGCCGGAAGATGGGCTCGGACTTCTCACGCCAGGACGGCTGGAGCATGTACCACGGGCAGCAGGTGCCCGGCTTCCCGGCGCACCCGCACCGCGGCTTCGAGACGGTGACCATCGTCCGCAAGGGCCGCATCGACCATGCCGACTCGCTGGGGGCCGGCGCGCGCTTCGGCGGCGGGGACGTGCAGTGGTTGACCGCCGGCAAGGGCATCGTCCACGCGGAGATGTTCCCGCTGCTGCACACCGACCGGCCCAACCCGCTGGAGCTGTTCCAGATCTGGCTCAACCTGCCGGCGGACAGCAAGATGGTCGAGCCGCACTTCACGATGTTCTGGTCGCAGGACATCCCGCGGCACACCTTCGTCGACGAAGCGGGACGCGCGACCGAGGTCGTGGTGATCGCGGGCGGCCTGCCGGCCGCCGTCGATGGCGACGGCCATGCCGGCGCGGCCAGACCGCTCGCGCCGCCGCCGGACTCGTGGGGCTCTCGCCTGCATTCGGACCTGGCGATGTGGACGCTGCGCCTGGAAGCCGGTGCGACATGGACCCTGCCCGCGGCGCTGGGCGATGGCACGCGGCGCAAGCTGTACTTCTTCGCCGGCAGCCGGATCACCATCGAGGGTCAGGTGGTGCCCGTCGGTTCCTCCATCGAAGTGCGCGCGGGCGCCAGGGTCGTGCTGACCAACGGCGATGAACCGGGCGAGCTGCTGATGCTGCAAGGCCGCCCCATCGGCGAGCCGGTGGCGCAGTACGGTCCCTTCGTCATGAACACCGAGCAGGAGCTGCGTCAGGCCTTCGAGGACTACCGGCGCACCGAGTTCGGCGGCTGGCCCTGGCCCGACGCCGCGCCGGTCCACGGGGACGGCAAGGAAGAAGGCGGGGACGGCGACGACCGCTTCGCCCGGCACGCGGACGGCCGCACGGAGCGGCCGCCCGCGCAGGCGCGGGCCGACACGCTCCCCCTCAGGCCTTCAAGGTCAGACGCCAGCCGTTGAGCTTGCCGACGTCCTGCGCCTCGCGGTCGGCCACACGCAGCTTCCAGGCACCGGCCGCGGGCTGCCCGGCCAGGGCCGCCAGCGCCGGCGTGGTCGCCGACGTGTAGGTCGCGGCGAGATCGTGCGAGGACCCGCCGGCGCGCGCATGCAGCGGCACCAGGGTGCCGGCCGGCGACACGAGGCTGACTTCCAGGTCGCCGACCCAGCTGTGCGAGATCTCCACGGACACCTCCACGCTCGCGAGCACGAAGGCCCGGGGATTGCTCAGCGTGCGCTCGATGCCGGCGGCCTTGCCGTCCGGGATCGCGGTCCCGGGGGATTCCTTCAGCACCACGACGTCGGGCAGCGCGGCCGCGGCGGTGAGGTCCAGCCCCCAGCGCTGCAGACGGCCGCGGTCCTGCGGCGCGAGGTCCTGCACGGTCAGCGTCCAGGCGCCGCGGCTGCTGCGTCCCCGCAGCGTGGCCAATGCGGGCAGCGTGGACTCGTCGTAGGTCAGGTCGAGGTTCTTCGCGTTGCCGCCCTGCCCCTTCGGATGCAACTCGACCACGGCGCCCCAGGGCGTCGCGAGCGAGGCGCGAAGGTCGCCCACATAGGGGTGGGCGATGGTCAGCCCGATCTTGATGGACGCCAGCGTCACGTCCTCCGGCACCTGGATCGTGCTGCGGATGCCGGCGGCGTCGTTGTCGGGAATGGCAAGGTCGGGCTGCGCGACGTGCCGCACCGCGGCCGGCGGCGTGCCGGCGCCGAAGCGGCTGCGGAAGCTCATCGTCGCCCCGGAGGCGGAGATCTGGTCGATGGTCAGGTTGGAGGCCGTGCCGTTCCACCAGCGGCTGGAGGGCGTGGTGTCGTCGGCGAAACGCGCGGCGGGTCCCTTGTACAGGTCGCCGGCATCGCCCATCTGGTTGCGCCCGCGTTCGAGCTGGAAGAGCCCGTCGGCCTGTTCGAGCGACAGCTCGTAATGGCTGGCGGGTGTCATCTGTTCCCGGCTGTTGTCGCCGGTCTCGTCCACGTGCCAGATGGCGAGGCCGCTGTCGCGCAGCGAGCCGTCGCGCCCGCTGCGCTGGCGGTTCTCGACGAGGAAGTACTCGCGCCCGCCGCGGCTGTGGATGGCCATGTCGTTGCTGCCGGCCTTGAGCTCGACGATCCGGTCGTGTTCCAGCGGGATCACCTGGTTCGCCCAGCCCGACAGGCGCTTGAGGTAGGCGCTGATGGCGATGGGATTCTTCTCGTCGAAGTTGCCGGCGCACATCAGGCAGTACATGCCCACGCCGCTGGACTGCGCGTCCTCCTCGTCGTCGTAGAGATCGGGGTAGTCGCACAGCATGTGGCCGTTCTCGTGGCAGAAGGTGCCCAGCGTCAGTTCGCTGGTCATGGCGGTGAACTGGTAGTCCAGCGCGCCCTTGCCCGGCGCCAGCGGCACCGTCGCCTGCAACCGGTGCGCATGCGGCCACAGCCCGCGGGACCAGTTGTTGCGCACCTCGCCGGCATAGAACACGTTCATCGCGTAGACGAAGCCCTGCGCATCGGCGGTGAGCGGGGTGAAGTCGAAGCCCGTGGCCTTGTGGTGCGCCAGCGCCTCGCCGATCAGTTCCCAGGCCCGGATCGGCATCTGGATCGACTCGTCGGTGTAGTAGGTGCGCGGATGCTTGGCGCGGTAGTACGGCGCCACCACGTTGCTGTACTTGCAGCGCCCCGCGGAGTTGTCGAGGAAGAAATCGCGCACCGAGCCCTGGTTGCCGAAGCCGTTGTAGCCGACCTGGTTGCAGAAGCGATCGACCTCGTCGCGGGGGATGGTCGCCGGCTCGTCGACGAAGTCGATCAGCAGGCACAGGCCGACGAAGTCGCCCACCGTCTGGCGCTGCGGCGGGGCCAGCAGCGGCCCGCCCGACGAGCCCAGGTTGCGCAGCGAGCGCAGCTCCTGCTGGCGTTCCGCGCGGCGCTGATCGCAGCGGCGGGCCAGCGGACTGCCGGCGGCTTCACGCTGCAATGGCGACACCTGCACGAGTCCGGCGCTGCCGGTCCCGCCCGGAGCAGCGGCCAGCGCCGCCACCAGTCCCGGCGGCGGTGTCGCGACCGGCCCGTACCAGCCGGTCTGCGGGTTCAGCACCACCGGCCGGCCGTCGAGGGTCTCGAAGGTGGCGCGGAACTGGTTGCCGCTGCCGCGCACGGCCAGCGTGCTGCCGTCGGGCTGGGTCAGCGTGAAGGGATGATCCTGGAATCGGACGGACATGGCGATGACTCCCTCGGTGCGCGCAGGGGGATGAGGCAGCGATCCGAGGGAGATCAGGCGGAGATCGGGAGGAGAGCGATCAGGGTTCGATCCCCCGGCGATCACCGCGGCCTGCGGGCTGCACCGAAAGAATCAGCGTAGGCAATGCATCGAGCCGTCGCATCATCCGTGTTGATGAGTCCGGGCACCGCCGTGGCGTTCCGGGCGGGGAGGCGGACGGGCGTCCCGGGCGGCGGTTAAGCTGGCGCGCAAGGAGCCAGCGATGAACGTTTCCAGGGCCTCGGCCTACGGCGAGAGTGTCGGTGCCGTCAGCTACCGTTTCGACAGCCTGCGCGAGCTGATGGCCAAGGCCACGCCGGAGCGCTCGGGCGACCGGCTCGCGGGCGTCGGCGCCGGCTCCGAGCAGGAGCGCGTCGCCGCGCAGATGGCCCTGGCCGATCTGCCGCTGAAAACCTTCCTCAACGAGGCGCTGGTCCCCTACGAGGACGACGAGGTCACCCGCCTCATCGTCGACACGCACGACGCCGCGGCCTTCCTCCCGGTCGGGCACCTGACGGTTGGCGGGCTGCGGGAGTGGCTGCTCTCGGACGCGGCCGACACGGCGGCCCTGACGCGCCTGGCTACGGGGCTCACGCCCGAGATCGTGGCCGCGGTGAGCAAGATCATGCGGAACCAGGACCTGATCCTGGTGGCGAGGAAGTGCGAGGTCGTCACGCGTTTCCGCAACACGCTGGGCCTGCCGGGCCGGCTGTCCACGCGGCTGCAGCCCAACCACCCGACCGACGATGCCAGCGGCATCGCCGCCAGCGTGCTGGACGGGCTGATGTACGGCAGCGGCGACGCGGTCATCGGCATCAATCCCGCGACCGACAACGTGACCCAGGTCTCGCACCTGCTGGGCCTGCTCGCGGAGGTCATCGAGCGCTTCGAGATTCCCACCCAGAGCTGCGTGCTCACCCACGTGACCAACACGCTGCAGTGCATCGAGCGCGGCGCGCCGGTCGACCTGGTGTTCCAGTCCATCGGCGGTACGGAGGCGACCAACCGCAGCTTCGGCATCGACCTGAAGCTGCTGGGCGAGGCCCGCGCGGCGGCGCTGTCGCTGGCGCGGGGCGCCGTCTTCGACGACGGACAACGCGGCCGGCACGTCATGTACTTCGAGACCGGCCAGGGCAGCGCGCTGTCCGCCGGCGCGCACCACGGCTGCGACCAGCAGACCGTCGAGGCCAGGGCCTATGCGGTGGCGCGGCACTTCGAGCCGCTGCTCGTGAACACGGTGGTCGGCTTCATCGGGCCCGAGTACTTGTACGACGGCAAGCAGATCATCCGCGCGGGACTGGAGGACCACTTCTGCGCCAAGCTGCTCGGCCTGCCGATGGGCTGCGACATCTGCTACACCAACCATGCCGCGGCCGACCAGAACGACATGGACGTGCTGCTGACGCTGCTGGGCGTGGCGGGCTGCAACTTCATCATGGGCATCCCGGGCTCGGACGACGTGATGCTCAACTACCAGACCACGTCCTTCCATGACGCGCTGTATGCGCGGCGGGTGCTGGGACTGCGCCCCGCGCCGGAGTTCGAGCGCTGGCTCGAGCGCATGCGCATCGCCCGCCCCGGCGCGCCGGGTCATCTGGTGGACGGCATGTCCCCGGCCTTCGCGGCCTTGCTGCCGTCGTCGTGAGGACAGCCATGAGCGACGACACCATGAGCGACACCCTCATTTCCAACCCCTGGAGCACGCTGCGCCGGCACACGCCGGCGCGCATCGGCCTGGGCCGCGCGGGCGTCAGTCAGCCCACGGCGGCGCACCTGGCGTTCCAGCTCGCCCATGCGCAGGCGCGGGACGCGGTGCATCGCGAGTTGGATCACGAGGCGCTCGCCGCCTCGTTGAGCGCGGCGGGGCTGGCGACACTCGATCTGCACAGCGCCGCCACCGATCGGGCCATGTACCTGCAGCGGCCGGATCTCGGTCGTCGGCTCGACGACAGGTCGACCGCGCTGCTGGCCGGGTGTGAGGTGGAAGGTCCGCCAGACCTCGCGCTGATCGTGGCGGACGGCCTGTCCGCGTTGGCGATCGAGCGTCATGCCCTCGCCTTCATCTCGGCGCTCAGGCCGCTGCTGGCGAACGACTGGCGCTGGGCGCCCGTGGCCATCGCTCGCCAGGCGCGCGTCGCGATCGGCGATCCGATCGGTCACGCGCTGGGGGCGAAGCTCGCCGTCGTGCTGATCGGCGAGCGCCCGGGCCTGAGCTCCCCCGACAGCATGGGCGTGTACGTCACCTGGGCGCCTCGGCCCGGCCGCGTGGACGCGGAGCGCAATTGCATCTCCAACGTGAGGCCGGAAGGCTTGGCGCCGGACGCGGCGGCGGCGCGCCTCGCGTGGTTGCTCAACGAGGCGCGATCCCGTCAGGTGACAGGTGTTGCCTTGAAGGATGAGAGCGGCGACGCGGCGCCGGCGGTTGAAACGAGGGCGTCGTTCCGGCTGGATGGGCGCTGATGACTGCCGCGGCCGCTGGCCCTCACCCCCGCCCTCTCCCGCAAGCGGGAGAAGGTGCCATACACCTCACGGCGAAACGAAGCTTTCCTTGCCCGCCTTCTTCTCGTCCTCGGCGATCTTCAGGTCTGCCTCGTCCACCGCGCCGTCCTTGTTGCGATCGTGCAGGGTGAACATGCGCAGGCCGGCGGTCTGGAACTCCTCCAGGCTGATGCTGCCGTTCTTGTCGGTGTCGAGCACACCGAAACGGACCTTGGCCTGACGCATCTGGCGCTGCAGTTCCTCGCGGCGCTTCTCCGGGTCGGCGATCTTGCCGACGCGCTGCATCAGCCGACCCTCGAATTCGCCGAGGTATTCGGCCTCGCTCAGCTGGCCGTCGGCATTGAAGTCGATGCGCACGAACTCGACCTCGCGGCCCAGCTTGAATTCGGCCAGCAGCACCTTGCCGTCGCCGTTGAGGTCCTGCTCGGCGATGAAGGTGGTCGAGGAATGCGACGCGGCCAGCGCAGGCAGCGCGGCCAGTCCCAGCAGGGCGACGAACAGGTGACGTGGGAGGGAGGTCTTCATGGCTGGGGCTGCACTTCGATGGTCAGGGTGGCCGTGGTGCTGATCCACAGCGCGGGGTTGTCCGCCGAGGCGCGACGCACGCGCACCTGGAGCAGGTAGAGACCCGCCGTCTTCGGCTTGAAGCTCACTTCGCCGGCGGCGTTGGTGGTGAAGTCCTGCTCCGCCTGCTTGTGGCTGACGTAGTTCTGGCCGTCGGCGATGACGGTCACGGTCTCGCCGGCCAGGGGCTGGCGGCTGTCGCGCACGCGCACGGTGACGGGGTCTCCGGCATAGAGGTCATAGGGCTGGGTCACCGGATAGATGCCGACGCCGTCGGTGTCGAAATCCGCCGCTCTCGGACGGCCGCGGCTGACGTAGACGTCGGCGCGGGTGATGCTCTGCACCTCGATCGGCTTGTCGCCCGGCTGCGTGTCTTCCGCGCGTTCGGCGAAATGCACCTTGCCGTCGCGCAGCACGCCCTTGGCCAGCCGGCCCTTGCGCACCCCCGACGACACGAGATAGGTGCCGTTGCCGGCGCCGAGCGGCACCTCGAGATAGGTCGCCTCCTTCAGCGCGGCCGCCGGCGTCAGCGCCAGCTTCCTGCCGTCGGGCCCGATCACGTGGAAGGCGTCGGACTTCATCGCCACGTCGGGCCGCAGGTCGCCTTCGGCGAACGAGGCTTCCACGATCACCTGCTTGCGCTGCTCCTCGGCGCTGAAGGTATTGGGCTTGAGATAGGGCGAATGGGCCTGGGCGCCCGCGCAGAGCAGCAGCGGGGTCAGCCAGGGGCCGATCTTGTCGAGCGTGAAGAGGGACATCGCGATTCGTGCCGGGTTGAGTCGGTCGGCACTATAGATGAGAATTGATCTCAATTGAGAATCATTGTCATCAATCGCGGAACAGGTGGCCTTCGGGGCCTGGTGCCAGGTGTTGCGTCCGGACCGAGGCGGAGGAAGCATCCTGCTGTCGCATGACTGCCCGACAATGTTCCTCAGACCCGTTCAAGGGACAGAGGAATCAACGCATGCAACACCTCGCCGACCTGGCCTTGACGGCAGGCCAGCCCCTGAAGCGCCGGAGCTTCCTTGGCGCGGCGCTCGTCGCCGCGACGCCGGCCGTCGCGCAGTCCGGGCGCGTGCCCCCGGTCGTCCCGCTGGCCCTGTCCGAGGCCGTCGATGCCACCTTCCTGACCCCGATCCTGACGGTCGTCGAACAGGCCGCCAAGCTGCGCTGGGAGCGGAGCGCCGTGCCCTTCTCCCGCCTGCTCCGGCTGGTCGAACGGGGCGAGACCATCGGTTTCGGCGTCAGCCCGACCGAAGAGCGCAGCGAGCGGCTGAGCTTCTCGGTGCCCCTCTTCCGCGGCGCCATCTGGACCGTCAGCCGGCGGGACCGCCAGCTCGATGTCCGCCATGTCGACGACCTGCGCGGTCGGGTGGTCTGCATGTCCCGCATGGCGACCTACGGCAACGCGCTGGCCAATCCCGCCGCGGATGGTCTGGACGTGCGACCGGTGGCGGGTGACCTGTCGCGTCGGCTTCGCACGCTCGAGGCCGGACACTGCGACGTGCTGCTCGTGACCAGTTTTCATGGCTCCGCCGACAGCGTCCATGCCCGGCTGCGCGCGGCGGGTGGGAATCTGCAGACGCTGCAGGTCGGACGACAGCCGCTGTCGGCGCAAGACGTGCATTTCGCGGCGGCCAAGGACAGTCTGCTCGCGGCGTGGCTGCCCCGGATCGACTCGGCCATCGGCGCGCGCCGCAAGGAGATTCAACGCCTGGTCAGCCTGGGCGACGGCTAGTCGCCGCCGGGCGCGCCGTTCACTCCAGGCCGTACTGGCCTCCGTCTGGCGCTGGCCGTCACGGGCACCGGCGTGGGCCTTCAGCGTGCTGGCGTTGATCGCTTGCGCTGCGCTGCCCCTCTTCGCGACACGCATGCCGGAAACCGGTACTGCGCGTCATCCTGCCACTCCCCCGGGCGTCGAGCCCTCGCCCCCCATCGTTTCATGAGCGCCCCCCTCTCCTCACGCCCCAGCCCCGATCCGTCGGACCCTGCACCGGACCTCCCGCCCGGCGATCACGATGCCGGCCCGGGCGGCAACCGTCTGCTGGGTTTCCTGGCCCTGGTGGCCGTCGCCTTCGCCCTGCTGCGGCCGATCTCGCCGGGCGACTGGTTGCGCCTGATCGACTGGCAGACCCTGGGGGCGTTGACCGGCCTGCTGGCCATCACGCAAGGCGTCGAACGCAGCGGCGTGCTGCAGGGTGCCGCCCGCGCGCTGCTGGCCCGCACCGGCACGGCGCGGCAATTGGCGCTGGTGATGTGCGCGGTCGCCGCAGTGCTCGCCGCGCTGGTCACCAACGACGTGAGCCTGTTCCTGCTGGTGCCACTGACCCGCGAGCTGGCCGCGCAGGCCAAGCTGCCCCTGGCACGACTGGTCGCGCTGGAGGCGCTGGCGGTGAACGCCGGCTCGTCGCTGACGCCGATCGGCAACCCGCAGAACCTCTACCTCTGGCATCGCTCCGGCGAGTCCTTCGGCGGTTTCATCGCGATGATGGGACCGTCGGTGGGCGTGATGCTGGTCCTGCTGACGGCGACCATCCTCCTCACGATGCCGGGCACGCCGATCACGATCGCGCCCGCGCGGCACAAGACGGCCACCCAGCCCCGGCTGCTGACGCTGTCCGTCGTGCTGTTCGTGGGCTTCGTGCTGTCGCTGGAGCTGCACCAGTGGGTGCCCGCGCTGGCGGTGGTGGTGGCGGTCTACGCGCTCTGGTACCGGGAGGTGCTGAAGCGGCTGGACTGGGCCCTGCTCGCCACCTTCGCCCTGATGTTCGTGGACCTGCACCAGCTCGTCGCCCTGCCCCAGGTGGCCGGCCTGCTGGCGCGGCTGCCGCTGGACCAGCCGCTGCCGGCCTATCTGGCGGCGATCGTGAGCTCGCAGGTGATCAGCAATGTGCCGGCCACCTTGCTGCTGGCGGACCACCTGCCGCAACCGGCCGTGCTGGCCATCGGCGTGAACGTCGGGGGCTTCGGCTTCGTGCTGGGATCGATGGCCAACCTCATCGCCCTGCGCCTGGCGCGCGTGCCGGGCGGGCTGGCGGAGTTCCATCGCATCAGCCTCCCCTTCCTGGTGGTGTGCGCGGTGCTGGTGGGGTGGCTGACGCTCTGAGCGGTGGCCGCCGGTTCAGCCGACGAGGAGGCTTCAGAACCTGTCGCAGTGATCCGGCTGGGCGTTGCTCTTCGGCGTCCAGGTCTGATACGCAGCGACCGCCGCGCCTGGGTAGGCGCCCCGCTGACAAGCGATGAGCGCTTCGCGGCTTCCTTCGACGCCCCATTCGAAGAGGGTCCTGATCGGCTGCACGCGCATGGACTGGCCGGTGCCTGCGACAGGCTTTGCCGCCGGCAGTTGCGCGGCCGGAGCCGCATCGCGCGCCGCATGCGGAGGCAGCCGCAGATCGAGGGGCGCAGACGGACGCTCAGCATCGGACAGTGGCAAGGTCACCGCCCACGCAGGGATCGTGCAGATCATTGCGACCAGGACCCAGAAGGCAATGGTCAACGAGCGGCGAGTCTGACCATAGATGCGCGGATTCTGGCGCTCCAACTTGTCCTGCTCTTCCGGGGTGGCCTTCCATGCGCGCCATGCCACCAGTGGAGCGCTTGCGAGAAAGACGACGCCCGCGAGCCAGGGGATCGCGACCACCGTCCAGAAGTACACCGGACGATCCGTTGCCGTGATCAGCGTCGATCGGGTCCTGAAGCTCCCATCAGCGGCCATGCGCTGCGACATGTAGACCAGCGCGGCGCCCGCGGCCAGGATGACCACGACCAGGAGGACAGAAAGAGCGGCGAAGCGGATGCGGCGAAGGGTCATGAAGGAGCGTGCAACGGCTGCGCGGGAGTATCCGCGAAGTCCGATCGCGCGGCGAAGCAGAAGATTGCGGCTTTGCTTTCCTCCCTCCCAATGGATCGCAGCAACTCATCCAGGGCTGGATCCCTCATGCGGGATCCTGGGAAGCCCGCATTCATTCAACCGGTGGAATCGAGTCAATGCGTCTTGCCCGGCGCGCCAGCAGCGGCAACACCAGGGCGCCCAGCCCCATCAGCGCCCAGGTGGCGGGCTCGGGGACCACTTCGGAGAAAGACTGTGCGTAGCTGATCCCCTGCGAGGTCAGCGCCGAGAACCCGCTCACCAGTTGCCCGGACGAGTCCCGCACCGACAGGATGCCGCCCCACGCGGTGAACGCTTCCCCCATCCCCCAGTTGCCATAGGCGTATTGCGACTCGAGCCCCGTCGGGATGGCGGATCCATTGGCTTGCATCGCGGCGGCGAAATCGAGCTCGATCGGCCGCCCGAAGGCAAAGGTCAACGCGAAGGTATGCCTCGCGCCGTGCAGGCCGGTCACGCTGAGGTCGTCGAGCCCGGTACTGTCGGTCACGCGGGAGATCCCCGACCCGGCCATGACGGTCGTCGGCCAGGCGCCGGTCACCGCGTCGAGTCCGGTGCTGTTCACCTGCAGCGAGGTGTTCCATGTCATCTCGCTGCGCGCGAGGCCGAAAGGCGGTGTGCCGATGATGCCGCCGGCAAAGGAGGTCGAAGAGAGCTTGGCCGCAGTCACCACCTGGAACAGCATCGTGCCGACCGTGCCGTCCGCGCAGCCGCCGCAATGGATGATGAAACTGTCGGTCAACCGGGCCGACGCGCTCGATGAGGCGATGGACGCCGAGTCGTCATGCCCGATGGTGCGCGTCGTGGCGTTGGCGGACAGGAACACCAGCCCCGCGAGCGCACCGCCGCCGGCACTGCTGCTGCTCTCCGCGCCATTGAAATTCGGCCGATATTCCGCGATCTCCGCAGAGGTCAAGGTGCCGGTGGGCACGTTGTCCACCACCGATCGGGCGTCGACCGGCGCGATGAGATTCAGCGTCCGGGCTTCGCTGCGCGCCTCCCCGCTGTAGGTGGCGGCCGTCGCTGCGGACCCGGTGGCGACCAGGATCATCGCCAGCAGGCCCGGCACGGTGACCAGGAACCTGCGAAGCGTGAAGGCTCGAGAGACACGTGTCGCGATGCGCATGGCAGCACTCCTGACGTCCTGAGGCCTTGCGCAGGCTAGCACCGCCGTGTCGCCAGGGGTGACGGCGTCCCAGGGATGCAGTGTTGATTGCCGCCGAATCCTGACCCACCGACCGCACTGATTTCCGTTCAAACCTGACCCACGTATGAACCCTAGC